>NZ_JAKSYM010000205.1 GCF_022829545.1 Methylobacterium sp. J-030 | reverse complement strand
CGAGCACGGGCTGCTGGACGATGGCGGCGGCGGGGACCGCCGCGGTGGTGGGGTCTGCACCGGCGCGCGCGGTCGCGTTGGAGTCCACTTCACGCACCATCTGGCCGGCTACGTCAGCGAGCTTGTGGACGGGCTGGATCTCCTCTGTGACGGTCACGCCGTCATTGGTGATGCGCGCGGCGTCGAACCTCTTCTCTATCACGACGTTGCGGCCCTTCGGACCGAGCGTCACCTTCACCGCGTTGGCGAGCAGCTCGACGCCGCGCAGCATCTTATCGCGGGCATCGACCGAGAAGCGGACGTCTTTGGCGGACATGGTTGGGACCTCATCATCTGTCGTTTGGCCCCGAGGCGCGCCCCAGCGGGCGCCTCGAAGGGCGGATCGTCGCGCGGTTCTGAGCGGCTTGAGCCGGGTTAGGCGATGACGCCCAGGATGTCGGATTCCTTCATGATCAGGAGGTCCTGACCGTCGATCTTGACCTCGGTGCCGGACCACTTGCCGAACAGGACGCGGTCGCCGGCCTTGACCTCGAGCGCGATGATCTTGCCCGCCTCGTCCCGCACGCCCGGTCCCGCGGCGACGACCTCGCCCTCCTGCGGCTTCTCCTTGACCGTATCGGGGATGATGATGCCGCCCTTGGTCTTCTCCTCGCCTTCAATGCGACGGAGCACCACGCGGTCGTGCAGCGGACGGAAGTTCATCGTAAGATCCTGATCGTTCCCAAGCGAGATCCAACCGACATGGTTGGCGCTGTCGCGGGACAGATAACGGCGGGACTGTCGCCGCCGCTCGATCGACCCACCGTTAGCACTCGCCGCCTGAAAGTGCCAACCTTATGATTGGATGCTGGGCCGTGCCCACGGGGTAGCCAGGGCAACGCGTCCCCGCTGGGGCCCCAGCGCCGATGCGTTCGAGCGCTCCTGCGCCGAATCCGACACCGGTTCGGCGCAAGAGCGCGCGTCGCAACAAAGGCTTAGAGCCGCCCGCCGCCATCACCGGTCTCGGCGCAGCTCGGATCGCCCTGCGTGACCGTCCGCCCTGATTGGGCTGTTCAAGCGTGACGGCGTTGCACGACGGTGAGGCATTCACGCGGGCCACAGGTCTGCTGCTCGACGACCAGAGGTGATTTCATCGTGAAGAGCGGCTGTTTCGCTTCGGATCGCCAAGAATTTCGATCATTCGAAATCTTGTCGTTTGCAGATGGATATTTCTTCTATTTCCCACGTTGTACATATCCGCGCGATGGTCAGTCCCGCCGCTGGCGGACAAGGATCATCCCGATGACATTCCTGATGGCCGTCGCTCTGGCGATCGCTCTGTTCGGCGTCGCGCTGACGTCAGCAGCCTACCGTTTTGCGCCGGTGTCGCAGCATATCGCGAGCGGGGATATCATCCTCGTCTCCGGGATCAGCACCGCGGCATTAGGGAGTCTCGGAGCCCTCCTGCAGATCTTCACCGTCTGATCTACCGGCTCAATCGAGACGCGTTGCCCGTGACCGGGTCGCGCGGCGGAGGTAATATCATCGACAGGGCGCTGCTACCCACCATGCCGACACCGCCCGACGCCTACCTCCGGGAGATACTCGCGCAGGCGGAACAGGACCTTGCCAAGGCCGAGCTGCGTCGTGCGCAACAGGCACGGATCGTCGCTGGCCGGCTCGATAGTCCGGAGACCCGTGCCGCCGCGGAACTCCTTCTGCGCGAGATCGACCGGACCATCGCGTCCATCCGCGCGAACCGCCATCTGATCGCGGACATTTTAGCCTGATCGGGCCGGCCGCTCCGCCGACGCCGCGTCGATCCGTGCGCGCCTCGGCGGAGCGCTCGTCGTCCGTGCGCGGCGGCATGTCGGCGGCGACGGTCTCAACAATCGCCCGCGTCGCCATCACGGCGAGGCCTCGAAGCCGCCCGCGCTCGTGTCGCAACACAGTCCACGACGGTTACCTGTGGTCGGCGTCATTGGGTGATCCCACTCGCCCCCGGCATCACAAGGTGTCCGCGCCAGCGGGCCTCGAAGGGGGGCTCCCGTGCGCTGCGTTGCTGAGCGGACATCAAGCACCTCGCGCCGGCTGCGCCGCCCGCTCGGTACCGGCACGTCCTTCGCCTGCCGATGTGGGTACCAAGGCCTTGGCAGGCTGCGGGAACACGCGTCCCCATCGGGGCTATCTTTGTCGATCGCGAAGGCGCAGAGTATCGGCATCACCGGATCGGCTGATCCAGGCTCCGGTGACTGAGGGTTCAAGCCCCCGCCTGCAACGGACAGGCGCGCGTGGCAGACCTCATCAACTTCCCCGCCAAACCCCGCTCACGGCACGCGCGCCGCACTTATCAGGTCCATCGGCTCGCCCCGAGCGGTGGCGTGGTCGCGACCTGCATCATCACGGCCCGCGACGACGGTGACGCCACGCGGCAGGCACAGGAATTGATCGCGGGGCACCGTGCGGAACTCTGGGCCAGCAACCGCCTCGTCGCCGTACTCGGCACGTTCGACTTCCCGATCGCGACCACGATCCGGGTACTGGCGGATCAGCCGACGACGGAGGGGTGAAGACGGTCGTATCGACTCTATCAGGCGGATCGAGGAGCGAAATCATGGCAACGGAAAAGAAGCGCGGAAACCGGGAAACCAAAAAGCCGAAGCAGCCCGTGCCCAAGACCAACGCGGCGGCGCCCTCGACGAAGGGGACCGTCGCGGCGGCCATGAAAACCGCCGGCCGAGGCTGAGGCGACGCTCGACCTCCACAATCGCTGCGCATGGCAGTCCCCGGTCGGCCGCGGATGTGCCCGGTGATGCGGAAGCCGATCACGAAGGTCGTCCGCAGGGCGCAGCATCCCGGCCTTCAGGCGCGAAGGCCGTTGATCGATGAACGCACAGGTCTTGAAGCTGACGGCATCGCCCGGGATGTTCCGCGGCGGACCGTGGAGGCGATCCGAACCACCCGGCTGAAACTGCGGGTTGAGGGCCTGACGCCTCCCCCGCGCGGCCCCTCTGACGGACGGCCGCGCTGAAACGCCCCGCCGCAGTCGCTTCGCTGCTCGGGTCGCTCGCCGGAGGACGACGATCGGACCGAACCGGCAGGCGAAGCGCGGTGCGCCACCCGTCTCACATCAGATGCCGATGCTCGCTGCGCCGGCCATGGCGGCCTGCTGAACGGTGGCGCCGTTCCGCAGCGCCATCGCTATGGCGATCGACATGGTGTCGATGGCGACGGCGCGGTCCTGTCCGTAATCGTAGGCGCTGTTTCGGCCCGAGCTGAGCCGTGCATAGTAGGTATCAGGGAAATCCTGATCGATCCGTGTCCTGAGGAGCCGCACAGCCGCCGCATATTGTTCTTCGAAATTGTGGGCCTTGCCCGCGGACGTGCCCTCGAATGTTCCGTCTTCCTTCTGCTTGGCGATCGCATTGGATCTGCGCTCGTGCGCGCTACCGAGAAAGAAGTGGATCGTTTTGGAGATCAGCCACCGGATGACGGGCATCGACTTCTCCTGATCGGTCCGCGAAGGACGCTCCCTGACGGACTTCGTAACATATCTCGCCGATCCTCGGGCTTCGTATGACCGTCCCGTTCGACCTTCCGCGGGATCGGCGGGGGTGAGGAGGCGGGCTCCCCGGATCACGATCCAATCCCGCATCGGTTCGCCTGCGGATCAGCACAGGGACAGCCTCCGGCGCCCGCGCTGCCGGCAGACCCTCACGGCGGCGGAAGCTGCAGGCCCGGATGCAGCAGGGTCGCGGCGCGCCCGGATACCTTCCACACCGGCAAGGATCCCTCGCGAACGAACATCGCGAACCCTTCGACCGTCTCCGGTCGGTCGAGATCTTGGGGGTCACCCACGGCGCGACCGACGATACAGGCCCCCTCCGGCGCGTCGGCCGCCGGGGGGCGGCTATCCAACGAGAATATCACGCCGGATCGATCCGGCCTGAGCGCGTCCGGCAGCGCGCCGACCCTGCGCCAGAGGCAATGCCACCGGGCGCAGATCTCCGGGCGTTCGCGATAGATCCCGCATCCCGTTCCGGTGTTGTGTCGGCAAAGGATTCCCGCGGGCTTGCCGAGGACCTGGATCTCCAGGACCCGGCAGCACAGCGTGCAGGGACCGCAGGATCGATCCGAAACCGGGGTCGCGGCCGATCTCGGTGCCGCTTCTCGTCCGCCATCGCAGAGACGTGTTTCGCTGGTGATCGACCGGCCCTCGCTGTCGCGTCGCTGCACTCCGCCGTGCACCCTCCTGCCCGGTGCGCCGACCGGGCGCATCGTACCGTCGGCTCCCGCGAGTCCCGGAGGAAACCGGATCGGCGTCCGCAATCCGGCGGACGCCGGGGACGCGTCGTCAGGCTTTCTGCGGCAGCCTGTTGGTCTTGAAATTCCTGGCCTTCGGTTCGGGTTTGAAGGGCTCTGGCTTGCCGGCCAGGAGTCGCTTTACCCGCTCGTTGAAGTCTTCAGGCGTGACGGCCTGCGCTTTGCCGGTCGTGAATTCGCGTGCCATCTTGGCCTCCGCTTCGTCGCCCAGGGCACGGGATTGCGCGGAGGGATCGTGGGGCTATGCGCCATCTTGAGCCGGAGCGCCACCGTCCGTTCACGAATCGGGCGGCGGTCTGCCTGACGCTTGAGGCTGGGGACCCGCGGCGCGTGCTGGGCGCCTGACGGCCGCCCGGCGCGAAGCCAAGGGATCGTATAAGGGATCGTACACCGGGGGATCGTACGCCGGGCGTGCGACGGTGGTAGCGCACGCCCCGGAATCTCCGGAAGCCTGCGGTCCCATCCGACGCGCGTTTCGGAACGCCGTCGTGTGCCCCGCAGGCCGACCGGCCGGACCGTTCAGGAGGCGAGGACGAGTTCGCCTTCGCGCACGGCCCGCTCGCCGCCCGCGGATCTGATCCGGTAGGTCGGCTCGCCGGCACGATCATCCGGTGTGAGGCGGACCACCTCGAACAGGCCGTCGACGATGCTCTTCTGGCCGGCATAGCTGAGACCCAACTGCCGGACGTGCTGACCGATCTTGTACTTGTGAGACATGGGGCGTCCTCCAAAATGATGGCGCTCGTCGGATTGGCTCGACTACCGGCGGGCGCGCGCTTTGCGGGCCGCAAAACGCGCGTCGCGCGCAGCCTTCTGCTCGGCCACGAGGGCCACCTGCCGCTCTGCCTTCTCGGATGCCTCGCGGACGCGTTCGGCCGCGAGACGTGCCGCTTCGGCCTGGGCCGCGACCTCACGCTCTGCCTCAGCGGCGAGACGGTCCGATTGTCGGGCGGCTGCCCGCACGTCACGCGCCTGAACGACGGCACGCCGCGCCGCCTCCTGGGCAAGGACGACCGGATCATTGGCCGCCGGGCGCGCCCGGAACAAGGCCAACGTGGCCGCCCGGGCCTTGGCCGTCGCTTCGAGGCGGGTGACGAATTGGTCGGCTTTGAAGGGATTCACAGAGACTCCTGATTTCCACCGGAGCACGGCCTCGGTGGCGAGACATGGATGAAGCCGTTCCACGATGGGAACGGCCTCGAAGCGCGCCGCGAGCGGACGCGCGGGCCTCAAGCGGCCTGGAGGCTGCCTGCCGACTGCTTTCCGGTACGGCGGTCGGTCTCCATCTCGTAGGAGATCTTCTGGCCCTCGTTCAGGCCCTGCATGCCGGCGCGTTCGACGGCCGAGATGTGGACGAAGACGTCCTTGCCGCCATCATCCGGCTGGATGAAGCCGAAGCCTTTGGTATCGTTGAACCATTTAACGGTGCCGATGGTCATGGGTATTCCATATCAGTGCAGACAAACAAATTTGGTCGGGCGCATGGATCGCACGCGCCCGGCCGCTGATCGTCGAAAATGGGAAAGATGCAGAGCGCTCGCCCTGTTGAGGCGATACGGCCGAATATCTGGCCTAAAATCGATGAATCATCTATACGCCACTGGCGTGGAAATCACAACCACATAGTTTAAACGCGCGCTTTGCACCCCGCCGTCCGCGAAATATTTGCCCTGCAACGCGGCCTCTGAGTTTTCGCGGGTTCGCCTCCGCGGAAGCCGCGTTCGGCTGCACGATCGTCGACGGCACCCGTTACGCATGGCCTACGGTCGACGGGCCATCGGGCCCGCAGCCTATGCAATATCGACAAGTGTACCGATCAGTCGCCAGAGCGCCTGATGCTCAGGCCCGTTGCGGCCGGATGCCAGGAACGAGGCAAGGTCGATATCCGTCACGTGTCCGCCCGAGGAAATGTTGCCTGTATGCCGGACGAAACACTGCCCCGTCACGGGTTCGAGCAGCAGCTGCCAGTCATCGCCGTTGGGGCTCGCGTAGAGGGATCGGCCGCGGTCGGAATGGCTCATCGTGGTCATCCCGAGCCCTCCAGCACCCTCGCGAACCCGGAGAAAACCGACGCGAAGGCGCGCGCGGGGGCGATCATGGCAACCGGGGCGCGCGATGCCGTTCGTGGCGCCACAACGCGATCGCCACGCGGCGGGCCTCGTAGCTCCGCCGAAGTGGCGTACCGAGTCCGCCCTGTCCTTCCGGCGAGAAGGCGTAGGTCAGCACCCCGTCCGGTCCGTAGTTTCGACGCATCTCGGACCGCCACAGGCTATCGGCGGCCGCGAGAGCGGCCTCCGTGAGGGCGAGGCGGGCGCGGTCCGGCGCGGGGGATGGCTGAACGTTCATCCCGATCAACGTGCCGATCCCGCGGAAGGTCCACTCCGAGACCTGCCGTTTGCCGACCCGCGCACGCGCATGTCTCGACCGCATGGCCTGACCGGACGGTCCGCGCGAGAGGCAGCCCCACGCGCGCCGGGTCAAGCCGGTTCAACGCTTTTGCGGGGCGCGCATGCCGGCTATCGCCCCATGCACCTGTCGAAGAACAGGTGCTCCCGCCCGGGATCGGCATACGTCTCGCAGGCGTCGTCTCGCGCCCTGGTCCGGCAGTCGGGGGAACAGGTGTTCACGGGCTTGCCCGCCGCCGTTGGGCGTCGGCCTCCAGGCCGGCGTTGAGCCAGGCACGGCGAACACGCGGTGGCGGCGAGCGCGGCCGCCGGCATAGCTCGCGTGATCGCTCGAGGCAGCCGCCGCATGGCGACCGCTCAGGGTCGCCCATGGAGAACGCACGGGCAGGCCACGGATCGGCCGCCCGTCTCGGGCTCACCCCTCCCGGCGGCGCCCCAGGCTTCCGCCCTCGTACAGGATGCGCGGCCGCCGGCCCGCGTAGCTGACGCCGAGGTCGAACCGGGCTGAGCCCGCCTTGCGCGTGCCCCGGGCCGGATTGGCCACCGTGAAATCGATGATGGAACGCGCGGCGCATTTCGACTGGGGCACGTTGCAGATCACGCGCAGGGTCCCGGGCCGGATAGCGTACCGGCGTAGCGGCCACTGGCGGATCGCGGCCCGCTTCTCGTTGACGAGTTGCCCCTGGGTATAGGGTCGCCCGTAGAACTGCACCGTCGGCCCGTACATGTACGGCACGCCCGCGACCGCGCCGCCGTCGTTCGACGACCAGATCGCCAGATAGCGCTCGGCGATGGCGGCCGTCCGCCGCTGCATCTCCGTGCCCGATAGTGCCCAGGCCTGGGACGAACCCAGGACGAGGCCGGCGCAGAGCAGCGGAAGGGACGGTCTCGGCATGCACAGAACTCCTGGGCAGGTA
Organism: Methylobacterium sp. J-030; assembly: GCF_022829545.1. Taxonomy (GTDB): domain Bacteria; phylum Pseudomonadota; class Alphaproteobacteria; order Rhizobiales; family Beijerinckiaceae; genus Methylobacterium. Next base: position 7,720 of record NZ_JAKSYM010000205.1, on the reverse strand, counting down.
ACGCTCGGAGCGCTCTCGGCCGAAGTGGACGCCGGTTCGGCGTTGGGGAGCGCGGTGAAACAAAGGCTTGGAGCCGCGCCCGATCGCAACGCGAACGGTCGCGGCTCTAGAAACGGCCGCCCGTCCCGGAGAGCCAACGCATCAGCCCGTCCGAAGCGGCGACGCTCCGGCGTGGACTCCCGCGCGGCCCATCCTCGAACGGTTGGTCGGGTGCCTCAGCGCGAACCTGACGGGCGCGGCGTGGCAGGGCGACGTCCGCGTCGCGGACGTCGCGATCGGCCAGGCGCACCGATCTGGCGGGGCTGGGGGCGGTCGCGCGCGGACGGCTGTGCTCGGGCTGCCACCCGGCCGGCCGGGCTCGGTTGACGGCATCCAGCGCGGGCAGGTTCCGGGGTAGGGCGGGATAGGGCTTGGACGCAGGGCCAGCCATGTCGGCGACCCGAGCCCGGGAATGCCCGCTGTTCTCGTCAAGGGCGCGCCCGGAACTCGCCCGGGACTCGGGGCGGACTCCCTGCAAATCCGACACCGCGCGACCACGCGGATCCCGCTCGGCGAGCCTCGTCTGAGGACGGCTGCTGTCCTCATCCGGCAGATGCACAGGCGCGGGCCCGGCCCGCGGAACCGGACTCCTCTGCCCATCCGCGGCGACCTTGGCGCTGTCTACGGGCGGTTCCGTCGGACCGGGTGTGAAGGTAAGCTTCGCCGGCGCCGGAGGCATACCGGCCTTGGGCGGATCCGACCAGGGCAGCGACTGTCCGTGGGCTTCGGCCCGCAAGCGCTCGGTCAGGGAGGGCGCGGGCGACGCCCTCGGGGGATCCCTGCGGGCATCGCCGCCAGACATGAACGCGCTTGTGCTGGCCACCCCGGCCACAAAGGCGAAGGCCACGACGGACAGAGACCTCGCTGGCGCGACCATTGACCACCTCGCAGAGAGGGCAGGTAGTGTCAGGCACCACAAGAAGCAACCCGAGAGCGAGGACTTACCGAGCGCAGGGCGTAACCGGGCCAGATATCCGGGCGGTGGCGTTTTACGGGTCGGCCGCGGCGTGATTCAATACTCGGCATGGCGGTGCCGAATCCCGCTGGCTCGGATGCCCTCCCGCTGAGCGCACTTCGTGGGCTCGTGGTCGATTTGATCGGTCAGGTCCGCGCCTTGACGGACGACAACCGGGCCTTGCGCGACGCGGTCGCGCGGCTGAAGGGCCCCCTCCGACTGCGCCGAGCGAGGTCGGTCAGCACGTGGTCGCGCAGGCGGCGGTGATCACCGTCCGTGTTGAGCGACGACACCGTGCTGAGCGGGCGACCGGTCTGGTCCGGCAGATCGTGCGGGACCCGGGGCCAAAAGCGAGGACGGCCAAGCCGTCCGAGGTTTCGCGAGCGACGTCACTCTCGGCCTCGGCCGCCCGGATCCCTTCCGCTCGGCGTGATCGGCATCATCCGGCACGGCCTGCGGTCTCGGGCGTCCACTCCGAGGAGGGTCGATACTGCCGGCGCGGACTCGATGCCTCGGGCGCCCGTCACGCATTCGGAGGCGGAACTCGAGGATCGGGCTGGCCCGGGCGCGTGCCGGCAAGCGTCGCGCGCCCAGGCCGACACGCTACCCGCTCCCGCCGACAAACGTCCCGCTCGGCACAGTCAGTCGCGCACGATCACCTTGGTGCCGACCTGGGCGCGATCGTACAGGTCGACCACATCCTTGTTTGTCATGCGGATGCAGCCCGACGAGACCGCAGCGCCCATCGTCTCGGGTTCGTTCGAGCCGTGGATTCGGTAGAGCGAGGAACCGAGATACAGGGCGCGGGCGCCCAGCGGGTTGTCCTGGCCGCCCGCCATGTAGCGCGGCAGGTCCGGGCGGCGGGCCAGCATCTGCTGCGGCGGGCGCCAGTCCGGCCATTCCTTCTTCATCGTGACGGTCTTGGTGCCGGACCACGAAAAACCCTGCCGGCCGACCCCGACCCCGTAGCGGACCGCCGCGCCGCCGCCCAGCACGTAGTAGAGCCGGCGCTGGCGGGTCGAGACCACGATCGTGCCGGGCTTCTCCGTGCCGGTCCACGCCACCGTCTCGCGGGGGATCGCCTGGCTGCGGAAGACATTGAGGAAATCCGCGATCGGGCCCCGGTCCAGCGGGTTCGCCGAAGCGGGGGCGCTCCCGAGCAGCAGCCCGGCGAGCCCGAGCAGCGCGATCCGTCTCGACATGGTCTTCGTCCTTGTCTGCCACGGGCCCTGCTTCAGCGGCGCGGGCCCGGTCTTGCGGCGAACCCGCCCGGACTTCGCGGCGAGGTTGAGGCCAGATCTCCCGGACGGACACTTCCCTTGATGGTTGTGATGTTCGCGCAACACGCGCGCACGGACCCCATCGACGCGCCGCGACGCCGTGGGTGATTGAACCCGGCGACGGCCATGCTTATCTCGCGTTCGTGATCCGATCCGTCGCCCTCCTGGCCCGCCGCGTCGCGGTCTCGCCGGACCGCCTCGCCCGGGGCCTCGCCGTGCTGACGCTGCTCGTCCTCGCGATGGCGGCCGTCTTCGCCATGCCTGCGCCGGCCGGGGCCGCGCCGGCGGAGGGAGCGGCCTGCGCCGTCGCGGGCGCCCGGATGGCGGTCCTGTCGGGAACATCGGATGCGCAGCCGGAGACCGAACGGTCGGGCCTGGGCCGCACCGACCTCTGCCCCGCCGACAGCGAGATCCTCACCGAGCTGGGATTGCCGCGACCGCCGATCGAGGCTCCGCGGCCCCGTCACACGGCCTCCGCATCGTTCGTCTACAGGTCCGACGCCGCGCCGACCTCCGCGCCGGACGGCTCGCTGCACCGGCCCCCACGGCTGGCCTGACGCGCGCCCCCGGCCCGATGGCCGGCGAGGGTCGCGCCTGTCCTGATCTCGGTTGACCGGTCGCGAACCGGTCCCGGGATCCGCCTCGACGATGCGCGGTTCCTCGCTCCGCGCCAGCCCCAGCAGACGCATGTTCTCAGGAGCGTCGGTACCCGTGACCCGCAATCTCCCTACCCGAATCCCGTCGCCGCGCCGTGCCTCGGCGCTCCTGCCCGCGGCCGCGCTTCTGCTCGCCTTGGCGGCCTGCAACCCCAAGCAGGCCGCCGCGCCGGCCCCGCCCGTGCCGGAGGTCGGCTTCGTCAAGGTCGAGCCCCAGGCGATCCCGTACCTGCGCGACCTGCCGGGCCGCGTCGCGCCGATGCGCATCGCCGAGGTGCGCTCCCGGGTCTCCGGCCTCGTGGTGAAGCGGCTGTTCGAGCAGGGCAGCCAGGTCAAGGAGGGCGATATCCTCTACAAGATCGACCCCGCCCCTTTCGAGGTCGATCTGGCCAGCGCAGAGGCCGTGCTCGCCCGCCAGGAGGCCGCCCTGGTGCTCGCCCGCCAGCAGGCCGACCGGCTGGAGCAATTGCTCGCCCGCGCCACCGCCAGCCAAGCCCAGTACGATGCCGCTTACGCCGCCCGGAAGCAGGCGGAGGCTGAGGTCGCCGGCGCCAAGGCGGCCCGCGACCGGGCGCAGCTCAACCTCGGCTGGACCGACGTGCGCGCGCCGATCACCGGCCGCATCGGCCGGGCGCTGCTCACCGAGGGCACGCTGATCGAGCCGGGCTCCACCGGCGCGCTCGCGACGATCCAGCAGCTCGACCCGATCTACGTCGACATCACCCAGTCGGTCGGCGAATTGAACCGCCTGCGCCGGGACCTCGCCAGCGGCGAGCTGGCACGGCTGGAGGAGAACACCGCCAACGTCCACCTGATCATGGACGACGGCTCCCTCTACCCGCTGGCGGGCCGGCTGCTGTTCTCGGACGTCACCGCCGACCCGAGCACCGGGCAGGTGACCCTGCGCGTGCAGTTCCCCAACCCGCACGACGAGCTGTTTCCCGGCATGTACGTGCGGGCGCGGATCAAGCAGGGCATCGATTCCGACGCCATCGCGGTGCCGCAGCAGGCGATCCAGCGCACCGACGACGGCCGCGCCGAGGTCTGGGTGGTGCGCGCCGACGAGACCGTGATGCGCCAGCCCGTGGAGGTCGGGCCGGTGGTCGGCCAGAACTGGCTGATCCGGTCCGGGCTCAAGGCCGGCGAGCGGGTCGTGGTCGACGGCTTCCAGAAGATCACCGTGGGCGCCAAGGTGAAGCCCCTCGACCAGACCCCGATCCACGGCGAGACCGGCCCGAAGCACGACGCCGACGAGGCCCCCGACGCACCGGGTGACCCGAGTTCCGGCGACAAGGCGGAGACCGGCCAGCGCGCCGCCGCCGCCCAGCGCCACTGACCGCGGAAGACCCCGACCATGGCACGCTTCTTCATCGACCGGCCGGTCTTCGCCTGGGTGGTGGCCCTGTTCATCTGCCTGGGCGGGGCGCTCGCCATCCCGAACCTGCCGGTGGCGCAGTACCCGGTGATCGCGCCTCCCTCGATCGCCCTCTCGACGGCCTATCCCGGCGCCTCGGTGGAGAGCCTCTATATCGGCACGACCCGGCTGATCGAGGATGAGCTGAACGGCGCGGCCAACATCATGAACTTCGAGTCGACCACCGACTCGTTCGGCTCGGTCAACATCACCGCCACCTTCCAGCCCGGCACCGACCCGGCGCTCGCCTCCGTGGAGGTGCAGAACCGCCTGAAGCGCGTGGAGGCGCGCCTGCCGGCCGAGGTGCGCCAGCAGGGCATCCTGGTGGAGGAGGCCTCGGCCGCCACACTCAACATCATCACGCTGGTCTCCAAGGACGGCTCGATGGACGAGGTCGGCCTCGGCGACTTCCTGATCCGCAACGTCATCAACGAGATCCGCCGCATCCCCGGGGTCGGGCGCGCGACGCTCTACTCCACCGAGCGCTCGCTGCGGGTCTGGGTCGATCCCGACAAGCTGCGCGGCCTCTCGCTCAGCGCCTCGGACGTGACCGACGCGATCCGCAACCAGAACGTCCAGGTCGCCTCCGGCTCGGTCGGCGCGCAGCCGAGCCCGACCCGGCAGGCGCTCACCGTGCCGATCATCGTCAAGGGCCAGCTCGGCACGATCGAGGAGTTCGGCGCCGTCGTGCTGCGGGCCAATCCCGACGGCTCGAACGTGCGCCTGCGCGACGTCGCCCGGATCGAACTCGGCGGCGACGCCTACCAGTTCTCCACCCGCCTCAACGGCGGCCCGGCCGCCGGCATCTCGGTGACGCTCGCCCCCGACGGCAACGCCCTCGAGACCGCCAAGGCGATCCGCGCCAAGATGGTCGAGCTGTCCCAGTTCTTCCCGCCGGACCTGAAGTGGGACATCCCCTACGACATCACCCCGGCGGTGGAGGCCTCGATCGAGAAGGTGCTGCACACGCTGGTCGAGGCGGTGGTGCTGGTCTTCCTCGTGATGTTCCTGTTCCTGCAGAACATCCGCTACACCCTGATCCCCACCATCGTGGTGCCGATTGCCCTGATGGGCACGGTCACGGTGATGTGGCTCGCGGGCTTCTCGGTGAACGTGCTCACCATGTTCGGCATGGTGCTGGCCATCGGCATCCTGGTCGACGACGCCATCGTGGTGGTGGAGAACGTCGAGCGGATCATGAACGAGGAGGGGCTGCCCCCCAAGGAGGCCACCAAGAAGGCCATGGGGCAGATCACCGGGGCGATCATCGGCATCACCCTGGTGCTGATGGCCGTGTTCGTGCCGATGGCGTTCTTCCCCGGCTCGGTGGGCATCATCTACCGGCAGTTCTCGATCGCGATGGTGACCTCCATCGCGTTCTCGGCGCTGCTCGCCCTGTCGCTGACCCCGGCGCTCTGCGCGACCTTCCTGAAGCCGGTGGCCAAGGGCCACGGGCATGCGAAGGGCGGCGTGTTCGGGATGTTCAACCGGTTCGTCGACCGGGAGACGGCGCGCTACGGCCGCGGCACCGCGGCGTTCATCCGCAAGTCCGGCCGGGTGATGCTGGTCTACTTGGCCCTGGTGGCCGGCACCGCCTACGCCTTCGTCAACCTGCCGGAGGGGTTTTTGCCGGTGGAGGACCAGGGCTTCTTCACCGTCGACATCCAGACGCCGCCGGGCGCCTCCTACAACCGCACCCAGGAGGCCGTGCGCAAGGTCGAGGAGTACCTGTTGGCGCAACCGGGCGTCGCCACCGTGACGATGCTCAACGGCTACTCGTTCTCGGGGCAGGCGCCGAGCACCAGCCAGGCCTTCGTGACCCTCAAGCCCTGGGGTGAGCGCGACGCGAAGAACTCGGCCGCCGCCCTCGTGGCCGGCACCAACGCGGCGCTCAGCGCCTACCGCGACGCCACCGTGGACGCCCAGGAACCGCCGCCGGTCGACAACCTCGGCAACGCGGCCGGCTTCTCGTTCCGCCTCCAGGACCGGGCGAACCGCGGCTACGCGGCCCTGCTCTCGGCCCAGGAGCAACTCCTGAAGCTGGCCTCGCAGAGCCCGGTGCTTCAGAAGGTGAAGATCGAGGGCCTGCCGCCGACCCCGCAAGCGGAATTGGTGATCGACCGCGAGAAGGCGGCGGCCTTGGGCGTCAAGTTCGAGGACATCAACGCCACGATCCAGCTCAACCTCGGCTCGGTCTATCCGAACGACTTCCCCAACCGGGGCAAGATGCAGCGGGTCTACGTGCAGGCCGAGCAGCTCCAGCGCATGAACGCCTCCGACATCCTCAACTACGCGGTGAAGAACGCTGGCGGAACGATGGTGCCGATGTCGTCCTTCGCGGAGCTGAAATGGGGCATGGGGCCGAGCCAGATCGTCGGCTTCAACGGCTACCAGTCGGTGCGCTTCACCGGCGAGCCGAACCCCGGCTACACGTCGGGCGACGCGATCAGTGAGATGGAGCGGCTGATGCTCCAGCTGCCCAAGGGGTTCGGCTACGCCTGGACGGGTCAGTCCTACCAGGAGAAGCAGGCGGGCAGCCAGGCGACCCTGCTCCTCGCCCTCTCGGTGCTGATCGTGTTCCTGTGCCTCGCCGCGCTCTACGAGAGCTGGGCGATCCCGGTCTCGGTGCTGCTGGTGATCCCGCTTGGCGTGATCGGCGCCGTGGCGGCGGTGCACCTGCGCGGCATGCCCAACGACGTGTACTTCAAGATCGGGCTGATCACGATCATCGGCCTCTCGGCCAAGAACGCGATCCTGATCGTGGAATTCGCGCGTGACCTGTGGAAGCCCGGGACCTCGGTGGTGCGAGCGGCGATCGAGGCGGCGACGCTCCGGTTCCGGCCGATCGTGATGACCTCGCTGGCCTTCATCTTCGGCGTGGTGCCGCTGGCCATCGCGACCGGTGCCGCCTCGAAGAGCCAGCAGGCGATCGGCACGGGCGTGATGGGCGGGATGATCACCGCCACCGTGCTGGCGGTGTTCTTCGTGCCGGTGTTTTTTGTGGTGGTGATGCGCGTCTTCCGGCGGAAGGCGGTGGCGGAGGGTGAGCGGGAAGCCGAGGTGCCGCGCGAACCAGCAAGGGTGGCGGCGGAGTAGGGCTGTCGACGCTGCCGCTTCGTGTGCCGAGAGAGGCGCGCGTCTCCCTCCCCCCTCTGCGGGGGAGGGTGGCCCCCGAAGGAGGTCGGGAGAGGGGAGCGACGGCGCAGAACGTAGCTCTGTGCTGTGTGAAGGCCGCGCCCTTTCCGGACACCGGGTTCCCCTCTCCCGACCCCTGCTGACGCAGGGGCCACCCTCCCCCGCAGAGGGGGGAGGGATGCGCACCTCGCGTCGCGCTCAATTCCCGGCTGAAAATCTCCGAAAAGCCCTGGATACCGCC
>NZ_JAKSYM010000197.1 GCF_022829545.1 Methylobacterium sp. J-030 | reverse complement strand
AGACCTGTGTCGTTTGCAGGACTGTGTTACTACTCTCGCACCCAAGGGCGCTTCTGGGTTGGTGGGGGTTGGAAAGGCGGCCCCACCGGCTATCCCGATTTCGACGGGCTCCCATTTGTCGATGGGGCCCCGTTGGCTTTTCAGGGTCCTACTGCGGCGGTCGGTGCGCCGGGTGAGGCCGGCGACTCGCGCGAGGCGCGCGCCAGCCGGACATGGCATGTCGGCCGAGCGGCACGGTTAAGTCAACGTCAGGGGATGATCAGCGCGACCATGCCGGCCGGACCTTCGACTCTCGCGGACCTGCGCAAGGCGGGCATCATCACGAGC
>NZ_JAKSYM010000196.1 GCF_022829545.1 Methylobacterium sp. J-030 | reverse complement strand
AGCACGAGGCTGCCGGGGCCGATGTCGGCCCAGTCGAACGGCGGCTTGGCGCCCCCGCCCGAACCCGCGCCGGCCCCTCCGGCCATACCGCCGCCACTCTGGCTGCCCACGGGGGACGGTGCCGCTGCCGCGGCCTTGCTGTCGCCTGCCATGGCTATTGACGTGGCGTCCATTGCTCCTGTGGGCCTACGCACCGCCGGGGGCTTGAGGCCAATCTTGATTGCGGCTGGTGGCGGCACGGTTGCGGCTCGGTGCGGAGGGTTGGCGGGCATGATCGGGCTCCAGAAACGACGAAGGCGGCCCGAGGGCCGCCTTGATGAGGGGGATGCGCTGAGGTGAGGCTGCGCGTGCCGACAGGGTGGGGGTGGTTTGGGGCAAGGGGGCATCATCACAGGCCGGTTGCGGCGTCGCGGTGTTTGGGCGACATTGATCACCATACCGGATAATAATCCTAATGTCAAGGCCTTGACGATCGCCCCTGCCGGAGACTGTCTACTGGGTGGTCGAGCAGCTGAGCGGGGCAAGCTATAAATTCAGCTGAGAAGCAGACCTTCGGCTTTGCGCCCATCCCGGCCATTCATTGCAATTCGTCGCCCTCCCCAAAGCAGACGAACCGTTTCCTAATGTCGGGCTCTCTCGCCAGCTGTTGCTGACCCCAGCGGCTGCAGTCAGAGAGATTCTTGATGCGGATTGGGACGTCG
>NZ_JAKSYM010000195.1 GCF_022829545.1 Methylobacterium sp. J-030 | reverse complement strand
GGGTCGAGCTACGGTCAGGCGGCCGATGCGATCACCGGCAACTACGGCTCGGCGCTGTCATCCCTGGGCCAAGGCTATGGGCAGGCCAGGGACGATCTGACCGGACAGTACGGGCAGGCCCGGGACGACATCAACACGAATTACGGCCAAGCCCGGACCGACCTGGGCAACCAGTATGCGCAGACGCAGGGGTATCTCGGGCAGGCCACGGCTGCCTACGACCCGCTGATCTCCGGGTCTCAGGGGTCGTTCACGCGGTTCCAGAACGCGATCGGCGGGAATGGTGCGGCGGGGTCCGCTCAGGCGACGCAGGATTTCCAGGCCGCGCCCGGCTACCAGTACCAAATGGATCAGGCATTGGGCTCGGTTCAACGTCTTGCGGCATCTCGCGGTGATGTGGCTGGCGGCAACACGACGGCTGATATTCTTAAGACTGCAACGGGTCTAGCAGATCAGTCCTATCAGCAATACGTTTCGAACTTGCAGAATGGCGCGAATTACTTTCAGACTGGCATCCAGGGGCGGGCCGCTGGACTGACGAACCAGGGCAACGCCTCGCAGGCCTACGGCACGCAGCTCGGCAGCCTCGGCATGGCGCAAGGCAACGCGTTGTCCGGCATCGATACCGGGCTCGGCGATCAGCTTGCGCAGAACGATCGTGGCCTCGGTACGGCGCAGGCCAACATCTACGGTCAGCAAGGCAACGCCCTCGGCAGCTTGTACCAGGGTCAGGGCAACGCGCTCCTGGGGGCTCAGACCAACCTCGGCACGAACCTCGGGCAGGCGGACGCCAACCTGGGGACCGGGCAATCCGCCCTCAGTGTCGGCCAGGGTACGAATACGCTGGGGATCTACGGTCAGGCCGGATCGAACCTGATGAACCTGGGCAACCAGGAGTCCAACGCGATCTCGAACGCCACCAAGATGTACGTCGACAACTCCAACACCGAAGCCAAGAACCAGATGGCGGCGGGCGGCAATTTCCTCGGCATGCTCGGCGGCATCGCCAGCAGCCCGTTCGGGGGGAGTATTTTGAGCAAGGTCGGCGGGCTGTTCAAGTAAGGGGGGCGTGCATGTCGGCCGGCGAATATTTCCAGATCTTCTCGCAGCTCGGCAAGGGCTACTTCGACCAGCAGGAGAAGGACGAGCAGAAGAGCGCGCTCGCCAAGCTGGGGCAGCAGGTTCAGGGCGGCGACTACGCCGCCGCGGCGCAGACGGCTTTCGGCGCGGGCGATGTGCAGACCGGCATCGGCCTGCTCAAGCTCGGGCAGACGCAGGAGCAGCAGAAGACCGCGAGCGCGGGCATCGCCGGCCTGACCAGCATGTACGGCGGCGGCGGCGGGTTCGATGCCGGCGGCCCTGTCGCGGCGCCCGGGGCCGACCGCAACCCCTATGTCGGCGTCCCGAGCTTCCTCGACAGCTCCGGCCCCTCGGGCAACTACCTCTCGGGCCTGTTCAAGCGCGAGAGCAACAACAACCCGAACGCCCAGGCCTCGACCTCCGGCGCTCGTGGGCTCGGCCAGTTTATCCCCTCGACGTGGAACGCGACCGCGCAGCAGCACCCGGAATTGGGCCTGACGCCGGTCGGGAACGGTCAGGACGGGCGAACCGACCCGCAGCAGATGATCGCGGCCACGAAGGCGCTGACCGCCGACAACGAGGGGATCCTGGGGCGGCACGGCCTCCCGGTGAACGACGCCACGCGCTACGCCATGCACTTCCTCGGGGCCGGCGGTGGCCCTCGCCTGATCGCTGGCACCCTGCAGAACCCGGATGCCCCAGCGGCAAGCTACGCCGACCCGAAAGCGGTCGCGGCCAACCGCCCGGTGTTCTTCAACCGCGACGGCAGCCCGAAGACGGCCGGGCAGGTCATGAACGACTTCGGTCGCAGCTTTGCCGGGGGCGGCCGGTCTGCTCCGCAAGCCGCGCCTCAGGTGGCGAGCGCGGATCCGACCTTCGCACCGTCGATGCCGGGGCCGCTGAACCGGCCGCTGGCCCCCGTGCAAGGGGTGAACCCTGACCGGGCGCAGGCGATGGCTTCCGGACCGATGCCGTCCATGGCTGGCCAGCCCGCCCCTGCCGAGATCGGTGTCGAGGGCAATATCCTGGCCGCGCCGATGCGCACCGCCGGGTTGCCTCAGACGGCCGTTCCGCGCGTGCAGGGTCCTGCGCAGACCCTGATCCCGCAGTCCATGGTCGGCTCGGGCATCCCGGGCACGGTCATGGATCGCGGCAACCCCGTCGCGCAGGTCGGCCCCGGGGATGAGGCCGACATGCCGGCATCGAACGCGCGGCCCGCACAGTTTCAGATCCCGCCCGGGCCTCAGGCGTCGCTGCCGGTAGGGCTCAGTAGCCCGCAGCCGCGTGGGCCTGCCGCCCCCTCTGCCATGGCGCCGTCGTCCTCGCCCGGCGCTCTGAACTTCCCGCAGGGTGCCCCACCGCCCCGCGTCATGACGATGCCCGGCCAGGACGGCGCTGGGTCGTCACCGGAGGCGCGTGCGCAGCTTTCCGCGCAGGCACCACAGCATCTCGCGCAGGCGGGGCTTCCCCCGCAGATCGCCGCCCCCATCGGACAGATGGCGCCCGGGTCGCAGCAGCGGATCGGTGCCCTTGTCCGTGTCGCCACACTGCCGGGCTTGAGCGAGGGGCAGGCCGGCGTCGTGAAGACGCTGCTCGCGAACGAGCTGGAGCAGACCAAGCTTCCCGACGACGTGAAACAGTACATGTTCGCGCGGAGCCAGGGCTTCGGCGGCAGTCTGATCGACTTCCGAAACGAGCTGCGGAAGCCGCTGACGCCGACCATCGTGGCGCCCGGGAATGCCGCGATCGCGCCGGGCGAGCGCAGCCCGTTCTACGTGAACCCACGGGCGCCGACGGCGGTCTCGGCTGGGGCGACGCTGTTCGATACCACCACGAACCAGCCTGTGTTCACGGCTCCGGCCAAGGACGTCGCGGACGAGGGCGCGAAGCTTCGAGCCCAGATGGATGCTCGGCGTGAAGCTGCGCCGGGTCTCGGGCTCGTGGAAGGCACGCCATCCTATCGCTCGTTCGTGGGCGCCGGGAAGATCGGCGCGGACCGCGACATGTCCGCGGGTGACAAGAAGGCGATCGACACGGCCGACAACGCGGTGCTGTCCGCGCAGGCGTCCATTGGCATGCTGGAGCAGGCCAAGGAACTGTCGGCCAAGGCTTACGCGGGGCCACTGGCGAGCGAGCGCGGTAGGGCGATGAGCCTGGTGCCGGGCAACGAGGCGGGGCAGGCGACGCTCGAACTCGACAACCTCGTCACCACGAACGCGCTCACCAACCTCAAGAGCATCTTCGGCGGCAACCCGACCGAGGGCGAGCGCAAGATCCTCCTCGA
>NZ_JAKSYM010000402.1 GCF_022829545.1 Methylobacterium sp. J-030 | reverse complement strand
CCCTCATCCTTGTAAGTCCTCTGTTGTCCGATCTGGTAAGGTTGGATCTGCGGCGACGGGCAGGACCCCGGCTCATCCTGGGGCTTTGAAGCCCGCACCTCAGCTTGGGTGCCTGCCCGTCCATTCCACGACCCCGGACAGTCGCTCGGGCCGCAAGAGCCCGGTTGCGCAAGGGTGGGGCGGAATGGCGCTGGTGTGTGTCGGCATCGACGTGTGCAAGGCGCGGCTGGACGTGCATGTCCTGCCGCAGGGTCAGGCGTTTGCGCTCGCCCGTGACGGGACGGGCTTGGCCGATCTGGTGGCGCGCCTGCAGGCGCTGGGGCCGGATCTGGTGGCGATCGAGGCGACCGGCGGCTTCGAGCAGGTGGCCGCGGCAGCACTGGCCGGGGCGGGCCTGCCGCTGGTGGTGGTCAACCCGGCCCAGGTCCGCCACTTCGCCAAGGCGCTGGGTCAGCGCGCCAAGTCCGACCCGATCGACGCGGCGGTGATCGCCCGCTTCGCGGCCGCGACCCAGCCGGCGGTGCGGCCGCTGCCGGATGCGCAGACGCGGATGCTGGCCGATCTGGTCGCCCGGCGCCGTCAGATCGTCGAGATGCTGGCGGCCGAGAAGAACCGGGCGCACCGCACCGAGGTGGCGCGGATCGCCAAAAGCATCGCCCGGCTGGTCAAGGCGCTGGAGCAGGAACTCGCCGAGGTCGACGCCGAGATCGACCAGGGCCTGCGGGGTTCGCCGGCTTGGCGTGCCGCCGAGGACCTGCTCGCCTCGGTGCCGGGGGTGGGGCCGGTCACGGCGCGCACGCTCCTGGCCGAGTTGCCCGAACTCGGCCGGCTCACGGCCCGGCAGATCGCCGCGCTGGCCGGTCTTGCCCCGTTCGTGCGCGAGTCCGGCAAGTGGAAGGGCCGCGCCATGGTGGCGGGCGGGCGCAAGAGCGTGCGCACGGTGCTGTTTCTGGCCGCGCTGAGCGCCTGCCGGTTCAACCCCGTGCTCAAGCTGTTCCGCGACCGCCTCGTGGCCGCCGGCAAGCCCAAGATCGTCGCCGTCGTCGCGGTCGCCCGCAAGCTCCTCACCATCCTCAACGCCATGATCCGGGACCAAAAACCATGGCAAACCGCTTGACCCGAAACACAGTCGCTGAGGCGCCGGAGCGCAGCGGAGGAGCCCTCCGGATGGCTCTGCGACCCCTGAAGCCCGCCTTCGAGGCCCGCTGCGCGGTCACCGCAGGATGAGGGGTTCGGGTGGGATCACCCGATCGATTCGCCACAATGTGCTGTCGCGGGCCGTGCGCATTGCGACCGTATGCTATCCTAAGCCTTTGTCGTCATGCACCTACGCGGTCTCCGTCATCGCGAGCGCAGCGACACGCTTCCGCAGGTGGCGTTGTTCAAGACCGCCCTGCGCCGCTCGCGAGAACGGAAGCCGTTGCCAGCAGGGCGAGACTGAGCCGACAATGCGCGTCAGCCGCTGACGGAGAATCGCGGACCGCCCCTATCGAAGGTCACGCCATGGCCCATTTCATCGACGCCCGCGCCACCCTGGTCAATGACGCCCTCGACGGCCTCGTCGCCATGCGTGGCGGACGCCTCGCCCGGCTCGACGGCGATCCTGGCATCCGCGTCGTGCTGCGCGCCGAGATCGATCCGGGCCAGGTGGCGGTGGTATCGGGCGGCGGGTCCGGTCACGAGCCGGCCCATGCGGGCTTCGTCGGGCCGGGGATGCTGAGTGCGGCCGTATGCGGCGACGTCTTCGCATCGCCGAGCGTCGATGCGGTGCTGGCCGGAATCCTGGCCGTGACGGGGCCCGCCGGCTGCCTGCTCATCGTCAAGAACTACGCCGGCGACCGGTTGAATTTCGGCCTCGCCGCGGAGCGGGCCCGGGCGCTGGGCCACCGGGTCGAAACCGTGATCGTGGCCGACGACATCGCCCTGCCGGACGCGAAACAGCCCCGCGGTATCGCCGGGACCCTCTTCGTCCACAAGGTGGCCGGGCATGCCGCGGAGGCGAGGGCTCCCCTGGAAACCGTGGCGGCCCTCGCGCGTCGGGCTGCCGCCGCAGCGAAGTCCCTCGGCATCGCAGTCTCGACCTGCACGATTCCCGGCGCGCCACGGAGCGAGCGGCTCGGGGAGGGACAGGCCGAGCTCGGCCTCGGCATCCACGGCGAGCCCGGGGTAGAGCGCATCCCGCTGCCCGCCGCGACCGATCTCGCTCGGATGATGACGGGGCGCCTGTCCGGCGCGGTCGCAGGCGCCGAGCGGCTGGCCCTCCTCGTGAACAATCTCGGCGCAGCCTCCGCGCTCGAGATGCAGATCCTGACCCGGGCGGTGCTCGCCACCGATCTGGGTAAGCGCGTCCGCCTGCTGATCGGACCCGCACCGCTGATGACGGCCCTCGACATGCACGGTGCTTCGCTGTCGGTTCTCCCGCTCGACGACGAACTCGAAGCCGCCCTGACCGAGCCGGTGCCCCTGCCGGCCTGGCCCGGTGCCATCAGGATCGCGCCGCCGATGCTCCACCCCCTGCCGAAGGGATTGGCCGGGGAGACCTTCACGCCGTCGCGGGATCCGGTCACGGCCGCCCGGATCGCCGCCGTCGCGCAAGCGCTGATCGCCGCGGAGGCGAAGCTCAACGCCCTCGACGCAAAAGTCGGCGACGGCGATGCCGGCACGACCTTCGCGGGCGCGGCGCGGGCGGTGCTCGCCGATCTCGAACGGCTGCCGCAGGCAGACTCCGCCGCCCTGTGCCGAGCGCTGGCCGAGCGGATCGGCCGGGCGGTCGGCGGATCCAGTGGTGTCCTCGGCTCGATCTTTTTCGCCGCCGCCGCTGCGGCGCTCGGGGAGGGGGCTGCTTGGCCGGCGGCGTTGGCGCAGGGCGTCGCGCGGGTCCAGGGCTACGGCGGTGCCAAGCCGGGGGACCGCACGCTGCTCGACGCCCTGGTTCCCGCGGTCGAGGCCCTGACCAGCCACGGCCTCGACGCGGCGGCCGAAGCGGCTCGCGCCGGTGCCGAGGCCACCGCGCGGATGGATCGCGCCGGGGCCGGCCGCTCCAGCTACCTGTCCGCCGGGGACCTCGCGGGCGTGCAGGATCCCGGCGCGGCCGGCGTCGCGGTGGCGTTCGCGGCTCTGACGCGGGCGTAGCGCCTCGATACGCGGGGTACGATTGACCCGCGATCGGCTGCAGCCTACGCCGATGCCATGCGCACCTGCCTGATCCTCGACGATTACCAGCAGGCGGCCCTCTCGCTGGCCGACTGGCCACGCCTTTCGGACCGGGTCGCGGTCTCCACCATCTCAGAGCACATCCCGGATCGCGACGCCCTGGTGGCGCGGATCGCGCAGGCCGAGATCCTGGTGATCATGCGGGAGCGGACGCCGTTTCCGGCCACCTTGCTGGAGCGGCTGCCGCGGCTCGAACTGCTGGTCACGAGCGGACCGCGCAACCTCGGCATCGACGTCGCGGCAGCCCGGGCACGGGGCATCACGGTCTGCGGCACGGATTCGAGCCCGACGCCGCCCACCGAACTGACCTGGGCGCTGATCCTCGGCCTCTTCCGCCATCTCCCGCAGGAGAACCATGCGCTGCGCACCGGCGGCCCCTGGCAGAGCACGGTCGGGACCGATCTCGCGGGGGCGACCCTCGGCATCCTGGGGCTCGGCAAGATCGGTACGCGGGTCGCCGCGATCGGGCGCGCGTTCGGCATGCGGGTGATCGCCTGGAGCCCAAACCTCGACGCCGATCGCGCGGCGGCGGCCGGAGTCGAGCTGGCGGCCTCGAAGGAGGCGCTGCTGGAGACGAGCGATGTCGTCTCGATCCACCTCGTGCTCGGCGACCGGACACGCGGCCTCCTCGGCGAGGCCGAGCTGCGCCGGATGCGGCCGAACGCCTATCTGGTCAATACATCGCGGGCACCGATCGTCGATCAGGCGGCCCTGCGGCGGGTGCTGGAGCAGGGCCGAATCGCCGGCGCCGGCCTCGACGTATTCGAGACCGAGCCGCTGCCCGCCGAAGACCCACTCCGCCGATTGCCCAACGTGCTGGCGCTGCCGCATCTCGGCTACGTCACGCGGGACAATTATCGGACATTCTTCACCCAGGCGGTGGAGGACATCGAGGCCTGGCTCGCCGGGGCGCCAATTCGGATGCTGAGCTAAGTTCCTATCCGGACTGCGGATCCAGCGCATCGGCGAGCCCGTCGCCCAACAGGTTGAGCGCCACCAGCGTGGCGATCAGGAAGAGGGCTGGAGCCGCCAGCATATGGGGGGCGGCCTCGATCGAACGGGCGCCATCGGCAACCAGAACCCCCCAACTGGTCTGCGGCTCCTGCACGCCGAGACCGAGGAACGACAGGAAGCTCTCCAGCAGGATCACCTGCGGGACCAGCAACGTCGCGGTCACCGCGACTGGACCCAGGGTGTTGGGCACGATGTGGCGCGCGATGATTCCGGGCGCGGCGACCCCCAGGGCTTGAGCCGCCCGGACGAAGTCGCGCTCGCGGAGCGAGAGGGTCTGGGCCCGCACGACCCGAGCCATGTCGAGCCATTCGACGGCCGCGATCGCGATCAGCATGAGCGTCAGGCTCGGGCGGAAGAACACCAGCAGCAGGATGACGAAGAACACGAACGGCAGGGCGTAGAGCACGTCCACGAAGCGCATCATTACGGCGTCGACCGCCCCACCCAGGAAACCCGCCGCGGCGCCGTAGGCGATCCCGATCAGCAGAGCCACGAGGCTCGCCGCGAGGCCGATCGCCAGGGACACGCGGCCGGCCGCCAGGCAGCGCGTGAGCAGATCGCGGCCCTGAACATCGGTGCCGAGGAAAAAATGCAAGCGCCGCACCGGTACTTCGATCACGAGGCTTTGGCCGCCATCCTGCTCCTCCAGAGCGGCGGGCGGGCCGAACAGGCCGGAGCGCGGCAGGTAGACGAGGCTGCGCCGATCCACGCCCGCATCGGAAGCGAGCCTGAGGCACAGGGTGTCACCCTCGCGTGCCACCGCGTCGAGTCGGACCCGCATCCGGAAGGCCAGACGCTCCAGTGCCGGGCCGAGATGCGCGGCGTCAGGCTGCGCCGTCAGACCGGCCGGCAGCTGACGGAGATCGGAGTAGGCGCGGTCCGGATCGTGACCGGTCAGACCGGGTCCGACGAGGCAGGCCAGGGCGATCAGGACGAGCACGCCCAGGGCCGCCATGGCGCCGCGCATCCGGAGGAGGCGGGCCAGGAAGCGCCCGGCCGGGCGCTGCGGCGCCCTCACGCCGCCGGTCGCAGGCGCGGATCGAGCCACGCGCAGGCGAGATCGGCTGCGAGGTTGAAGACGATGACGAGCCCTGCGACCAGCAGCACCGTCCCCATCACGAGCGTGTAGTCACGGTTGAGCGCCCCCTCGACGAAGTAGCGGCCGATCCCCGGCAGACCGAAGATCGTCTCGACCACCACGGAGCCGGTGAGCAGGGCGGCGGCGAGCGGTCCGAGATAGGCGACCACCGGCAGCAGCGCCCCCCGCAGCGCGTGAAGGGTGACGCGGATCGGAGGCAGGCCGAGGCTGCGCATGGTCCGCACCGGCTGCGTGCGCAGAACCTCCCCGAGGGCGGCGCGGGTCAGCCGCGCCAGGGCGCCCACCTGCGGCAGGGCCAGGGTGATCACCGGCAGGACGAGATGGCTCGGCGCGCCGCCGTCCCAGCCGCTCAGCGGCAGCCAGCGCAGGCTGAGTCCGAAGGCGATCTGAAGGAGCGGTGCCACAACGAAGCTCGGCAGCGACAGGGTCAGCGCCGCGCCGATCCCGAGCAGACGGTCCATGGCGCCGCCGCGCCGGAGGGCCGCCGTGATGCCGAGTCCGACGCCGAGCCCCGTCGCCAGCAGGAGGGAGAGGGCGCCGAGCGTCGCTGATACAGGCAGACCCTGGGCGATCAGCTCCAGCACGCTCCGATCGCGAAACGAGAAGGACGGTCCGAGATCGCCGTGAGCGAGCGATGCGAGGTAGCTGCCGAATTGCACGGCCAGCGGACGGTCGAGCCCGTAGACCCGGCGCAGGTTCTCCATGGCGGCGGGGGCCAGGGGCCGCTCGAGGTCGAACGGGCCGCCGGGGGCGAGCCGCATCAGGAAGAAGCTGACGGTCACGACCGCGAGCAGCGTCGGCACCGATTGGGCGAGGCGGCGCAGGATGAGACGGATCACGCGTCGAGCCTCAGGAAGCGCGTCGGCGCGGCGTTGCGCAGGTTCGGGTGGTAGCCGTGCAGCCGCGGGGCGATCAGCGCCTTCGAGCGGTAGTGCATCAGCGGGATCCAGGGCAGATCGTGCAGCGCGATCGCCTCGGCGTCGTAGAGCAGGTCGGCCCGGCGGGTGAGGTCGCGCTCGGCGGCGGCCCGCGCCAGCAGCGCGTCGTAGGCGGCATCCGACCAGCGTCCGGCGTTGAACCCGTCATTTCCGCTCTGAAGCAGGAACAGGAAATTCTGCGGGTCGGCATAGTCGGCGATCCAGCTCATGCGGGCGACATCGAAGTCGCCGCCGTCGCGCAGGTAGGCGAAGTGCGTCTTGGCGTCGGTGTAGACGTAGCGGGTCACGATCCCGAGGTCGCGCCACATCTCGCCGATCGCCACCGCTGTGGTTCTGTTGTTGTCGCTGACGTTGAATCGGTACTCGACGGTGAGCGGCCGGTCCGGGCCGAAGCCGGCCTCCGCCAGCAGGCGGCGGGCTTCCTCCTCGTGGTCGATCGGGAGCTCTGAGCGACCCGCGGTTTCGGGCGGGATCCGATAATTGTCGAGGCCGGGCGGACAGAGGGAATAGGCCGGGCTCATGGTCCCGCCATTGAGCCCATCGGCGAGGTATTCCCGGTCGATCACGAGCGATAGCGCCTGACGGACCCGCCTGTCCGAGAACGGCGCCTTCCGCGTGTTCACGGCCAAAGCCGCGAGCCCGAGTGCGGGCCCGAGCACGATCTGATTGCCGAAGCGGCGACGCAGGTCGGCGATCTGGTCGGCGGGCAGGTCGGCGAGCGACTCGAGTTCCCCGGCGGCGTAGCGCCGGACGGCTGCCGCCATGTCTGGGGTTGGCAGAAAATCAACGTGCCGGATCGCAATGGACGCCGCGTCGGGATGGTGGGGATTGGCCTCCAACCTGATCGCGCCGCCCGGCACATTGTCGGTGAGCCGATAGGGCCCGTTGGTGACGAGATTGCCCGGCCGGGTGAAGGACTCCCCATGGCGCTCGACCGAGGCGCGATGCACCGGCAGGGCGGTCTGATGGGTGAGGAGTTCCAGGATGTAGGGTGTCGGTTGTTCGAGGGTGATCGCGAGCGCGAGCGGCCCCTCCGCGGCGACGCCGAGGGCGTCCACGGCCTTCTCGCCGCGGTTGACCGCAGCGGCGTTGCGGATGGGGAACAGAATCTCGGCATATTTCGCCCCGGTGGCCGGGTCGAGGATCCGGCGCAGCGAGTAGACGAAGTCCTCAGCGGTGACGGGCTCGCCGTTCGACCAGCGGCCCTCGGGCAGGAGTTCGAAATGCAGGGTCAGGCCGTCCTCGGAGGCGGTCCAGGCCCTGGCTGCGCCTGGGATGAGGGCGCCGTAATTGTCGTAGGTGAGAAGGCCGTCGCAGAGGTCGCGCAAAATATGCGCCTCCGCCACCGTCGAAGAGCGGTGCGGGTCGAGCGTTTCCGGATCGGCGTCGTTGCCGCGGCGATAGATCGGCTCGGCCGCTGCGGCCGGTTGCACGACCGCCAGCGCGGCGACGCCCGCGAGCCAGTCGCGCCGGCGCAGCCGCATGGTCAGGCGCCGGTCTCCGGTACGAGCCCAGCCGCCTCGATCCCGGCCACCGCGCAGATCTCGTCGTTGTCGGAGGTGTCCCCCGAGATGCCGACGGCGCCCAGAAGGCGGCCCTCACCGGATCGGATCAGCACGCCGCCGGGCACCGGCACCAGGGCGGCGGGACCGGCGAGATGGGTCACGGCCGCCACGAAATACGGCTGCGCTTCCGCGCGCGCGTGGATCGCCCGGGATCCCATTCCGAGCGCCAGCGCGCCGTTGGCCTTGCCGCACGCGATCTCGGCACGGCGGAGGGACGTGCCGTCCTCGACCGATACGGATTTCAGCGCCCCGCGGGCGTCGTAGACCACGACGGCCATCGGCTTGAGGCCGCGGGCGCGCGCCTCCCGAAGGGCGGTCTCGATGATGGTGCGGGCGGCTTCGAGGGTGAGGTCGATCATCTTTGTCCAGGACGCGCCGCGTGTTGTGTTTGACGACCACTCTTACCGGGTGGTGTCGTGATCGGTCCACTGCCGGGGCGGGGCAAGTCCGGAACGATCCGCGGCGCTTCTCCATCGGCGCGCAGCCGCCGCCCGGAGCCCGTACCGGCAGATCCCTGCGGCGCAGCGGTCGAAAACCCCGGGGCGCCTCACAGCCGCGGTCGCGTTGCGCCTTCGGCCCGAGGGACAGCCTCACCCAACAGCGATCAGGCCCCCATGGCATCGGACGAACGCCCGTACGTGATTCGTCACATGACGTCGTCGGTCGACGGGCGGATCAGGGTCCACCGCTGGAAGCTCCCAATCTTCGACGGCCGTTGCGAGCGCGTCCACGGCGCGCTGGAGGGCGACGCCTGGATGTGTGGGCGCATTACCATGCGGGCTATGCCGACAGCGCCGATCCGCTGCTGCAACCGGTTCCGGATGACAACCGTGTCGCCCGGGATGAGCCCGTCGCCCGGCGCGACGCAGTCGGCGCGGCGGTGGCGGGACGGCCCGATCGGGGCGGTCGCAACGCGATCGAGGCCGACCCTGTCGTGCTCGTGTCGACGGAGTCCGTGCCGGAGGGCCATCTACGCGCCTTGCGGGCCGGCGGCCACTCTTACCCGGTCGCGGGCGAGCGTGAAGTTGATCCTTTAAACGGGTTTGATCGACGAGCTGAGCCGTCTCTTCGCACCGGCGCTCGACGGCCTGTCGGGGACACCGGTCGTCTTCGACATGATGGGGACCGAAGACGAATCCATCGGCAGCCGACGGACGCTCGATCCGGCGGCCTGCGAGCACCTGTCCGGCAACGCGGCTCCGCTATCGAATCACGCCGGTCGATCCGCTGAGTCGCCCGTGATGCCCGCGAGGAACGCCTCGAAGGCTGTCACGACCGTCCCCGGCCGCTCGAAATGCGGGAACGCCCCGGTCGGAAGAGACTCGACCCGCCAGTTCGGACGTCCGGCCACCAGCGGTGCGTGACGGTAGTCGACGAAATCGCCGCGCTCTCCGTGGAGCATCCAGACCGGCAGGCGCAGACGCTCGTAGAGACGAGTCGTGTCGGTCGGGAAGAGATGGCCGGCCACGAAGCACCAGGGCGCATGCTCGGCCCCCGGCCGATGGGCCGAGGCGTGATCGTAGTCGAGAAGCCCCTCGTCGATCTCGGTCGAGCCAAACGTCTTCTGCAGGAAGAAGCGTATACTCGGCCGCGTGACCAGCGCGTCGAACAGGGGCCGGCCGAAGGGCGGCCGATCGAGGAGGTTGAGCAGCCAGTCCCGCCCGCGGTGCCCGTCCGGCGGCCCATCGCCCGAGAGCCGCCCATCGAAGCCCGTGGGGCTGATCAGGGCGAGACTGCGATAGGCGTCGGACCGCTCCAGACTCGCCCGGGCGAGATAGGACGCGGAGAGGGACAGCGCCAGGGCGTCGAGCGGGATCGCCCCGTGCCGCCGCCGGATTTCATCCACCATGGCGTGGATCGCTTCGACCATCAGGCGCGGCGTGTAGCGGCGGCGCGACCGTTCCGAGAATCCGAAGCCGGGCAGATCGAGGGCGTAGACCGGCCGCGATGTCCGGAAATGCAGATAGAACGGCCGCACCTCGTAGGCGTTCGCGGCCGCGTTGATCGAGTGGATCAACAGGAGCGGCACGCCTTCGGTCTCGGCCGACGCATAGAACGAGAGCACGCCGGCGCGGCGCGTGGCGGCCTGTTCGCGACGACCGGGCAGAGCCGGCGGAATCGGCTTGCGATGGTCGATGCCGAGTCGGCTCCAGGCGAGCAGACCCGCGGCCGAGCCGGCAAGCGTCAAGGCGGCCGCAGCCGCGGAGCGGCCGGCGCGTCGCCGGGACGGAAGGCTCATCGGGGCACCTCGTATCGGGCACGCCGGTTCGGGCGTCGCGCGATAACGCCGGTGACGGCGGGAAGTGCCGGACCGTGGGATCCCCCCCCCGATCAGAGCTGCAGCACCTGCCTAAGAGGCGTGACCCGCCAAGCTGCCGGATCCCACGGAGGGCACCCGCGTCGTCGGCCGGACCGGGGCGTCGCTTCGGCCCGCAGCCTCGCGCAGGAAATCGACGGTCGGGGGGTCGTCGCGCCAGCCCTGGACGCGCTGGGATACCAAAAGACTGCGTTCGCGCCGATCGTAATTGGCGTAGGAGGCCGCGACGAACGCGGCGCGGCTCATCGTGCGCGCCGGGCCGGAGCGCCTGGTCTCGGCCTTGAAGAACAGGGCGCTGCCGGGGATGCCATAATGCTGCGCGATCTCGGGATAGACCGGCCAGCTCCCCTGGCCGCCGAGATCGTCCGGCAGGAAGGCGTCGAGATCGCATTCCCCGAACGGGATGCCGGCCTTGTTCAGCAACCCGCGGGCGAGATCCGACACAACATAAAGCTTGGTGTGGTTGATCGAGTGCATGAAGCAGCCGCGCCGGGCCCAGCGCGTCAGGTGCGTGTCGAGGTCGTAATCCGCTTGGCGGCCGAGCCCGCGCAGGTAGGCCACCGCCTCGTCCCAGAGGTCGAAGTAGCCCAGGCGCTCGAAGACGGGCTCGGCGAAGAGGCGCAGGGCCTGCGCCTGCGAGAAGCCGGCGAGATAGGCATAGAGCGTGATCGCGGAGTGCGAGTGTCCCATCGGCCCGGAGATCAGGCCGTTCAGCGTGACGGCGTCCTGCACGCCGACATGGACGAGATCCGGGTGGTAGGCACCGAACACGATCGTCGGGATCAGCCGGACCTTGGGGTGTGTCCGCAAGGTATCGATCGTTCCGCCGCCCTTGAACCGAGGCAGGTAGATGCTCGAGAAGACGTGATCGTATCCGTCCGCATGCGCCATCAGGTCGGCAAGGCGTGGGAAGCGGCGCGCCGCCGTGAAGGCCGACACGAAATCCACCTGCGCGTCCGGCAGGAGATAGCGCATCGCCTTGGCGATCGCGCCGGCCTGGCAGACGCCGATCACCAGGATCCGCGGCGATCCGGTTTGCTTCTTCCCGAACTGCGCGAGGCGGTGCCGCATCCGCCAGAGGCTATCGACGGTCAACATGCGGCTTCTCTCGCACGTCCGTGATCCGCGGGCAAACCGCAACCGCCGGTAGGGCTGGTCCGGTCGGGCAGCCAGCTTCCCGCCCCGCCGCGGACATTCCAGGGTGACAGATGCGAAGCCCTGTCGCCCGCGACGGCTGGCCTGTGCGCCGCGTCTGCCCCATGCCGAGGGGCGTGGCGAGGAGAACAGGCATGGCCCCGACGCAGGTTCCGGAGGTGATCCCGGAGATCGAGCGCGCGACGCTGCGCCGGGTGACGTGGCGCATCCTTCCGTTCCTGATGCTCGCCTACTTCGTGGCCTTCGTCGACCGAGTGAATGCCGGCTTCGCCGCCCTGCAGATGAACCACGATATCGGGCTCTCGGCGGCACAATTCGGGCTCGGCGGCGGCCTGTTCTACGTCTCGTACGTGCTGTGCGAGGTGCCGAGCAATCTCGCCATGGAACGGTTCGGCGCCCGGATCTGGATCGCCCGGATCATGATCACCTGGGGGCTGGTCTCGGCCGCCATGGCGTTCGTGGTCGGGCCGTATTCTTTCTACGCCGTGCGTCTGCTCCTCGGGGCTTCGGAGGCCGGCTTCTTCCCCGGCGTGATCCTGTACCTGACCTACTGGTTCCCACGCGCCTACCGAGGGCGGATCGTGGCGGTCTTCATGGTGGCGATCCCGATCTCCAGCTTCCTCGGCTCGCCGATCTCGGCCGCGATCCTCAACACCGACGGCATGCTGGGCCTGCGCGGCTGGCAGTGGCTGTTCATCCTGGAAGCGGCCCCGGCGGTCCTGCTCGGTCTCGCCGCCTTCTTCCTTCTGCCCGACGGCCCCGGTACGGCGCGCTGGCTGACGCCCCAGCAGAGCGCATGGCTCCAGGAGCGGCTCGCCGCCGAACGGGCCTCCGTGGTGCAGGGTGAGGCCGCGCCGGCCCGCCATCTCTCGGTCTGGGAGGTGATGCGCAACCGCTACGTTCTCGCCGCCTCGCTGATCTATGCCGGCGCCTCGGGCGCGAGCCAATGCCTGTCCCTGTGGCAGCCGCAGATCATCAAGTCCTTCGGCCTCACCAACATCCAGACGGGCCTGCTCAACTCGATCCCCTTCGGCATCGCCTCGGTGTTGATGATCCTGTGGGGCCGCTCCTCGGACCGGAACCGCGAGCGGGTGTGGCACACGGCACTCCCCTTGGGGCTGTTGGCCCTGAGCCTGGCCGCCTCGATCGCCACCGCGCAGCTCCTGCCGACGATCCTGATCCTGTGCCTGGCCGTGACCGCCACCTACACGGTGAAGGGGCCGTTCTGGGCGCTCTCCACCGAATGGCTGTCGGCCGGCGCGGCGGCGGCGGGCATCGCGCAGATCAACGCGATCGGCAATATCGGCGGTTTTGTCGGGACGTATCTGCTCGGCGTCATCAAGGACGCCACGGGCAGCTATCCGCTCGGGCTTCTGCCGCTGGTCATCCTCTCCGGGCTCGGCTGCCTGATGGTGCTCGGCCTCGGACGGGGGCGGAAGCGGCCGGCGCAGGTCGTCGAGGCCTGATCGAGGACCCGGCTGTCGCCGCGCGAGCGCTGCATGAAAGTCAGATATCAAAGCGTGTGTATCGGACGGCATCGTGTTGATGTCCGCTGGACGTGCAATTCATCAACCCTATAAGGTCGTTGCTGGCGTTCACTGGCATTACAGAACGACTGCAGGCCTTGTAAGACATGTCTTGAAATCACTTGCTCGAATGGGCAAAGTCGTTGACACCACTGCCGATCGCTGTGCATATTCGCAGCTACAGAGCATGAAGCTCTAGGACGCAGGGCCCGCGGGCATGATGGCCGCCGGGTGGCAGATGGTCGAGGCTCATATGCTCGTCCGCCGTTCTCCCGCGCAGCGTTAGCGTTCCGGCACCCCCCGTCCGCCATCGGCTGACGTGTTATCGGGCTTCATGCCGGACCCGACGCTGGTCCATCGCTGACGGATGGTGTTTCGGTCCCGGCGCTCTCGTGCGCAGCAGGCATCTGTCGCTGTTGCACACACGATGCGCGCCCTGGGACGGAAGCAATTCTTGGCTCGCAGGATGCTTGGTCAAATCACCCCTCTGCGTGGTAGATTATCCAAGGAACGACTATCACTATTTGTACTTGCGAGAGTAAGACTAGATAAAACAAGCAAATGAGGGGATCAGTTCTCAATAATGGGAGGTCTCAGCGTTACGATCGGTCTTGTGGGTAGGAGAGTGTGACATGGACTATGTACCGTCGATGGCTGCAGTGGCGGCTGCACAGAAGTCTCCGCATGTGGACGCGATCGAAGCGGCCGCATCGAAGGCCGTTTCACCGGTCGAGCCGACGGCGCTTGATCCCCGACCGACCTACACGCTGGCGCCCGGAGCCGCCGACGCGATGCTGACGCTGGCCGATATGAAGACGCAAGCCGTCGGCGCAGCGGAGTTCGACACCCGCTACGGTCACATCGCCAAGGTCACCGAAGCGGCGACGGCCGCAGCGTCGGCACCGGTCGTGTCGCCGGAGCCGACAAAGGTGGTCAGCGCGTCGAGTCGGAACTGGAACGAGGACGCGCGGGTGGTCCACGCGCCGACCCGGAAGGTCGGAACCGATACGGTCGTTCAATACGACACTCCGCGGGTCATGGCCGCGTGGAGCGCCGCGTTCCCGGACATTCCCACCCGCAAATATCGCGGACTTTCCCCGGCGGACACGAACGTCAAGCCGGATTTGAATCAGCTTCTCGCGGAAAACGGAGCGGCGATACTGCCCAGCACTGTTTGTTTGCTTTGCAACGCCGATCATTACAATACGTTCAGCGAGACGCACCCGCACACGCATATCGATTGGATTGCGGTCGACAACGACGAGATCCTCTTGTTCTGGCCCAAGGATGCAGGTCATGAGGCGGTGCACGTATCGACGGCACCGATGAGCGATCCGGAGGAGGCGGAGCAGGGGGGAACCGAACGCCGGCCTACAGCGCAGGAAGAACCGCTCTGACATGTCCGGCGAAAGCGCGTGCCAGCGGCGAGGCATGTCGCTCGTCGATCCGGATCATGACGCCAATCCGCGTGAGTGCGGGTAACCCGCTGGTGAATGCCAGGATCCGAAGGTCGGTCGGGGCCGCGCAGCGGGTCAGCACGGCAACGGCCTGTCCGGACCGGACCACGGCCAGGAGACCCGAGAGGCTGCCGCTCGCGTAGGCGATTCGGTGGCGTCGGCCTGCGCGGGTGAGGGCGGCCAGGGCAGCGCGGTGATCGAGCGTATCGGGATCCCCAAGCGCCAACGGCAGAGGATCGGTCCCGAGCGCCGCCTGATCGCGCGCCACCACCCAGACCAGGTCTTCCCTGCGCAGGATCGCGCGCTCGGACCCGAGCGGAACCGAGACCACGGCGAGGTCGAGGCCGCCGCGCTCGAACTGGGCTTGGAGCCGGGGTGTCGCCGCGCAGATCACCTCAACGGCGGCCGCCGGATGGCGCTGCGCGAAGCCGCGCAGCAGGGACGGCAGGAAGGCCTGTGCGTAGTCATCAGGGCAGCCGAACCGGATCGTGCCGCTCAAGCTCCCGCCGGAGAGTTCCGCCACCGCATCGTCGTGCGCGGACAGGATGCGCCGGGCGTGGACCAGCAGACGCTCGCCCTGGACGGTCGGCAGGACCCCGCGACCGTTACGCGTCAGGAGGGGCTGACCGACGAGATCCTCCAGCCGCTTCATCTGCATGCTGAGCGCGGCTTGGCTGCGGCCGATCCGGCCCGCCGCCCGGCTGAGCGCGCCGGTCTCGGCGACGCAGGCGAAGCTGCGCAGGAGATCGATATCGAGGTTCTGTGCCATCAGCGTCCCTGAAGGCTCCCTTCAGAACTATAAGCTCCCGCGGTGGTGCCGGCCGGTCTAGCATGCCGGTCGGCGAACAGGAGCGGCCATGACCCGAAACGACGACCCGGATTTCTGGACGCGGGCACGCCGGCACCTGATCCGCTACGGCGGCACCTTCGCGCCCGTGATCATCGAGCGTGCGCAGGGCAGCTTCGTCTACGACGCGGACGGCCGACAGATCCTGGACTTCACCTCCGGCCAGATGAGCGCGATCCTGGGCCACGGCCACCCCGAGATCGCCGCGGTGGCGGCGGACCATGTCGGCCGGCTCGACCACCTGTTCAGCGGGATGCTGACGCGACCCGTCGTCGATCTCGCCACGAACCTGGCCCGGCTCGCCCCCGGCGGCCTCGAACGGGCCCTGCTGCTGACCACCGGAGCCGAGGCCAACGAGGCGGCGCTCCGCATGGCCAAGCTCGCCACGGGCGGCTGGGAGGTCGTGAGCTTCGCCCAGTCCTGGCACGGGATGACGGCGGGCGCCGCCTCGGCGACCTACAGCGCCGGCCGGAAAGGCTATGGCCCGGCCCCGACCGGATCCTTCGCGATCCCGGCACCGAACGCCTACCGGCCGGCGTTCGAGACAGACGGGGTTTTGGACTGGCGGACCGAGCTGGATTACGCCTTCGCGCTGATCGATCGGCAATCGACCGGCAATCTCGCGGCGTTCCTGGCAGAGCCGATCCTGAGTTCGGGCGGCATCATCGATTTGCCGCCGGGATACCTCGCCGCGCTGAAGGGTAAATGCGCCGAGCGCGGCATGCTGCTGATTCTCGACGAGGCTCAGACCGGGATCGGCCGCACGGGTCTGATGTTCGCCTGCGAACGCGATGGGGTCGTGCCCGATATCCTGACACTCTCGAAGACGTTGGGCGCGGGCCTGCCGCTGGCGGCCGTCTTGACCACACCGGAGATCGAGGACCTCTGCCACGCGCGCGGCTTCCTGTTCTACACCACGCACGTCTCCGATCCGCTCCCGGCCGCGGTCGGCCTGAAGGTCCTCGAGATCGTCGAGCGGGATGGATTGGTCGTCCGGGCCGAAGAAGCCGGCGCCCGGCTCGCCGCGCGGCTGCGCGCCCTGCAGCAGCGCTTCGCCTGCGTCGGCGACCTGCGGGGACGCGGCCTGCTCCGGGGCGTCGAGATCGTGGCCGACCGGGTCACGAAAGTGCCGGCGCCGGAACTCGGGGACGCGATCACCCGGCGCTGCCTGGAACTCGGCCTCAGCATGAACATCGTCCAGTTGCCCGGCATGGGCGGCGTCTTCCGCATCGCCCCGCCACTCACCACCACGGACGCGGAGATCGACCTCGGGGTCGACATCCTGGAGCGCGCGATCGAAACCTGCCTGTAGCGATCCTCAGGCCGCCTCGATCTCGGTGCTGACCGTCAGCCATTCGTCCTCGGCAGCGGCCAGCGCGTTCACCGCATCCGCCCGCATCTTGGCGATCTCGCCGGCCTTGGCGGCGTTCTCACGGAAGGCGGAACCATCCCCCAGGGCCGCGTCGATCTTCTTTATGGCGGCGGTCAGCTTCGCCATGCGCCCCTCGATGGCGTCGAGGCGCTTGCGCAGCGGCGCAAGCGCCGCCCGGCGCTCGACGCCGGCCCGGCGGGCCTCGGCCTTCTGTCCGCCGGCCGGCTCCGCGCCGCGCTCGGCCTCGCGGTCCGGCCCGGACAGGACGAGCCGGCGGTAATCGTCCATGTCGCCGTCGAAGGTCTTCACGGTGCCGTCGGCCACCAGCCACAGCCGGTCGGCGCAGGCCTCCACGAGGAAGCGGTCGTGCGAGACAAGGATGACGGCGCCCTCGTAGTCGTTGATCGCTTCGACCAGCGCCTGTCGGCTCTCGATGTCGAGGTGATTGGTCGGCTCGTCGAGGATCAGGAGGTGCGGCCCGTGGAAGGCCGCGAGACCCATCAGCAGACGCGCCTTCTCGCCGCCCGAGAGTTTTTCCACCGGCGTGTCGGCTTTGTTGGCGCCGAAGCCGAGGCGGGCCGTGGCGGCCCGGACCTTCGCCTCCGGCACGTCCGGCATCAGTGTCCGGACATGCGCGTAGGCACTCTCGGATGGGCGCAACTCGTCGAGCTGGTGCTGGGCGAAGTACGCGACCTCCATCTTGGAGGAGCGCTTGACCTCGCCGGCGATCGGTCCGAGGCGTCCGCCGATCAGCTTGCAGAAGGTCGACTTGCCGTTGCCGTTGGCACCCAGCAAGGCCACCCGGTCGTCGGGGGCGAGACTGAGATCGAGACCGTTGAGCACGATCCGATCACCGTAGCCGGCCTTTACCCGCTCCATCGCGACGATGGGCGGTGACAGCGGCTTCTCGGGGCTCGGCAGGTGGATCACCGGCACGTCATCCTCGAGCAGCGCAGCGATCGGCTCCATCTTGGCGAGGCGCTTCATCCGCGATTGCGCCTGCCGCGCCTTGGTGGCCTTCGCCTTGAACCGGTCGATGAAGCTCTGGAGATGCGCCCGCTCGACGTCCTGCTTGGCCTTCGCCTTCGCCTGGAGGATCCGTTTCTCGGAGAGCTGCTTGGCGAAGCTCGTGTAACCGCCGCGGTAGATCGCCAGCTTGCCCCGATCGAGATGCAGGATGTGATCGACGCTGGTGTCGAGCAGGTCGCGGTCGTGGCTGATGATAATTGCGGTGCGCGGATAACGCTCGAGGTAATCGTAGAGCCAGAGCGTGCCCTCGATGTCGAGGTAGTTGGTCGGCTCGTCGAGGAGGAGCAGGTCCGGTTCGGAGAACAGCACGGCGGCCAGCGCCACCCGCATCCGCCAGCCGCCGGAAAAATCCGAACAGGGGCGCCCCTGCGCGGTCGCGTCGAAGCCGAGGCCGTGGAGAATCGCGGCGGCGCGGGCCGGCGCAGAGTGCGCCCCGATATCGACCAGCCGCGTCTCGATCTCGGCGCGGCGCAGTCCGTCGGCGGTCTCGGCCTCCGCCATCAGTCGGGCGCGCTCAGTGTCGGCGGCGAGCACCACCGCGTGCAGCGTCTCCGGGCCGGCCGGGGCCTCCTGCGCGACGGCGCCGATCCGCATGCCCTTGGGCAGCGACACCGCCTTGGCGTCCACCGCTAGATCGCCGAGGATCGCCTTGAACAGCGTCGTCTTGCCCGCGCCGTTGCGCCCGACGAGGCCGACGCGCGCGCCTTCGGGAATCGTGAAGCTCGCGGCATCGAGGATCAGGCGGTCGCCGATGCGGTAAGTGAGGTCGTTGACGCGCAGCATGCCGGCGTTCTGGCCGTCTGGAGGCGGAGAGGCAAGCGCTCCGCGCGGTTCGATCGGCGCGATACGCCCCGAACGGTCCAATCGTTGATGCGGGCGCCGAAGCCCGCATCGCCGGACAACCCTTTAACGAAATCGCATCACTCCCGACGCATGATCACGCAACGCCCTGGTATGACGGCGACAGAACGCGGCGTTCGCCGCCTGGCGGATACCGCCGAGGCGCGAAGCGCCCTCTTGGGTGGTGGTTGATCGCACGGTAAGCTGCCCGATACGGCGTCAGCCGGGGATTGAAATGAGTCAAGTCTTGCGCCGGACTTTGATCCTCACTGACGACATCGGCCGCGGCGAACGTCTCGCGCGCAATCTCGGTGCCGATGACAGCGCGCTGCTGTACGATCTCTACGGTGACGACGCCCCGCCCCAGGGAGCCGGTCTGATCATCGGCGACGTCAGCGCGCTCACCTCGGAATCGGTCCGGCGCTTGCGCCACGCCCTCGCGATCGCGCGCGGCCCCGATACGCCGTTCCTGGCCCTCATCCACGGCAATCTCGGTCGCGGCGAGATCCAGGCGACCGCCTTGGGCGCAACACAAGTTTTGCCGGCCTCCGCGGCGAACACCCTGCTCCTGAACACCGTCGCAAGTCTCAGCGCGAGCGGCGGGGCGCGGCAGCCGGCGGGCGGCGATCTGCACGATCGGGCGGCGGCGGCCCGGGAGGTCTTCGCAACCCTCTTCCACGCCGACGGACCGCCGAATGTCGCCACCGTCGAATCCGGTGCCGCGCTGGTCAATCAGGCGATCCGCGAGACCAAAGTCCGCGATTGGCTCGCGGTGGTCGCGAGTTTCGACGACAACACGCATCGCCACTGCCTGAGCGTGGCCGGACTGGCCGCCGATTTCGCGCGCACGCTCGGGCTCAACGAGACTGATTCGCGCCACCTCGTCAAAGGCGCGTTGCTCCACGATATCGGCAAGGCCAAGATTTCGCGCGCGATCCTGAACAAGCCGGCGCCGCTCACGCCGGAGGAGCGTCGGGAGATGGATCGCCATCCCGTCATCGGACATGCCATGCTGGTGAACGGCCACTATGACCCCCTGACACTGGCAGTCGTGCGCTCCCATCATGAGTACCTCGACGGTTCCGGCTATCCGGACGGCCTGCGCGGCCAGGAGATCCCCGACCTCGTGCGGTTGATTACGATCTCGGACATCTTCGCGGCGCTGATCGAGGCGCGGCCCTACAAGGCTCCGAAGCCGGCCCGGGAAGCCTATGCCATCCTGAAGTCCATGGGACCGAAGCTCGACGTCGATCTCGTGCGCGCCTTCGCGGCCGTCGCCTGCGCCTGTGACACGCCGCAGCGCGCCACGGCTTGACCGTCCGGAGCGGTGTCGTCGCCGATCAGATAAGCTCCCACGCCGTCGGATCGCGCATCAGCGCCGCCACGAGGGCGTGATTCAACTCGTGCCCGGTGTGGAAGGCGGTGATCCGCCCCTCGATCGGATGGCCGGTCAAAGCAAGGTCGCCGATCAGGTCGAGCAGGCGGTGGCGCACCGGCTCGCCGGGGACGCGCATCCCCCCGAGGACGCGGTTGCGCACGAGGAGCGCGGCGGAGCGCGGCGAGACGCCCTGAAGGAAATCGCGACCCGCGACGTAGCCGAAGGCCCGGCCGGCCATGGCGCGCATGTACCGACCGAAGCTGCGCGACGGGGCGATCTCGCGCTCGAATGTCTCGGGCGTGATGGCGCCCGACCAAGCGACCGGCCCGATATGCGCCAGTTCGATATGCCCCGTCAGGTGGAGCCCCGCCCCGGGCTCGATCCGGAGGTGTCGCCGGCCGTTCGTCACCGAAACGGCGCGCAGCACGCGGATGGGGCGGCAGGACTGGGCCTGTTCGCAACGCCCTGCGGTCCGGATGGCGTCGCACCAGGGCGTGGCACTGCCATCGAAGATCGGCAGCTCGTCCGCGTCGATCTCGACCACGACGTTGTCGATCCTCAGGGCGCTCAGGGACGCCATCAGGTGCTCGATCGTGCGGACGAGGATGCCCTCGTGCCGGAGGGCCGAGGAGAGGGGCTGCGATTCGCGGTAATGCCAGAGCGCGGGGATGTCGACGACACGCCTGTCCTTCAACCGGCGGCGGAAGACGATGCCGTGACCGACTGGTGCTGGGAAGACACGGACCGTGGCGTGCCGGCCGGAATGGAGGCTCATTCCGGATCGCTCGAAGGGGAGCATCAGCGTGGCCTGGTGGCGGGTGGCCGTCGAGGCGCTGTCGAGAGGGAGGCGCTGGATCGTCAAATCGTCGTGCATCGAAACCGCCCGCTGCGGCGGACTCAGCGTGTAGCCCAGATGTCCGGGTCCGCGCTAATAAACTCGCCTTCATCCTGGCCCGGCTTGACCGGCCAGCTTGTGCCGTCCACGATCGAATCGGCCCGTTGGCCAGAGCGCCGTTGCGGCGGCGCCAGGACTACCCCCGTCTCCCGATCTGCGGCCGACCCCGTTTGGGCAGGGATGGAGCCCGGACCGGCGTTGAGGGAACAGCATTGATGGCGCGGCTGGGGACGATACCCTTCTTCAAGGATCCGGGCATCGAGCTCAGCGCCTACGAGTCCCGGTGCCACTGGCGGCGCTTCGATGAGAACGAGGTGCTGGTCGACTTCGACGACATTTCCACCGACGTCTATTTCATCGCCTCCGGCGAAGTCCGCATCCTGAACCGGACGCAATCCGGCAAGGAGGTGATCCTCGGCGAGATGCGCGGGGGCGCGTTCTTCGGCGAGCTGGCCGCGATCGACGGGATTGGCCGCTCCGCCAATGTGACGGCGCTCACCCGCGGCGAGGTCTGCGTGGTGCCGGCGTCGGTGTTCCGGCAAATGGTGTTCGCCTCGGAGGCGATCGCCGATCGTCTGTTCCGCCTGCTGGCCAAGCGCGTGCGCGAACTGAACACCCGGCTGATGGAGCACGCGCTGCTCGACTTGAAGCACCGCCTCTACGCCGAGCTGCTGCGCCTGTCGGTGCCGCGGACCGGCGCGTCGGGCGAGCGGGTGGTGTCGCCGCCGCCCTATCACCACGTGCTCGCGGCCCGGATCGGTTGCCGGCGGGAACAGGTCACGCGCGAATTCACCGCGATGGCAGCCGAGGGATTGGTCGACCGGACGCGGGGCGCCCTCGTCCTGCGCCGGCCGGATCTGCTCGAAGCGCGCGTCGCCGAGGCGCTGCGCGAGGATTCCTGATCCCTTGTCGGGCCCGCCGCCGCGCCTGATCCTGGATGGCCTGACCAAGAGTTTCGGCACGCACCGCGCCGTCGATGCGGTGACGCTCGAACTTCAACCCGGCGAATTCTTCTGCCTGCTCGGCCCATCCGGCTGCGGCAAGAGCACCCTGTTGCGCCTGATCGCCGGCTTCGAGCGGCCGACCTTCGGCGCGATACGGCTGGGCGATCAGGATCTTACCGGTCTGCCACCGCACCGGCGTCCCGTGAACATGATGTTCCAGTCGTATGCGCTGTTCCCCCACATGAGCGTGGCGAAGAACATCGGCTACGGCCTTGAGGGGATCGGCCGGGCCGCGACCGCCGAGCGGGTGGCCGATCTGCTGCGGCTCGTGCGCCTCGACGGGTTCGGTGCGCGCCGCCCCGACACGCTCTCGGGCGGACAGCGGCAGCGCGTGGCCCTGGCCCGGGCCCTCGCCCGTCAACCGAAGCTACTCCTCCTCGACGAGCCGCTCGGCGCCCTGGATCGGGGCTTGCGCGAGGAGACGCAGGGCGAGCTGCGCGCCGTCCAGCGCCGTCTCGGCACCGCCTTTGTGGTTGTGACCCACGATCCGGAGGAGGCGATGATGCTGGCGGACCGGATCGGCGTCATGGAGGCCGGGCGCTTGGTCCAGATCGGGCCGCCAACCGAACTCTACAGACGGCCGGCCAATCGCTACGTGGCGGGGCTTCTGGGCGACGTGAACCTGATCCCGGGCCAGCTCGGCTCGGACGAGGCCGGCGAGGTCCGCACCGTGGCGACCGCCCACGGATCGGTCCGGGGGATCGTCGCACCGTTGCTGGCCGCGGGAGCCGCGGTCGTGGTGGCCGTGCGGCCGGAGGATCTGGTGCTCGGCGATGCGGGCCTGCCCGTCACCGTGACGGAGACGACCTTCCTGGGGGACCACCTGCGCCGGACGCTCCGCCTGCCGGACGGATCGACACTGCGGGCCAGCGGGCGCCCGACCGATACCGACCTGCAACCAGGATCTGAGACCCGCGCCGGCTTCGCGCCCGAGGCCGCAGCGATCTTGCCGGCATGAGCAGCACACCGCCTTCGCTGTTCGACCGTCTGATCCGCCTGCCGCCCTTCCTGTGGCTGGCCGCGTTCTTCCTGCTGCCCTTCGCAATCGTGCTGAAGATCAGCCTGTCGGAGCCGGCCACCGCCATTCCGCCCTACCTGCCCGTGCTCGACTGGCGCGGCGGCCTCGACGGCTGGTCGAGCTTCCTCGAGGCCCTGAACCTCGACAATTACGCCACGCTCTATGCCGATCCGTTCTACCGCGACGCGGCGCTGGGCTCGCTCGGCTACGCGGCGCTGGCAAGCCTGATCCTTGTCGCGGTCGGAACGCCGCTGGCCTACGCCCTGGCCCGGGCACGGTCGCGCTGGCAGCCGATGCTCGTGGCGCTCGTGGTCGTCCCATTCTGGACGAGCTTCCTGATCCGGGTTTACGCCTGGATCGCGATCCTGAAGCCGGAGGGGCTCCTCAACCTTGTGCTGATGCACCTTGGTCTGACGGCCAAGCCGCTGCACCTCCTCAACACCGATGCCGCGGTGATGATCGGCCTCGTCTACGCCTACCTGCCCTTCATGGTGCTGCCGCTCTATGCGGTGATGAACCGCCTCGACCCGACCCTGCGGGACGCCGCCGCGGATCTCGGCGCCTCGCCGACCCGGGTGTTCTGGAGCGTGACGCTGCCGCTCAGCCTGCCGGGCATCGTGGCAGGTGCCACCTTGTGCTTCATCCCGATGGTCGGCGAGTTCATCATCCCGGACCTGCTCGGGAGTTCCGAGACCTTGATGCTCGGCCGCGTGCTGTGGTCCGAGTTTTTCTCCAACCGCGACTGGCCCCTGGCCTCCGCGGTCGCGGTCCTGATCCTCGCCATCGTCATCGTCCCGGTCGTGCTGTTCCGCGACAGCCTGCAGGCGGGGGAAGGACGATGACCTGGGTGACGCGCGGCGCCATGGTGGCCGGGCTCGCCTTCCTCTATGCGCCGATTCTGGTGCTGATCGGCTACTCGTTCAACGCCTCGCCGCTCGTCACCGTCTGGGGCGGGTTCTCGACCCAATGGTACGGGGCGCTGCTGGCCGACGCGCCCCTGCTCGCCTCGGCCTGGGTCTCGTTGAAGGTCGCGATCCTGACGAGCCTGATCGCCACGGTGCTCGGGACGCTGGCGGCTCTGGTGCTGGAACGGCAGCGCCGCTTCCGGGGTCGGGCGCTCTTCACCGGGCTCGTCCTCGGGCCGATGGTGATGCCGGAGGTGATGATCGGCCTGTCGTTGCTGCTGATGTTCATCGGCATCGGTCTCGACCGGAGCCTGCTCACCATCGTGATCGCGCATGCCACCTTCTGCACCGGGTTCGTGGCCGTGGTGGTGGCGGCCCGCCTGCGCGGCCTCGACCGATCCCTGGAGGAAGCCGCGGCCGACCTCGGCGCCCCGCCGATGCGGGTGCTGACGACCATCACCCTGCCGCTGCTCGCGCCGGCCATCGTGGCGGGAGCGCTCCTCGCCTTCACGTTGTCGCTCGATGATCTGGTGATCGCGAGCTTCGTCTCGGGGCCGGGCTCGACGACGCTGCCGATGCGCCTGTACAGCCGCGTCCGCCTCGGGGTGAACCCCGAAATCAATGCGGCGTCGACGTTGCTCGTCGGCCTCGTGAGCCTCGCCGTACTGGGCGCCACCTGGCTGACCGGGCGCCGCCACGAGGCCTGACGTCGAAAGGAGCGACCAGCCGAAGGCCGCGTCACGCTGCCTGGGCGCGGGATTCCGTGCGGGCCCGCGTCACGAACGCGACCGCCGACGTGACCAGGAGGTTCACCACCAGGGCGGCGACGCCGACATTCACGTCCTGAAGCGGGCCGAGAGCCGGCAGCTTCGCGAGGCTGAACCCGCTGAGCACCGTCGCCGCCACCGTGGCGACACCCGCGACGATGCCCGCCGCCGCCGCGGGCCGGTTCAGCGGGTTGCGGCGCAGCAGGCTCGCGATGAAGCACGGGAAGAGCTGCGTGACGAAATTATAGCCCATCAGCAGCAGCTGCACGATCGTGTCGCCGCCGTTAAGGGTCACCCCGACGCAGACCAGAGCCAGGATCGGCACGAGGATCTTGCAGAGCCGCGCGGTCGCGGCGTCGTCCATGCCGGGCCGCAGCGGCCGGACGAGGTTGTTGGCCACCAGCGTGGCGCCGGCGATCAGGATCATCGAACCCGGGACCAGGGCGGTGAGCACGCCGGTGGCGCCGATGAGGCCGACGACCCAGGGCGGGAAGCTCGCCAGCGACAGCTTGAACAGCGAGAGGTCGACGTCCGGCCCCGTCAGTCCCGGCACCTGCAGCACCGCGGTGAAGCCGATCATGAAGACGAACAGGTTGATCAGTTGGTAGAGCGGCAGGATCACCGCGTTGCGCCGGAAGGCGCCGGGCTCGCGCGCCGTGTAGAGCGACGCGAAGGTGTGCGGCCACATGTACCCGCCGAGCGCCGTCAGCAGGACCGTCGTCGAGAACCAAACCGGGCTCTGGCCGCGATCCGGCAGTGCCAGGAACCCTGGTTTGGCCGCCTCGATCGCCCCGAACAGGCCGCCGTAGCTCCCGTAATAGTGCAGGGGCAGGTAGATCCCGAGGACGAGCACCACGATGAGGATGCTCGTGTCTTTGACGACCGCCGTCCAGGCCGATCCGTGCACACCCGACACGACCACGTAGGCTGTGAGCGCGGCGGCGCCGATCCAGATTGCCACGGTGGCCGGGATTGCGCCGTAGGAGGCGGTCGAGACGATGATCCCGAGCCCCTTCAACTGAAGCACGAGGTACGGGACGAGCGCGACGAGCCCCACCGCCGCCACGAGCATGCCCAGCGCTGGACTGCCGTATTTCCGCGCGAAGAAATCGGGCTGCGTGTAGAGGCCGTTCTGCTTGGCGTAGCGCCAGACCGGCGGAAGCAGCCAGTACGAGGTCACATAGGCCAGGGTCAGGTAGCAGAGGATGTAGTAGGCCGGGCCACCCTTCCCGTAGGCAATGCCGGATCCGCCGAGGAACGTGAAGGTCGTGTAGATCTCTCCGGCCATCAGCAGGAACACCAGGACCGTGCCGAAGCCGCGACCTCCGACGGTCCACTGCTCCAGGCCCATCTCGCGGCCCACCCGGGCGTAGAGGCCGAGGCCGATCGCCAGCACGAAGCCGGCCGCCACGATCAGGAGCGCGATGCTCATCGCGGATCTCCGGACACGCGATTCTCTGGATCCGTCCAGTAGATCAGCGCCATCACCGCTGAGGTCCCGACCACGCAGAACACGAGCCAGGCGAGAAGCAGCGGCAGGCCGAGGATGAACGGCTCGACCCGGTTCAGGAAGAAGGGACCGATCAAGATGCCGATAAACGGCAGAACGGCGAGCCACCGCAGATTTCGCATAAGCGCTGCAATCCAAAGGCCCTCAATACTTTGAGTTGGATCACTCTCGCCTGGCTGTCAATCGCAGGCTGCAGGCGGCATCGATCACCAGCTCGTGCGCTGACGCACACGGTTACGCTTAGGCCGATCTTATGGTCGTGAGGACCGTCACAGATTCGGCAAATCGTGAGAGAATCCGGCCATGGCGCGCACGCTGACCCTGCTTTCCCTTGCCGCCCTTCTCGTCACCCCGGCCGCCGAAGCGCGCCCATTCCGGGCACCGGCCAAGTTGGTACACAACGCCGCCCGCGACACCGCTTTGCGCGACTTCGACGCCCGGATGAGCCGGCTGGACGCCCTGATGGGCCTGTCGACCGCCGCTCCGAAGCGGTCGCGTTCCGCGGAGGCGGGTCGCTAGCGGCCCGTGCCGAGCCCGCCCGCCTCCTCGATGAACCGCGCCACGGTATCGGCGCCCGCCCCCTCGCGTAGGGACGCGAACACGTAGGGTCGCGCCCCGCGCATCCGCCGGGTGTCGGCCTCCATGACCGACAGATCCGCCCCAACCAGCGGCGCGAGGTCGGTCTTGTTGACGATCAGCAGGTCCGACCGCGTGATGCCCGGACCACCCTTGCGCGGGATCTTCTCGCCTCCGGCCACGTCGATGACGTAGAGGGTGAGGTCGGCGAGTTCCGGCGAGAAGGTGGCCGCGAGGTTGTCGCCGCCCGATTCGATCAGGACCAGATCGAGCTTCGGGAAACGGCGGCTCATCTCGGCGACGGCCGCGAGGTTGATCGAGGCGTCCTCGCGGATCGCCGTGTGCGGGCAGCCGCCGGTCTCGACGCCCAGGATGCGCTCCTCCGGCAGCGCGCCGGCCACGGTGAGGATCCGCGCGTCCTCCTTGGTGTAGATGTCGTTGGTGATGGCGCAGATCTCGTAGCGGTCTCGGAAGCGCTTACAGAGCTGCTCCATCAGGGCGGTCTTGCCGGATCCGACAGGTCCGCCGATCCCGACGCGAAGTGGGCCATTCGATGCGGTCATGTTGCGTTCTCAGGATCGGAAGATGCGGGAATACTGGGTCTCGTGGCGGAAGGAGCCGAGATCGAGGCGCAAGGTCGCGGCGCCAAGGGCATCGAGGTCGGCGAACTCGGCCTCAGCCGCCAACGTCGCGAGGCGTGGGGTGAGGGCGGCAACGACCCGCGTGCCGGCAGCCTGACCCACCGGCGCCGCCCGCAGGGCTGCCGAGACGAGATTCTGCACGAAGGCAAGTCCGTAGGCGGCGAGCGTCAATCCCGGAGCCAAGCCGTGCGCTCCGGCCGCGGTGCCGACCGCCACCGGATATGCGACCGGGCCGGGCAGATGCATGGCCGCTGCAGAGAGCGCCGCGCAGGGCCACGCGCCGAGGGTGGCGTCGAGGAAGCTGCGACCCTGCTGGCTCGTCTCGAGATGCAGTTCACGCGACGGGGCCAGCGCCAGCGCAAGATCGTTCAGCTCGACCAGCATGTCCCCGTGCCCCGCCCGTGCGGCCCGATGAGCATGACGGGACACGATCAGGTCGTTGCGCAGCGAGCCGTGCGCGCAGACATCCTTAAGCCAATCCAGGAGGCTCGCCTCGTCCCGGATGTCGCCGGCTTCGACGGCCCATTCCAAGCCGTGTGAGTATGCGTAAGCGCCGACCGGATAGCCGGGCGACAGCCAAGCCATCAGCCGGAGCGCGTCCGGGATCTCAACCGGCGGCATGCGGATGGGGGTGAGCATGGTCGTGACCGCCTGCATAGGCGCCGCCCTCGGGCTGGAACGGCCGTTCCACCTGTGTCGCGGTGCCGCCGAGGCCCCTGACCATCGCGGCGAGGACGTGGTCGTCGGCGATCCATACAGCGTCCGCGCCGATCTCGGCCGGGATGTGCCGGTTGCCGATATGCCAGATCAGGCGCTTCAGGGCGCGGTCGTTCGGCGCCCGGATCTCCAAGAGCCGCTCCGCCGCCGCCTCGACCCAGACGAGGCGGCCATCCTCGAGGACGAGGGCGTCGCCGTCCTCCAGCACGGCGGGCTCGGGCAAGTCGAGCAGGAACCCGAGCCCGCCGATGCCCCGCATCGCCACCCGCCGCCGATGGCGGTCGCCGTGATCGAGCACGACGCGGTCGATGATCTCGCCGCCCGAGAGCATATCGCGGCGGAGGATGCGGGTGGCGCGGATCATCGAGGATTCATGACGCCAGGGAACTCGGCTCACGCGGCCTGTAGTCCAGGTTCAGCACCTGATAGAGCGAGAAGGGCGGCTGCTCCGGGAACAGCATCAGGTCGATGCCGATCGCCTTCGCGGCGAGCAAGCGCCCGGCGAGATAGCATTCCTCAAAGACGATGGCCGGGTAGCGTTTCAGGCCTGGGTTTCCCTGGATCACCCGCGCAATCCGCTTGCGCTGCTTTAGGATGGTGCCGACCCAGTGGCTGTTGCGGTTTCCGGGCTGATACATCCACCTCAGCAGGTGCCCGATCAGGACATCAAGACGGCTCTCGATCTGCTGCCGTTCGCTTCCGCCCACGCTCAGGACCTCGTCGATCAGATTCGGCACATCGAGTTCATCGAAGCGTCGTTCGCGCAGCAGCCGCGCCTGCTCCTCGGCCCAGGCACAGAGGTCCGTCTGATAGGCGCTGTCGACATGCGTCGGCTTGAGTGCGGCCTGGGTCATCAGCGGCCTCCCGTCATGCCGGATTCTAGCTCAAAACAGGAAATAGCGCTGCGCCATCGGCAACACCTCGGCGGGCTCGCAGACGAGCAACTCTCCGTCGGCG
Organism: Methylobacterium sp. J-030; assembly: GCF_022829545.1. GTDB lineage: Bacteria > Pseudomonadota > Alphaproteobacteria > Rhizobiales > Beijerinckiaceae > Methylobacterium. The sequence continues at coordinate 284,771 of NZ_JAKSYM010000402.1, read as the reverse complement.
CGGACATCGTAGGTCTCGGGATCGACCTCGATCACCGGCGTGGCATCGTTGAGCACCATGCTGGCCTTGGAGATGCCGCCCCGGACATTCTCCACCGCGACGAGTTGTTTCTGGACGGCTAGGCGCTCGCGCAGACCATCCGCGATGGCGGCACCGGACACGAAGGTGAGGGCGGTGGCGAAGGGGGCCCGACCGTAGGCGCCGAACATCGGGCGGTAATGCACCGGCTGCGGCGTCGGGATCGAGGCGTTGGGATCGCCCATCGGCGCGGCCGCGATGCTGCCGCCCTTCAGGACGAGATCCGGCTTTACCCCGAAGAAGGCTGGTGACCAGAGCACGAGATCGGCGAGCTTGCCCGGCTCCACCGAGCCGATGTGCTTCGAGATCCCGTGCGCGATGGCGGGATTGATGGTGTATTTCGCCACGTAGCGCCGGGCGCGGAGATTGTCGGTGCCCGAGGCGTCGCCGGCCAGGGCACCGCGCTGGCGCTTCATCTTGTCGGCAGTCTGCCACGTGCGGACGATGACCTCGCCGACCCGTCCCATGGCCTGGCTGTCCGACGACATCATCGAAAGGGCGCCGAGGTCGTGCAGGATATCCTCGGCTGCGATGGTCTCGCGCCGGATCCGGCTCTCCGCGAAGGCGAGGTCCTCGGGGATTGATGGGTCCAGGTGGTGGCACACCATGAGCATGTCGAGGTGCTCGTCGATGGTGTTCTTCGTGTAGGGCCGCGTCGGGTTGGTGGAGGAGGGCAGCACGTTCGGCAGCCCGGCCACCTTGATGATGTCGGGCGCGTGGCCGCCGCCGGCGCCCTCCGTGTGGAAGGCGTGGATGGTGCGGCCCTTGAATGCCGCGATCGTATCCTCGACGAAGCCCGACTCGTTGAGCGTGTCGGTGTGGATCATGACCTGGATGTCGTGGGCGTCGGCGACCGACAGGCAGGTGTCGATCGCGGCCGGCGTCGTCCCCCAATCCTCGTGCAGCTTCAGCGCGCAGGCGCCGGCCCGGACCATCTCGACGAGGCTCTCCGGCCGCGCGGCGTTGCCCTTGCCGGCGAAGGCGAGATTCATCGGGAAGGCGTCCGCTGCCTCGATCATCCGGGCGATGTGCCAAGGGCCGGGGGTGCAGGTGGTGGCGAAAGTGCCGTGCGCCGGGCCGGTGCCCCCGCCGAGCATCGTGGTGACGCCGGAGCACAGCGCTTCCTCGATCTGCTGCGGACAGATGAAGTGGATGTGGCTGTCGAAGCCGCCAGCAGTCAGGATTTTTCCCTCGCCGGCGATTACTTCCGTTCCGGCCCCCACGATGATGTCGACCCCCGGTTGCACATCCGGATTGCCGGCCTTGCCGAGCTTGGCGATCCGGCCGCGCACGATCCCGACATCGCATTTCACGATGCCCCAATGGTCGAGCACGACGGCGTTGGTGATGACCGTGTCGACGGCGCCCCCGGCATTCGTCACCTGGCTCTGGCCCATCCCGTCGCGGATGACCTTGCCGCCGCCGAACTTCACTTCCTCGCCGTAGGTGGTGAGATCGCGTTCGACGGTGATCTCCAGGCTGGTGTCGGCCAGCCGGATGCGGTCGCCGACCGTGGGACCGAACATGTCGGCGTAGGCGGCGCGGGGAAGGCTCGCGGGCTTCGGGGTGTTGGCCATGGCTCGCTTTTCGACCCTCAGATCTGCAGGAGCGCGAAACTCGGGTCGGTCGCAGCGTTCCTATCGAAGGTAACCGTCAGCGATGCACCTGCAGCGCTTCGCCTTCAAGGCTGCGCGGACGGCCGCCGGGAGCGTGATCCGGCCGTGCTCCGAGAGTAACGTCTCAAACTGTTTCACGAACGCTCTCCGCAAACGCTTTGGTATCCGAGCCGCTCAAAGCTTACCCATCACCTCGCCGCGGAAGCCGTAGACCGTGCGGCCGCCCGAGAGCGGCACGAGCGTGACCTCCCGGGTCGATCCGGGCTCGAAGCGCACGGCAGTGCCGGGGGTGATATCGAGCCGTTTGCCGCGCGCCTGTTCGCGGTCGAAGACGAGGCCCGGATTGACCTCGTAGAAATGGTAGTGGGAGCCGACCTGGATCGGCCGGTCGCCCGTGTTGGCGACTTCGATCACCGTGCGTTCGGCACCGGCATTGAACACGATCTGGCCAGGCAGTGTCGTCACGGTGCCCGGCACGTCGGATGAGGCCGCGCCGCGAATCGGGTGATGGACCGTCACCAGCTTGGTGCCGTCCGGAAACGTCGCCTCGACCTGGATGTCGTGGATCATCTCGGCCACGCCCTCCATCACCTGATCGGCGGTGAGCACGGTGCCGCCCGCCTGCATCAGTTCGGCGACGGTGCGGCCGTCCCGCGCGCCCTCGACCACGAAGTCGGTGATCAGCGCCACCGCCTCCGGATGATTCAGTTTCACGCCGCGCGCCATGCGGTTGCGTGCCACCTGGGCCGCCATGGCGATCAGCAGCTTGTCCTTCTCGCGGGGTGTCAGGAGCACGGGCAACCTCGTCGTTGCGACCGCCGGAGCAAGGATCATGCGCGCGGCGTGGTCAAGGGCGACGCAAACGGCCGCCTCAGGGCGTCATCGCGGTGAAGCCGGCGAACAGATCGGGCAGAGGCGCGCCTTTGACCACGGTCGGCAGATCCCGGGGGTGAATGAACGCGTCCTGAAACCAGGGATAGCGCCTGGGATCGAAGGCAGCGCGGATCCAGTCGATCGTCCGGCGCACCCGCTCGATGCGCTCTGCGTCCGGATGGTAGGTCAACCAGATGTCGAGGCTGTAGCGACCGAGATTGTCGATTGGCACGACCCGGGCGCCGATGGCGCTGGCGTAGGTCGGCAGCAGACCGATCCCCGCGCCCTTGGCGATCGCCCAGTAATACGCGCTGCTGACATTGATCTTCAGGGCGATCGGGATCGAGGCCGGGAAACCGGGGATGTCCCGGCTGTAATCCTCCAGGCGGATAGTCTGGCTGCTCGCCTGAACCACGATCCGGTGCCGCGTCAGATCCTCCGGCGCGGCGGGAAGTCCGTAGGTCTCCTCGTAGTCCCGGGCCGCGTAGGGCAGCAGGTGAATCCGCCCGAGCTTGACGACGCGGAGGTCCGGGCTGGTCGGCCGGGTGAGCTGGATCGCGAGGTCGGCCTCCAGCCGCAGAACGTCGGCGGATTCCATCGCGCAACGCAGATCGACGGTCAGGCGCGGGTTCGCCCGCTGAAACTCGACCAGCCGCGGTGCGAGCCAGAAGGCGCCGAGCCCTTCGGTCACCGCGATCCGCACCTCGCCGGCCTCCGAGAAGGGCGACGCTTCGCCCGCGCGCAGCAATGTGAACGCCGCCTCTTCCATGCGGCTCGCGGCTTCCAGGATCGCGTGCCCCTCGGCGGTCAGGCGGATGCCGTCCACATGGCGGGTGAGCAGCGGCGCGCCGATCAGCGCCTCGAGATCGCCGATCCGGCGACGCACCGAATTGACCGAAATGCCGAGCTCGGCCGCCGCCGACCGGAAGCTTCCGGCCCGTTCCAGAATCAGGAAGACGCGGATGCTCTGCCAATCCGGCATCGTGCCCGGGGCCGCCGCGATCTGTTCCATCGACGGAACACCCCTGTTCCAATTTTTGCACATACAGCGAGAGCGCTAGATGCGAAGTGCTCGACCGTCAATCCGTAACCGAATGACAGGTCATCCGATGACGGTGCATATCGATCGCTCACAATTCGTGGCCAGTGACACGGATCGACTTGACACTTCCAAAGTCTCCACACGGCAGCGGCATGAACTCGGGGCGATCCGGATCGACCGGGTTGCCCGACACCTCGTGGTCTTCATGCCGATGCCGAAGGATCTCGGCAGGATGATCGAAGCCGCTCGGACCGACCTGCCGGATCTCGCGCCCCTCGCAACCGTGCAGCGCGTGATGTCGCGCAATCCGGATAGTGTCTGGGCGGTCGCACAGCGGCACAAGTTCGACGCCGCCGCGCCGCAGGGCGAGGGCTTCGTGGCCTGCCTGATGCTGAATGCGGACGGTCTCGCCGCGCTGAAGGCCGGGACGTTCGATGCGGCCGATCCGCCCGTCGCCATGCTGGCGGGTCAGCACGAACGTCCGGCTGGCATCTACGTCTGGGCCGTCTACGCGCGCCGTCGACTGGCCGGCGGCGTCGGGCTGGTCTTCGATCGTCTGTCCAGCCCGAACTATCAGGGCGTCGATTTCTACGCCCGGGCCGCGACGCCGGAGGGCGCGGCGCTTCTGACGACTTTGGGCTTCGCTGCGCCGAGCCCCTCGCTCGGCGATCTCTATCACTTCGCCCGCGGATCGAAGCCCGATGCCGCGCCGAGCTATGATAGCCACCGCCCCGGTAGGACCGGGACCAGCGTCGCGGTGGCGCGCAGCATGGAGGATCTGTCCCGCGTCATCGCCTTGCGGTCCGCCGTCTACATGGCCGAGCAGGCCTGCCCCTACGAGGAGGAGTTCGACGGCAACGACCTCTCGGCCACCCATCTGATCGGCTATGTGGGTGACGAGCCCGCGGGATGTCTGCGCATCCGGTTCTTCGCCGATTTCGCCAAGATCGAGCGGCTGGCCGTTCGCGCCGAATATCGCAACACGCGTATGGCCTTTGCCCTCGTCCGCGCCGGGATCGAACTGGCCCGGGTCAAAGGCTACCGCCGCCTCTACGGGCACGCTCAGAAGCGCCTCGTCGGATTCTGGAGCCGCTTCGGCTTCCGAGTTTTCGAGGGCGCGCGGGAACTTGTCTTCTCCGACTTCGACTACGTCGAGATGCTGCTCGAAGCCGAACCACATCCCGAGGCGATCGGCATCGGCGCAGACCCCTACGTCATCATCAGGCCGGAAGGCCGCTGGCACCGGGCCGGCGCCCTCGATCGTTCGCGGACCCGCGCCGTCACACGGCCCTCGGTCGACAGCAGGGTCGCGTTCTGATGCGGCAAATCAATCCTGCGCTCTACAGGCGGCCGCGCAGCGTCCCGGTGCTTGTCCTGGTGGACATGCAGCAGGAGTACGAGATCGCGGGCCGGCCGCTCGCCCTCCCGAGCATCGGCCCGGCCCTCGCGAATTGCCGGCTCGCGCTGGACCACGCCCGCGAGAGCGGGATCCAGGTCGCCTACGTCCGGTGGATCGGCGCACCGCTGTTCCAGCCGGGCACCCGCTTCGCGCGCTGGATCGAGGGCTTCGAGCCGCAGGGCTGCGACATGATCTTCGATCGGGACCGGCCCTCCTGTTACGCCAGCCCGGCCTTCGCCGACGTGATGGAGCGGGGCTGCCCGCCGCTCGTCATCGCGGGCTTTGCCGGCGAAGCGGCCTGCCTGGCCACGGCGATCGACGGCTACCACCGCGGCCACGACGTCACCTTCCTGAGCGACGCCTCGGCCAGCCACAACCTCGACGGCATCGCCGCCGAGGATATTCACCGCTCGGTGAGCGCCGTCCTGCGTTCGTTCGGGGACGTCATGCGCACCCGAGAGTGGATCGCCGCCGCGACCCCCTTCGGTGCCGCCGCCTTCGCCCCCAGATCGACCCATGCCAATGATTGATCGACGTCAGAACGACGGATCCGATGACGCGGCACCCGCAGCCGCGGCGGAGATCGAGTTGCGCCTGGGACGGCACGCGGTCGCTCTCCTGGAGGCTGCCCGCGATGCCGGCGACCCGACGCTGATCGCGCACGCCGAGGCAATGGCCATGGCGGTGGGGTATGCGCTGGCCGCCCGCGGCGTGGACGGCGTGACGCCCGAAAATTGATCAGCCTGCGTCGTCCTCGCCACCGATCAGGCGCATCGCGCGCAGCCGTTCCGTGCGCTCGTCGCGCGACCGCCGATCCGCATCGAGGGCCAGCCACAGGGCGACCGTCTCGGCCTCGCGCTGAGACGCGTCGCGCGCGTCGATCTCGTGCGGCGATGGGATTTGGTCGAAGGCGTCCATCGTGGGTCGTCCGTGCGCTGGGCTGCCGTCCGCTACAGCCCGACGGCCGGCCGGTCCAGCCCGAACCTGCGCCTTAGCTTCGACAAACAGTCGCCATCGTCACCGCTCGCCCTGCGAAGCCGGGAACGTGCCTTAGGCTAGCCCAACCCGGCACCGCCGGGACCGGTCGATAGCAGAACGACAGATGGATTGGCCGAAAAACCATCGGTGACAAAACATTAATGATTTGGCCACATGAAAACACTGGTGGAGAGCGGAGTCCAGATCTAGTGTCTTCAGTACAGCGACGCCTGTGTGCTGGCAAAAGGTCCCGGGTTTTGTTCTCGCCGCCGTCCTGACAGAAACATCGTGAATACGGGAGCGGCCTACAGAGCCTCAGGCCTCGCGGACGGGATCTGGATTGCCCGGCGTTCCGCAAGCGCAGCCTGTCAGCTTTTGGATCCGATCAACGTGGCGATGACGGCTTCGACCACATCAATCTGCTGCTGCACGGCGACGAACCGCGGGCCGGACTCCGACCCGTCGCCCAGCACGAAGCTGCCCTTCCGACGCCGCGTCTCGCGCAAAGATTGCACCGCCGCAGCGATGATCTGCCGCTCCTCGATCAGCGCAGCACGCAGTTCGATCAGTCCGTCCAGTTCCGGGCTCTGGGTCATGCGGCGTTCCGGTCTCACAGATCCGTCGCGGGAGCGGCAGCCGACGGTGAAAAGAGATGCAAGGCGTGCCGCTCGCCGTCGTCGGGTCCCGGGCGACCGATCGGAGCGGTCGGCGCCCCCATCGAACGCGACGCCGCCACGTCTACTCCGCGACGATCGAACTTTCACCTGCCCGCTCCGCAAACGGCCGCGTGGGTCGGTGTACCGCATCGGTGTCGATCGCTCTGATTGTATGCTACGGAATGCAAGATATTCCAGGCCGCTCTGCGGACCGGTTGGGGAGCGGGCGTGAGCGCATGCTGAGCGATGACGCGGATCATCGCGTCGCATCTCGATCGGACGCGATCGAAGCGGCGCCCGGCGGAGGCGATCGGCGGCCGGCCGGCGGACGGCCGAAGAAGCGGTCCCGCGGCGTCGCTCTGATCCTGCTGCTGCTCGTCGCTGCTGGCGGCGGCGCCTATGGCTACACGCGCCTCAACCAGCCTGACGCGAAGCCGAAGAGCGCCGCGCCGCGCGCCGTGCCTGTGACCCTCGGAACCGTCGAGCAAGGGCCGTTCGCCCTCGTGTCGAACGGCCTCGGCACGGTCCAGGCCTACAACACCGTCCAGGTCCGCACCCGGGTCGACGGCGAGATCCAGCAGGTCGCCTTCCACGAGGGCCAGACGGTCCGTAAGGGCGATGTGCTCGTGCAGGTCGATCCGCGCCCCTATCAGGCGACGCTCGATCAGGCCAAGGCCAAGAAGGAGCAGGACACCGCCAACCTGAACAATGCCAAGGCGGATCTGGTCCGGTACACGGGTCTCGGCGCCTATGCCTCGCGGCAGCAGACCGAGACGCAGTCCGCCCTGGTGGCGCAGCTCACCGCGCAAGTCGCCTCCGATCAGGCCGCCATCGACAACGCCACGACGCAGCTCGGCTATGCCACGATTCGCGCGCCGATCGCCGGCGTGACCGGCTTTCGGCAGGTCGATATCGGCAACATCGTCAACGCCGCCGGACAGACCCCGATCGTGACGATCACCCAGGTCGAGCCGATCTTCGTCGTTTACACCGCGCCGGAGGATCAGCTCCCCGCGATCACCGCGGCCCTGCGGAAGGGCGACGTTCCCGTCGAAGCCTGGAGCTCGGACGGCCTCACAAAGCTCGCGGACGGCAAGCTCGCCCTGTTCAACAACCAAGTGGATACCGCGACCGGCACCATCCGTCTCAAGGCCGTGTACGAGAACCAGAACCACGCGCTCTGGCCTGGCCTGTCGGTCTCGACCAAGATGCGGGTCGGCATCGTGGCGCTCGCTACCACGGTGCCGGACAACGCCATCCAGCACGGGCCGGACGGCCTGTTCGCTTTCGTGGTGGACGAGAACGATCACGCGCATCAGGTGCACCTCAAGGCCGGACGGTCGGATTCAGGACGCACGCAGATTCTGAGCGGGGATCTGAAGTCGGGCGAGCGCGTCATCACGGCCGGCCAGTACAAGGTTCAGGACGGCAGCCTCATCGCGGAAGCCCGCGCCGCCGGATCAGCGCAGGCGGATACGCCCGCGCCTCAGAAGGAGGCTCAGCGCTGATGCAGGCCTTTGCCCTGAGGATGGCCCCCCGGCGCCGCGGGGGCGGGCGATGAAAGGCGGTATCTCCGCGCCGTTCATCCGCTTCCCGGTGGCGACCACCCTGATCATGGTCGGCATCCTGTTCCTCGGGGTGGTGGCCTACCCGCTGCTGGGCGTCGCGCCGCTGCCGCAGGTGGATTTCCCGACGATCCAGGTGACGGCACAGCTCCCCGGCGCGAGCCCGGAGACCATGGCATCCTCGGTGGCGCAGCCGCTCGAGCGGCAGTTCTCGCAGATCCCGGGCGTGTCGCAGATGACGTCGCAGAGTTCCCTCGGGATCTCGACGGTCACGGTGCAGTTCGATCTGAACCGCAACATCGACGGCGCCGCCAGCGACATCCAGGCCGCGATCAACGCCGCTGGCGGCCAGTTGCCGAAGAATCTTCCAAGCCCGCCGACCTACCGCAAGGTCAACCCGGCCGATTCGCCGATCCTTCTGCTGTCGGCGACCTCCGACACCCTGCCGCTGATCGATGTCGACGACGCGGTCGACGTGCAGCTTGCCCAGCGCATCAGCCAGATCTCAGGCGTCGCGCAGGTCTTTATCGGCGGCCAGCAGAAGCCGGCGATCCGTATCCAAGTCGATCCCGCCAAGCTCGTCGCGAAGAACCTGTCGCTGGAGGACGTGCGCTCGCAGCTCACCTTGACGACGGTCAACAATCCGAAGGGCAGTATCGACGGCGGCAGCCACAGCTACACGATCTACGCCAACGACCAGCTCACGGTGGCGAAGAACTGGGACGACGTGATCGTCGCCTACCAGAACGGCGCCCCGTTGCGCGTGCGCGACATCGGCCGCGCGGTCGCCGGGCCCGAGGATACCAAGCAGGCGGGCTGGACCAACGGCAGGCGCGGCGTCTTCCTCGTGGTGTTCAAGCAGCCCGGCGCCAACGTCATCGACACGGTGGACAGCATCAAGGCGCAGCTTCCGCAGCTCACCGCGACCCTCCCGGCGGGCATCAAGATCGGTATCCTGAGCGACCGCACCCAGACTATCCGGGCCTCGGTCGAGGACGTGCAGTTCACCCTTCTGCTCACCATCGTGCTGGTGGTGGCGGTGATCTTCGTCTTCCTACGCAGCTTCTGGGCGACCGTGATTCCGAGCGTCACCGTGCCGCTCGCGCTGCTCGGCGCCTGCGCGCTGATGTGGCTCGCCGGCTACACCCTGGACAACCTCTCGCTGATGGCGCTCACCATCGCGGTGGGCTTCGTGGTCGACGATGCCATCGTCGTGCTGGAGAACATCAGCCGCTACGTCGAGGAGGGGATGCGGCCCATGGAGGCCGCCTTCAAGGGTGCGGGCGAGATCGGCTTCACGATCGTGTCGATCTCGGTGTCGCTGATCGCGGTGCTGATCCCGCTGCTGCTGATGGGCGGCATCATCGGCCGGCTGTTTCGCGAATTCGCCGTCGTGCTGTCGATGACGATCGCGGTCTCGGCCTTCGTGTCGCTGACGCTGACGCCGATGATGGCCTCGCGGCTGCTCAAGCCGCACGGCGCCGAGCGGCACGGCCGCCTCTACCGGATGAGCGAGGCCGGCTTCGACTGGCTGCTGTCCACGTATGAGGGCGCCCTCGACATGGCCCTGCGCTTCCGCAAGGTCACGCTCCTCGTCTTCTTCGCCACGCTGGCACTCACCGGCTACCTGTTCGTGGCGATCCCGAAGGGCTTCTTCCCGCAGCAGGACACCGGCTTCATGATCGGCGTCACCGAGGCGGGGCAGGACATCTCGTTCTCGGCGATGCAGACGCTGCAGGAGAAGGTCGGTGCCATCGTCCAGGCCGATCCGGCGGTGGCGACGGTCGGCATGTCGCTCGGCGGCAACGGGCAGGCGCTGAATTCCGGGCGCATGTACATCACGCTCAAGCCCCGGGACGAGCGGGACGTGAATGCCTTCCAGGTGATCGGGCGTCTCCGCCCGAAGCTGGATCAGGTCGAGGGCATCCGCACCTTCATCCAGGCGACGCAGGATGTGCGCACGGGCGGCCGCACCTCGCGCACGCAGTTCGAATACACACTTCAGGATCCGGATCTCGCCGAGCTGAACACCTGGGCGCCAAAAATCCTCGACCGGATGAAGACCCTGCCGGAGCTGCGGGACGTCGCCACCGACCAGCAGACCCGGGGCACCACCCTGACCCTGTCGATCGACCGCGACGCCGCCCCGCGCTACGGCATCTCGCCCCAGCTCATCGACGACACGCTCTACGACGCGTTCGGCCAGCGGCAGATTGCGCAGTACTTCACGCAGCTCAACAGCTACCACGTGGTGCTGGAGGTGCTGCCGGTCCTGCAAGGCAGCGTCGAGAGCCTGGACAAGATCTACATCAAGGCGCCGAACGGCGGCGGCCAGGTGCCCCTTGCGGCCTTCGCCCACTGGACGACCGTTCCGGTGGCGCCGCTCGCCGTGAACCACCAGGGCCAGTTCCCGGCGGTGACGATCAGCTTCAACCTCGCCCCCGACGTCGCGCTCGGGCAGGCCACCGAGGCGATCGGACGGGCGATGCGCGAGCTGCAGGTTCCGCCGACCGTGGTGAGCGGCTTCCAGGGCACGGCGCAGGCCTTCCAGCAATCGCTCTCGACGGTGCCGCTGCTGATCCTGGCGGCCCTGTTCGTGGTCTACCTGATCCTCGGCATCCTCTACGAGAGCTTCATCCACCCGATCACCATCCTGTCGACGCTGCCCTCGGCCGGCGTCGGTGCGCTGGCGGTGCTGATGTGGGCGGGGTTCGACTTCAGCCTGATCGCGCTGATCGGCATCATCCTGCTGATCGGCATCGTGAAGAAGAACGGCATCATGCTGGTCGACTTCGCGATCGTGGCCGAGCGGGAGGAGGGCCTCAGCCCCGAAGAGGCGATCCGCCTGGCCGCCCTGCTGCGCTTCCGCCCGATCCTGATGACCACCATGGCGGCGCTGCTCGGCGGCATCCCGCTGATGTTCGCGCACGGCACCGGATCCGAGATCCGGCAGCCGCTGGGCTACGCCATGGTGGGCGGGCTGGCAGTGAGCCAGATCCTGACGCTGTTCACGACGCCCGTGATCTACATCTACCTCGACCAGCTGGCGCATCGCTTCTCCTACCGGGACAAGCCGGCGGCGATCGAGGCTGTCGAGCCCGAGGCGGAGCCCGTGGAGGAAGTCCGTGGGCCTCCGACATTGCGGGCGGCGGAGTGAGGCTGGAGCCGCGCCGCCGTCTCGGTCGGTGGAGCGAACCAACCCCGTCCGGCGCGACGCGCTGTCGGGTCGCGCCGCCCGGGTCGCTTTTCCATGCTCGCGATGACGGACACGGGTCCGGCGGCCCTGGCCCTGAGCCCTCGGCCCCTGTAACCCCGCGCCGCTTGGCGTAACCCGCTGACGAACCACTTGAGTCCGGATCGGCCGATAGGCCTCGGATCCGAAGGACGTCGATGAGCTGGAACCTGCCGTTGCGAGGGCTGATCGTCCTCGCCCTGGAGCAGGCGGTCGCAGCCCCGTACTGCACGTCGCGGCTCGCCGATGCCGGCGCCCGCGTCATCAAGATCGAGCGCCCGGAAGGCGACTTCGCCCGAAGCTACGACGCCGCGGTCCACGGCCTGTCGAGCTACTTCGTCTGGCTCAACCGCGGCAAGGAGAGCCTCGTCGCCGACATCAAGGATCCAGCGGATGCGCGCCTGCTCCACGCGATCCTCGCGCGGGCCGACGTGTTCGTGCAGAACCTCGCCCCCGGTGCCGCCGCCCGCGCGGGCTTCGGATCCGCCGCGTTGCGCGCCCGCCATCCGCGCCTGATCACCGTCGACATCTCCGGCTACGGCGCCGGCCACGCCTACAGCGACATGAAGGCCTACGATCTGCTGGTCCAGGCCGAGAGCGGGCTCGCCGGGATCACCGGCCATCCTGCCGGTCCGGGCCGGGTCGGCGTCTCCGTCTGCGATGTCGCCTGCGGAATGGACGCCCATGCCGCCGTGCTGGAGGCACTGATCGCCCGGGGCATCACCGGCGAGGGCTGCGCTCTGGACGTCAGCCTGTTCAGCGGCGCGGCCGACTGGATGAACGTGCCGCTGCTCTATTTCGAGGGCACCGGTCGGGTGCCGCAGCGGGTCGGCCTCGCCCACCCGTCGATATGCCCCTACGGCGCCTTCCCGACGGCCGACGACAGCCTCGTGCTGATCTCGATTCAGAACGAGCGCGAATGGGCGCGCTTCTGCGCGGTCGTGTTGGAGGAACCCGATCTCGCCACGGCCGAGGGCTACGCGCCCAACACCGCCCGGGTGGCCAACCGGGAGACGGTCGATCGGCGCATCGGCGACGCCCTGGCGCGGCTAACCCGCGACACGGCGGCCATTCGGCTGGCGGAAGCCGGTACCGCCTACGGCTTCGTCAACACGCTCGCCGATCTCGCCACCCATCCCGCCCTGCTGCGCGCCGCGGTCGAGACGCCCGGTGGGACCGCTCGAATCGTGGCTCCGCCGGTGCTGGTCGACGGGCAGGCGCGGGCGCTCGGCCCGGTTCCGGATATCGGCCAGCACACCGCGCGCATCCGCGCGGAATTCGCGGCGCGCTGACCAACACAACAGGGGAGGGGACCATGAGGCTCGACGGCAAGATCGCGATCGTGACAGGCGCGGGCGGCGGCTTCGGAGCGGGTATCGCCCGCCGCTTCGCGGAGGAAGGCGCCCGGGTCGCCTGCCTCGACCTCGACCGTGCGTCGGCCGAGCGCGTGGCGGCCGAGATCGGCGCGAACGCCCTCGCGATCGGCGCGGATGTCGGCGACGCCGGTGAGGTCGAGGCTGCCGTCACGGCGACCTGCGCGCGGTTCGGCGCTCCGCACATCCTGGTCAACAATGCCGGCACCACCCACCGCAACAAGCCGTTGCTGGAGGTGACCGAGGAGGAGTTCGACCGCGTGTTCCGCGTGAACGTGAAGTCGATCTTCCACTTCGTCCGGGCAGTCGCCCCGCAGATGCGCGATCAGGGCGGCGGCGTGATCCTGAACGTCAGCTCGACGGCGGCGCTCCGGCCACGTCCCGGGCTGACGTGGTACAACGCCTCGAAGGGCGCCGCGAGCCTTGCCTCCAAGTCGCTGGCGCTGGAACTCGCGCCCTGGAAGATCCGGGTGAACGCCCTCTGTCCGGTGATGGGCGCGACCGGGCTGCTCAAACAGTTCATGGGCGTGCCCGACACGCCCGAGAACTGCGCCCGGTTCATCGCCACGATCCCGCTCGGCCGGATGTCGGAGGCGCGCGACATCGCGGCGGCGGCGCTGTTCCTCGCCTCCGACGAGGCGGAGTTCATCACCGGCGTCGATCTACCGGTCGATGGCGGTCGCACGGCCTGAGGAGCACGCCATGGAAGCCTATACCGAGATCCGCGACGCCGTGGCGAAGCTCTGCGCGGGCTTCCCGGGCGCCTACTGGCGTGCCCTGGACCGGGAGATGGCCTACCCGACCGCGTTCGTGAACGCGCTCACCGAAAGCGGGTACCTCTCGGTCCTGATCCCGGAGGCGTATGGCGGTTCGGGGCTCCCGCTCTCGGCGGCCGCCGCGATCCTGGAGGAGGTGCAGCGGGCCGGCTGCAACGGCGGAGCCTGCCATGCCCAGATGTACACGATGGGCACCCTGCTCCGGCACGGATCCGAGACTCAGAAAGCTGAGTACCTGCCGGGCATCGCCGAGGGCCGCCTCCGCCTCCAGGCCTTCGGGGTGACGGAGCCGACCTCCGGTACCGATACCGGCAGTCTGAAGACCACGGCGCGCCGCGAGGGCGGCCACTACGTGGTCAACGGGCAGAAGATCTGGACCAGCCGGGCCGAGCATTCCGACCTGATGCTGTTGCTGGCCCGCACGACGCCGCGCACGGAAGGCATGAAGCGCACGGACGGCCTGTCGGTTCTCCTCGTCGACATGCGCGAGGCCCGGGGCAACGGCCTTACCATCCGGCCGATCCGCACGATGATGAACCACGCCACCACGGAGGTGTTCTTCGACAACCTTCGCGTGCCGGCCGAGAACCTGATCGGCGAGGAGGGACGGGGCTTCCGCTACATCCTCTCGGGGATGAACGCGGAGCGCATCCTGATCGCGGCCGAGTGTGTTGGCGACGCCAAGTGGTTCATCGACAAGGCGAGGGTCTATGCCGGGGAGCGCTCGATCTTCGGCCGGCCGATCGGCGCCAACCAGGGCGTGCAGTTCCCGATCGCCCGGGCCTACGCCAACATGCGGGCGGCCGCGTTGATGGTCCGCGAGGCGCTGACCCTCTATGAGGGCGGCGCCAATCCCGGCGCGGAGGCCAACATGGCCAAGATGCTCGCCGCCGATGCCTCCTTCGAGGCGGCCAATGCCTGCATCCAGACGTATGGCGGCTTCGGCTTCGCCGAGGAATACGATGTCGAGCGCAAGTTCCGCGAGACGCGCCTCTATCAGGTCGCGCCGATCTCCACGAACCTGATCCTGGCTTACCTGTCCGAGCATGTGCTCGGCCTGCCGCGCTCGTACTGACATGACCGACTTGACCGCCTGGATCGGCCGCACCCGCGAGCAATCGGATCTCGTCACGCCGCGGCTGTGCGCCGAGTTCAGGGCCACGTTCGCGCCGCACCTGGCGCCGGCCATGGATCAGACGGTGCCGCCCGCCCTGCATTGGTGCCTCGCCCCGGAGACGCCGCCGGCCGACGCCCTCGGTCCGGACGGCCATGCCGCAAAGGGCGGCTTCCTGCCCCCCGTGCCGCTGCCACGCCGCATGTGGGCCGGCGGACAGATCGAGACCTTCTCGGAGCTGCGAATCGGCGATTCCGTCACGCGCTCGGAAACGGTGCGGGACGTCGCACTGAAGGATGGGCGGAGCGGGCAGCTATGCTTCGTCACCGTGGAGCACGTCGTGGAGACGGGCCGCGGCGTAGCGATCCGCGAGCGGCAGGATATCGTATACCGGGAAGCGGCCGATGCGCAGACGGGCCGGAACTCCGACGGGGAGCGCGACGCGGCAAGCGCTTACGCGCAGGTCTGGTCGGTGCCCGCGACGCCGACGCTGCTATTCCGCTACTCGGCCATGACCTTCAACGGGCATCGCTTCCACTACGACCAGCCCTATGCGACGCGGGTGGAAGGCTATGCCGACCTCGTGGTCCACGGACCGATGCAGGCGACGCTGCTGATGAACCTCGCCGCCACGATGCTGAGGCACGTGCCGCGAATCTTCCGCTATCGCGGCTTGTCCCCGATGACCGCGAACCAGGTCTTTCGCGTGTGCGGCCGCATGAGCGAGGCCGGGTACGAGGGCGTCACGCTCGATGAGACGGGCCGCGTCTGCATGCGGGCCTGGGCCGAGGGGGAGACGATGGTCCGACCCTCGACCTCATCCTGAAATGCCGGAGCGCAGCGGAGGCCTCGGAGGAGGGCTCCAGCGACCGCGTGGCTTCTGGAGGGCTCCTCAAGGCTCGCCGTACTCGCACTTCAGGGTGAGGCGAATGATGGGACGGGCGATTCCCATCGCGAACCGTTCTACGCCGCGCTGGTGAGGCCCTCGGAGGCGCCTCACCGTCACGACACCCGGCTCAGGCGAGTTTCAGCCCGACGTCGACGTTGCCGCGCGTGGCGTTCGAGTACGGACAGACCTGATGGGCGGCGTCCACGAGCTTCTGCGCGTCGGCGCGGTCGAGGCCCGGCAGGCTGATCGTCAGGTCTGCAGTGATGCCGAAGCCGCCCTCGGAACGCGGGCCGATGCCGACATCGGCGGTCACGCTGGTGTCGGTCGGGACCTTCAGTTGCAGCGAGGGCGCCACGGCCTTCATCGCGCCGAGGAAGCACGCCGAATAGCCGGAGGCGAAGAGCTGTTCCGGGTTGGCGCCGGGACCACCGCCGCCGCCCAGTTCCTTCGGGGTCGAGAGCTTGACCTCGAAGCTGCCGTCGGCGGTGCGAGCGGCGCCGTCGCGGCCCCCGGTGGCGGTGGCGGTGGTGCGGTACTTCACGTCCACGGACATGAGAATCTCCGGTATCAGAATGGGTGTCGGCATCTAGGGGCCGGCAGGCGAATGCATAGGCCCATTTTAGATTGTGCGCAATCTAAATTCACGGGTCGATCAGGCAGAATCGATCGACATCGACCAGCCCGCGATCGGTGATCTTGAGATGGGGGATGACCGGCAGGGGCAGGAACGCCACTTGCAGAAACGGCTCGGGCAGGACAACGCCAAGGCTCCGCGCTGCGGCCCGCAGGGCGATCAGATCCAGCCGGATCGCATCGAACGGCATCAGGCTCATGAGGCCGGCAAGCGGCAGCGCGATCTCGGCGAGCACCTGGCCGCCCTCCACCACCACGAACCCGCCCTCGATCTCGCCCAGACGGTTCACCGCCACCGCCATGTCGGCCTCGTCGACGCCGACCACCGTGATGTTGTGGCTGTCGTGCCCGACCGAGGACGCGATGGCGCCGCGTTGCAGCCCGAACCCCTTCACGAAGGCGATGCCGATCCCGCCTGCGCCCGGCGCCGTCCGCCCGTGGCGTTCCACGACCGCGACCTTGATGGCGTCCTGCGCGAGATCGACGTGGCGATGGCCGTCGGCATAGGGCAGCGAAAGGTCGTAGCGCAGGGTTATGATCTTGCCCGGCACGACGCCGATCGCCGGCGTCGCGGGTCCGGATCCCGGCGCGGCGAAGTCCGCCGCCGTCACCCGCCGCGCCCGGACGCTGCCCCGTCCGATCGGTGCGATGGGCGGGCGGGCGGCAAACAGCGTCTCCTCCACCGGCCGGCCGGCGGCGAGCACCGAGGAGACCGCGCAGGTCGCGAGATCGTCGAGCACCACGAGGTCGGCGCGCTGTCCCGGCGCGACGAGCCCCCGGTCGTGAAGGCCGAAAGCGCGGGCCGCCGACCATGAGGCGGCCCTGTAGGCGGCGAGCGGCGGCGCCCCGAGCGCGATGGCGGTGCGGATGACGAAGTCGAGATGCCCTTCCTCGGCGATCTCGAGGGGGTTCCGGTCGTCGGTGCAGAAGGCCAGGAACGGCGCGGTGCGCTCGGTGAGGATCGGCGCCAGCGCGTGCAGATCCTTGCAGACCGAACCCTCACGGATCAGCACCGTCATGCCCTTCGAGAGTTTTTCAAGGGCCTCCTCGGGCGTCGTCGCCTCGTGTTCCGTGCGGATGCCGGCGGCGATGTAGCCGTTGAGGCGTTCGCCGCGCAGAAGTGGCGCGTGGCCGTCGATATGCCGGCCCTGGAAGGCCGCGAGCTTCTCTAGCACCCCCGCTTCGCCTGCGAGCACCCCGGGGAAGTTCATGAATTCGGCGAGCCCGATCACCTTGGGATGGGCGGCGAAGGGCAGCAGGTCGGCTGCCTCGATCCGCGCGCCCGACGTTTCCAGATGGTCGGTCGCCGGCACGCAGGAGGAGAGCTGCACCCGCAGGTCCATCGCCATCGTCTCCGCCGAGGCCAGGAACCACGTGAAGGCCTCGACGCCGAGGACGTTGGCCATCTCGTGCGGGTCGCAGATCCCGGTGGTCACGCCGTGCGGCAGGACGCACCGCTCGAATTCCTGCGGCGGCATCAGCGACGATTCGACGTGGAAATGCGTGTCGATGAAGCCCGGCACCACGACCTTGCCAACGATGTCGATCTCGCGCCGGCCGCGATAGGTCCCGAAGGTGCCGACGATTCTGTCGCCGCAGAGGGCGATGTCCGACGCCACGAGATCGCCGGTCACGAGATCGAGGAACCGCCCGCCCTTCAGGACCAGATCGGCCTCGGTACGGCCCGATCCCTGATCGATGGCCCGCCGCAGGAAGTCCACCTGTGCCATCGTGCGCTGTCGCCTCCATCCCGCTATCCGCCGGGAGCATGCCACGGATGCGTGGCCTTCGGCGACGCTTGCAGGCGGGCGACCAGGGGCGCAGAAGCCCGGCATCTCGAAACGGTCGACTCTGCCGATGCCTGCCTATCGTTCCCGCACCACCACCCACGGCCGCAACATGGCCGGCGCCCGCGGCCTCTGGCGCGCCACCGGCATGAAGGACGGCGATTTCGGCAAGCCGATCATCGCGGTGGTGAACTCGTTCACGCAGTTCGTGCCCGGCCACGTTCACCTGAAGGATCTCGGCCAGCTCGTGGCCCGCGCGATCGAGGCGGCCGGCGGCGTCGCCAAGGAATTCAACACGATCGCGGTCGATGACGGTATCGCCATAGGCCATGACGGGATGCTGTACTCGCTGCCATCCCGGGAGCTGATCGCCGATTCCGTCGAGTACATGGTCAACGCGCATTGCGCCGACGCGATGGTGTGCATCTCGAACTGTGACAAGATCACCCCCGGCATGCTGATGGCGTGCTTGCGCCTCAACATCCCGACCGTGTTCGTCTCCGGCGGCCCGATGGAGGCCGGGAAGGTGCAGCTCCCTGGCATCGCCAGGAAGGTCGACCTCGTCGACGCGATGATCGCGGCGGCCGACGACCGGATCTCGGATGCCGACGTGGCGGTGATCGAGCGCTCGGCCTGCCCGACCTGCGGCTCCTGCTCGGGCATGTTCACGGCGAACTCGATGAACTGCCTCACCGAGGCACTGGGTCTGGCGCTACCGGGCAACGGCTCGGTGCTGGCCACCCATGCCGACCGCAGACGCCTGTTCGTGGAGGCCGGCCACCTGATCGTGGATCTGGCCCGCCGCCACTACGAGCAGGACGATGCCAGCGTGTTGCCGCGCGCGGTCGCGAGCCTCAAGGCCTTCGAGAACGCGATGACGCTCGACATCGCCATGGGCGGCTCGACCAACACGGTGCTGCACCTGCTGGCCGCCGCCCACGAGGGCGAGGTGCCCTTCACGATGGCCGATATCGACCGGCTGTCGCGGCGGGTGCCGGTGCTGTGCAAGGTCGCCCCGGCGGTCGCCAACGTCCACATGGAAGACGTGCACCGTGCCGGCGGCATCATGGGCATCCTGGGCGAGCTCGATCGCGCCGGCCTGATCGACACGGAGGTCGGCAACGTCTCGGCCGGGACGCTGGGCGGCGCCCTGGCACGCTGGGACGTGCGCGCCGCGCCAAGCGCGTCCGTCGAGACCTTCTATCGCGCCGCCCCCGGTGGCGTGCCGACCCAGGTGGCGTTCAGCCAGGATTCCCGCTTCGACGAACTCGACCTCGACCGGGCGGGCGGCGTGATCCGCGACGCTGCGCACGCGTACTCGCAGGATGGCGGCCTCGCCGTGCTCTACGGCAACCTGGCCGAGCAGGGCTGCATCGTGAAGACCGCGGGCGTCGATAACGCGATCCTGACCTTTTCGGGTTCGGCCCGGGTGTTCGAGAGCCAGGACGCGGCGGTCGACGGCATCCTCAACGGCAAGGTCGCGGCCGGCGAGGTGGTGCTGATCCGCTACGAGGGACCCCGCGGCGGCCCCGGCATGCAGGAGATGCTGTACCCGACGAGCTACCTGAAATCGAAGGGGCTCGGGAAGGCCTGCGCCCTGGTGACCGACGGGCGGTTCTCCGGCGGATCCTCCGGCCTGTCGATCGGCCACGTTTCTCCCGAGGCGGCCGAGGGCGGCCTGATCGGCCTCGTGCGCGACGGCGACATCATCGCCATCGACATTCCGAACCGCAGCATCCGCCTCGACGTGGATGCGGGCGAACTCGATCGGCGCCGCGCCGAGCAGGAAGCGGCCGGCTGGCAGCCCACGAAGCCCCGCACGCGCAAGGTCAGCGCGGCTCTGCGCGCCTACGCGATGCTCACGACCAGCGCCGCCCACGGGGCCGTGCGCCGGGTCTGATCAGCGGCTGCCCCTGACCAGGGCGGTGATGCGCTGACGCAGGGATCTGCGCGCCGGCGCGACCTCGGCGGTCGCGCCGGGCGGGGTGCGTCCGAGGGCGGTCAGCATGAGCGGCTCGATCGCCCGGTATCCGGCCGGGCTGAGGTGAAGCCCATCCGTTCCGTAGGACCGCCGCAAGCCCCCCGATTCGTCGGCCAGCACGGAATGGTAGTCGATGTAGGTCGCCCCGTGCTCATGCGCGTGGTTGCGCAGCCACGCATTCACCGCGGCGATCATCGCCGGGGCGTCCTGGACCACAGGGTTCCACGGGATCCGGGCGGCCGGCATGATCGAGCCGACCCACGCCTGCACGCCCATCGCCCGCGCCTCGTCGAGCATGCCGGCGATCGTCTGAGCGATGCCGTCGGCGGGCACAAAGAATCCCTCGTTGCGGCCGATGTCGTTCACCCCGCACAGGAGATGCACGCCCCTGGCCCCGGTCTCCTCCAGATCGCGGCGGAACCGCATGGTGATCCAGCGCGCCGTCTGGCCCGATCCCCCGCGGGGGATCAGATCGTGGGCCGCAAAGACCGCGGCGCGGTCGTTGCCCCATTGCTCGGTGATCGAGTCACCGATGAAGACGATCGGACTGATCATGGTTCAGTGCGAGGCTCCTGTTCAAGCGCCGAACGACACGGCGGCGACCGCCAACTTGCGAAGTGGCTCCACCACCAGCTGCTATCGGACGTAGGCGTCGGCATGAGGCGACCGCTGGTCCATGAGCGCTCTTCCCCCCGGCGGATCTATCCGCGCCACCGTGACATCTGCCTAGCTGCGCAGGTCGGCCTGATGTGCGAGGAACCAGCCGTAGGTCTCACGCAAGCCGTCCTCCAGCCCGATCTCCGGCCGCCAACCCATGGCCTTGAGCCGTGAAACGTCCATCAACTTGCGCGGCGTGCCATCGGGCTTCGTCGCGTCGAACGCGAGCTGGCCCTCGTAGCCGATCACCCGCGCCAACGCCTCGGCCAGCTCCAAGATCGTGCAATCCTCCCCCGTACCGACGTTGATGTGGGACAGGTCCGGCCGCGTGTTGGCCGCGTAGACTGCCTCGTCCATCGCCATCACGAACACGCTGGCGCGCGCCATATCGTCAACGTGGAGGAACTCGCGCTTCGCCCGGCCCGTGCCCCAGACCATGACGCTCGCACGGCCCGCTTCCTTCGCCTCGTGCAGGCGACGCATCAGCGCTGGCAGCACGTGGGCGTTGTCGGGGTGGAAGTTGTCGTTGGGACCGTAGAGATTGGTCGGCATCACGCTGCGGTAGCGCCGCCCGTACTGGCGGTTGTAGCTCTCGCACATCTTGATCCCGGCGATCTTGGCGATCGCGTAGGGTTCGTTGGTGGGCTCGAGCGTGCCGGTGAGTAGCGCGTCCTCGCGCATCGGCTGCTCGGCGAGCTTTGGATAGATGCAGGACGAGCCCAGGAACAGCAGCCGGTCGACGTCGCTCAGATGGGCGGCGTGGATGACGTTGGTCTGGATCACGAGATTGTCGTGGATGAACTCGGCCGGGAAGGTGCTGTTGGCGTGGATGCCGCCGACCTTGGCGGCGGCGAGATAGACCTGATCGATTCGGTTCTCGATGAAGAAGTGCCGGACCGCGCCCTGATCGAGCAGGTCGAGGGTCTGTCGGTCGGCCGTCAGGATCCGTTCGTGCCCCTGTGCCTTCAGGCGGCGCACGATCGCCGAGCCCACCATGCCGCGATGGCCCGCCACGAAGATCGTCTGACCGCGATCGTCCATCACCCGCCCCGTTCCCAATCCCATCATCGCCTCGTCACGGCCCTATAGCGCCGTTCGGCCGGAGAATCGCGGCGCGAACGTGAAAGCTCCGCGATACCGGGGGTGGTACCGAGCGGCGAGGGCCAGGACGCGCACCTCGCACGACAAACCCTCGCCCGCGAAGCCTCGCCCGCACGCGCGAACCGAATGCTCCGGCCCAGACTGCGTCGCGATCGGACAACGCGCGTCGACGATTGTCCCTTGCGCCCCGTCGAGACGCCGCGATAGTGTCAAGCCATGCTGACACTTGCGGTCGATCAGAGCGTAGGACAAGAGCGTGATCGGCGCCCGCACGCCGTGGTCATCGGCTCGGGCTTCGGCGGGCTCGCCGCCGCCGTGCGGCTCGGTGCGCGCGGATACCGCGTCACCGTCCTGGAACGGCTGGACCAGGCCGGCGGTCGCGCGCGGGTTCACCGGCAGGACGGGTTCACCTTCGATGCGGGCCCGACCATCGTCACGGCGCCCCAATTGTTCGAGGAGCTCTGGACTTTGGCGGGCCGGCGCCTGTCGGATGACGTGACGCTCGTCCCGATGGATCCGTTCTATCGGATCCGGTTCGCGGACGGTTCGTCGTTCGCCTACAGCGGCGACCCGGAACGGATGCGCGCCGAGGTCGCCCGCTTCGCGCCGGAAGATGTCGCGGGGTACGAGCGCTTCATGGCGCACAGCCGGGCCGTCTGCGAGATCGGGTTCGAGCGGCTCGGCCACGTCCCGTTCGGGCGGATCGGCGCGATGCTGAAGATCGCCCCGGATCTGGTCCGTCTGTCGGGGCACCGTTCGGTCCACGAAGTGGTGGCCCGCTTCATCCGCGACGAGCGGCTGCGCACGGTATTCAGCTTCCACCCGCTGCTCATCGGCGGGAATCCATTCCGGGCAAGCGCGATCTACTGCCTGATCGCGGATCTGGAGCGCCGCTGGGGCGTCCATTTCGCCCTGGGCGGGACCGGGCAGCTCGTCGATGGCCTCGTGCGCCTGATCCGCAGCCAGCGCGGACGGGTGCGGCTCGGCGCCGACGTCGCGCGCATCCGGGTCGAAGGCGGGGCGGCGACCGGTGTCGAACTGCACGGCGGCGAGGTGATCGCGGCGGATCTGGTCGTGTCGAATGCCGATTCGGCGGTCACCCATGCGCGCCTGCTGCCGGAGGCCCAGCGCTGGAGCCCATGGCGGTACCGCCGCGCCCGCTCCTCCATGGGCCTGTACGTGTGGTACTTCGGCACGAAGCGCCGCTACCCGGAGGTGGATCACCACACGATCCTGCTCGGGCCGCGCTATCGCGGGCTCCTGGCCGACATCTTCGACCGGAAGGTGCTGGCCGACGATGCGAGCCTCTACCTGCACCGACCCACCGCCACCGATCCCGGTCTCGCACCGCCGGGATGCGATGCGTTTTACGTCCTTGCGCCCGTGCCGAACCTTGCCGGCGGCCAGGATTGGCGGGCGCTGGCGGAGCCGTACCGGCGCCGGATCGCCCGGATCCTGGAAACCAGCGTGCTCCCGGGCCTGTCGGAGACGATCGTCACATCCCGCGTGACGACGCCGCAGGATTTCCAGGATGATTTCCTGAGCTACCGCGGCTCCGGCTTCGGGCTCGAACCCGTGCTGACGCAGTCCGCGTGGTTCCGGCCGCACAACCGCTCCGGGGACGTGCGCAACCTCTACCTCGTCGGCGCGGGCACGCATCCGGGTGCTGGCCTGCCCGGCGTACTCTCCTCCGCCCGCGTCCTCGACACCGTGGTTCCCGATGCCCGCGTTACCGCCTGAATTCGCCGCTGCGGCCGACCGGACCGCCTGCCGGACCGCGATCCGGCGGGGGTCGAAGAGCTTCTTCGCGGCCGGCCAGATGCTGCCCGGGGAGGTCCGCGAGGCGGCCTACGGCCTCTACGCCTTCTGCCGCTACTCGGACGACCTCGTGGACGAGGCCACCAGCGCCTCCGCCCGCCACGCGGCGGTGGCGCGCCTTGGTCATCGGATCGCGAGAGCTTATGCCGGCGAGCCCGCCGATACGCCTGCCGATCGGGCCTTCTCGGAGATCGTCGCTGCCTGCGCGATCCCGGAAGCCCTGCCTCAGGCGCTCATCGAGGGCTTCGCCTGGGATGCCGAGGGGCGGCACTACGCCGATCTCGACGCGCTCCACGCCTACGCGGCGCGGGTCGCCGGCTCGGTCGGCGCCATGATGGCGCTGATCATGGGCGTGCGCTCACCTGAGGCCCTGGCCCGGGCCTGCGATCTCGGGGCCGCGATGCAGCTCACCAACATCGCCCGCGATGTCGGTGAGGATGCCCGCCTGGGCCGGCTCTACCTGCCGCGCGACTGGATGCGGGCAGCCGGGATCGACCCCGACGCCTTCCTGGCCGATCCGCGGCCGAGTCCGGCGCTCGCCGCCGTCGTTGCCCAGCTGCTCGCCGAGGCCGACCGGCTCTACGTCCAGGCCGCGGACGGGATCGCGCTGCTTCCGACGCGCTGCCGGCCGGCCATCCATGCGGCCGGGATGATCTACCGCGAGATCGGGCGGGTGATCGCCGCATCAGGACACGATTCGGTCTCTCGCCGGGCCCGCGTCGCGGGCGTTCGCAAGCTCGCGCTGATCGCCCAGGCAACGCGGGCACCCGCCGCCGCCCCGGGTCCCGCAGCGCCTGCGCTGCCGCAGGCGCTGTTCCTGATCGAGGCGGTCGCGCGCCATCCGCTTCCGGCCCTCGGCCAGCGGCCCGCTCTGCGGCCCTGGTGGGATGTGGCCGGCCGCGTCGTCCACGTCCTCGACCTGATCGAGCGGATGCGTCAGCGGGAGGCGTTCGGCCGGTCCGCGGCGTCCTGAGCGGCGTGCAAATGGGTCAATCGCTGTTCGCCGCCCTCGATCTCGGGCTCGCCTTCGCCGCGGTGCTGGGGATCGGCCTCTGGCAACTCATCGCCGTCCGCCGGAGCATGCGCCGCGATCGCGAAGGATCCGGCAGCCGCTCGAGCGGCGGTGATGGGGGCTGAACCTCACTTCAGATCGCGCACATAGGTATCCCCGGCCGCAGCCTTAAGGGCCGCGCCGGCCTCGCGGCCGATCCGCTCGGCTTCGGCAGCCGGCCCGTGACGTGACACCGACCAGTGTCGGCTGCCGTCCGGCAGGAACAGAAGGCCATCGAGCGTCAGGGCCTCGCCCTCGATCCGCGCTAGGGCGGCGATCGGCGTCCGGCACGAGCCGTCGAGTTCGGCGAGGAGCGCGCGCTCCGCGGTGATCGCCGTGGTCGTGCGGGTGCAGGCGATCGGCGCCAGGAGTTCGCGGATCGCGCCGTCCGCCGCGCGGCATTCGATTCCGAGGGCGCCCTGTGCCACCGCGGGCAGCATCTCCTCCACGGACAGGACGCTGCGGGCCATGGTCTCCAAGCCGAGGCGCTGGAGGCCCGCCAGCGCGAGGAGCGTCGCGTCGCATTCGCCCGCTTCGAGCTTGCGCATCCGGGTGTTGGCGTTGCCGCGCAACGGCACGACCCTGAGATCCGGACGGTGCATCAGGACCTGTGCACCCCTGCGCAGCGACGAGGTGCCGACCCGCGCGCCCTGCGGCAGGGCCGCCAGCCCGTCGGCGTGCGGCGAGAGGAAGGCGTCTCGCGGATCGTCGCGCTCGAGGATGCAGGCGATGGTCAGGCCGTCCGGGAGCCAGGTCTCCACATCCTTCATGGAATGGACGGCGACATCGACCTCCCCGGCGAAGAGGGCCTGCTCCAGCTCCTTGGTGAACAACCCCTTGCCGCCGATCTCGGAGAGGGGTCGGTCCAGGATCTTGTCGGCCACCGTGGTGACGACGACGAGCTCGGTGTCGAGGCCCGGATTGGCCGCGACGATCCGGTCGCGCACCATTCCGGTCTGCGCGAGCGCCATCGGGGAGCCGCGGGTGCCGATGCGCAGGGGGCGGTTCAACATCTGTGTTCGGAACTTCTCGGCTGGTAAGGGCAGGCTCTTATAGACCGGCTGTCACGCTGCGGTCAGCGGTATTCAGCTTTCCTGAACCGGCCGTGCGGCAAAACCGTCCGCGGCGCCGCCCCGCTTTCGCCGGACTGCGTGCCTAGCGGGGCGACGGCGCGACATAGGGCGAACGGATATGGTGCCATGCTGATCCTGCCGAGCCGACGGCAGTTCCTAACCGGCCTCGGCGCGGGCGTCGGCCTGACGGCCGCCACGGGCGTCTACGCCTTCGACGTCGAACCGCTGCACCGCTTAGTCGTGACAGCCTACGCGCCGGCCCTGCCGCGCTGGGATCCGGGCTTGCGCCTGCGCGTGGCGGTTCTGGCGGATTTCCACATCTGCGAGCCGTACATGCCGTTCGATCGGGTCGCCGAGATCGTGGACGCCACCAACGCCCTCCAGCCCGATCTGGTGCTGCTCCTCGGCGACTACCCGGCGGGGCAGATCGCGTGGCAGACGCTGCCGCTCAGCCAATTCGCCCGGATGATGGAAGACCTGAAGGCACCGCTCGGCACGCACGCGATCCTCGGCAATCACGATTGGTGGGACGACGAGACCGTCCAGAAAGCCGGAAGCGGGACACCCGCGGTCAAGCGCCTGCTCGAGGACCGGGGCATTCCGGTGATGGAGAACGAAGCCGTCCGCCTGGTGAAGGACGGGCGTCCGTTCTGGCTCGCCGGTCTGGCGGACCAGCAGCCGTTCAAGAGCACCTGGATGTCGCTGAGTCACGCGGACGTGCCGCGTACGCTCAAGGATGTCACCGATGCGGCGCCGGTGATCCTGATGGCGCACGAGCCCGACATCTTCGCGACGGTGCCGGAACGGGTCTCGCTCACGCTCGCCGGCCATACCCATGGCGGGCAGATTCGGCTGTTCGGACGCTCGCCCGCGGTCCGCAAGGTCCGCGGCCACGATTATTCCTACGGGCACGTCGTGGAGGATGGCCGCCACATGATCGTATCCGGCGGTTTCGGCATGAGCCGGATCCCGGTGCGGCTCGGGGTGCCGCCAGAGATCGTGCTGCTCGAACTCGGCCAGAACCAAGCCGAAGCTGCCGCCTGAGCGATCTCGGCGGCGCTCAATTTGTCGAAAATCGTTAGACGTCCGTTTCATCTAAAGAATTAATGGCTCTCCATCTCTAGAATATCTATGAAAATCAGATCTTGTGATTGAATATAACGGCAATCGACCTCCGTCATCATTTGACGGCCGTCGCTTCTCATGGAATCGTCCTCTGTCGATTCGGCAGAAGACACTTATGCCGCTGCTCCTTGGTCTCGTCGGCGTGCTCGCCGCGATCCTGTTCTGGGTTCTGCGGGTCCACGGCACCGTCAAGGGATTGCAGGCCGTCGATCGCGACACCAAGGGCTTGCAGCGCCGGGCCGTTTCGACATTCGAGGATATCGTCGGCACCCCGCTGCAACGCGTGCGGGATCCGCGTCTGGCGGTCACGATCCTGATGATCCAGATCGTGCGCACGGGTAGCCCCCTCACGGCGAGCGAGAAGACCTGGATCCTCGAATTCATGGAGACGCCCCTAAAGATCGAAAGAATCTCGGCGACATTCGAGCGGGCCTGGGGCTACACGCAGGCGCGTCTGCCGTTCTCGCTGGTCTCCGATCAGCTCACGCCGCTCTGCCGCGAGACGCTTACCTTGGCCGAGCGCACGGAACTGATCGCGATGCTCACCCAGGTCGCCGGCGCCCATTCGGCCCCGAGCGCGCTTCAGCGCGCGGGCATCGCCCGGCTCCGGCGCAAGCTTCTGGCGGGCGAGACGCGCGCGCTCGACACACGCCGGGACGGGTCCGCCTGACAGCCGGACGGCGACGAGCGTGTTCGGGTTTGGCGGTCATGGGGTGGTTGCGGTGCGGATGGGGCACCGCGCCCGAACGCCACGCCGCTCGTCGCCCGGCTCGGGCCGCGCTACCTGCTCGGCATGCGCGCGCTGCTCCCCCTCCTCGCCCTGTCCTGCCTTGCTGCGGCCCCTGGAGCCGCGCGAGCCCAATCCTGCGATACCCTCGTCGATCGAGTCACCGCCGAGACCGCCGCGCAGGCGACTGAGCGGCGCAGCGATTACGCGAGCTTTTCGGCGAGCCCCGACATGACGCTGACGCTCGCCTGCGGCGGCCCGGACCTGTCCTCGGTCGGCGCCCAGTTCCGCGGGGCGAACCCGCCCGACTCCTACTACGACCTGTTCGGCCATGCCGGGCACGCGGTGACCGGCATCGATGCCGCGTTAATCGCCGAGGCCGCCCACAAGGCCCAGGCGGCCTCCATCCGGCTCCGCCACAGCAACGTCGATCTCGGTGGCGCCCGGATCACGTGCTCGGCGATGGTCTCGCCCGACAAGGGGCCACTGACGCTCTGCGCCGTGATCGAGCACAGCGACCGGAGCTGACGCTGCGGAGCGGCGCGGTCCCGCCTCAGAGCGGGATGTTGTCGTGCTTCTTCCAGGGCTGCTCCATCTTCTTCGTGCGGAGCATGCCGAGTGCCCTGGCAATCCGGCGCCGGGTCGAATGCGGCATGATCACCTCGTCGATGTAACCGCGCTCGGCCGCCACGAAGGGCGACAGGAACCGGTCCTCGTACTCGCCGGTCCGCGCCGCGATCTTTTCGGGGTCGCCGATCTCGCTGCGGAAGATGATCTCCACTGCACCCTTGGCGCCCATCACGGCGATCTGGGCCGTCGGCCACGCATAGTTGACGTCGGCCCCGACGTGCTTCGATGCCATGACGTCGTAGGCCCCGCCGAAGGCCTTGCGGGTGATGATGGTGACCAGCGGCACGGTCGCCTGCGAATAGGCGAAGAGCAGCTTGGCGCCGTGCTTGATCAGGCCGCCATATTCCTGCGCCGTCCCCGGGAGGAAGCCCGGCACGTCCACGAAGGTCACGATCGGGATGCCGAAGGCGTCGCAGTAGCGCACGAACCGCGCCGCCTTCCGCGAGGCGTCCGCGTCAAGCACGCCCGCCAAAACCAGCGGCTGGTTGGCCACGAAGCCGACGGTACGCCCCTCGATCCGGCCGAAGCCCGTGATGATGTTGCGTGCGTAGGCCGCCTGAATCTCGAAAAGATCGCCCTCGTCGACGATGCGCCGGATCAGCTCGCCCATGTCGTAGGGCTTGTTCGGGTTGTCGGGGATCAGCGTATCGAGGGACGAATCGAGCCGCTCGACATCGTCGAAGCTCTCGATCTCGGGCACGCCGTCGATGTTGTTGGCCGGCAGGAAGTCGAGCAGGCGGCGGATCTGGAGGATCGCCTCCACGTCGTTCTCGAACGCGCCGTCCGCGATCGACGACTTGGTGGTGTGGACCTTGGCGCCGCCCAGTTCCTCGGCGGTGACGACCTCATTGGTCACGGTTTTCACGACGTCGGGACCGGTCACGAACATGTAGCTCGTGTCGCGGACCATGAAGATGAAGTCGGTCATGGCCGGCGAGTAGACGTCGCCCCCCGCGCAAGGTCCCATGATCACCGAGATCTGCGGGATGACGCCCGACGCCATGACATTGCGGCGGAACACCTCGCCGTAGCCGCCGAGCGCCGCCACGCCCTCCTGGATGCGCGCGCCGCCGGCATCGAAGATGCCGATGATCGGGGCGCGCATCTTCAGCGCCATGTCCTGGACCTTCACGATCTTCTGCGCGTGGGCCTCCGACAGGGAGCCGCCGAACACCGTGAAATCCTTGGAGAACAGGAAGACGGTGCGGCCGTTGATCGTGCCCCAGCCGGTCACCACGCCGTCGCCCGGGATCTTCTGGGCCTCCATGCCGAAATCCGTGGAGCGGTGCTGCACGAACATGTCGAACTCTTCGAACGACCCGTGGTCGAGGAGGAGTTCGATGCGCTCCCGCGCGGTCAGCTTGCCGCGGTTGTGCTGCGCCTCGACGCGCCGCTCACCGCCGCCGAGACGGGCCTGCGCCCGGCGCTCTTCGAGCTTGTCGAGGATATCCTTCATGGTTGACGTCCGCCCTTCCCCTGCTGGACCGCGCGACCCGGATCGGGCCGGTCCAAGCTTATGCATTGACCGCTTGTGCGCCCTTAGCACGCGCCTTCTGGGCGGCAAACAGACGCGCCGCTCCGTGCGGTTGGACATGAGGGGGAGAAGGCTGGTGGACGGTGCAGGGATCGAACCTGCGACCTTTCCCGTGTGAAGGGAACGCACTACCGCTGTGCTAACCGTCCGTGCCGGCCACGCGCCGGTCGGCGCCGCCGATCGAAGCGCTGCGATCCGGTGGCCGGCCTTCTAGGGCGCGGCAGGCCTGGACGTCAAGCGACGTTCGCTGATTCACGAGTGCGACGGCAGGCCGGACGTTCTGGGACTGCAAGGAGCCGATCCCCCAGCGTCTCGTCCGTCCCCAGGTTGACAAGTCGTCTGGTCCGGTGCGCTGTGCCCATATGCACGAGGGGTCAGTGGACGTGAATCCCGGCAGCGACGTGACGGTGGATGGCGCGAGCCGAGCGCAACCGCCGCGCGTGGCGATCACCTACTGCACGCAGTGCAACTGGCTGCTGCGATCCGCCTGGATGGCGCAGGAGCTGCTCTCGACCTTTCGCGATGCTCTCGGCGAGGTCGCGCTGATCCCGGCTTCGGGCGGGGCGTTCCGGATCGAGATCGGGACGGCGGTGGTTTGGGAGCGGGTGCGCGACGGTGGCTTCCCCGACGTGAAGGCGCTCAAGCAACGGGTGCGGGACCACCTCGACCCGGAGCGCGATCTCGGCCATATCGATCGGTCATGAGGCGAGGCAACGGCGAGGAGCCCGCGGGGCGCTGCGGGCCGGGGACGGGCCCCGCTTGAGTCCGGACCAGCAGGCGGGCGGCGGCGTCCCGGCGGTGATCCCCGCGCGCCGGTCGTGGCTGTCGCGGCGGCTTCACCGTTTCGCCGGCAACGGCTTCTCGACGCAGGTCTACCTGATCGCCCTCGTCGTGGCGCTGATCGGGCCGGGCCTCCTGTTCACAGGCATCCTGCTGATGCGCTACGCCTCAGCCGAGCGGGCGCGGTTCGAGCAGGATGCGCGCGAGAACGTGCGCGGGATCGGCCTCTCGCTGGACCGCGACACCGCCGGCCTCGTATCCGTGCTGCAGACGCTGGCCACATCCCCGCGGATACGGCAGGGCGATTTCGACGCCTTCGACGCGCAGGCGCGCCTCGTGCGCGAATCAATTGACCTCGACGTTCTGCTCAGGCGTCCGAACGGCCAGGAGGTCGTCAACACCGGCGTGCCGCGGGGCGCGCCGCTCCCGGTCGTTGCGCTGCCCTTCGACCAGGAACTGACGAAGGGGACGCAGCGCGCCATGGTGAGCGGCTACGTGCCGGGCCCCTCCGTCAACGAGGCTACCTACGCGGTCGGCGTGCCGGTGATGATGGACGGCGAGGTCGGCTACATCCTCAGCTTCACCGTTCCGCTGTCACGCCTCCAGGGCATCCTGTCGCGCGAGGTCGTGCCCGGCTGGACGACGGGCATCAGCGACCGCAACGGCATCGTATTGGCCCGCCTGCCGGAGCCCGATGCGGTGATCGGCCGTCCGCGGCTCGCGAGCCTGCGGCAGGTACAATCCGCGACGCCCGGCGTCTGGGAGGGGCAGGATCGCCAGCATAAGCCGGTGGTGGTGATCGAGGCGCGCTCCCGCCTGACAGGCTGGATGGTCGCCACCAGCATCCCCCAGGCGTTGGTCGACGCGCGCGTCAGGCGCTGGGTCTGGGCCTTCGCGGGCTTCGGCCTGCTGGTTCTCGCGACCTCATCGCTGCTGGCCGTCAATCTATGGTCGCGGGTCTCCCGCCCGCTGCGTCTGCTCTCCGCCTCCGGACCCGCTCTGGCGCGCGGCGAGGCGATTCCACGGATCGCCTCGCCGGTCCACGAGATCCAGCGGCTCGCCCTCGTGCTGTCCGAGGCCTCGCTCCGGCTGCGCACCCGGGAGGAGGAGCGCGATCGGGCGCTCGAAGACACGCGGCGCGGCCTGACGGCGCTCAGCGAGAGCGAGGCCCGGTTCCGGCACATGGCCGACTCGGCGCCGGCTCTGATCTGGATGACGGACGAGACCGGCGAGGTGAGTTTCGCCAACCTGCATTTCGAGCACATGTTCGGGATGCCGGCAGCCGAACTCGCCAACGAAGGCTGGACGCGGATCATCCATCCCGAGGACCTCGAAGGGTTCCGCGCCGCCTTCTCGGAGGCCTTCGATGACCGTATTCCGTTCCGCATCGAGGTTCGGGTGATCGACCGGGATCGGGCCGCGCGCTGGCTGCGCTGCGAGGGCGTTCCGCGCCTCGACGATGACCATAACTTCCTGGGCTATACCGGCTGCAACATCGACATCACCGATGCCAAGAATGCCGAGGAGCACTTGCTCCTGCTGATTCACGAGCTCAATCACCGGGTGAAAAACACCCTGGCCACGGTTCAGTCGATCGCCGTGCAGTCCCTGCGCGGCCTCGAAGGCGCCGAAGCCGACGCCGCCCGGGCCGCCTTCGAGGCGCGGCTTCTGGCTCTGGCCCGCGTCCACGACGTGCTCACCCGGGAGAGCTGGGAGGGCGCGGAGCTGTCGGCTGTCGTTGCGGATGCGATCCGTCCGCTCGAATCCGGCGACGGCCGCGCTTCGCGGTTCCGGGTCAACGGGCCGCCGCTCCGCCTCGCACCGCGGCTCGCCCTGTCCATCGCCATGGCGCTGCACGAACTCGGCACCAACGCGGTGAAGTATGGTGCCCTGTCGATCGAGGGCGGGATGGTCGACATCTCCTGGACCGTGCGGCGCGAGGCCGAGATCCGCCTCTACCTGCGCTGGTCCGAGCGCGGCGGTCCCCCGGTCAAGAAGCCGACCCGCACCGGTTTCGGCTCGCGCCTGATCGAGCGCAGCCTTGCCCGGGAACTCGCCGGCGAGGTCGCCCTGAGCTACGAACCGGCCGGCGTCGTCTGCACCATCGAGGCACCGGTGCCGCCGCCGGGCCTGCTGGAACGCAAGAGCGCCGCCGCGCCAGCGCGGATCGCGCCGCTTCCGCTAGCGGGATGACCCGAGGTCGCCGCAGTCTCAATGATACGGATCGGCCGCATCGCGTAGGCCATCCCCCATGAAATTGAAGGCCAGCACCGTCACCAGCACCGGCAGAACCGGCACCAGCAGCCAGGGATAGAGCTGTACCGCCGCCAGATTCTGCGCCTCGTTGAGCAGCACCCCCCAGCTCGTCACGGGTGGCCGCAGGCCGAGGCCCAGGAAGGAGAGGGCGGTCTCGCCGAGGATCATGGTGGGGATCGATAACGTCGCCGAGGCGATCAGGTGACTCATGAAGTTTGGGATCAGGTGCCGGCCGATCACGCGGGCCGGCGAGGCGCCCATCAGCTCGGCCGCCTGAACGAAATCCTCCTCGCGGAGCGCCAGGAGTTTGCCGCGCACCGCCCGGGCGAGGCCCGGCCAATCCAGGAGCCCCAGGATCACCGTGATGCCGAAAAAGATCAGCAGCGGACTCCAGCTCGGCGGCAGGGCGGCCGAGAGGGCGAGCCAGAGCGGCAGCTCCGGGAGCGAGCGCACCACCTCGATCAGCCGCTGTACCCCAGCATCCACGATCCCGCCGAAATAACCCGCGATGCCGCCGAAGAAGAGCCCGAGCGTGAAGGAGATCGCGACGCCCACGAGGCCGATGGTGAGCGAGATTCGCGCGCCGTAGATCAGGCGCGAGAACAGGTCGCGGCCGAGCTTGTCGGTGCCGAGCAGAAACAGCGTGCCGTTCTCCGGCGGGCAGACGAGGTGCAGGTCCGTATGGACGAGCCCGAGCCAGTCGTAGCCGTCGCCCCGGCACAGGAAGCGCAGGGGCTGCGGGGCGGCCGTGTCGACCTTGTAGTCCCGGCGGAACGTGTCGAGATCGAGATGGGCTCGGTACGGGTAGACGAACGGCCCGACGAAGCCGCCCTCGTGGACGAGGTGAACACCCTGTGGCGGCGCGTAGAGAAAGTCGCCGTTGCGCCGCGCTTGGCCGTAGGGCGCCAGCAGTTCCACGAACGGCACGATCGCGTAGAGCAGGAGCAGGATCACGGCCGATGCGACCGCCAAGCGGTGACGCAGGAACTTTCGGGCGATCAGCCGCCATGCGGAGGCATTCCCGGCACCGCCCTCGGGGCCGGCCTCGGGCTCGAAGGGCGCCGGATCGACGAAATGGCGGCCGGCGGGGATCGCGTCCATCATCGCAGCCCCATGCGGATCCGCGGGTCCAGCCAGACGAGGGTCAGGTCGGAGATCAACATCCCGACGAGCGTCAGGGCGGCGACGAACATCAGGATGAAGCCGGCCATGAACTGGTCCTGGCTGCGCAGGGCATCGAGCAGCAGCGGCCCCACGGTGGGGAGGCTCAGTACCAGCGAGACCAGAACCGAACCCGACACGAGGTGCGGCAGCAGGTTGCCGATATCCGCCACGAACGGGTTCAGCGACATCCGGAACGGATATTTCAGCAGCGCCTTCAGGGGCGGCAGGCCCTTGGCCCGGGCGGTGACCGTGTAGGGCTTGGCCAGCTCGTCGAGCAGGTTGGCGCGCATGCGCCGGATCATCGCCGCCGTCCCGCCGAGCCCGATCACCAGGGTCGGCACGATCAGATGGCCGAGGAGGGAGCGGATCTTGTCCCAGGTCCAGGGCCGGTTGGTGAGCGCCGAATCGTAGAGGCCGCCGATCGACAGGCCGAACCAGCGGTTGGCGTAGAACAGAAGGATCAGCGCCAGCAGAAAGCCCGGTACCGCGAGGCCGACATAGCCCAGCAGGGTCACCACCGCGTCGCCGAACGTGTTCCGGTGCGTCGCCGAGTAGATCGCCGCCGGGATCGCCACGAGGTGGACGAACACCACGGCCGTCAGGTTGATCAGCAGGGTCAGCCACAGGGCGTCGCCGACCACGTCGGCCACCGGCTTGTCGTACTCGAATGACCAGCCCCAATCACCCTGCAGCAGCCCCGAGAAGCCTCCCGCACCGGGCATGACGCCGATCCACATCAGGTATTGCTGCCAGATCGGCCGGTCGAGCCCGTACTGCGTGACGAGCAGCTGGGCCTTCGCAACGGAACTCGCGTCGCCGGTGGCGCGCAGCTCCAAGATCTGGTTGGTCAGGTAGTCGCCCGGCGGCAACTTGATGATGATGAAGACGAGCGCCGAGATCACCAGCAGCGTTGCCGCCATGGTGACGATGCGGCGCAGGATCGCGGCGATCACCGGGCCTCCGCGCGCGTGTCGGCGCCGGTGTCCCAGAACAGCTCGTCGATGCGCTGCACGCCGATCATGGCGGTGGGCTCCCAGGAATAGAGGGCGCGCTTCGGCAGGTTGACGAGGCGATCGGCGCCGACCACGGGCTGCAACGCCCCGGCCACGGTACCGATCACCCAGGTGTTGCTCGCGTGGTTCAGTAGCATCTCGCGCCAGATCGCGGCTTGCTGGACCGCGTCGTCGGTATCGCGCCACTGGCGGTCGAGCTCGATCAGGCGCTGGACCTCGGGGACGTCGCAGGGTTCACCGCTCTTGCCGCGGCTTTCGAGGTTCATGCTCCAGAGCGGCCAGGAATAATGCTCGGGCTGCGCCGGGCTCAGCTCGGTCGGCGGCATGATGGCGGTCGGAACCGCTAGGTCGAGCCCTTGGGCCGCCACCATCACGGTCAGGCCGGCGATCGAGCGCCGGTGCAGGTTGGTGCGCTCCTGCGGCTTGGTGATCAGGCGGATGCCGACCTCGCGCCAGAACTCCGTGATGAGCAGCAGCGCATCGAGCACCATCTCGGCCTCGCCGTCGCTCTCCACGACGATCTCCAGGGCGCGGCCGCCGGGCAGGAGCCGCGTGCCGGAGCCGTCACGGCCGGTCAAACCGATCGCGTCCAGAAGTTTGGCCGCCTCGGACGGATCGTAGCCGGCGTTGAGCGTGCGCATCTCCGGCTCGAACAGCTTGCTGTCGGACACGATCGTGTCGTTGCCCTCGGTGCCGAGCCCGAACAGAAGCGTGTTGTTGAGGGTCCGGCGATCGATCGCGAGTGACAGGGCGTGACGGTAGCGCACGTCGCGGTTGATCTGGCGCCAGACGGGATCCATCGTGGTCAGGTTCGGGTAGAGGGCGAATTCCGAGCCGCGCGCCACCGGCCACAGGTTGGTACGGTAGCGATGGGTCGCCTCGCCTTCCTTGAGGCTCGGGATGTCGGGCATCGACAGGCCACGGAACATCAGATCGGCCTCGCCCGCATTGGTCTTTGCGACCAGCAGGCCCTGCGAGGCGACGTCCATCACGATCGAATCGATGTAGGGCAGGTGGGTGCCGGCGGTGTCGACCCGATGGTAGGAGCGATTGCGCTCGAACCGAAACCGTGTGGCGGGCGAGCGGGTTTTCGGGATCCAGCCCTGGAGGGTCGGGCAGTCCGGATTGTTGAGCTCGTAATTGTCGTCCATACGGTTGTGGAGGGCGGCCCAGCCCCGGAGCTTGAGCGCCTTGGCCTTCGCGTCGGCAGCGTCCTTGCCGATGTACCGGGCGTGGACCGGCTTGAGATAGTGCGCCGGCCGGTAGATCAACGGGTCTCGCGGCGCCGCCAGGGCGGGCAGGAACAGCGGGTTCGGCCGGTCCCAGCCGAAGCGGATCGTGACGGGATCCAGCACCTCGACCTGGGGCAGCTTGCCGTCGATCCGGAAAAAGGCCGGCGGCCCGTCCGGGCTCAGCGCCTTCTCGTTGGCGACATCCTCCCAGTAATAGCGAAAATCCTCGGTGGTGAACGGGTGGCCGTCCGACCAGCGATGGCCCTTGCGGAGGGTGAAGGTGAAGCGCCCGCCAGCGACATCGACGCGTTCCAGCACGTCCGGCCGCAGGTTCAGCTCGGCATCGTAGCCGACCAAGCGCGTGTAGCCGTAGACCGAGAGGTAGCGGACGTCCCGCGCTTTCGCGATCAGGGTCCGGATCGTGCCGCCGGCGGTGCCGAGCCGGCGGCCATGGGCGGCGAGGTCGACGACGAGGGGCGCGTCCGGCGGGGCCGGGGCTTCGGCCGGCGTGTCGGCCCCCGCGGCGGACGGCGCACGCCACCAGACGAGCGTGGCGCCGAGCCCGGCGAGGAGGGCGCGGCGGGAGACACCGCTCTCCCCCCACCCGCGCGGGACTTCGTCTGGCCCCGACCTCAGCTCACTCAGAGGGCGCCCATTGAGCTTCCCGCCTCCGAAGTGGGGGTAGGGGACACCGTCGCGTCCATCCGACCCGCTCATGGCCCACCCCGCAACGTCACAGAGGTCAGCCGCGCCGGGGAATACCCCGTGGCCCCGTGTAGATCGTCGAAGGCGTGCGACCGGGCGATCAGACCCGCCGCCTGCCGGACCAGAGCGTCGTCGGCGGGCTGCTCGAACTGGCGGCCGTTGCGGGTCCAGCGGATCGGCTCCGGGCTGTGCTCGGGGCCGGTGATCATCGCGATGGTCGGGTGCGCGGGCCCGCCATGGGCGTGGATCCGATGGCCAGCCGCGTCATCGTCGAACAGCAGGCGGGTCAGGCCCCTCGCGTGCGCCTCCACCACCCGCCGGCCCTGCGCCACGTGATCGTCGAAGAACGCCACCGTCGCGGCCGGGTCGAGTCCCGACCACTCGGCCGTCGACCAGTCGGCGGTGCTGTAGCGGGCCTGCCGGTCGCGGTACTGGAGCCCCGACAGGTCAGGGTCGTGGCAGAAGATCCGCGCCTCCGGGCAGGCCTGCCGGATCACCCAGGTGGTCAGACCGCGGAACACGCCTGATTCGATCACGAATTGCGGCTTCAGCGCCCGCAGCGCCACATAAAGCTGCAGCGCCCCGTTGAAGCCGCTGCCGCCCCGCCGTTGCCGGACAGGAGCGGTCGGGATCAGCGACCAAAAGGTGCGGACCTGATCGATGACGGCGCCGTCCGGCGCCAGCCCGGCCGCCGTCAGATCGCGTTCGAGGATGGCGGCGGCGGAGTCGAGCAGCGTTGCGACCTCGCGCGGGGAGGTCGGACGGTGGCTCCAGTCGGGCGCTGCCGGCACGAGGTCGTAGCCCAACCGGTCGAACAAGGGCGCGAGCACCTTCCGGCGCAGGCGTTCCATCATGACGGGGGGCCGCATCTGGCTCATGCGGCCGCCGCCTCGGTCGCGCCGCCGAACCGCACCCGATGGCCGGCCTCGATGGCGCGCATCGCGCCCGCCTCGTCGGGCTCCAGCCGGTAGGGCGCCTCCCAGCGCGTCGGGTCGTTGCGGTCGGCCGCCACGGCCGCGAAATCGAGGGGATGGTCCAGGCTCGGATCGGGCACGGCGGCGAGCAGTGCCCGGGTGTACGGATGGACCGGCCGGCGGAACAGGGCGGCCCGCGGCGCTTCCTCGACGATCCGCCCCCGGCACATCACGCTGATCGTGTCCGCCATGTAGTCGATCACCGCCAAGTTGTGGGACACGATCAGGTAGGAGAGGCCCAAAGCCGCCTGGAGATCCTTGAGCAGGTTCAGGATCTGCGCCTGCACCGACACGTCGAGCGCCGAGACCGGCTCGTCGAGCACGAGGAGGCGCGGCTCCACGGCGAGCGCCCGGGCGATGCCGATGCGCTGGCGCTGCCCGCCCGAGAAGGCGTGCGGATAGCGCGCGAGGCCGCTCGCCTCCAGGCCGACCATCGCCATCAGCGAACGGCAGCGTTCCTTGCGCGTTGCGGCCGGGACGCCATGAATCTCCATCGGCTCGGACAGGATCTGGCGCACCGTCATGCGTGGATCGAGGGAGGCGTAGGGATCCTGGAAGACGAACTGGACTGTGCGCCGGTAGGCAAAAAGCGCGTCGCCGCTCAATGTGTGGACGTCCCGGGGGCCGCCGCCATCGTCGAACAGGATCCGGCCGGAATCCGGCTCCAGGGCCCGCATGATCATCTTCGAAACCGTGGTCTTGCCCGAGCCGGACTCGCCCACCAGTCCGAGCGTCCGGCCCGCCGCGAGGCTGAGCGACACGTCGGCAACGGCGTGGACGAGCCGCGGCTTCTGCCAGAGGCGGCCGGAGCGCAGCGTGAAGGTCTTGCTCACGCCCTCGACCTGAAGGATCGGCCCCGTCAGCGGCGCACGCTCCCGTTCCGGCGGAATGTCGGCCTTGGCCGGGCGGATCGGGGTCAGGCGCTCGCCCGGCGCCATGTCGAACCGGGGCACCGCGTGGAGCAGCGCCTTGAGATAGGCGTGGCCAGGCGCACGCATCACCGCCTCGCGCGGCCCAGATTCCACGAGGCGCCCGCGATAGAGCACTGCAACGTCGTGGGCGACGTTGGCGACTACGCCAAGGTCGTGGGTGATCAGCAGGATCGCCATCCCGGTCTCCTCCTGGAGCCGGGACAGCAGGGCGAGGATCTGAGCCTGCGTCGTGACGTCGAGCGCCGTGGTCGGCTCGTCGGCGACCAGCACGGCCGGCTTCAGGATCAGCGCCATGGCGATCATCGCGCGTTGGCGCAGGCCGCCCGACAGCTCGAACGGGTAGGTCCCCAGGGCGCGCTTCGGATCCGGGAAGCCGACGCGGGCCAGGGCCTCCTGCGCGCGCGCGTCGGCCTCGCGCCGGTCGGCGCCGGTATGGATGCGCAGGGCCTCGCCGATCTGATCGCCGATCGTGTGGAGGGGCGAGAGGCAGGTCATCGGCTCTTGGAAGATCATCGCGATCCGCTGGCCGCGGATCGCCCGCATCGTCGAACTTTCGGCGGGGAGCCGCGCGATGTCGACCTCCGCAGCGCCGTCGCGAAACAGGATCCGGCCGCGGGTGATGGTGGCCGAGGGCGGCAGGATCCGCAGTATCGCCTGCGCGGTCACCGATTTGCCCGAACCCGACTCGCCGACGAGCGCCAGCGTCCGCCCCCTGTTCACGTCGAGGGACAGGCCGTGCAGCGCCTCGAACGGTGTCGGCTCGGCTCGAAACGCGACGGCAAGGTCGCGTATGGACAGAAGCGCGCTCAAACAGTCCCCGTGGGCTGGTGGCCTGAATGATGGAGCGGCGTACCGCCCCTGTCCATTGCGACGCTGTCGACGATGTGGCGCGGCTGTAGCATCTCGACCGCCGGATGCTTCAGGAGCACGGCGAGCAGCTCTTCGACGAAGCACCAGATGGACGAATCCTGCACGAGATGGTGGGTCAGCAGGCCGATCGGGCGCTCCGGCATCCGCGCAACGTGTTCGGCGAGGGCGGCGAGCATCGCGTCTGGGTCGCGCAGGGAGCGCGAACCGCGCCAGTCGATCGGATCGAGCGTGGCGTCGATCCGGCGCAGGCCGGGGACCGGCGGCCCCGGGACCGCGGAGAGGCCCAGATAGCCCAGGGCCGGCAGGGCGGCGGCGAGCGCCGCCGCAAGACGGTTCCAGGGAGGGACGAAGATCGGAAGGAGGCGCAAATCCGGTAATCGCTCCTGCGCGATCCGAAGTCCGGCGGCGGCATCCGCGATGAGTTGGACAAGCGGGCGATCGGCGCCGAATTCCGAGGGCTTGGCGTTGGAGGGGGCGTGGTTCCGATGCGCGAGGCCGTGGACCGCGACATTGACTTCGGGCGTGGTTGCCAGGCGCCGTCCCAGGTCGGCGTCGATGCCGGCCGGGATGGCGGCGAGCAGGAGTGGCGCATCGTGGGCCTGCGCCAATGCGAGCAGCCGATCGAGGGCGGGCGTGGCCGTGACCGCATCGTCGTCGCGCCAGAAGAACCGAACCGTGAGGCTGCGCTGGCCGGTGGCGTCAAGGGCATCACGCAGGCTGCGCCAGCGCGAGCCGGCAGACGGGTGCGGTGCGGATCTCCGCTCTGTCGCGCGGGTGGGATAGGGTGAATGATGAGGGCGGTCCGAAAGGGACTGAGCCTGTACGCGCGGAAATCCTGTTTCTCCGCGTCCCTCATCCCAACCCCCGCTCACGCGAGGATTAAGTCTCGTCGCACCCCCGATATCCGACCAAGCTCGGCCATCGCGTGCCGTGCCATCACGATCTGATCCGGCGTCGTGCGCGTGTTTGACCGGGCTGGCTTGCGCTGGATCGAGAGCCGATGCGGCGAAGCGGCTTCCGCCGCTCCGGTCCGCATACAGCCGCTCGACAATCTCGACCGTGCGCGCGGCCCCGCCGAGATCGATCCCATGGAAGCCGGGCGGGGCCGCCGCAAGCTGCGTCTCCACGGCGCGGAGCAGCGTCGCGGCACTCAGCGCCGCCTCGGGCAGGACCCGGGCGAGGCCGCGCGCGGCGAGATGTTCTGCGCGCAGCCGCTGCTCGGTCTCGCCGCCGGCCTCGAACGGCACCAGCACGGCTGGTACGGCGGCCGCGAGGATGTCGGTGGCCGTGTTGTAGCCGCACTGGCTCACCGAGAGCGCGGCATCGGCCAGCAGGGTCCGGTAATCCGCCCGGGCGCGGCCGAGAACGCCTTCCGCCAGCCCGCGCCCGATCTCCGACAGCGCGGCCTCCGGCACCCCGTGGCCGGCCAGGATCCGCCAATCCAGATCCGGCCGCTGCCGGGCCGCGTCGGCCGCGGCGCGCAGCAGGAGCAGCCCGGCCGGCCCGGATCCCGCAGCGGCGAGCACGCCGGCCCTCGCTGCGGCCGGAGCAGGGCGCATCCCCTCGTCGACATAGCCCGTGTAGCGGAGTTTTCTCGCCGTCGCGGTATCGAGCGGCCAGGAGGCTTCAAGGGGCACGAGGGCCGGATCGCCGTGGACCAGCACGGCGTCGTAGAACGCGGCCACGCGGGCATGGGCCAGCGCGATCCGCTCCGGCCGCGTCGGGGCGACGAGGATGTCGCGCACGGAGGCGAGGATCAAGGGGCGCGGCACCGCGGTATGCGCGGCCTCGACGAGGGCCAGGAACTCCGCCCCCAGGGCCCGGCGGCCGAAGGGGAACAGCTCGGTCAACACGGCGTCGGGCGCGAAGGTCTCGAATGCGTCGAGCATCAGCGCGCGGCGGCGGGCCAGCCACTCCGCATCCGCCGGCTCACCGTCTGGCTTCAGCAGCGCCGAGAACGCGGTGCCGACGATATGTAACGGCGGTAGCTGGACGACGCGCACCGCGTCGAGCCGGACCAGGGGGGACGGCACGCCACCGGAAATCAGCATCACCGTGTGGCCGGCCGCCGCGAAGGTCCGGGCGAGGGCCGCCGCGCGGGTCAGATGCCCCGCGCCGAGCAGATGCGTGACCGTGATCAGGACGCGCACGCGGAGGCCTCCGCAACGCTGTCGATCGCGGCGCCGAGACCGCCCGACATCCGCAGGCGGCCTGCGATAAGGGTCGCCGCGGCCTCTTCCGAGAAGTCCAGCACGAGCCGGCTACGCGCCGCCGCGCCGAGGCGGCACCTCAGGTCCGGATCGCCCGCCAGGCGGGTCAAAGCCGCCGTCAGCGCGGTTGGCTCACCGGGCGGGACCAGCACGCCGTGCTCGCCGTCGGCGATGAATTCCGGCGTGCCCCCGAAGGCTGTGGCGACGATCGGCAGGGCCTGGCTTGCGGCCTCCATGAGGACATTCGGCAAGCCGTCGCGGTCGCCGCCGGGGCCGGGCTTCGTCGGCAGCACGAACAGATCGGCCTCGCGCATGGCCGCGATCACCTCGGGTTGCGCCAGGGCGCCCCGGAACGTCACCCGCCCGGCGAGACCGCGGGCGCGGACCTGCGCTTCGAGCGCGCCGCGCAACGCGCCGTCGCCGATCAGATCGAGCCTCCAGTGCAGGCCGGCCGGCAGGCTGGCGAGGGCGTCGATCAGGTCGTCGTGCCCCTTCTTTGCGACCAGCCGTCCGACGCAGAGCAGACGCAGTGGCGCCTCGGGCTCGGAACCGGACCGCCTGTCGTCCCGGCGCGGCGCCGCGGGGAAGCGGCCGAGATCGAGCCCGTGATAGGCGAGCAGCGTCCGGCCTGGGGCCAGCCCGTCGAGGCGTCTCAGGCCGTCGCGGGTGCAGGTCACGCCCCAGCGGGCGTCGTGCAGCTTCTCAGTGAGTTCCCAGTCCGGCGTCGTCCAGATGTCCTTGGCGTGGGCGGAGAAGCTCCATCCGCGCCCGGTCAGCAGGGCGGCATAGCGGGCGACGCTGGCGGGCGTGTGCAGGAAATGGACGTGGATGTGCGTGACCGCGGCGGGCAGTTCCCGGGCCAGCACAAGGGCCTGGC
This sequence comes from Methylobacterium sp. J-030, assembly GCF_022829545.1. GTDB lineage: Bacteria > Pseudomonadota > Alphaproteobacteria > Rhizobiales > Beijerinckiaceae > Methylobacterium. Next base: position 242,050 of record NZ_JAKSYM010000402.1, on the reverse strand, counting down.
CGAGGCGCCGCAGGCGTGAGGCCGTCGGGTCCCGCCGGAGATCGCGGGCGAAGAGCGTCAGGAGCGCGGGAAGCCGGCGTCGCCGGAGCGCCGCGAGGGCACCGCGCAGCACGCGCAGCGGCGCCGTGTGGAGATACTCCGGCAGGTAGGAGACCGGCGCGCGGACCGCCGTGTGCATCGGGTGGTACACCCGGTCGGTCGGCCGGCGCAGGGACCAGATCTCCAGGGGCAGCCCGCGCCGCTCCAGGGCCAGGATCTCCTGGGCGATGAAGGTCTCGGACAGCCGCGGATAGCCCTTCAGGACGACGGCGATCCGCGAGGCCGTCACGAGTAGGCCCGCACGCGCTGGTGACCGAGGCCGGGGCCGGCGAGTGCCCGGACCCGGCGGGCGACGGCGTTGAGCCCGTCGAGCAGGCCCGGAACGAGCACCCGCGACGGTTCGGCCTGATCTGGCAGGGCGCGCAGCGCCGCCGCCATGCGCTCCGGCGCCCGGCCATCCGCCTCCATCAGAACCCGGACGAGCCCTAAACCCTCCGCCGCCAGGGCGCGGATCGCCTGTTCCCGGCGCGGCTCGGTGCGCGGGACGAGGATCGCGCGACGGTCGAAAGACAGAATCTCGCAAAAGGTGTTGTAGCCCCCCATGGCGACGACGCCTGCCGCCTTGCTCATCAGGAACTCGATCTCGCTGTCGAAGGTGATGGCGGCGACCCGCCCGGCAAGCGCGCGGATGCGTGCGTCGAACCCGCCGCGGGCCGCGTCGTCGAGGAACGGCCCGAAGGCGACGAGCGCGGGCAGCGGGATGCCGCTATCGGCCTCGTAAGCGGCCAGGACCCAGTCGATTAGCGCGGCGCCGTCGCCGCCGCCGCCCGCAGTGACGAGGATGAACGGGCCCTTTGCCATGGCGGGCTCCTCGCGCCCGGGGCGACGCTCCGGCAGGTCGCGGCGGAGATAGCCGGTGAAGATCAGCCGCTCCGCGATCCGGGCGGCGGTCTCGGCCTCCATCGGCAGTGCCGCCAGCGGCTCGTGGATCCGGCTCAGGCCGTAGACCCAGATCTCGTCGTAGAAGCGCGCCATGGTCTCGACCGCGCCCTTGCGCTCCCATTCGGGGACGAGGCGGTCGGCCTCGTCGAGCACGTCGCGCAGGCCGAGAACCAAGCGGATCCCCGCCGCAGCCGCCCGTTCGAGGGTCGGAAGCAACTCCCCGTGAAACCCGGCGGGCTCCTTGTCGACCACGATCATGTCGGGCGCGAAGGCCGCACAGGTGCGGGCGATGATGTCCGTCCGCCGCGCCACCGTCCGGTCGAGCGGTATGGCGGCATCGCGGCTGGCGTAGCCCCCGTCGAGGAACTTGACGACCGGCGGCAGCCGGACCGTCCGCACGCCGGGCGCGAAGGCGAAGCGGTCGATCACCGGCGAGCCCGACACGATCACCGCCTGCGCTCTCCCTTCACCCGACACGATCGCGTTGGCGATCGCCCGCGAGCGGCGCAGATGGCCGAGCCCGAAAGTGTCGTGGCTGTAGATGAGAACGCGTGGGCCGGATGACGCCTCGTCCTCTCGCATTCCGGTGACCGCCTCAGTTGACGGCGCGAGGATCGCAGCCGAGGCCCTCTCGCACAAGCTGGGCCGGGCGGTAAACAGCGCCGAAGGGCGGCGTTGCATCGGCCCTATTGCAGTCGTGTGACGGGCGCCTTCCGCCGCCGGACCTGCGGGGCCGGCGGCGCTACGTGCGCCGGACCAGCGGCCGGGGCATGCGGAACGGCAGCATCAGCCGCACGAGCGGGTTTCGGAACCGGTCGAGCGACAGGCTCTCGTGCATCGCGCGCACCGGTTCGCCGCACAGCGTCGAAGCGAGCAAGGAGCGGGCATAGAACGGCGTGTTCTCGTAAGTGGTCAGGACGCGGGAGCGGCCATCATCGCTGCGGGTTTCGCGGTTCATGCGCCAGAGGCGCGTCGCCGGCAGGCGCGCGGCCGTCGGTGGCCGAATCTCGCGGCGGCTGCCGTCGCGGTTGAAGCGTAGCGACAGGTTCTGGCCGCCGCCGGCCCTGTGCTCGACGTCGTACAGGATCGCCGCGCCATCCGACAAGTCGGCACGGCACCAGGTCCAGCGGGTGAACGCGTCCTCCAGGGCCTCGTCGCCGTCATTGGTGTCGAAATAGGCGCTCCCGCTCCAAGCGAGGCCGGGCTGATCGAACGCGACCTCCACCCGCGAGGACGGCGCCATCGGCCACCAGCGGTGGCGCCCGGCGCGGTCGAGGTGGAACGGACCGCCGGTGAAGCCCGGCGGCTCCAGCCGGATCGTGCCGCGCAGCCGGGAGGGCAGCGGCGCGCAGCGCTCGTCGATCCGGACGGTCAGCGCCGTGCCGTCCCAGTGCATCGCGCTGGGACCGATGGCGATGTGGTCCGCGCTCCGCGACAGGCTGTCGGCGCGGCGCTCCGTCATGGCGAAGCGACTCCGCTCGCCGTAGAGCACGACGTTCATCGCGCAATGGTCGAACGGATCCCGCTCCGCGCTCCAGGCATAGTAGGGCGAGAACACGCTGCCGATGAACGCGATGATGGTGAGGCCCTGGCGGCCGTCGTCGCTCACCGCATCGACGTACCACCACGCGTAGCCGCCCGGCGCGACCGGGCCGTCGAAGCGCGGTCGTCCAGGATCGCCGCGGCCGCCAGCCGGCCGGACTGCGCCGCCATCGGCACACCCGGACCCGGATGGACCGAGCCCCCCGCCAGGTAGAGGCCCGGGAGGGCCGTCCGCGCGCCGGCCCGCTTGAACGTCGCCGCCCATCCCTGCGCCGCCCGGCCGTAGAGCGCGCCCCCCGTCCCCGGAAACAGCGCCTCGAAATCCCGGGGCGTCGTCGTCACCCCGGGTGACGCCATGTTCAGGCTCAGCCCGGAGGCTTCCAGCCGGCGCAACAGGTTCCTCACGCATGTCTCGATCTCCGGCGGCGAAAGCGAACGTTCCCGGCCATCCGCCGGGGCGTTGATGAGGAGGAGCAGGCGCTCGGGTCCTGCCGGCGCGTGTCCGGAACCCGTCCGGTCCTGCGCGCAGACGTAGACGGTCGGATCGTCGGGCAGGCGGCGTTGGCGCAGGATCGCGTCGAATTCGGCCCGGTAGTCTCGGGAGAAGAACACGGTGTGGTGGGCCAGGGGGAAGCCCCGGGGCTCCGCCACCCCGCAGAGGGTCACGGCCGAGAGTGAGCGCTCGGCCGGCGCCAGCCGCTCGCCGGCTGGCGCCGCATCCCGGCCGAGCAGCCCAGCGCCCAGGGCGGCGCAATCGGCGTTGCAGACGACCGTGTCGGCCGCGATCCGCGCGCCGCCGGCCAGGATTACACCGGTGATCCGGCCACCCTCGACGACGATGCGCTCCACAGGCGCGCCGTAGCGGAACGTCGCGCCGCGCTCCGCGGCGAGATCCGCCACGGCCTGTGCCAACGCGCTCAAGCCCCCCGCCACGGTCCAGACGCCCGCCTGCTCCACATGGGCCACCAGCATCAGCGTCGCCGGTGCGCTGAACGGGGAGGCGCCGCAATAGGTGGCGTAACGGCCGAACAGCTGCAGCAGCCGCGGATCGCGGAAGAACGTGCCCAGCGCCGACCACAGGGTGGCGAAGGGCTGGATCCGCCAGAGATCGCCGAGGCCCGAGATGCCCACCCGCTTGGCAAGGCCCGCCGGGTTGGTCCGCCCGTCGCGGATGAACGGGCCTTCGAGGGTGCGGTAGACCTCCGCGGACCGGGCGCAGAACCGCCGGTAGCCGTCGGCCTCGCGGTCGCCCGCGAAGGCCGCGATGGCGGCGGCGGACGCTTCGATATCGGCGAACAGGTCCAGGCGCTCGTCTCGGCTCCAGGCATGCCGGGCAAGGAGATTCGCCGGGCTCAGCGCTACACGGTCGCCGAGCCGCGCGCCGCATTCGCCGAACAGCTCCTCGAACACCCAGCGCATCGTGAAGACCGTGGGCCCGGCCTCGACCGCTTGGCCCTCTACCACAACGCTGCGCATCTTGCCGCCCGGCTTCGCGGCCCGTTCCAGAACCGTGACGTCGAGCCCCGCCTGCGCGAGCCGAAGCGCGGCGGCCAAGCCGCCGATCCCGGCCCCGATCACGACGACGCGCTCCTGCGCCACGCTCGCCCCGCTTCCAGCCCCGGAACGGGATTGATCTCCCGGCCCGAGAGTGTCAATAAGAAATGACACTTGTTGCTGACAAGCCATAATAACATGGGAGGCGGCGCAATGGAGTCGGGCCGGCGAATCGAGATGGCGCTGGATCGCGCCGTGGCGCACGCGGAGGCCCCGGGGGCGCCGCCAATTCTCGCGGAGGCCCTGCGCTATGCGGTGTTTCCGGGCGGCCACCGGATCCGCCCGCGCCTCTGCCTCTCCGTCGCGCAGGCCTGCGGCGACGACGATCCGGCCGGCTCAACGGCGGCGGCGGCGGCGATCGAGCTGCTGCACTGCGCGTCGCTCGTCCACGACGATCTGCCGTGCTTCGACGACGCGCCGATGCGCCGGCAGAAGCCTTCGGTCCACGTGGCCTTCGGCCAGCCGATCGCGGTGCTGACGGGCGACGCCCTCATCGTGCTCGCCTTCGAGACGCTGGCTCGGGCGGCGGGTCCCTATTCAGGGCGGCTCGGCCGCCTCGTCGGCCTTCTCGGCCGGGCCGCGGGCTCGCCCTCCGGCATCGCGGCCGGTCAGGCTTGGGAATCCGAGGCGCATATCAGCCTCAGCGACTACCAGCAGGCCAAGACGGGCGCGCTGTTCGCCGCCGCCACGGCGGCGGGTGCCGCGGCGTCCGGAGCCGAGGCGGAACCCTGGCGCAGGCTCGGCGAATGCCTGGGCGAGGCCTATCAGGTGGCCGACGATCTGCGGGACGTCGCCTGCCGCCAGGAGGAGATCGGCAAGCCTGCCGGGCGCGATGCCACGCTCGGGCGCCCGAACGCCGCAGCGCTCCTCGGGACGGGCGGCGCTCTGGAGCGCCTGTCGCGCCTCACTCGCGAGGCCGTGGCGGCGATCCCGGATTGTCCCGGCGCGGCGGACCTCACCGCCGAGATCGAGGCGCAGGTGCGGCTGTTTCTGCCCGCGAGCCTGCGGGCGGTGGCGGCCTGAGCGCCGGGTCCCTGCCCGGCGCAGAGATGAATCCGCCGGCATCGGCCGCCTGGAGCGACCGGTGGCTCGCGTGGCGCAACCGCCTCGTGGCGAACCCGCGGTTCCAGCGCTGGGCGGCGGGGTTTCCGCTGACCCGCGGCATCGCCCGCCGCAACACCCGCGCCCTGTTCGATCTGTGCGCCGGCTTCGTCTACGCGCAGGTGCTGACCGCCTGCATCCGGCTCGATCTGTTCGCCATTCTAGCCGATGGCCCGATGCGCACCGACCGGCTGGCGCGCCGGCTCGACCTGCCCTTGGACAATGCGCGGCGCCTGCTCCGCGCCGCCGAATCGCTCGGATTGGTGCGGGAGCTCAAGGGCGACCGCTACGGGCTCGCGGATCTCGGCGCCGCGCTGATCGGCAATCCCGGGATCGCCGGCATGGTGGAGCACCACGCGCTGCTCTACGCCGATCTCGCCGATCCGGTGCGCCTCCTGCGCGGCCAGGCGCAGCCGACGCGCCTGTCGGGCTACTGGCCCTACGCGTCCGGCGCCGCGGCCGAGCCCGAGGCCTATGCCCGCTACAGCGCCCTGATGGGCGCCTCGCAGGCCATGATCGCCGAGGATGTCCTCGACGCCTGCGACCTGTCCGGCTCACGGCGCCTGATGGATGTCGGCGGCGGCGAGGGTGCCTTCCTCGAGGCGGTCGCCGCCCGCCATGGGCAGCTCGACCTGACCCTCTTCGATCTGCCCGCCGTCGCGGAGCGCGCTTCGAAGCGGCTGTCGCAGCTGGGCCTCGGCGACCGAATCGCCTGCCGCGGCGGCGACTTCCATGCCGGTCTCCCGACAGGCGTCGACGCCATTTCCCTCGTGCGGATCGTTCACGATCACGACGATCGCCCGGCGCAGGCCCTACTCGCGGCGGCCCACGCAGCGCTGTCCCCCGGCGGTCGCCTGATCCTGGCCGAGCCGATGGCCGGAACGCCGGGGGCCGAGCCCGTCGGGGATGCCTATTTCGGCCTCTACCTACTGGCCATGGGTTCCGGCCGACCACGCCGCAGCGGGGAACTCAGCACGATGCTGCGGGAGGCGGGATTCGGTTCGGTCCGAGAGCCCAAAACCCGACGCCCGCTGCTCGCGCGGGTGCTGATCGCCCAGAAATCAGGCGCTGTTTCGTAACTCTGACTTGACGCTGCTCTATGTCTATCTAGGATGACACATAGCGACCCCGCTTCTGCGGGAGTCGCGGGAAACAGGGCGGAAATTCCCACCATGGATGCGCTCGCCGTCATCCTCGAACGTCCGGAGCAGCTTTCGGTCCAGCGGCTGCCGCTGGAGCCCGCCAACGGGTCCGACGCGGTGATCGCGATCACCTGGAGCGGCATCAGCACCGGGACCGAGCGTCTGCTCTGGTCGGGCCGCATGCCGCCGTTCCCCGGGATGGGCTACCCGTTGGTGCCGGGCTACGAATCCGTCGGCACGGTCGTGGAGGCGGATGACGCTGGGGCCGTCCGGGTCGGCCAGACCGTCTTCGTACCCGGTGCCCGCTGCTTCGGCGCGGTGCGCGGCCTGTTCGGCGGCGCCGCCTCCCATCTGGTCGCGCCCGCCAGCCGGCTCGTGCCGGTCGATGCAGCGCTCGGCGACACCGCCTGTCTCCTCGCCCTAGCGGCGACGGCCTATCGTGCGCTTGGGGGGATCCGGCCCGGCGCGACTCCGCTGATCGTCGGGCACGGCGTGCTCGGCCGGTTGCTTGCACGCCTGACGCTGGCAGCCGGCGCGGCACCGACCGTCTGGGAGCGGGATCCGGTCCGCCTAGCGGGCGAACACAGTTACCCGGTCCTCGTCCCGGAGGATGATCCGCGCCGCGACTACGCGGTGATCACCGATGTCAGCGGCGACGCCTCCGGCCTCGACGCGCTGATCGCCCGTCTGGCGCCCGGCGGCGAGATCGTGCTGGCGGGCTTCTACGAGGCGCCGCTGAGCTTCGCCTTCCCGCCGGCCTTCATGCGCGAGGCCCGGATCCGGATCTCGGCCGAGTTCCGCCCGGACGACCTCGCGGCCGTGACGCGCCTGATCGACGACGGCCGCCTCTCGCTCGACGGGCTGATCACCCATCGAGTTTCTGCCGCGCAGGCCGAAGGCGCCTATCGCATCGCCTTCTCCGATCCCGCCTGCCTGAAGATGATCCTCGACTGGAGGGACGCGGCGTGAACGTTCAACTCAACAAGGCCGCCCTCAGCCAAGCGACCCAGCTCCGCGCCGAGGCCGCGATCGAGCCCGATGCCGTGGCCACCGCGCCGGTGAAGAAAGAAACGCAGATCATCGCGATCTACGGCAAGGGTGGCATCGGCAAGTCGTTCACGCTGGCCAACCTCAGCTACATGATGGCCCAACAGGGCAAGAAGGTGCTGCTGATCGGCTGCGACCCGAAGAGCGACACGACCTCGCTGCTCTTCGGCGGCAAGGCCTGCCCGACCATCATCGAGACTTCGACCCGGAAGAAGCTCGCCGGCGAGGCAGTCGCCATCGGAGACGTCTGCTTCAAGCGCGACGGCGTCTACGCCATGGAACTCGGCGGTCCCGAGGTCGGGCGCGGCTGCGGCGGGCGTGGCATCATCCACGGCTTCGAGCTGCTGGAGAAGCTCGGCTTCCACGACTGGGGCTTCGACTTCGTCCTGCTCGACTTCCTCGGCGACGTGGTCTGCGGCGGGTTCGGCCTGCCGATCGCCCGGGACATGTGCCAGAAGGTGATCGTGGTCGGCTCGAACGACCTGCAATCGCTCTACGTCGCCAACAACGTCTGCTCGGCGGTGGAGTATTTCCGCAAGCTCGGCGGCAATGTCGGCGTCGGCGGCCTCGTGATCAACAAGGATGACGGCACCGGCGAGGCCCAGGCCTTCGCGGACGCCACCGGAATTCCGGTCCTGGCCTCGATCCCGGCCGACGACGACATCCGGCGCAAGAGCGCGAATTACGAGATCATCGGCCGGCCGGAGAGCCGCTGGGGCTCGCTGTTCGCGGACCTCGCCGCCAATGTCGCCGACGCCGCGCCGCACCGGCCGACGCCGCTGACGCAGGACGGGCTGCTCGGCCTGTTCTCCAGCGACGTGACCGGCCGCGATGTCGTTCTGGTGCCGGCGACCCACGAGGACATGTGCGGCGTCGCCCACGCGGCCAAGCTGTCCCTCGAAGTCGTTTACGACGAGGTCTGACGCGCATGGCTGTCTCCCTCGACATCGCCGATCTGCGGGCCTGCAAAGCGCCCGCCAACGTCGACCTCGCGGCGGCGCAAGCCGACGGGCTCGGTTGCCACGCCGGCAAGGACGCGATGGTGGCGGCTGCGGAAGCCGCCGGCATGTCAGAGACGCTGGCGCAGCTGCGCAGCGATTATCCGCAGGGTCCGCACGACCAGCCGCAGAGCATGTGCCCGGCCTTCGGCTCGCTGCGTGTCGGCCTGCGCATGCGCCGCACCGCCACGATCCTGTCTGGCTCGGCCTGCTGCGTCTACGGGCTGACCTTCACGTCGCATTTCTACGGGGCGAAGCGCAGTGTCGGCTACGTACCGTTCAACTCGGAGACGCTGGTCACCGGCAAGCTGTTCGAGGACATCCGCGAGGCAGTCCACGCCACCGCCAAGCCTGAGGATTACGACGCCGTCGTCGTCATCAACCTCTGCGTGCCTACCGCCTCCGGCGTGCCGCTGCGCCTCCTTCCCAAAGAGATCGACGGCGTGCGAGTGATCGGCATCGACGTGCCGGGCTTCGGCGTTCCGACTCACGCCGAGGCGAAGGATGTCCTGGCCGGTGCCATGCTGAAGGTCGCCCGCGGCGAAGCCGAGCGGGGTCCTGTCGCGGCGCCCCGAGGCGGCCGCTCGGAGCGCCCGAGCGTGGCGCTCCTCGGGGAGGTGTTTCCCGCCGACCCGGTGGTGATCGGCGCGCTCCTGGAGCCGCTCGGGCTGTCGGCCGGGCCGGTCGTGCCGACCCGCGAGTGGCGCGAGCTCTATGCCGCCCTCGACTGTGCCGCGGTGGCGGCGATCCACCCATTCTACACCGCCTCCATTCGCGAGTTCGAGGCGGCGGGCCGCCCGATCGTCGGCTCGGCACCGGTGGGCGTCGATGGCACCGCCGACTGGCTCGACCGGATCGGCGAGGCCTGTGGCGTTGCCCGCGCCACCGTCGAGACGGCCAAGAACCGGATCCTGCCCGGCATCCGCGGCGCGCTCGGCGCGATGCCGATCAAGGGCCGGATCACGCTCTCGGGCTACGAGGGCTCGGAATTGCTGGTGGCGCGCCTCCTGATCGAGAGCGGCGCCGAGGTGCCCTATGTCGGCACCGCCTGCCCGCGCACGCCCTGGTCCGAAGCCGACCGCGACTGGCTCGAGGCCCGCGGCACCGAGGTGCGCTACCGGGCCTCCCTGGAGGACGACCTCTACGCGCTCGACTCGCTGAAGCCCGATCTCGCCATCGGCACGACGCCGGTGGTGCAGCGGGCCAAGGAGCGCGGCACGCCGGCGCTCTACTTCACCAACCTGATCTCGGCCCGCCCGCTGATGGGCGCGGCCGGCGCCGGCTCGCTGGCCACCGTGATCAACGCGGCGCTCGGCAACAAGGCACGGTTCGACGCGATGCGCGCCTTCTTCGAGGGTGTCGGCACCGGCCACGCGGCGGGGGTATGGCAGGAGGTGCCGCAGCGCCGCCAGGGCCCGAAGATCGAAGGTCCCAAGAAGCCGATCGGGGAGATGGCGTGATGCTGATCCTCGATCACGACAGGGCCGGCGGATACTGGGGCGCGGTCTACGTCTTCACGGCGATCAAGGGCCTGCAGGTCGTCATCGACGGCCCCGTGGGCTGCGAGAACCTGCCGGTCACCTCGGTGCTGCACTACACCGACGCGCTGCCGCCGCACGAGCTGCCGATCGTCGTCACGGGCCTGGCGGAGGAAGAACTCGGCCGCCACGGCACCGAGGGCGCCATGAAGCGCGCCCACGCCACCCTCGATCCCGGCCAGCCAAGCGTGGTCGTCACGGGCTCCATCGCCGAGATGATCGGCGGCGGCGTGACGCCGGAGGGCACCGGCCTCCAGCGCTTCCTGCCGCGCACCATCGATGAGGACCAGTGGCAGGCCGCCGACCGCGCCATGCGCTGGCTCTGGCAGGAATACGGCGCCAAGAAATTCGCCAAGAAGGGTATCCCGGCCCGGCCGGAGAAGAAGCCCGGCGAGAAGCCGCAGGTGAACCTGATCGGCCCGGCCTACGGCACCTTCAACATGCCCTCCGACCTCGCCGAGATCCGGCGGCTGGTGGAGGGGATTGGCGCCGAGGTGAACCTGACCTTCCCGCTCGGCTCGCACCTCGCGGACGTGCCCAAGCTCGTCAACGCCGACGCCAACATCTGCCTCTACCGCGAGTTCGGCCGGCTGCTCTGCGAGGATCTGGAGCGGCCCTACCTGCAGGCGCCGATCGGCATCCTCTCGACCACCAAGTTCCTGCGCTCGCTCGGCGAAATCCTCGGGCTCGATCCCGAGCCGTTCATCGAGCGCGAGCGCCACACCACGATCAAGCCGGTCTGGGACCTTTGGCGTTCGGTGACTCAGGACTTCTTCGGGACGGCGAGCTTCGGCATCGTCGCCACCGAGACCTACGCCCGGGGCGTGCGCCACTTCCTCGAAGACGAGATGGGGCTGCCCTGCCATTTCGCCTTCGGGCGCTCGGCCGGTCTGAAGCCCGACAACGCCGCGGTGCGGGCTGTGATCGCCGCCAAGCCCCCGCTCGTGCTGTTCGGCTCGTTCAACGAGCGGATGTACCTCGCCGAGTGCGGCGCCCGGGCGACCTACGTCCCGGCCTCGTTCCCCGGCGCGATCATCCGGCGGCACACCGGCACGCCGTTCATGGGCTACGCCGGGGCGACCTACCTCGTCCAGGAGGTCTGCAACGCCCTGTTCGACACCCTCTTCCACATTCTGCCGCTCGCCCGCGACCTGGATAAGGTCGAGGCCACCCCGGCGCGGCGCCACGCGGAGCTGCCCTGGGACGAAGACGCCCGACAGGCGCTCGACACCTTGGTGGAGTCGCAGCCGGTGCTCGCCCGCATCTCCGCCGCCAAGCGCCTGCGCGACGCCGCCGAGCGCGCCGCCCGCGACGCCGAATCCGAGGCCGTGGCGCCCGCTCACGTGGCGCGGGCCCGGGCCGATCTCGCCGGGGGGATCCCGGCATGAGCCAGCTTTCCGTTTCACCCAGAGGAGACCTGCCGATGCGCACGATGGTCCTGACCGGCCGCCAGCACCAGGAGGCGATCCAGTTCCGGCTGATCCTGGCGGCGACCTACCCGTTCTTCCTCGCTGCGGCGGCGGTGAACCGGGTGAGGCCTGCCCGCGAGGTCGCCCGTCCGGGCGTGGCACCGACGCGCCGCTCGGTCTTCGGCGAGGCTCGCGCCATGGCGGTTCAGGCGATCCCCTTCGCCTTCATGGGCTGAGCGCCCTGCTCGAGATGCTTCCGTCCGGTGACGCGGGGGAAGTCAAGCCGTGACCGCCCAGCGGGCCACGGCGGAACCCGTCGCGCTTCCCTAGGGGCGCGGCCAACACACGGAGGTCTGAACCATGGCGAGTGGACCCGTCACAACAGAAAGACCGAGCAGCCTGTCCGGGCTGACGGAACCGGAAGCCAAGGAGTTCCACGCGATCTTCCTGACAAGCTTCCTGATCTTCACGGCGATAGCCGTGGTCGCGCACATCCTCGTCTGGCTGTGGCGCCCGTGGCTCCCTGGACCGCAGGGCTACGCCTCCCTCGATGGCGTCCGCGATGCGGCCCACGCCCTCGTCACGATGATCGGTTGAGGAGGCTCGAATGCACAAGGTCTGGTTGCTGTTCGATCCGCGGCGCACGCTGGTGGCTCTGTTCACCTTCCTCTTCATCCTGGCGCTGCTGATCCACTTTATCCTGCTCTCGACCGACCGGTTCAACTGGCTGGACGGTGCGAAGGCCAACAAGGCCGCCGCGAACACCATCACGCTCGCGCTGCCGCAGATGCCGGCCTGAGCCGGTCCGGACCGCGGCGCGCGAGGGCCGCGGTCACCTTCCCAATTCCCCGCGTGAGTGAGGATCCGCCGCCATGGCGATGCTGAGCTTCGAGCGCAAATACAGGATCCGCGGCGGCACCCTGCTCGGCGGCGACCTGTTCGATTTCTGGATCGGTCCGTTCTTCGTCGGCTTCTTCGGCGTGGTCGGGTTGTTCTTCACGGTGCTGGGCACCGCGCTGGTGGTCTACGGCGCGGCGATCGGGCCGACCTGGAACATCTGGCAGATCAATATCGCGCCGCCCGACATCAGCTACGGCCTGAAGCTCGCGCCCCTCAAGGAGGGCGGCCTCTGGCAGATCATCACGATGTGCGCGCTGGGCTCGTTCGTGTCCTGGGCCCTGCGCGAGGTCGAGATCTGCCGCAAGCTCGGCATCGGATACCATGTGCCTGTGGCCTTCGGGATGGCGATCTTCGCCTACTTCACCCTGGTGGTGATCCGCCCTTTCCTGATGGGCGCCTGGGGCTACGGCTTCCCGTACGGCATCCTCAGCCACCTCGATTGGGTGTCGAACACCGGATACCAGTACCTCCACTTTCACTACAACCCAGCGCACATGCTGGCCGTGACCTTCTTCTTCACGACGACCTTGGCGCTGGCGATGCACGGCGGCCTGATCCTCTCGGCGACGAACCCGAAGAAGGGTGAAACCGTCAAGACGCCCGAGCACGAGGACACGTTCTTCCGCGATACGATCGGTTACTCGATCGGCACCCTCGGCGTCCACCGGTTGGGCCTGTTCCTGGCCTTGTCGGCGGGATTCTGGAGCGCGGTCTGCATCGTGATCAGCGGACCGTTCTGGACGCAGGGCTGGCCGCAATGGTGGGGCTGGTGGCTCAACCTGCCGGTTTGGCGATGAGAGGCCGGGTCGAGCGCACGGCAAGACGGACGAAGCGAGTCGCGCCCGGGGCGCGGCACTCCCGGGGGAGGGCAGGCCATGGCCTATTACCAGAACATCTTCACGCAGGTTCAGGTGCGCCCGCTGAACCCGGAGCACGGCGTTCCCGTCGCGGTCGATGACCGGGTCGGCAAGCCGTTCAACAGCTACCTGTTCGGGCTCTTCGGCAACAGCCAGGTCGGGCCGATCTACATCGGTTACATCGCGGCGCTGTCGATCACCTGCGGTCTGATCGCCTTCGAGATCATCGGCCTCAATATGTGGGCTTCGGTGAACTGGAATCCTGTCCAGTTCGTCCGGCAGTTGCCGTGGCTCGCCCTCGAGCCGCCCCTGCCGAAATACGGGCTGAAGGTCCTGCCGCCGCTGAACGAGGGCGGCTGGTGGCTGATCGCGGGCTTCTTTCTCACCGCCTCGATCCTGCTCTGGTGGGTGCATCTCTACCGGCGAGCGCGGGCGCTCGGCCTCGGCACCCACGTGCCGTGGGCCTTCGCGTCGGCGATCTGGCTCTACCTTGTCCTCGGCTTCATCCGTCCGGTGCTGATGGGCTCGTGGTCGGAGGCGGTGCCGTTCGGGATCTTCCCGCACCTCGATTGGACGGCGGCGTTCTCGCTCCGCTACGGCAACCTGTTCTACAACCCGTTCCACATGCTCTCGATCACGTTCCTCTACGGATCGACGCTGCTGTTCGCGATGCACGGGGGCACCATCCTGGCCTGCTCGCGCTACGGCGCCGAGCGCGAGATCGACCAGATCGTCGATCGCGGCACGGCCACCGAGCGGGCCGCGCTGTTCTGGCGCTGGACCATGGGCTTCAACGCCACGATGGAGTCGATCCACCGCTGGGCGTGGTGGTTCGCGGTTCTCACCACGCTCACAGGCGGAATCGGCATCCTGCTTACCGGCACCGTCGTCGACAATTGGTATCTCTGGGCCGTCAAGCACCACGTCGCGCCCGCCTACCCGCAGGTCTACGGCCCGATCGTGGATCCCGCCCATCTCGCACCCGGCATGAAGCCGTGAGGAGGCCGTCATGAAGACAGTTCTGGCGGTCGTCGGCGGGGCGCTCGCGCTGTTCCTGACCATCGCGATGTTCGGCGGCGCGGGCTGGACCCACCCGCCCATGGCGGTCAAGCAGACCGGCTTCCGCGGCACCGGGATGGACCTGATCCGCACCCGGGCCGGCAATGAGGCGCTGGCCGCGGCCAACGTCGCCCCGGCGCCGGCCGACCCCGCCGAGGCCGGGGGCGACAAGGCCTCGGCCGTCTACGAGAACGTGCAGGTCCTGGGTGACCTCTCGGCCGAGCAGTTCAACCGCGTCATGGTGTCGATCACCGAATGGGTCGCGCCGCAGCAGGGCTGCACCTACTGCCACAGCACCGAGAACATGGCCTCCGACGAGCTCTACCAGAAGCGCGTCGCCCGCCGCATGTTCCAGATGACCCAGTACATCAACTCCTCCTGGAAGGAGAACCACGTCCATCAGGCCGGCGTCACCTGCTACACCTGCCACCGGGGCAATCCGGTTCCGGCCAATATCTGGTTCGACCATCCGGTTCAGGGGGCGGGACGGTTCATCCCGCGCAACAACAGCCAGAATCTCGCCTCGGCGGAGGTCGGCAACACGTCGCTGCCCTACGACGTCTATCAGGCGTTCTACCAGCACAAGGAGACCTCGGAGGACGCCGTGCGCGTCAACGGCACCACGGCGCTGCCGGAGACCAAGGGCAAGCCGATCCAGGACGCGGAGAAGACCTTCGCGATCATGATCAGCATGTCGCAGTCGCTCGGCGTGAACTGCACCTTCTGCCACAACACCCGCTCGGTGGCCCAGTGGGACACGAGCACGCCCAACCGCGTCCACGCCTGGTACGGCATCCGCATGGTGCGGGATCTCAACCAGGATTACATGACGCCGCTGACCTCGACCTTCCCGCGCAATCGGCTCGGGGCGCTGGGCGATGCGCCGAAGATCAACTGCGCGACCTGCCACAACGGTGCCAATAAGCCCCTCAACGGCGCCAACGTCATCGAGCCCTATCCGGAACTCGCGCACCCGACGGTGGCGGTAAACCTGCCGACCGGCGAGGCAAAGGATCCGATCCCGGGGACGCAGACGCCGACGCCCAAACCGACAGCACCCTGATCCGAGCGGCGGCGGAGCCGACGGCTCCGCCGCGCGCAAGCCACAGGGAACCTCCATCGGCTAGAGGCGTCGGTCTCGGCGGCCAAGCTCGGCCTTAAGAGGCGCCCATGACGATCACCATCTCGAACCTGCAGCCGCTCATCGCGATTCTTGCCGGAATCCTGATTCTGGTGATGCCGCGGCTTCTCAACTATATCGTGGCGATCTACCTAATTATCGTCGGCGTCATCGGACTGGGTATTCTGCACTGAAATCAGGCGGCCCGTTTCGCTTCCCTCCCTGGCCCTTCTGCGGGGGAGGGCGGGGGCGTTTCCTGCGCGGTCTCCTGGTCCCGATCGCGACGTGTGGATCCGCCAGATTCCGCGGGCGCGGGCGCCGCGCCTGACAGACCGCCACCGCCGTTAGCTGCGTGCGCACAACGCCATCGCGCGTTCATCTTGCGTTGCGCTGCGGGATGGTCCAACCCCGCCCATCGGCCCGGCGGCAGCCGGGCAACAGACATGGACGGGATCGACATGGCGACCGGCAGCGCGAAGTGGGTCTACGCCTTCGGCGACGGCAAGGCGGAGGGCAAGTCGCAGATGCGCGACCTGCTCGGCGGCAAGGGAGCCAACCTCGCCGAGATGTGCAACCTCGGCCTGCCGGTGCCGCCGGGCTTCACGATCACCACCGGAGTCTGCACCTACTATTACGATCACGGCAAGTCCTACCCGCCGGAGCTGAAGGATCAGGTGGTGGCCGCGCTCGCCCAGGTCGGCGCGCTGACGGACCGCAAGTTCGGCGACAGCACCAATCCGCTCCTCGTCTCGGTCCGTTCGGGTGCCCGGGCCTCGATGCCCGGCATGATGGACACGGTCCTCAACCTCGGCCTCAACGACCAGACCGTGTTGGCGCTCGCCAAAGAGGCCGATGACGAGCGCTTCGCCTACGATTCCTACCGCCGCTTCATCACCATGTACTCGAACGTCGTTCTGGGCGTGGAGCACCACGCCTTCGAGGAGGCGCTGGAGCAGTACAAGGAAAGCAAGGGGTTCGACCTCGACACCGAACTCGGCGCCGGGGACTGGAAGGCCCTGATCCAAACTTACAAGAAGATCGTGCGCGAGGAGCACGGCTCGGACTTCCCACAGGGCGCCGAAGACCAGCTCTGGGGCGCCATCGGTGCGGTGTTCGATTCCTGGATGATTCCGCGCGCGAAGAAATATCGCGAGTTGAACAACATTCCCGAGAGCTGGGGTACCGCCGTCAACGTGCAGGCGATGGTGTTTGGCAACATGGGTGACACCTCGGCGACCGGCGTCGCCTTCACCCGCAACCCGTCCACCGGCGAGAAGGCGCTCTACGGCGAATTCCTGATCAACGCCCAGGGCGAGGACGTGGTGGCGGGCATCCGCACCCCGCAGAACATCACCGAGAAGGCCCGTGCCGAGGCCGAGAGCGACAAGCCTTCCATGGAGAAGGCCATGCCCGAGAGTTACGCGGAGCTGACCCGGATCTACGGGATCCTGGAAAGCCACTACCGCGACATGCAGGACATGGAGTTCACCATCGAGAAGGGGAAGCTCTGGATGCTCCAGACCCGCAACGGCAAGCGCACGGCCAAGGCCGCCCTGCGCATCGCCGTGGATTTGGCGGGCGAGGGGTTGATCTCCCGGGAAGAGGCGATTGGCCGGGTCGAGCCCGGCGCCCTCGACCAGCTCCTGCATCCGACCATCGACCCGAAGGCCGACCGGAAGGTGATCGCCTCCGGCCTGCCGGCCTCGCCGGGCGCGGCCACGGGCGAGATCGTGTTCAATTCCGAGGATGCGGAGGCCCATCGCAAGGCTGAGCGCAAGTGCATCCTCGTGCGGATCGAGACCTCGCCCGAGGACATTCACGGCATGCACGCCGCCGAGGGCATCCTCACCACCCGCGGCGGCATGACCAGCCACGCGGCGGTGGTCGCCCGCGGCATGGGCAAGCCCTGCGTGTCCGGGGTCGGGTCGATCCGGATCGACTACAAGGCGCAGACTATGACGGTCGGCGGGGTCATGCTGAAGGCCGGCGACAGGATCACCATCGACGGCTCGACCGGCCAGGTGATCCAGGGCGAGGTGAAGATGCTGGAGCCCGAGCTGTCGGGTGACTTCGCCACGCTGATGGAGTGGGCCGACGCGTTCCGAGGCATGAAGGTCCGGGCCAACGCCGACACCCCGACCGATGCGCGGACCGCCCGCAATTTCGGCGCCGAGGGCATCGGCCTCTGCCGCACAGAGCACATGTTCTTCGAGGGCGACCGTATCATCGCGGTGCGCGAAATGATTCTGGCCGACGACGCCGAGGGCCGCCGGGCGGCACTGGCCAAGATCCTGCCCTACCAGCGGCAGGACTTCCTGGCGCTGTTCACGATCATGTCCGGCCTGCCGGTGACGATCCGCCTGCTCGACCCGCCGCTGCACGAGTTCCTGCCGCACACCGATGCCGAGGTGGCCGAAGTCGTGAAGGCGACCGGCGTCTCCGAGGAGAAGATTCGGCACCGGACGCGCGAGCTGTCCGAGCATAACCCGATGCTCGGCTTCCGCGGCTGCCGCCTCGCCATCGCGTTCCCGGAGATCGCCGAGATGCAGGCGCGGGCGATCTTTGAGGCTGCCGTGCAGGCGGCCGCCGACACGGGCAGCCCCGTGACACCCGAGGTGATGGTGCCGCTGGTCTTCACCCGCGCCGAGTTCGACATCGTCAAGGCGCGCATCGACGCGATGGCGAAGGCCGTCTCCGACGAGACGGGCGCACACCTCGACTATCAGGTCGGCACCATGATCGAGCTGCCGCGGGCAGCCCTGATGGCCGGGCAAATCGCCGAGACCGCGGAGTTCTTCTCCTTCGGCACCAACGACCTTACCCAGACGGCGCTCGGCATCTCCCGCGACGATGCCGCGACCTTCCTCGGGCCCTACACCCAGAAGGGCATCCTGCCGGCCGACCCGTTCATCACGATCGACCAGGAGGGCGTGGGCGAGCTGGTGCGGATCGGCGTGGAGCGCGGCCGCAAGACCCGGGCGAACATCAAGCTCGGCATCTGCGGCGAGCACGGCGGCGATCCGGCCTCGATCGGCTTCTGCCAGGAGGTCGGGCTCGATTACGTGTCATGCTCGCCCTATCGGGTGCCGATCGCCCGCCTCGCGGCCGCCCAGGCGGCGCTCGGCAAGGTATCCGGCAAGGAAGGCTAAGCTGCGCCGGAGAGGGTGCGTGGTGGTGCCCGATAACCGGTCGTCAACCAAGAGTGGGAAGGGCCGTTGAAAAAGGCGGCTCTTCCCGCGAACTCAACTACAAAACGAACGTTGACCTGTTGAGCCGATGGGTCGGACGTGGCGTCCTTCGATCCGCGGCGGGTTCAGTGTCACCCGTCAGAATCACCGGCCATGATCCAGCCCAACTCCGCACCCCTGTGCCTCAGCGAACCGCAGGTCGTCGTGGCGGCACCGCGCGCCGCCATGCGGGCCTATCTCGCCCTGGTAGCTGCGCTCGGCGGAATGGTCACCGCCGGGATGCTCATGATGGCGATGGCAACAAACGGCAGCACCGAGGCTGATCGCATCGTCTCCATGCAGGACGATGGGTATGCGGCGACGCTGATGTCGGCGCTGTGCGTGAACTTGTCGAAGCCGCTGCGCTGATGCTGTTCTGAAAGCTACGGTATTCGGACATCCTCTGCGGGATGCTTCGCCAGTGCGGTCGGTTGCCGGTAGGTCTGAGAAGCGCGGCTACGCGCTCATCCTCCTTGCAAAGGCTATGGGGGCTGCGAGGCTGCCGGCCCTGATGACACCCGCCGGCTCAGCGCCCTCCGGACACCGTCCGCGTCGCCGATCCCGTGAAACGGGCTGCAGTGAGATCATCGCCCGGGCTACGCGCACTGAACCGCGTCGTCGTACGCTCCGGTGCAGCCGCCACGACAGCATCCGGCGCGGTGTCCCGAACACGGGTCGCGGCGATCCGAACCGGCGCGCCGCGGCTCGCGGGCGCCGCCACGGGACCAGCGGAGACCGCTTCGAACAGGGCGCGCAATTGCAGCTTGGCATCGGCATCGGGCGCGACCAGCGTGCGCGCGTGGGCTGGCTCGGCGGGAGCGGTCCTGGCCAAGGCGCGGATCTCGCTTGCGGCCGGAAGGTTGGCCATGCCACCGTTCAGCGCAGCGAACTGCACCGGCCGCGGCGGCGGTAGCGGCATGGTGAGGGCCGCCAAGACGGCGGCAAGGTCGGACGGGCGGCGCGGCGGGAGCGGTGCCATCACGACGGCGATGGCCTCGTCGGCCTTCGCGCCCGGGGGAGCGGCGGTCAGCAGCGCCTTCGCGTCCGTACCCTTGGCGTCCAACCCCTTCGCGGTCTCGCGCTGGATGAGGGAGCCGCGCAGGGTGTCGTCGGCGGCGGGCGCCGCGTAGGCGAGTGCTGTGCGGGTCCCGATCGGATCCTGAGGATCGGCGCTCGCCACGGCGATGACGGGGGCGCGGCGCGTCTTCGTCGCCATCGGGACCGGCGTCGGCGCGGGAGCCGGCTCGGACTTGCCGCCCCCGAAGAGGCTCGCCAGGAAGCCGAACAGACCCGGACCGTCCTCCTCCTCGCCGCTGGCCATCTGTGTGGTGATCCCCGCCACGGTGCCGCCGCGGGCCAGGATCTCGGCCTTGGCTTCCTCGTAGCGCGGGAAGGGGCGGTTGTCGCTCGGCAGCAGCACCGTCTTGCCGTCCGGGAACAGGCGCGCGAGCTGGTCGTGGGTCATGCGCGGCCACATCCGCACCGAGCCGACGTCGAGGTGGATGAAGGGTGTGCCCGCATGCGGATACCAGCCGACGCCGCCGCGCTGCATCTGCAGCCCGACCTCCCGGATCCGGTCGATCGACACGTCCGGCAGGTAGAAATCCATCGCCTTGCCGAGCATGTGCTGGCTGTATTCGGCCACCATCTTCGAGCGGCGGCGCAGCATCGCGTTGGTGCCGGGGGAGCGGTAGGCGGAGACGATGTGGATCGCCTGGCCCGAGCCGACCTGTCGGTAGGCCTCCCACACCGTATCGAACAGGCGCGGATCCATCTTGATCGGCTCGTTGATGCGCCAGTCGCGCAGAAGCCAGTTGAGCTGGTCGAGCGCCGCGCGGTCGTAGCGCCCATCCCGCTTGAACGTGATGGTCGCGCTCTCCTGCGTGTGCGTGTGGTAGATCGTCAGCGTGCGGGTGTCGCCGTTGGCGACCGCGTCCTCGGTCTCGGCTGTCCCGGCCAGGATCCCCAGCGCGATGCCCGAGAGGGCGAGCGCGAGCTTTCGGAGGGTGAGCAGGCTCGGCACGATGGTCCTGATCCTCTCCCGTCCGCTGCGAGGGCGCGGAGCGCGCCGCGCTGTCGGTGGAAACCGCTAAGGCTGGACCGTGGCGAAATCGTGCCCTGATGTGCGGCCGCGCACGTAAGAGTTGCGAGTTCGGCCGTCGACTGCGCGGCGCCTACCAGTAGCTCCGCGGCGTGGCCTGCTGTGGCGCCGGGGTCCACAGACCGGGCTCGCCGTATTCCGGCGCATCGTCAGACCGCGCGGCCCGGCGCAGGTGGCGCCGCGGCGGTTCCACGTCCTCGTAGCGTCCGGTCGGCCATTCATCCGCCACATGGCGATGGGTCGGATGGCGCTGGGCGCTGTGAGCCTTCGGCGTCGCAGCCGCATCGGCCTTGCGCCGGGGCGCCTCGTCCGGCAGCCGCGCGATCGCCGGGCCGCCTCCGCCAGGCAGACCCAGGGCGGCGCGCATCGGGGCGTCGTAGCCGTAGAGGTCGGGCAGGGTCCGGTAGGTGCCGCCATCGTCCACGTAAGCCGTGAAGTAGGCGAGGTGGACCGGCAGCTTCTCGGGCAGCCGGATCGTGCGCTCGCCCTTGCCGATCAGCTTTTTGAGCCGGTCGGCTGACCAATCCGGCAGCACCACGTCGGCGAGGCGGAACGGATCGTCGACGCGCACGCAGCCGTGGCTGAAGTCGCGTTTTGCTGCGGAGAACAGCGAACGGTTCGGCGTGTCGTGCAGGTAGACCGCGTGCTCGTTCGGGAACATGAACTTGATGAATCCGAGCGCGTTGCGTTCACCCGGCGGCTGGCGTAGCGAGATGTGTCCGCCGCGGCGGACGACCTCGTAGCCGCCCCAGGTCTTGCCGCCATAGCCCGCGAGCTTCGGCGCCATCGTCTTCAGGATCGAGGGCGGCACGTACCAGGACGGGTTGACGACCGCGTATTCCATCAGCCCGGAAAACAGCGGCGTGCGCGAGTCCGGCTTGCCGACGATCACCCGAGCCTCGTCGCGCAGAACGCCGCCGCGATAGGCGCGCAGGCGATATTCGGGCACGTTGACCAAGATGTAGTCGGATCCGAGATCCCCCGGCAGCCAGCGCCACCGCTCCATGTTGACGATCAGTTCTGCTTCGCTGCCGGTTGGGCGTCCGGCGCGGCCGGCATCGGCGAGCGCCAGCACGGTCTGGACGTTCAGGATGCCGGTTGCCGGGAGCCCGCGGCCACGCTGAAACTTCGTCACGGCCTCGGCGACCGCGGAGTCGTAGATCTCGGGCTCGCCCGGACCCTGATCGAACGTCCCGGCCGGGCGCGTCTCCAGATCGAAATGCGCGCGCAGCAGCGGCACGCGGGCGTCGCGCATGCCGACCCGCAGGGCCGGGCCGGACGGCAGCCGCAGCGGCTTGGCGGCAGTTGGCGCAGGGCCGCGCAGGGCGGCGAGCCGAGCCCTGAGGGCGAGGTAGCCCGGCGAGGCCGGATTGTAGGACTGAAGCGCCTCGCCGGCTTTCGCGCCGGCGTCGCTGAGCTTGGTCAGCACGGCGTTGCCCGCGGGCAGATCGAGATGCGGGGTGATGAGCCGCGAGATCGACGCGAGGTTGACCCGGCCGCCACGGGCATCACGGGCGTAGAGCACGGCCGCCGCGGACAGGCGCAGATCGGCGTCCGCAATCGCTTTCTCGTCCGGCTTCTCGGGTAGGTTCGGGATGCTGTAGGCATGGGCGTCGAGGCCGTCCTCCGCCGCCGCCACCAGCCGGGCCGAGACGGCCTTGGCGGCTTCGGTCCAGGCGCCGTCGGCAATCCAGAGGGGCTTGTCGGCACGCGCCTCGTAGAACGCGCGGATCGCGTCGCGGTCCTTGGTGCTCAGCCGCAGCAGGAGCGGCGCCGGATCGGCAAGGCGGGCGAGCACTGCCGCTCCGAGCGGATCGGTCGGGGCGACGGGGGCGGAGGCCGCCGGCGCCGGCTCGGCGGCCGGGACCTCGGGCTTGTAGTCCGGGAAGGTATCCGGAGCCGGTGGTGGGGTCGGCGCGGGCGAGACCGCAACCGGCGCGGCGGCCGGCTGATCGAGCGTTGCCGTCTCGGACCCGAGCGCGGCCGCGGCCACCGTTCCGGTCAGGAAGGCGGCGAGCGCCATGAGGCTTGAGCGCGGGACGCGCATCGTGATCTCCCGGGGAGCGGCGACAGGACCGCACGCGCAGATTGTGATTATCCGCGCAAGCGTGGCATTCAGCAACCGCAGTCGATCCAAGTAGAGATTACGAAAAGCTGCAGCTGGTTGTTTATCAATGCTGAACAGGCCTCTGCCCGATGCGTGATGAACCGGTACCGCGCCGCAGTTTCCGAATTCGTTCGCGACCGAAGGTGGCGGTTTCGCTCCGTGCGCTAGCGCACGCGGCGCGTGGTCAGGCCGCGTCCTCGCCCTTCGCATCCCCTTCCAAGCCGAGATCCTTCAACTTGCGGTACAGGGTCGATCGACCGATCCCAAGGCGGCGCGAGACTTCCGACATACGCTGACGATAGAACTGCAGCGCGTACCGGATGATCTCGGCTTCCAGCACGTCCATCGGCTTCATCTCGCCGGTCTCCTCGGCGACCAGCGACATCGTGTGCGGATCACGCACCTCGACGCGGACAATCTCGCGGACCGGCTCCGGCGCGTAGGCCGGCATCGTGGGCTGGCTTGGGAGCGCCGGGATGCGAACGTCGAAGCCCTCGACCTGTGCAGCGATCTGGGGAAATTCGGCGACGGTCAGCTCGTCGCCATCGGCGAGCACCACCGCCCGGAACAAGGCGTTCTCGAGTTGGCGCACGTTGCCGGGCCAGGGATAGCGGGTCAGCAGCGCCATCGCCTCCGGGGTGATCGCCCGCACGCGCTTGCCCTCCTCGGCGGAGAAGCGGGCGCAGAACGAGCGGACGAGGTCGGGAATATCCTCCCGGCGCGCCCGGAGCGGCGGCAGGGTCATGGGGAAGACGTTGAGCCGGTAGTAGAGATCCTCGCGGAACTTGCCCTGCTTCACGAGGTCGAGGAGCGAGCGGTTGGTCGCCGAGACGAGGCGGATGTCGACCCGCACCGGGCGTTTCCCGCCGACCGGATCGACCTCGCCCTCCTGAAGCGCGCGCAGCAGCTTCACCTGCGCATCGAGGGGCAACTCGCCGATCTCGTCGAGGAACAGGGTGCCGCCCGAGGCCTCCACGAATTTGCCGGCATGCTTCTCGGTGGCGCCGGTGAACGCGCCCTTCTCGTGGCCGAACAGGGTCGATTCGACGAGGTTCTCGGGGATCGCCCCGCAATTCACGGTCACGAACGGCTTTCCGCGGCGGTCGCCCGACCCCTGGATCGCCCGGGCCAGCACCTCCTTGCCGACACCCGATTCGCCCTCGATCAGCACCGGGATGTTTGACTTCGCGGCCCGCTCGGCGAGGCGGATAACCCGCTCCATGTCGGGACTCTTCGAGGCCAGATCCTTGAAGGTCAGGGCGCCGGAGGCCCGGCGGCGCATGCGGCGCACCTCCTCCTCCAGGGTATCGACCCGCAGGGCGTTCTTGATCGAGACCTGCAGCCGCTCGGCGCCCGCGGGCTTGACCACGAAATCGACCGCGCCGGCCCGCATGGCCGAGACGACCGCATCGATCGATCCGTTGGAGGTCTGCACGATAACCGGCGTCGCGAGGCCGCCCTTGCGCATCTCGGCGAGCACGCCGAGCCCATCAAGGCCCGGCATGACGAGGTCGAGAAGCACCACATCGGCGCCCTCGGACTTCAGCACAACGAGCGCGTCGGCGCCGTTCTCGACCACGCGGGCCTCGAAGCCGAACCGGCGCACGGCCGCTTCGGCGAGGCGCCGCTGGACCGGGTCGTCGTCCACGATGAGCACGGTGGTGGACATGGCGGCTCCCTGACCGGCGCGCGGATCAGGCCGGTGGCGCGGGAGCGATCCCGGTCGCCGGTTCCGATTCGGCAGCTGTTTCGTTTCGAGCCGGAGAGTGAACCAGAGACGTAAAGTGGCGCTTAACGACGTTTGCACGGTCCGGTTGGTTTCCAGCCGCCGACCTCGCCAACCCGTCGCGTTGAACGCGTGGCGGCCCATTCGATATCAGGGTACGGAAGCGCCACCCCGTTGAAGGAACGCACGACATGATGCCGAGCCACACCGCGTTGCCGGTGACCGTCCGCCTGCCCGAGGGCGTGAGCGCCGCGCGCGCCGCCGCGAAGGCTGCCGACCTCGGTGTTCTCCCGGAATGGGACCTGACCGACCTCTATGCGGGTCTCGACGACCCCAACTACGCCGCCGACATGACCCGGGCCGAGGAGGAGTGCCGCCGCTTCTCCGAGACCTATGCCGGGCGCATCGCCGAGATGGCCGCCGGCCCGGATGCCTCCGCGAGGCTCGCCGAGGCGGTGCGGGCCTACGAGGCGATCGAGGATCTGCTCGGCAAGCTGATGTCCTTCGCCGGCTTGGTCTATTCCGGCGACACGACCGACGAGGCCCGGGCCAAGTTCTACGGCGATACCCGCGAGCGCCTCACCAATGCATCGACCGACCTGCTGTTCTTCGCCCTCGAACTGAACCGGGTCGAGGATCCGGTGTTGGATGCCGCGATGTCGGCTGGGCCGCTCGCCCCTTACGCGCCGTGGATCGAGGACCTGCGCCGCGAGAAGCCGCACCAACTCGACGACCGGACCGAGAAACTCTTCCTTGAGAAATCCGTAACCGCGAACGCGGCCTGGGACCGGCTGTTCAACGAGACCATCGCGTCGCTGCGCTTCACCGTGCAGGGCGAGGAGATGCCGCTGGAGTCGACCCTCAACAAGCTCCAGGACGCCGACGGTGCGGTCCGCAAGGAGGCTGCGGGCGCGCTCAGCACGGTTTTGCGCGGGCATCTTCGGGTGTTCACGCTGATCACCAACACGCTCGCCAAGGACAAGGAAATCTCCGACCGCTGGCGCGGCTTCAAGGATGTGGCGGACGCTCGCCACCTCGCCAACCGCGTCGAGCCGGAGGTCGTCGAGGCGCTGGTCGATGCCGTGCGGACGGCCTATCCGCGGTTGTCGCACCGCTATTACAAATTGAAAGCCCGATGGTTCGGGCGGGAGACGCTGCCCTATTGGGACCGCAACGCACCACTGCCGAAGGTTGAGCAGCGCACGATCCCCTGGATCGAAGCGCGCGACACGGTTCTGTCGGCCTACGACGCCTTCTCGCCGAAGATGGCCAGCATCGCGAAGCGCTTCTTCGATGACCGCTGGATCGACGCGCCGACCCGTCCCGGCAAGGCCCCCGGCGCCTTCGCGCACCCGACCGTACCCTCGGTCCACCCCTACGTGCTGGTGAACTACCAGGGCAAGCCGCGGGACGTGATGACGCTCGCCCACGAACTCGGCCACGGCGTCCATCAGGTGCTTGCCGGCCCGAACGGCGCTTTGATGGCGCCGACTCCGCTGACGCTGGCCGAGACCGCGAGCGTGTTCGGCGAGATGCTGACCTTCCGCAAGCTGCTCGCCGCCACCACCGACACGACCCAGCGCCGGGCCATGCTCGCCGCCAAGGTCGAGGACATGATCAACACGGTGGTCCGGCAGATCGCCTTCTACTCGTTCGAGCGGAAGGTGCACCTCGCCCGCGCCAAGGGCGAGCTGACGACCGACCAGATCAATGCCCTGTGGCTGTCGGTGCAGGCGGAATCATTGGGGCCGGCGATCACGCTGGATGCAGGCTACGAGCCCTTCTGGGCCTACATTCCGCACTTCATCCACTCGCCGTTCTACGTCTACGCCTACGCGTTCGGCGATTGTCTCGTGAACTCGCTCTACGGGGTCTACGCCCGGGCCGAGGAGGGCTTCGTGGACCGGTACTTCGCGCTGCTCGCGGCCGGCGGCTCCAAACCCTACGGCGAGCTGCTCGCGCCCTTCGGCCTCGACGCGAAGGATCCGGCCTTCTGGCAGATCGGCCTCGGGATGATCGAGGGGATGATCGTGGAGCTGGAGGGGATGGAGGGGTAAGGCGGATCGGTCGCGACGTAACGCAGCGCTTCGTTGGAAAAAATTGCGCGTGCGCGCGCATTCGGTTGGGATCAGGAAGATGCCGAGAATGCGAGCCACGCTGCTCTTTTCGATCGTCCTGCGGTCGCGCCTGCAAGGGAGATCGTGACGAGGCACCAGAAGATCCCGCGATACGCGTTGCTGAGCAGGCTGGGCATCCCCGCCGTACAAGCAGTCGTTCGGGAAATCGAACCCCTCATTAAATGATTCGATCGGGCGACGCGTAATCACGCGATCCAATCGACGGCGCGCTGATAGGGGATTTGATGATCGCGCGTGGCTTCCGGATCGCCCGTGACGCACGGGGCGAGAAGCGTCGTGGTCGTATGCGGAAAGCGACGTTCGTGAAGTCCGGAACGATCTGGGAACGCCCCGTGGAACCGATCGATGGTCATGCGGCGAAGGTTGCGGCGATCATGGAAGACATCATGGATCGCTATCGGAACACGCTTGCCGAGTTGGCGAAACGATCGATCTCCCATCGGGGATCGAGCCCGAATGGCTGAGTGTCACAGACGTCATTGATGCGCACGCGCGGCAACTTCGCGTATTCGGTGGAGCGCCCGGTATCCGCGATTCCGGCGCGCTCGAATCGGCGCTGGGCCGTCCAATCAATCGATGGCGCTATGAAGAGGCTGAACGTCCCGAACTCGCAGCCGCATACGCTTTCGGCACAGTGCGGGACCATCCGTTCACGGGTGGAGAACAAGCGGGCCGGATTCATGGCCATGCTGGGCTTCCTGATCCTGTACGGTGTACCGTTCGCACCGGATCAGGCGCAGGCAACGGCCATGATCTTAGGCCTCGTCGCCGGCGCGATCGACGCGTCCGGCCTCACCCGCTGGATCCGGGACAACGGGTCGGCCTGAGCCCCGCGGCGCAGGGCCCCACGCCCCTGGTGTCGGTCCCGGCGGCACATATCTGCACCGTTGCAGCAGACAGTTCGAGCGAGACATGGCCGAGATCGACCGCGAAGCCAATCGCTTCTCCGCCCGCGCGGGACGCTACGCCAGCGTCGGCGCCAACGTCGGCGGCGTCGCGGCCCGCATGGCCATGTCTCGGCTCTTCGGGAAGGAAGGGACCACGAACGCGGCCGCGCTCGCCCAGGCGCTCGGCGGTTTGAAGGGGCCGATCATGAAGGTGGCGCAGCTGCTGGCCACCGTGCCGGACCTGCTGCCGCCGGAATACGCCGCCGAACTTCAGAAACTCCAGGCCGACGCCCCGCCGATGGGCGCCGCCTTCGTCCGGCGCCGGATGCAGTCCGAGTTGGGCGCCGGATGGCAGGACCGATTCGGCAGCTTCGATCTGAAGCCGGCCGCCGCCGCGTCCCTGGGCCAGGTCCATCGCGCAACCGCCAAGGATGGCGAGCAGCTCGCCTGCAAGCTCCAGTATCCGGACATGCAATCGGCCGTCGAGGCCGATCTCAAGCAGCTCGAGGTCGCGTTCGCGCTGCATCGCCGGATGAATTCCTGGCTCGACACGCGAGAGATCGCCAAGGAGATCGGCGCGCGCGTGCGTGAGGAGCTGGATTACGAGCGCGAAGCCAAGCACGCGGCCCTCTACGGCGCGGTGCTCAAGGATATTGACGCCGTGCGTGTGCCGGCGGTTTTCCCGGAGCTCTCGACCAAGCGCCTGCTGACGCTCGGCTGGCTCGACGGCGACAAGATCCTGGGTTTCGCCGACGAGCCGGTCGACATTCGAAACCGCATCGCCCAGGCGATGTTCAAGGCCTGGTGGCACCCGTTCAGCCGGGCCGCGGTGATCCACGGCGATCCGCATCTGGGCAACTATACGGTCTTCTCCGAGGGCGGAGAGGCCGCGGGCATCAACCTCCTCGATTATGGCTGCGTGCGGATCTTCCATCCCCGTTTCGTCGGCGGCGTCGTGGATCTCTACCGAGGTCTCCTGGAGGACGACACGGCGCGCGTCGTCCACGCCTATGAGGTCTGGGGTTTCAAGGATCTCGACAAGGAGAAGATCGAGATCCTGAACATCTGGGCGCGGTTCATCTACGGGCCGCTTCTGGAGGACCGTACCCGCACCGTTGCCGACGGCGTGAAGCCCGGCGAGTACGGCCGCCGCCAAGCCTTCGAGGTGCATCAGGCCCTCAAGGAGCGCGGCCCCGTCACCGTCCCGCAGGAATTCGTTTTCATGGACCGGGCCGCGGTGGGCCTCGGCGCTGTCTTCCTGCACCTGAAGTCGGAACTCAACTATCACCGGCTGTTCGAGGCGGAAATTGAGCATTTCTCGCTGGCTGAACTCGCCGAGCGTCAAGGCCGCGCTCTGGCCGACGTGGGACTGCCGAGGCCGGCCTGAGCGCGCGCACGACCTCGATTGCGGCGGTGATCAATTGCGTGCGTCCGATTGCGGCAGATAAACGCTTGAGCTACATCCCACCGTGACCGCAAGAAGTCGCGTCTTAGGGAAATGAGCGCACGATGGCTGAGAGTGACACGGTGGCCGGACACACCTACAGCCCGGCGATGGACGCGAAGACGCACGAGCAGACCTATCGCGGCTTCGTCCGCTTCGTCGAGATCGCGACCGGCGTCGTGATCTGCTGGGTGCTGGCGCTGGCGATCGGCGGCATCCGTGAGGCGTGGCTTCTGGCGATCGTCGGCGTGATCGTGTCCGGCGCGGCGGGCGCGGTCGGCGCCCTGGCCCCCGTGGTCGGCTGGCGCGGCCCGCTCGTGGTCGCTATCCTGCTGTTGCTCTACCTCTTCTTCGCCTGACATCATCCGGTCGGTCCCCGAGACAGACCATGACGCGCCGTTAATCCGTTCCTGGCCCGCGAGCGGAATATTTATGCACGGCCTGCGATTGAATTGGGCACAAGTTACATTCGATACCGTTTTATCACAGTCTCTTAGGTCTGCACCTCGCAAAGCGGCTTAGCTTCGCGCATTCGGGACGCAGAGCTTGATCAGGGGAATCCGCGCATGCGTATTGCTGTGCTGTCCGAGACGGACTCCGCGGAACCGCGCGTCGCTGCGGTTCCCGAGACCGTCAAGAAATTCAAGGCCCTCGGTGCCGACGTCGTTGTGCAGTCCGGCGCCGGCAAGAAGGCCGGCATCCTGGACGACGAGTATGAGGCTGCCGGAGCTACCGTCGCCGCGAATGCCGCCGATGCCGCGCGGGACGCCGATCTCGTCCTGAAGGTCCGCCGACCGAGCGCCGAGGAGCTGCCGCACTTCAAGCGCGACGCGGCCGTGGTCGCGATCATGGACCCCTACGGCAACGAAAACGCCCTCAAGGCGATCGCGGATGCGGGTTTGGCAGCCTTCTCCATGGAGCTCATGCCGCGCATCACCCGCGCGCAGGTGATGGACGTGCTGTCCTCGCAGGCGAACCTCGCGGGCTACCGGGCGGTGGTGGACGGCGCCGCCGAGTACGGCCGCGCCATGCCGATGATGATGACCGCCGCCGGCACCGTGCCGGCCGCCCGTGTCTTCGTGATGGGCGTCGGCGTCGCGGGCCTTCAAGCCATCGCCACGGCCCGGCGCCTCGGTGCGGTCGTGACGGCGACCGACGTGCGCCCGGCCACCAAGGAGCAGGTCGAATCCCTCGGCGCGAAGTTCGTGGCCGTGGAGGATGACGAGTTCAAGCAGGCCGAGACCGCGGGCGGCTACGCCAAGGAGATGTCGGCCGAATACCAGAAGAAGCAGGCGGAGCTGGTCAAGGGCCACATCGCCAAGCAGGACATCGTCATCACCACCGCGCTGATCCCCGGCCGCCCGGCGCCCAAGCTCGTCTCCGAGGAGATGGTCGCCTCGATGAAGCCGGGCTCGGTCCTGGTCGATCTCGCGGTCGAGCGCGGCGGCAACGTCGCGGGTGCCAAGGCCGGCGAGGTCGTCGCCACGGAGCGCGGCGTCAAGATCGTCGGCCATCTCAACGTCCCGGGCCGGCTGGCCGCGACCTCGTCGAGCCTCTACGCGCGTAATCTCTACGCCTTCGTCGAGACGCTGATCGACAAGGAGTCGAAGGCGCTGAACATCAACTGGGACGACGAGCTGGTGAAGGCCACGAACCTCACCCGCGGCGGCTCGGTAGTCCACGCATCCTTCCAGTCCAAGACGGATGGACCTGCCTCAGAAGCGGCGTCCGTCGGGCTGGCGAAGTCTGAGGCCGGCAAGGGCTCCGCCGCCGCCTCGGCCGCGCAATAAGATCCCGTCGAGAGGAGTAGCAGAATGGCAACCGTCATCATCCCTCCCGATCAGGCGACCGATCAGGCCCGCGTGCTGGCCGACGCCGCCCGTGCCGCCGCCGACGTGGCGCGCAACGCAGCCGATCAGGCCCAGGCCATCGCGAACGGCATGGGCCACGGCCTCAGTGCCGCCACCGGCGGCGCCGTCGACCCGACTGTGTTCCAGCTCGCGATCTTCGTGCTGGCGATCTTCGTCGGCTATTACGTGGTCTGGTCGGTCACCCCGGCGCTGCACACGCCGCTGATGTCGGTAACCAACGCAATCTCCTCGGTGATCATCGTCGGGGCACTCCTGGCGGCGGGCGTGCCCCTCCTGGAAAAGGGCACCGGCTGGGCCCGCGCCTTTGGCTTCATCGGCATCGTGCTCGCCAGCGTGAACATCTTCGGGGGCTTCCTCGTCACGCAGCGCATGCTCGGCATGTACAAGAAGAAGGCCTGAGACGATGTCCCAGAACGTCTCCGCCCTTCTCTACATCGTCGCCGGCGTCCTGTTCATCATGGCGTTGCGGGGGCTCTCGCACCCGACCACTTCGCGGCAGGGCAACCTCTACGGCATGATCGGCATGGCGCTGGCTGTGCTCACCACCCTGGTCGGCCATCCGCCCGCCGGGTTCGGCGCCTGGATCCTCGTGATCCTCGGCATCGGCATCGGCGGCGGGGCCGGCGCGGTCATCGCCAAGCGCGTGCCGATGACGGCGATGCCGCAGCTCGTGGCCGCGTTCCACTCGCTGGTCGGCCTCGCGGCCGTGGCGGGCGCCGCGGC
The DNA here is from genome assembly GCF_022829545.1 of Methylobacterium sp. J-030. Taxonomy (GTDB): domain Bacteria; phylum Pseudomonadota; class Alphaproteobacteria; order Rhizobiales; family Beijerinckiaceae; genus Methylobacterium. The sequence continues at coordinate 210,578 of NZ_JAKSYM010000402.1, read as the reverse complement.
GACGCTCTACGCTCCGCAGGCGGTGGGCATCCTTGAGAACGGCCACATCCACAAGCAGTCGCTGTTCGAAATGGCGCTGGGCGCGGCCATCGGCGCGATCACCTTCACCGGCTCGGTGATCGCGTTCGCCAAGCTCGACGGGCGGATGTCGGGCAAGCCGATCATGCTGCCGCAGCGGCACCTCATCAACATCGGCATCGCGGTCGCGCTGGTGCTGCTGATCGCGCTGTTCATCGGCAACGAGAGCAAGGCGGTCTTCTGGCTGATCGTCCTGCTGTCCTTCGCGCTGGGCGGCCTGCTTATCATCCCGATCGGCGGCGCCGACATGCCGGTGGTCGTGTCGATGCTCAACTCCTACTCGGGCTGGGCGGCTGCCGGCATCGGCTTCACCCTGGGTAATCTCGCGCTGATCATCACCGGATCGCTGGTCGGCTCGTCGGGCGCGATTCTGTCCTACATCATGTGCCACGCGATGAACCGGTCGTTCATCTCGGTGATCCTCGGCGGCTTCGGCGGCGATTCCGCCGCGGCGGCCGGCGGCGGGCAGGTCGAGACCCGGCCGGTCAAGCAGGGCTCGTCGGACGATGCGGCCTACATCATGAAGAACGCCGAGCGGGTCATCATCGTCCCGGGCTACGGCATGGCGGTTGCCCAGGCGCAGCACTCGCTCCGTGAGATGGCCGATATGTTGAAGAAGGAGGGCGTTGACGTGAAGTACGCCATCCACCCGGTGGCGGGCCGCATGCCGGGCCACATGAACGTGCTGCTGGCCGAAGCCAACGTGCCCTATGACGAGGTCTTCGAGCTGGAGGACATCAACGGCGAGTTCCCGCAGGCGGACGTCGCCTTCGTGATCGGCGCCAACGACGTCACCAACCCGGCTGCCAAGACCGACAAGGCTTCGCCGATCTACGGCATGCCGATTCTCGACGTCGAGAGAGCCAAGACCGTGCTGTTCATCAAGCGCGGCATGGGCTCGGGCTACGCGGGCGTGGAGAACGAGGTGTTCTTCCGCGACAACACCATGATGCTGTTCGGCGACGCCAAGAAAGTCGTCGACCAGATCCTCAAGGCGATGTGACACGCCAGGATCGGTGCGAAGTTTCGGGGCGGGCAGCGATGCCCGCCTCGTTTCGTTTCGGCCGCGCGAGCGGCGGGCTGTTGCGGCGGCGCCCGGGATTTTGCGGCGCGGCCGGTGTAGGTTGCAGCCTGTGTCGTCCGCTCTGTTCCTCGCCGATCCGCCAGCCTTCCTGGGTGTCGCCGCCTCCGTGACCGGCCGGCGCTGGCAGGAGCGGTGCGGCAGCGCGGCTGTCCAGAACCAGATCGCCAAGATGGTGCAGGCGCACGGGCTGCCCGAATTGTTGGCTCGCGTCCTGGCCGGCCGTGGCGTCACCCCGGAGGAGGCGGGCCGCCACCTCGCCCCGCGCCTGCGCGACCTGATGCCGGATCCCGATACGCTGCTCGACATGGACGCGGCCGTCCGCCGCCTCGTGCGCGCTGTCCGCCGGGGCGAGACCGTCGCGGTCTTCGGCGATTACGATGTCGACGGTGCCGCGAGCGCCGCCCTGTTGGCCGGCTATCTGCGCGGCCTGGGCATCCGGGCGCCGATCCATATCCCGGACCGGATCACCGAGGGTTACGGCCCCAATGTCGGGGCGATCACCGCCCTGGCGGCGGACGGAGCCACCCTTCTCGTCTGCGTCGATTGCGGGACGAGTGGCCACGCCCCGCTGGAAGAGGCGGAGAAATCCGGTCTCGACGTCATCGTGCTCGATCACCACGCCGCCGCCGAAGTGCTGCCGCCGGCCCGCGCCGTGGTGAACCCAAACCGCCTCGATGACCTGTCAGGGCTCGGCCATCTCTGCGCAGCCGGCGTGGTGTTTCTCACGCTGGTCGCCCTGAACCGCGCCCTGCGCCGCGAGAACGTCTTCGGACCGAACCGGCCGGAGCCCGTCCTCACCGACGCCCTCGACCTCGTGGCGCTGGCGACCGTGGCCGACGTGGTACCGCTCACCGGCCTGAACCGAGCCTTCGTGACCCAGGGGCTGACGGTGATGCGCCATCGCGGCCGCACCGGGCTCGCGGCGCTGCTCGATGCCGCCTCGCTCAGCGAACCGCCGGAGGCGTGGCATCTCGGCTACGTGCTCGGGCCGCGCATCAACGCGGGTGGACGCATCGGCGATTCGGGACTCGGCGCAAGACTGCTCACGACGGCGGATCCCGAGGAGGCCCTGCGCATCGCCGCCGAGCTCGATCACCTGAACCGCGAGCGGCAGGCCATCGAGGCGCAGGCCGTGATGGAGGCCGAGGCCGAGATGGATCGCGCCGTGACCCGCGATCCCGCCCGCGCCGTGCTGGTTGCGGCGAGCGCCGCATGGCATCCGGGCGTGGTCGGGTTGATCGCCGCGCGGCTGAAGGAGCGGTTCAACCGCCCGGCCTTCGCTTTCGCGCTCCGCCCGGACGGCAGCGCCACCGGCTCGGGCCGCTCGATCCCCGGGGCCGATCTCGGGCTGGCGGTGCGCGCCTGCGTGGAGGCTGGGATCGCCACAAAGGGGGGCGGTCACGCCATGGCGGCCGGCGTGACGCTTCGCGCCGACGACATCCCGCGCTTCGAGGCACATCTCGCCACGCTCCTCGGGTCGAGCGTCGCTCTGGCTCGATCGGCCGACGCCTTGCTGATCGACGGCAGCCTCAGTGCCGGGGGAGCCACGGCCGAGACGGTGCGGCTCCTCCAGACGGCCGGGCCGTTCGGCCAGGGCGCGCCGGAGCCGATCTTTGCGCTGGGACGCCATCGGCTCGTGGATGCGGGCGTGGTCGGCTCGGGCCATGTCCGGGCGCGGCTGCGCAGCCGCGACGGTCAGGCTGTGGGGGCGATCTGTTTCCGGGCGGCGGAGCGACCCCTCGGCCTCGCCCTGCTCAACGGGATCGGCCGCGAGATGCACGTGGCCGGCACCCTGTCGTGCGACCGCTGGCGCGGCGCCGAGCGGGCGCAGTTACGCATCGTGGACGCCGCGCCCGCCGATCCCTGATGGCGGCACGTCAGCCGCCCGCCATCACCAGAGCCCAGAAGCGCTTGTAGCGCGTATCGGGTGCGTCCACCCGGGCGATGCCGATCCGCCGGATCTGCGGAAGCAGCATGTTCTTGTTGTGCTCGGGGCTGGCCTTCCAGCGGGCGAGCACCTGCTCCAGGGTCTCGGAGCCGGCGCTCAGGTTCTCGGCCGCCCAGGACTTCGCCAGCCCGGCCGAGGCCATGCGCGCGGTGAAGCTGCCGCCGATCTCGTGGCTGAGCTGCCCATGACGCGCGTTGTTGCCCGCCTGGAACGCCGCGGCCTTCACCAGAACCGGATCGACCACGACCGGGCTCAGCCCGTTCTGAACGCGATAGGCTGAGATCGCCGCTGCGGCCGCCACCTCGTCGAGCACCGTATCGTGCGTCGCGTTCCCGACCGTCGGTTCGGGTGAGAGGGTCAGCCCGCCGCAACCGGTCAGAGCGAGCAGCAGCGCAGCGGCGAGGGGGCGGATGAGGTTCGGCACGGTCCGGACGGCGGGTTGTGGGGATCGGGCGCCTCCCTCCGGCCGTTGTGCGGCGAAAGCGCGGCAGCCGCGGAACGTCGCGGCCTGTTTCCTCGGGACGTGGCAGTGGCGCCACGTCAATCAGGCCGCCAGGGTGTCGTTCCCGAGCACGACCGGTGCGAATGTGCGCAGAAGGTCCGGATCGAGGTGGCCCTCGGATTCGACCATGATCGCCAGCGCTTCCGGCCCGCTGGCCGGCTGCCGATAGGTCCGCCGCTCCGTGAGAGCCGAGAACACGTCGCAGATGCTGACGATCCGGACCAGATCGCTGATGGCGGCGCCAGCGAGCCGATCTGGATAGCCGCGGCCATCGAGCCGCTCATGGTGGTGGCGCACGACGTCGATCACCTCCGGCTCGAACGCCCCCTGCGCGGTCAGCAGCGAGGCGCCGATATCGGGGTGCCGCTGCATCAGCCGGAATTCCTCCGGCGTCAGCGGACCGGGCTTGTTCAGGATCTCGACCGGGATTCGGGACTTGCCGATATCGTGGAGCAGGGCGGCGCGCACGAGGCGACCGCGATCACCGCGGCCCAGGCCGATCTTCGACCCGAACGTGGCTGCATGGCCGGCAACGCCGAGCGTGTGCTGATAGACCCCGATATCGTGGCGCCAGACCGCCTCGAGCCATGCACCGATGCCGACCTCGGAAACCGCATCGAGCACCAGCTCCGTGCCCCGGTCAATATCGATCCGCCGAAGCCCGGCACCCAGGGCGGCACTGTCGAACAGGTCGGCGACGATCGCAGTGGCGCCGGAGACGTGCTCGACGAGCCGGCGCCTGCGCGTCTCGGCCGACCGGGTCGCGTCCTCGATCATCGCGAAGGCGCTGGCCAGGACGGCTTGGCGCGGCGCGGTGGCCGGAAGCTGGCGCACATGGGCGCCCGGCACGGGCACCGGGCCGCCACGGGCGAGAAGCAGGCAGGGTACCGGCCGCGTCGGCGTACCGACAGCGATGTTGACCGTTGCGACGCGATCCGGCGGCGCATCCAGGATGACGAGATGCGGCCGAGCCGATGGCAGGATGGCGCCGGGTTCGACCGCGCAGCAATCCATCACCAGACCGATCGCCCGTTCCAAAGCCATGCGTTCCGCCGGCCGATCGGAGATCAGCAGGACGAACGGCTGGTCGGCGTTTCGCGCTGCTGCGCCGGGGGCTAACACGGTTGCTCCCTCGCCCATCAGATCAACCAAGCGTTGACCCTAACGGGAAGTTACGAGGAAAGTGTAAACCCTACGCAGTCATCGCGCTGCGAGCAATTCGTTTTCAGGCGAGCTTGGCAGCGCCGACGTTGCGGGCCGAGCCGATGGTGCGGCCCTTATCGGCGGCCGGGCTGAGGAAGTCGGCGAACTTGACGGTCAGAGCAGCCTGGCAGGCCGCGAACGCGACGAAGATCAGGGCGAAGCTGGCGATCATAATCTGGCTCCGTTCGGCTTGGCAGCGGCATGTTGCGATGCGGTAGATGTCATGCCGCTCCGCAAACTGGTATGCCAGATACGGAATATCAAACATGCTTCTCATGCATGGGATGCGCCTCTGGCCGTCTGCCCCGGCGCGGGCGGCCAGTCGCATGCGGCCAGCGAACAGGCAGATCAGCGCCTCGGCGAAACCGGCGATGGTGCGGTGCAGCCGATCGGATTGCGAATCTGCGCGATGCCCATGGCCAAGTTGTCCGTGGAACAGCGCAGCTTCAGCGCGATCGCAGGCCCCGGACCCAAGGTTCGCATCGAGCAGGGAGCGTTTCTTTCCGAAGCTGCGGCCCTGACGACGAAGGCGCCCGACGCGCCCGCGTCTGCTCACCGGGTTGCGACCTCGAGTCTACGTCCGGTCACGGCCGTCTGTCGCCCCGTCGAGGACCTGTGCCGCACGCATCGCGTCGTCGGCCGACGTGCCGAACATCGAGCGGCGGAGCGGAGCGAGGGCTACGCCACTCCCAGTGGTCCGGTCATCGCGAAGGTAGCCTCAGAACGGCGAAATCGAGCCTCGATCAGTCGAGGTAATCGCCATACGTGTCGACATGCCGGGCCAAGCCGAGACCGTGTTCGCGCACCAAGCGCTCCGCGAGATCGGCGTCACGCGCCTCCAACGCGGCGATGATGGCGACGTGCTCGCGGATCGAGCGCTCGGCCCGATCCCCCTGACGCAAAGCCGTGCTGCGAATTCCGCGGACATGCATCAGCAGATTGCTCGTCAGGTCCGCGATCGCTTCGCAATGACCGAGCGCGATGATCCGCTGGTGGAAGCGGATGTTGGCGTCCGAATACTCATCGATATGTTCGGACGGCTGACCTTCGTAGAATTCCGGAAACGCATCGCGCAGGGACCGCAATTGTGCATCGGACGCGCGCGTGCAAGCGAGGCGCGCCGCCATGCTCTCCAGCGCCGTCCACGCGTGGATCATGGCCACGATCTCACGCTTGTTTTTCTTGATCACGAAAACACCGCGCCGCGCCTCCGAGCGCACGAAGCCCTCCTGCTCAAGGACCGTCAGCGCCTCGCGCACCGGGGTGCGACTCACACCCAGATCCTGCGAGAGCTTGCGCTCGTCGAGCCGCACCTCGTCCGGACGTCCATAGATGTCCATGTTGGTGATGGCCGTTTTCAGCGCCTCGTAGGCCAAGGTCCGCAGACTTGAGCTGGCGACAATCGGCTTCACGCTCAACGGTTCGGAGTTCGACATCCCTGGTCCGGCGGCTCACACGCATGATGTACCGCACGCATTCTCAGTCGTGCGCTTCCAATCGGACTAACCCAAACCTTATCCGGATCCTAGTCGATCACAGACCGGTCCCACAGACCTGTGACGAGAACGCGTGAACCGCCGCACCGAGACGCCCGATTCCCGGTTTCACACGTCCGGTCTGCCCGCCTTAATCCCCGCCGTCAAACATGTATTTTTCTGCACGTTTGATTGACAGGCAAGCACATTTTAAGCACCATCCTGCTGGAATACCGTCGACCACAGTCGGTACCGTATCGATTTGCGTTGAGGATCAACGCGGCTGACTATGTTTGACCGAGCCCCAAGAATTTTTTGCGGTACGACTGTCGCTTTGTTCGACCATACGATGGCCTGACAGGGCATAAGGACAGTATTGAACTGATCCCTAAGAAAAACTGGTAGGAGGAACGCGAATGTCCGAGATCCGCGCATCCGGGGGTAGCGGCCGATGGCTGCAGCTCGCCTTCGGCGTCATCTGCATGTGCATGATCGCCAACATGCAGTACGGCTGGACGTTCTTCGTGAACCCGATGCAGGAACGCCACGGCTGGGACCGGGCCGCGATCCAGGTGGCGTTCACGCTGTTCGTCGTCACCGAGACCTGGTTGGTGCCGATCGAAGGCTGGTTCGTCGACAAATACGGCCCGCGCATCGTGACCCTGTTCGGCGGCCTGCTCTGCGCCATCGCCTGGGTGATGAACTCCTACGCCGAGTCGCTCACGATGCTCTACGTCGCCGCCGCGATCGGCGGGACCGGGGCCGGCGCGGTCTACGGCACCTGCGTGGGCAATTCGCTGAAGTGGTTCCCAGACCGCCGCGGCCTCGCCGCCGGCATCACCGCGATGGGCTTCGGCGCGGGCTCGGCCCTCACGGTCGTGCCGATCCAGGCGCTGATCAAGGCGCAGGGCTACGAAGCGGCGTTCTTCTACTTCGGCATCGGGCAGGGCGTCATCGTGATGCTGATCGCCCTGTTCCTGCGCGCGCCCGCCAAGGGCCAGGTGCCCGAGGTCGCCCGGGTGAGCCAGTCGAAGCGCGACTACAGGCCGGCCGAGATGGTCCGAACCCCGATCTTTTGGGTGATGTACGCGATGTTCGTCATGATGGCCGCGGGCGGCCTGATGGCGACCGCGCAGCTCGGCCCGATCGCGAAGGACTTCAAGATCGCGGACGTGCCGGTCTCGCTCCTGGGCATCACACTGCCGGCCCTGACCTTCGCGGCCACCCTCGACCGGGTGCTCAACGGCGTGACGCGACCGTTCTTCGGCTGGGTCTCCGACCATATCGGCCGCGAGAACACGATGTTCATCTCGTTCGCGATCGAGGGGCTCGGCATCTATGCCCTGAGCCAGCTCGGCCAAAACCCGATCGCCTTCGTGCTGCTCACCGGCCTCGTGTTCTTCGCCTGGGGCGAGATCTACTCCCTGTTCCCGGCGACCTGCGGTGACACGTTCGGCTCGAAATATGCGGCCACGAATGCCGGCCTGCTCTACACCGCCAAGGGGACGGCGGCGCTCATCGTACCCTACACCAGCGTGCTCACCACCATGACCGGGAGCTGGCACGCGGTGTTCCTGGCGGCGGCGGCCCTCAACATTCTGGCGGCCCTGCTGGCGCTCTTCGTGCTGAAGCCGATGCGCGCAGCCTACACCAAGAAGCCCGAAACGGGCCTCGCCCCGGCATTGGCGCAATAGACCCGGCCACGAACCCGAATGAAGCCCGGCGCTTTACCGCGCCGGGCTTTCTGCATACCCGGACCGGAATCTTTCGGAGGCCGGGCATGGATAAGGACGAGCGCATCGCGCGGGAGAGCGTTGTGGCGGCCGCGCGGGCGCTCGACGCGCAGGGCCTCAACCGCGGCACCTCGGGCAACGTCTCGGTGCGTTTTCGCGAGGGGTTGCTGATCACCCCGTCCGGCCTGCCGACAGCCGGGATGCGGCCCGAGGATGTCGTGCCCCTGGGGTTCGACGGCACGCACCCGCCGAACCAGAAACCGTCATCGGAATGGCGCTTCCACCGCGATATCCTCGCCTCCCGCTCGGATTGCGGCGCCGTCGTCCACGCGCACCCGGTCTACTGCACAGCCTTCGCGCTGTGCCGGAAGGAGATCCCGGCCGTCCATTACATGATCGCGGCCTTCGGCGGGCCGACCGTGCGCTGCGCGCCGTACGCGCCCTACGGCACTGCCGCGCTCTCGGAGCTGGCTTTGGCGGCGCTCGTCGACCGCAACGTCTGCCTGCTCGCCAATCACGGCATGATCGCCGCCGGGGCGAGCCTGGAGAAGGCCCTCTGGCTCGCCGTCGAGCTGGAAACGCTGTGCCAGCAATACGCGGTGGCGCTCCAGGTGGGCACGCCGGCCGTCCTGTCCGATCATGAGATCGGCACGACTGTGGAGCGCTTCCGCGGTTACGGGTTGAACGTCGCGGGCAAGGATTTGAAGCCCCAGTGAGGCTCCGGTCCGGGCGTCAGCGGCCCAGTGCTTGACCGACTGCCAGCCCGGTCTCCCGGGCATACTCGGCGGCCGCGACCTTCTTGCCGCCTTCGGGCTTGACCTTGCGGATCTCGATCCGGCCGCCCTGCGCGCAGACGCTGAAGCCATCCTCGTCGATCGCGATCACCTCGCCGGGCTTGCCCTTCACGTCACTCAGGCGCCGGACCGGGTACAGGCAGGAATCGAAGATCTGGAGCTTCTGGCCGTCCCGGGTCGTCCATGCGCCGGGGGCGGGGTTCGCCGCGCGAATCAGGTTGTAGATCTGCTCGGCATGGGCCGACCAGCGGATCTCGGCCTCCGCGGCGCGGAACCAGCCCTCGTAGGTCGCCGCATCCTCGTCCTGATCGATCTCGACGTGCCGGCCAGCCACCACCAGATCGGCCGCCTCCAGCATCGCGTCGACGCCCATGGGGAAGAGGTTGTCGAAATAGACGTCCCCAAGCGTGGCGTTCGCGCCGATCGGACAGGTCTTCTGGAGAATGACCGGACCCTCATCGAGGCCATCGGTCGGCCGGAAGATCGTGAGCCCGGTCTGGAGTTCGCCCCGCGCGATCGGCCAATTGATCGAGGACGGTCCGCGATACCGGGGCAACAGGCTGGGATGATACTGGATGGTGCCGTGCTTCGGGATCATGACGAAGCTCTGCGGCGCGAATTGCAGCACGTAGGCCATGACGCCGATATCGGCGTCGAGTCCGCGCATGGCGTTCTCGGCCTCCGGAGTCTTCAGGCTCGGGAACTGGAAGACCGGAAGCCCCTTCTCCTCAGCTGCGGTCTTCAGAACGTCCGGCTTGGCGCCCGGCTTCTCCGGCGCGCAGAACACGCCGGCCACCGTGTCGCCCCGCTGGAGGAACGCCTCCAGCACGGCCTTTCCGAAATCCTGCTGACCGATGAAGGCGATGCGCATGCAATCTCCAGGGCGTCGTCCCGCCCGCGGGGCGGGACAGGGGAGGGGAATCGCGGGGGCCTGTGCGTGGCCCGCAGATCGGCGGCGAGCGGCGGACCGCCCGCGTTTGACAGCCGATCAGGTCACTCGGCGGCGATCTTCTGGATCGCGCCGATCGCCCCGGAATTGGCGATCTCACCGACCTCCGCCTCGGAGTAGCCAAGCACGCTGCGCAAAATCTCGTCCGTGTGCTCGCCGAGCAGCGGAGAGCGCGCCACCTCGCTCGGGCTTGCCGAGAGCTTGATGGGGTTGCCGACCGTCAGGTATTTGCCGCGGGTCGGATGATCGACCTCCACGATGGTGCCGGTCTGCCGCAGGGCCTCGTCCTCGGCGATCTCCTTCATCGACAGGATCGGGCCGCAGGGAATGTCGTGCTTGTTCAGGGTGTCCATCGCCTCGAACTTCGACACTTTCATCGTCCACGCCTCGATGCGCGTGAAGATCCCGTTGAGGTGCGGCAGGCGAGCCTTCGGGGTCGCGTAGTTCGGGTCGGCCTTCCAGTCGGGCTCGCCGATGATGTCGCAGATCGGATCCCACACCGCGGCCTGGGTGATGACGTAGATGTAGGCGTTCGGATCCTGCTCCCACCCCTTGCAGCGCAGGATGCGCCCCGGCTGGCCGCCGCCGGAATCGTTGCCCGCCCGCGGGGTCGCCTCACCGAACGGGATGCCCTCGCCGAACTGGCTGTATTCCTTGAGCGGCCCGTGCTGCAGGCGCTGCTGGTCGCGCAGCTTCACCCGGCACAGGTTGAGCACGCCGTCCTGCATGGCGCAGTCGACCTTCTGGCCGAGGCCGCTGTGGGTGCGGTGGAAGAGCGCCGTGACGATGCCCAGCGCGAGGTGCAGCCCGGTGCCCGAATCGCCGATCTGCGCGCCGGTCACCATCGGGATACCGTCGCGGAAACCGGTGGTGGAGGCTGAGCCGCCCGCGCACTGCGCGACGTTCTCGTAGACCTTGCAATCCTCGTAGCGGCCGGGCCCGAAACCCTTGACCGAGGCCAGGATCATCCGCGGGTTGGCCTCGTGGATCTTCTCCCATGTCAGACCCATCCGGGCGAGCGCGCCGGGGGCGAAATTCTCGACGAGGACGTCGCACTCCTTGATCAGGCGCCAGAGCACCTCCTTGCCCTTCGGGTTCTTCGAATCGAGGGTGATCGAGCGCTTGTTGTGGTTCAGCATCGTGAAATAGAGGCTGTCCACGTCCGGAATGTCCTGGAGTTGCTGCCGGGTGGCATCGCCGACGCCCGGCCGCTCGACTTTGATCACGTCGGCGCCGAACCACGCGAGGAGCTGCGTGCAGGTCGGGCCGGATTGAACGTGGGTGAAATCCAGGATGCGGACGCCTTCGAGGGCCTTGGTCATGATCGGTCTCGGAGCTGGGGGCAATCGTCGGGGTTGCGGAAGCCGGATCAGGCCGACCGGGCAGACAAGAGGCGGTCAGCCTCGGTCCGCGGGGCTCGGCCCGGTCTTACGGGGCTGCCTGGCCCCGTCCTCGAACGAATCATGTCTGCATGCCCTCCCAAAGCGCGGTCTCGTCGTCTTGCGAAACCGTCATGCGGAGCCCGGTCAGGGTCCGAAGATCTGTATACCACATGCCATTCGTCTGATGCGAGACCCCTCTGAACGGGTGGTGCCGTGGCGGGCTACGCACCGTAAGCCGTACTGGCCCTCGGCTCAACGCGTTGCCGTGCATGAAATCCAGACTGCGGCCTGCGCCCCTTGGCATCCGTCCGAATGCGGTTCATGATTTCGTCAAAACCGGCGGCCGGCAGACCAGCCGAGGAACGCAACGCTGCAGGAGGGACGCCCATGCTCGCCAGCACCAGCTTGATCAAATCGTCTTGGATCGCGGTGGATGTCGCCCGCGACCGGGCGGAGCGCGTTCTCGTGGTGGAAACCTACATCGCGGTGAGCCCGCTGGAGCCGAACTTCGACGCCGCGCAGTATGAGCGCGTCCTGGGCTGCGTGCAGAAGGTGCTCAAGGCTCATCCGGACATCGACCGCGCGTCGATCCTCAGCATGCATCGCGGCTCAGGCTGCACGGCCCTGTTCCGCGAGCCCCCGGCGACGCTGGATCGGCCGGCGGCGGCCTGAGACCCGTCAGGAACGGCACCTGGAGTACCTGACCGTTCGGGCACGGGATCGGCACACGCGCCTCCCGGACAGGTGGAGCGTTCGCGGAACCGGATCCGGGACCGAGCTGAGACGCGCAGCGGCACATTTCGTTGCGGAGGACGCTTCACGGCTTCGAGTACCAGCTCTCGAATCGCGTCCCGCCGGCGCCTCATGCGCCCGGATAACGGTTCGCCTCGAAACCGGCTCGCTCCGATAGCGTCGGATCCCCGATCGAACACCCCGAGGGCGTCCTCAGGACGCCTCCTCCGCCGGATCGCCGGGAACCTCCGGCGGCGTCAGGGCCACACGCGCGGCGTGGAACCACCAGAGCGGGATGTCGCGGTTGGCCTGAGTCAGATCCGAGGCCCAGCCCTCCTTGGGCATGACGTCGGCCCGGTCGGCGAAGAGGCGCAGGGCGCTCTCGGCCCGCTCGCGCCGGCAGCGCTCGCGGATCGCCGCCCGCTCCGCGGCGGCCCGGGCCTCCGACTGCTCGATCAGACGGTGGGTCGCGAGATCGTCCGCATCGAACGCGAAGTGCTGCCAGAAACTCTCCGCCTCGCGCGCCACGTCGCGCTCGCGCTGCATCCGCGCGAGCGCCGCCTCCGCGGCCTGGCGCGCGGCTTCGGCCGTCTCGGCGCGCTCGAGCAACCGGTTGTTGGCCGTCAGCAATTCCCGCTCGCGTTCCGGTGCCATCCGCTGACGCCGCAGCACGCGCAGCTCCTCGTCGGCGGCCAATCGCTCCCCCGCATCCGCGAGAACCGGGGCGAGGGGGCCGGCCGCCAGGGCATCGATGTGCCGAAGATAGCGCGCGCGCAGACCCGGATGATCAACATCGAGGGCTGCGTCGTCCCAGTCCGCAAGGCCGGGCCGGTCGGCGCGGTCGCATTCGTACAGGGCGCGCGCCAGGGCACTGCGCAGGTCGTCCGGAAACGGCACCGTCGCGTGTTCGTTCATGGACCTGCATTCGCGATGGGCGATCGTCTCAACCTACAACGCGGCTCCTTGATGGAAGAGACCCTCGGAGGCTTGAGGGCGTAAATTTTTCTTCGGCACGTCATGACTTCGAGGCGCCGTGCGTAAGATGCGCCGTTCTTCCGGGATCGCTCCCGTATTGGTCGGAAACTTAGCCATTCAACTTGACGATGGATTGTAACCTGGATGCCTGTGCAGGACTTCAGGATCTCGAATTAAAGTATTGAAGAACGATATTCGTTCTTGCCACGGAGGCATCAGTTCACGACTCGGCGCGAACGGGGCGGTGTGCGGCGCGGCTCCGCCGCCCGACGATGGCCCATGCCTTCAAGGGGCGGTCGATCAAGCCACGTCGGAGCTTGTGGCGCACAGCGCCGCTGCGGGCTACATCGGACCGTGCACCTGTGGCGCGTCGATGCATCCATGATCCATACGGGCTACAACCCGGCGCTCGTCGCCCTGTCGATCGGCCTCGCGGTCTTCGCGTCCTACACCGCCCTCGATCTCGGTGGGCGAATCCGTCGGCCCTCGCCCGGTCCCCGCTGGCCGTGGATCGCGGGATCGGCTCTGTCGATGGGCGGCGGCATCTGGGCGATGCACTTCGTCGGGATGCTGGCCTTCGACATGGGCATGGCCGCCGCCTACGACATCGGCCTGACGGCGCTCTCGCTCGTCATCGCCGTTGCGGTGACCGGTCTGGCCTTCACCTGGGTCGCCTACAAGGGCGAGGGCGTGACCGCGATCCTCGTGGCGGGGCCGCTTATGGGGCTCGGCGTGGCCGCGATGCACTATACCGGCATGGCGGCGCTTCGGATCCCCGGCGATCTCGCCTACGATCCGGCCATCGTCGCGGTCTCGGTCGCCATCGCGGTGAGCGCCGCGACCGCCGCCCTGTGGCTCGCGGTCCGGGATCACGGCGTCGGGCGCAAGCTGCTGGCGGCTGGGATCATGGGGCTCGCCGTCTCCGGGATGCACTACACCGGAATGGCGGCGGCGACCTTCACGGCGGAAGCGGCAGGCTCCCCCCACGCCCATGCCGAGATGCTGGCGCCGGATCAGCAGAATCTCGCGCTCTACGTAGCGGGGGCGACGTTCTTCATCCTGTTCCTGGCGATGCTGGGTTCGTCGCTGGATCAGCAGCGGGTCCAGCGCGACCTCCAGGCCAGCGAGGCGCGGTTCCGGGCGGCGGTCCAGGCGGTGCGTGGCGTGCTCTGGACCAATGATGCGTCCGGCCGGATGCTCGGCGAGCAGCCCGGGTGGAGCGCCATGACGGGTCAGACCCGGGACGAATACCAGGGCTACGGCTGGGCCGAGGTGGTGCATCCGGAGGATGCGCAGGCGACGGTGGATGCCTGGAACGAGACGGTCCGGACCCGACGCACCTTCATCCACGAGCACCGCGTGCGCACGGTGGATGGGACGTGGCGGCACTTCGCGATCCGCGCCATTCCGGTGCTTACGGAGAACGGCGACATCCGGGAATGGGTCGGCGTCCACACCGACATCACCGAGCAGCGGGAGGCCGAGGCCGAACTCCGGGAATCGAACGAGGAGATCCAGCGCTACGCCTATATCGTCAGCCACGATCTGCGGGCGCCCCTCGTCAACGTCATGGGCTTCACCAGCGAGCTGGAGGCGACGCGGCTCGACATGCGGGCGGCGCTCGACGGGCATCCGCAGGCCGAGCGGATCGATACGGATTTCGAGGAGGCGCTCGGCTTCATCAAGGCCGCGGTCAACCGCATGGAGGGTCTGATCGCCGCGATCCTCAAGCTGTCCCGCGAGGGCCGGCGGCAGTTCCGGCCGGAACGCCTCGACATGACGGCCCTGCTCCAGGGCCTCGCGGATGCGAACCGGCACCAGGCCGAGGCGGCCCGCGCGGTGGTGACGATCGCGCCGGACTTGCCCCCGATCGTCGCCGACCGGCTCGCCATCGAGCAGATATTCGGCAACCTGCTCGACAACGCCATCAAGTATCTCGATCCGTCCCGGCCCGGTCGGATCGCGGTCACGGCCCGGTCGGCCGGCCCGCGGGGCATCTGCTTCTCGGTCACCGACAACGGCCGCGGTATCGCGGAGCGGGATCATGCGCGCGTCTTCGAGCTGTTCCGCCGCTCAGGCACGCAGGATCGTCCCGGTGAGGGCATCGGCCTCGCGCATGTGAAGGCGCTCGTTCGCAGTTTCGGCGGCCGGATCGAGATCCGTTCGCAACTCGGCGAGGGCACGACGTTCAACGTGACCTTGCCGCGCGGCGCGTCTACAGCTTTGGGCGCGGATCCCGAACCGGCGCCGCGTGCCGCCGCATGAGCGTGGAGCGACCCGTGCATCCCGTCACCATCGTGATGATCGAGGACGACGAGGGGCATGCGCGCCTGATCGAGCGCAACATCCGGCGCGCGGGCGTCAACAACGAGATCGTGGCGTTCCAGGACGGGACCTCGGCACTCGCCTACCTGCTCGGGCCGGACGGGTCCGGCGAGGCCAGCGCCCGGCGCCATCTCCTCGTCCTCCTCGACCTCAACCTGCCCGACATGACCGGGCTCGACATCCTGGAAAAGGTGAAGGCGAACCCGCACACGCTCCGCTCCCCGGTGGTGGTGCTCACCACGACCGACGACAGCCGCGAGATCCAGCGCTGCTACGATCTCGGCGCCAACGTCTACATCACGAAGCCGGTGAACTACGAGGGCTTCTCCAACGCGATCCGCCAGCTCGGTCTGTTCTTCTCGGTGATGGAGGTTCCCCAGAACCCATGACCGCGGAGCAGGCCGGCGCGGACGGCGCCGCTCCGGCGGCGCGGATCCTCTATATCGACGACGATCCTGGCCTCGGCCGCCTGGTTAGGCGGTCGCTGGAGGCGCGCGGCTACGCGGTGGAGCTGTGCGCGGGCGGCACCGAGGGGCTGGACCGGCTGGCGCAGGGCGGGATCGACGCGGTGGCGCTCGACCATCACATGCCCGGCCAGACCGGCCTCGACCTGCTGCCGGAAATCCGGGCGCTGCCACACGCGCCGCCGGTGATCTACGTGACCGGCTCCGAGGATTCGCGCGTCGCCGTGGCCGCCTTGAAGGCGGGCGCCGTGGATTACGTCTGGAAGGATGTGCAGGGTCAGTTCCGCGAGCTGTTGTGCGAGGCCGTCGACACCGCACTCCGGCAGGAGGCGCTCCGGCGCGACAAGGAGCGGGCCGAGGCCGAGATGCGCGAGGCGCGCGACCGGGCCGAGCTGCTGCTGCGTGAGGTCAATCACCGGGTCGCCAACTCGCTGGCCCTGGTGGCGGCCCTGGCGCACATGCAGCGCAACGCCGTGACCGACCCGGCCGCCAAGGCTGCGCTCGACGAGATGCAAGCGCGGATCTCGGCCATCGCCGGCATCCACCGGCGGCTCTACACCTCGGACGACGTCGAGTCCGTGGCGCTGGACGCCTATCTCGGCAGCCTGATCGAGGAATTGCAGGCCGCCATGCGGGCGAGCGGGCGGGACCACGCGATCCGGCTGCACGCCGAGCCGGTGCATCTCACCCCCGACAAGGCGGTCTCGGTCGGCGTCGTGGTGACCGAACTCGTCACCAATGCCTACAAGTACGCCTATCCGCTGGGCACGTCCGGCGAGATACGGGTCGCGGTGGATCGGGACGGCATCGACATGGTGCGGCTCGCGGTCGAGGATGACGGGATCGGCTGGACCGGCGAGGGCGAGATCCGCGGCACCGGACTCGGGTCGCGCATCGTGCGCGCCATGGCGACGAACCTGCGTTCGGCGCTCGCCTATGTTCCGGGCGGGACGGGCACCCGCGCGGTGCTGGCGTTCCGGGCGTGAATCAAGGCTCAGGCCTCCGACCGGCCGGCGATGCGCTCCAGGGCGGCGAGCATCGGCTGAAGCTCCGCCTCCCCGAGCTGATGAAACCCCAGCGCCCGTCCGATGAACAGCCCCAGGATCGCGAAGAACAGCACGGAGCCCTCGCCCGGGCACGGGCCTTCGATCCGGCTGAGGCGGCCGAGCTGATCCGCCACGAAGGCCCGGTAATCCTTCAGCGCCTCCGACGAGTCGAGGGAGGCCAGCAGCAGCGCGCGGGATGATTCATCGTCCGCGCAGTAATGCCCGCGCACATGCGCGACCATCGCCTTCGGAAGCTGCGACGGACCCGGCGGGATCGCGGCCTCGCAGGCGGCGATCTCCTCCCGGAGCCGTGCCAGTTCCCGGGCGACGAGCGCGGAGATCAGCGCGTCCTTCGAGGTATAATGGTGCAGCACGCCGCCCTTGCTCAGGCCCGCCTCGGCCGCGACGGCCTCGATGGTCAGTGCCCGCGCCCCAGCCTTCAGGAGGACGCCGGCTGCCGCGTCGAGGATGATCTCGGGCCGATCCGCCAGTCGCTTGCGCTTGCCCTGCATATGACACCTGCGATTAAAAACCGACTGGACGGTAAGTAACGAGTCGGCTAGGAACGCGCCACCGGGTTTTCCCGCGTCCGGCAGGGCCAATCGTCCGCATGACACGCTCCATCGCCTGCGCCGCAATCCGGCCTCTCTTGGTCATAAGCGCCTTCGGCGCCATCGGGTCCGCTCAGGCGGGCCCTGCGGCGACCGGCGACCCGGCGCTGGCGCGCGTCAGGATCGTCGCGGCCCACAGGACGCCGATCGCCTCGGAGGTCGCGCTGACCGGCGACATCCAGCCCCAGGCGCAGGTCAACGTCGCGTTCCGCACGAACGGGAAGATCGCCGAGCGGCGGGTCGAAATCGGCGATCACGTCGAGGCCGATCAGGTGCTGGCCGTCCTCGAACCCCTGACCCAGAAGGCGAATCTCGACACCGCCAGGGCGGCCCTCGCCTCGGCCGAGGCGTTGCTGACCCAGGCCAAGATGTCGTTCGAACGGCAGAAGCAGCTTCTGGCGGGCGGCTTCACCACGCGCTCCACCTACGACAACGCCGAGCAGGAGCTGCGCACCACCCAGGCCTCGGTCGACTCGGCGCGGGCAGCCCTCGGCACCGCGCAGGAGCAGTTCTCATACACGGAGCTGCGCGCCGGCGTCGCCGGGATCGTGACCAGCCGCAGCTTCGAGGTCGGTCAGGTCGTGCAGTCGGGCCAGACCGTCCTGGTGCTGGCGCAGGACGGGCCGCGGGACGCGGTGTTCAACGTCTACGAATCCCTTCTCGCACAGCCGCCGGCCGGCGGCACGATCGCGGTGGCGCTGCAATCCGACCCGGCCGTGACGGCGACCGGTACGGTGCGCGAGGTCTCGCCGACGGTCGATGCCGCGACCGGGACGGTCCGAGTCAAGATCGGCCTGCAGGCGACGCCGTCTGCCATGGGGCTCGGTGCCGTCGTAGTCGGCCACGGCCGGTTCGCCCTGCATAAGTCGGTCGTGCTGCCCTGGTCGGCGCTCTACCGCTACGACGGACGCCCCGCCGTGTGGATCTTCGACCCGGACACGCGGACGGTCTCGATTCGCGCCGTCGAGATCGACCGTTTCGCGTCGGACATCATCACGCTGAGGCGCGGGGTCGAGCCGGGTGAGCGCGTCGTGGTGGCGGGCATCCAGTTCCTGCGGCCGGGCCAGAGCGTGGCTGCCGCCGACATCGCAGACCGATGATGAGCGCGCGTACCTTCCTGCTCGTCGGGGCTATCGCCGGGCTGGGCGGCTGCACCGATCGCGGCGACAGGGCCGCGGCCGCGGCCCCCGTCCGGCCGGTGCTGACCCAGGTCGCCGAGCCGAGCGACACGGCCACCCTCGGACCCTTCGCGGGGACGATCCAGCCTCGCTATCAGGCCCAGCTCGGCTTCCAGATCCCGGGCCGTATGGTGGCGCGCGACGTCACGGTCGGCGACATCGTCAAGAAGGGGCAGCGCCTGGCTGCCCTCGATATCATCGTCACCCGCTTCGACCTGACCCGCGCCGAAGCCGACCTTGCCGACGCCCGCGCCCAGGCCGAGAACGCGGAGGCCGCCGAGGGGCGCACGCGCCACCTGATGACCGGCAACAGCGTCGCGCAGGCGACCCTCGATCAGGCGGTCGCCCGGCGGGATACGGCGCGGGCGCGGGTCGATCAGGCGCAGGCCAGCCTTCAGAAGGCCCGCGACCAGATGGGCTACACCGAGCTCAAGGCGGAGTTCGACGGCGTCGTCACGCAGCGCCTCGCCGAGATCGGGCAGGTTCTGAGCGCCGGCCAGGGGGTGGTCACGGTCGCCCGGCCTGACGTGCGCGAGGCCGTGGTCGACATTCCGGAGGCCTATGTCGGCGCATTGCCGCCGGACGGCCGCTTCACCGTCGCGCTCCAGAGCGCTCCGACGCTGACCACCCACGGCCGGGTGCGCGAGATCGCACCGCTCGCCGACGCGGGCACGCGCTCGAAGCGGATCCGCATCGCGCTGGACGATCCCGGCCCCGCCTTCCGGCTGGGCGCGACCATCGACGTCACGCTCACCAGCAAGGTCCCGTGCCGCTTCCTGCTGCCGCCCTCGGCGCTGCTGGAGGAGGGCGGCCGACGCTCGGTCTGGGTGGTCGCGCCGGACGGCAAGTCGGTGACGCGGCGGGACGTGACCGTGGCGGACGATCGCGATCGGGCGGAGTTCGGTCGTGTCGCCGTCATCGACGGTCTGCAGGCCGGCGACCGGGTGGTGGTCGCGGGGGTCCACTCGCTGAAGGACGGCCAGCCGGTGCGGCTGACGGACGACGCCGTCTGAGAGCGCTCACCGCCGGAGCGGATACCGGTGCGGCGCAAGAGAGCGCCTCACAACGATAATCGAGGGCGGTTCCCGATCCGCCACGAACAGGAACCGCGCCCGCTGGCGCCACGGGGTTTCGCGTGAAAAGCTTCAATCTCTCCGATTGGGCGCTCAGGCACCGCTCGTTCGTGTGGTTCCTGATGCTCCTGGCGCTGATCGCGGGCGTGATGGCGTATTCCCGCCTCGGCCGCGAGGAGGACCCGCCTTTCACGATCAAGACCATGGTGGTGCAGACAACGTGGCCGGGCGCGACCATCAAGGAGACCCTCGATCAGGTCACCGACCGGGTCGAGAAGGAACTGCAACAGCTCAATGGGCTGGATTACGTCCGCAGCTACACGACGCCGGGCGCGTCCACGGTGTTCGTACAGTTCCGCGACACGCTGAAAAAGAGCGAGATTCAGCCGGCTTTCTATCAGGTCCGGAAGCGCCTGGGCGACATCAAGGGGCAGTTCCCCGAGGGGGTGCAGGGGCCGTTCTTCAACGACGAGTTCGGCGACGTCTACGGCAACATCTACGCCTTCACGGCGGACGAGCTGACCTACCGGCAGTTGCGCGACTACGTCGAGGGCGTGCGCACCGAGGTGCTGCGGGTGCCCGATATCGGTAAGACGCAGCTCATCGGCGCCCAAGCCGAGACGATCTACCTCGATTTCGCGACCCGCAAGCTCGCCGGCTACGGCATCGACTTTTCGGCCCTCATCAAGGCGCTCCAGGCGCAGAACGCGGTCTCGGCATCGGGCGTGGTCCAGGCCGGTCCGGAGCGCGTGTCGCTGCGGGTCAGCGGTTCCTTCGCGTCGGAGGCCGCGCTTCAGGACTTCAATCTGCGGGTGAACGACCGCTTCTTCCGGCTCGCCGACATCGCCGAGATCAGCCGCGGCTACGAGGACCCGCCCGCCGCCCTGTTCCGGGTCGACGGCAAGCCTGCGATCGGGCTCGCCATCGCCATGCGGCCCGGCGCCAACCTGCTCCATTTCGGCGATGCGCTGAAGGAGCGGATGCGCCTGATCGAGGCCAAGCTGCCGGTGGGCGTGGGCGTCCATCTCGTGTCGGATCAGCCCCGCCAGGTCGAGCACGCGGTCGGCGGCTTCACCGAGGCCCTGGTCGAGGCCATCGTCATCGTGCTCGCGGTGAGCTTCGTCAGCCTCGGCGTGCGGGCTGGCCTCGTGGTTTCCGTGTCGATCCCCCTCGTCCTGGCGATCGTCTTCGTGGTCATGCAGATCATGGATGTGACGCTGCAGCGCATCTCCCTCGGCGCCCTGATCATCGCGCTCGGCCTCCTGGTCGACGACGCCATGATCACCGTGGAGATGATGGTCGCGCGCCTGGAGCGGGGCGACACACTTCGAAGGGCCGCGACCTTCGCCTACACCTCCACGGCCTTCCCGATGCTCACCGGGACGCTCGTCACGGTGGCGGGCTTCCTGCCGATCGGCTTCAACGGCTCGGGGGCCGGCGAGTACACCTACTCGCTGTTCGTGGTGATCGCGGCGGCATTGCTGGTCTCATGGGTGGTCGCGGTGCTGTTCGCGCCGCTGATCGGCGTGACGCTCCTGCCCAAGACGATGAAGCATCACAGCGAGACGAGCGGGCTGTTCACCCGATTGTTCACGGCGGCTTTGCGCGTGGCGATGCGCCGGCACTGGACCACGGTCGTGGCCTGCCTCGCCGTGATGGGGGTGGCCATCGTCGGGATGGGCCACGTCCAGCAGCAGTTCTTCCCGTCCTCGGACCGGTCGGAACTGCTGGTCGACATGACGTTGCCGCAGAACGCGACGATCGCCGAGACCCGGGCGCAGATGGACCGCTTCGAGGCGACGCTGAAGGACGATCCGGATGTGACGAGCTGGTCGTCCTATGTCGGGCAGGGCGCCGTGCGCTTCTATCTGCCCCTCGACCAGCAACTCGCCAACGCGTTCTTCGGGCAGATCGTCATCGTCACACAGTCTCTGGATGTCCGCGACCGCGTGATGGCGCGCCTGCAGGACATCGCCCGGCGCGACTTCGTGGGAACCGACGTTCTCGTGCAGCCGCTCAGCCTCGGTCCGCCCGTGGGGCGGCCGGTCCAGTATCGGCTCAGCGGGCCGGACATCGAGAAGGTCCGCCATCTCGCCCTCGACCTCGCCAACGTGGTCGCGGCCGACAGGCGTCTCAACGTGCCGACCTTCGACTGGAACGAGCCCGGCAAGGTCCTGCGGATCGAGATCCTGCAGGACAAGGCGCGCCAGCTCGGCGTGTCGAGCCAGGACGTCGCCGGCATCCTGAACGGCATCGAGGGCGGACAGGCGATCACGCAGGTGCGCGACTCGATCTACCTCGTGAACGTCGTCGGCCGGGCGCGCGCCGCCGAGCGGTCCTCCCTCGATACCCTGGAAGCGCTGCAGGTCGGGCTGTCCAACGGGTCCGTGGTGCCGCTCCTCGCCTTCGCGCGGATCGGCTACGACCTCGAACAGCCGATCGTTTGGCGCCGCGACCGTCTCCCCACCGTGACGGTGCGCGCCACGATCGACGGCGCGACGCAGCCCGCCACCATCGTGGCCGCCCTGAAGCCGGGCATCGACGCCTTCGTCGAGGCGTTGCCCGAGGGCTACGTCCTGCAGACCGGCGGCGCCGTCGAGGAATCCGCCAAGGGCCAGGGTCCGATCGCTGCGGTCGTCCCGGTCATGCTGCTCGCGATGGCGCTGCTGCTGATGATCCAGCTCCAGAGCGTTGGGCGGATGCTGCTCGTCTTCACGGTGGCGCCCCTCGGGCTGATCGGCGTGGTGCCGGCGCTGCTGCTGTTCGACAAGCCGATGGGCTTCGTCGCCATCCTGGGAATCCTGGCGCTGGTCGGGATCATCATCCGCAACGCCGTCATCCTGGTGAGCCAGATCGAGGAGTTCCGGGACGAGGGCATGGCGCCGTGGGATGCCGTCTTCGAGGCGACCCGCCACCGGATGCGGCCGATCCTGCTGACCGCTGCCGCGGCGAGCCTCGGCCTGATCCCGATCGCCCGCGAGGTTTTTTGGGGGCCGATGGCCTACGCGATGATCGGCGGCATCCTGGCCGCGACCGTTCTGACGCTCCTTTTCCTCCCCGCGCTGTACGTCGGCTGCTACCGCATCCGGCCGGGAAGCGACGGCGCCCAGCGCGCCGCCTGAGCTTGACCCTGGTTTTTATTGCCTCGGCCGATCGGAACGGCAACCATTCGGCGCGCTGTGCATAAGGTCGGGTGGAACGCGGAGTCCCGTCAGCATGAACGCCTTCATCGCCGTCGTCCTGGTCTGTGCCAACGGCATCGCCCAGGATGCCTGCACGGACGATCGCGCGCTGGAGGTGCGCAAGATCCGCGTCGCCAACGAGCTCGGCTGCGCCACCGGCTGGCAGGAGATCATCGCCCGCACCGAGCGGCGCGACGAGATCGGCAAGAGCGCCTACCTCAAGACCGAGTGCCGCCGCGTGAAGGCGCCGCAGTGATCGTCCGCTACTTCTCGTACTTGATGTAGGCGAAGCGCGGATCGGTCGGCGTCCCCTCGAGCCCCTGGCCCTCCAGGCCCGGTTGCCAGGACACGACCTCCTCGATCTTCCTCGCCAGGGCGAAATCCCTGTCGGTGATGCCCTTGGCGGCGTGGTTCATCAGCCGCACCTCGACCCAGGCATAGGAGGCCGTCAGATCCGGATGGTGCCAGGCGGCTTCCGCGAGGTGGCCCACCGTGTTGATCACCATGAGGGTGCTCTTCCAGCCCGACGTCTTGTAGGTGCGGCGGATCCACCCGTCCTCCAGCCGCCACGCGGGCAGTTCCGCCTTGAGCCGCGCCTCCACAATCGCGTCGTCCAGCACGCCCTCACGCCGCTCGCCCATGTCCGCTCTCCCATTTTGGTCCCGCGATCAGCGTGCCGCTGCGGCCTGTCCGGCGCAAGCGTATCCCGCGCGGTGGACGCGGCGGCGTGCGGGCCCTATGACCATTTTCCAATGGCGTCGGAGCACGTCCGCAATCCAGTCTGCCACGCCTGAAGACTGCAAAACACCATGGGAGAAGGCGTGATGCTGTCACGGCGCGCGATGCTCGCCGCGGGCCTGCTCGGCGGCCTCGGCCTCCGGTCGGCGCGGGCCGACACGCCGGTCGTCCGCCTCGGGAGCCTGCCGTTCGGAACCTCGACCTGGGAGGCGGCGGTGATCAAGGCCCGCGGCCTCGATACGGCCAACGGCTTCCAGCTCGACGCCGTCAAGCTCGCCGGGAACGATGCCGCGCGGATCGGCTTCATCGGCGGCCAGGTCGACACGATCGTCGGCGACCTGCTCTGGGCGGCACGCCTGGGCAATGACGGGCAGGCCGTCCGCTTCATCCCGTATTCCACCTCGGAGGGCGCCGTGATGGTGCCGGCCGACAGCCCGATCCAGAGCCTGAAGGATCTCGATGGCAAACGCTTCGGCGTGGCGGGCGGTCCCCTGGACAAGAGTTGGCTGCTCCTTAGGGCGCAGGCCAGGGATGTTGCGGGGATCGATCTGGAGCACGCCGCCGAGATCGCCTACGGCGCTCCCCCGCTCATCACCCTGAAGTTGGAACAGGGGGCGCTGGACGCGGCGCTGACCTACTGGACCTATGGCGCACGCCTGCAAGCCAAGAAGTTCCGGCGGCTGATCAGTGTCGAGGACATCATGCACGCGCTCGGAGTCCCGGGGGATGTGGCGCTGATCGGCTATCTCTTTCAGGACGCTACCGTGAAGGAGAAGCCCGAGGCGGTCGCGGGCTTCTACCGCGCGTCCCGCGCCGCCAAGGACATGCTGGCCCAGGATCCGTCCACGTGGCAGATCGTGCGTCCGCTGATGGCCGCGGAGGACGAAGCCACCTTCGAGGCGCTGAAGCGCGATTTCCTCGCCGGCATCCCGCGCCGCCCCGTGGCGGAGGAGCGCGCCGATGCGGAGAAACTCTACGCCGTGATGGCGCGGCTCGGCGGGTCGCGCCTCGTCGGCAAGGGGAGCAGCCTGCCGCCCGATCTCTACTACGACAACGGCCGCAATGGCTGAGGCGTCCGTCCGCCGCCGATCGGCCGTGGGCTTCCGGATCACCGGGACCGCATGGGCGCGCTGACCCGGATCGCGTCCCTGGCGGTGCTGATCGGCGCGTGGCAGGCGGCCGCGCTCGAAGCGCATTCGCGCCTGTTGCCGGCGCCGCTCGCGGTGCTGAGCTTCATCGCCCAGGAGGCGGCCCGGGGCGATCTCGCCCACAACATCGGCGTCACCCTGCTGCGGGTGGCGATCTCCTTCGCGATCGCAATGGTGCTCGGCGTCGCCCTCGGCGTGGCGCTCGGCCGCTCGAAGGCCGCCGACCTCGCCCTCGACACGCCGCTCCTCGTGCTCCTCAACACGCCGGCCCTGGTCATCACGGTTCTGGCCTATGTCTGGGTCGGCCTGACCGAGACGGCCGCCATCCTGGCGGTGGTGCTCAACAAGCTGCCGAACGTCGCGGTGATCGTGCGCGAGGGCGCCCGCAACCTCGATCCCGGACTCGACGAGATGGCCCGGGCCTACCGGCTCGACCGGCGGACCTGGGCGCGCGACGTCCTGATCCCGCAGCTCCAGCCCTACATGGTCACCGCCGCGCGCTCGGGCCTGTCGCTCGCCTGGAAAATCGTGCTCGTCGTCGAGCTGCTTGGCCGGCCCGACGGTGTCGGCTTCGCGATCAACTACTACTTCGTCCAGAGCACCGACGTGGCCGCGATCATCGGCTACAGCCTCGTCTTCATGGCCGTGATGATCGGCATCGATGTCCTCCTCCTGCAGCGGCTCGAAGCCTATGTCCGCCGCTGGCGCTGAAGCCGTCCTGCGGGTCGCGATCGACTCGAAATGGTATCGTCCACCGGGCGCCGAGCCCGTCGAGGCGGTCCGCAACCTCGCCTTCGGCATCGCGGCGGGCGAGATCGTCTGCCTGATCGGCCCCTCGGGCGCCGGCAAGACCACGACGCTGCGGATCCTCCTCGGGCTCGACGCTGCGTTCGAGGGCCACGTCTCGGGAGCCGAGCAGGCCGGGATCGTGTTCCAGGAGCCGCGGCTGCTGCCCTGGCGCAGCGTCGAACACAACGTCCGCCTCGGTCTGCCCCGGGCCCGGCGGGGCCGGGACCTCGACGGGCTGTTCGCGCAACTGGGTCTGACTCCGTGGCGGACGCGCTATCCGAAGGCGCTCTCGCTCGGCATGCAGCGGCGCGTAGCCCTCGCCCGGGCGCTCGCCGACGGGCCGCGTGTGCTGGTGCTCGACGAGCCCTTCGTCTCCCTCGACGATGCCGCCGCCGCCGAGCTGCGCGGCCTCGTGGTGGATACAGTCGACCAGGCCGGCATGAGTGTCCTGATGGTGACCCACAACGTCGCCGAGGCGATCGGGATCGCGGACCGCCTGCTCCTCGTCTCGCGCCGCCCGGCGAGCCTGATCGCCGACGTGCCCCTCGACCGGCCGCGCCACGCGCGTGATCGAGCCTGGTCGGAGGCGACCCGGGCGTCGCTCGCGGCAAGGCATCCGGAGATCATCGCGCACTGAGCGCGTGATCCTCAGTTCGCCTTGGCGTCCACGTCCAGCCGATCGAGCACGGTGGCGGGCGAGCGCGCCGCGCCGAGCTCGATGAAGCCGATACCGGCCGGCTCCTTGGACTTGGCGTGCAGCACAAGCTTGCCGGGCTTCATCACGAACTGCCCCATCGCCGCACCGATCGCCTTGGCGGCGGGGCCGCTGCCCAGGATGATCGGAACGCCGAGCAGGCTCGCGGTGACGTATTCCTTGCGCAGCTCGTCCGGCTTGAGGCTGAGATCCTTAGCCTGCGCGGCAAGGAAGCGCTCGAACAGGCCGGCATTCTCGACCGTGAGATCGAGGCTCTTGGCGCTGCCGGAGAACATCAGCAGCGTGGCGGCCGGAAGAGTGCCGGACAGGAGTTCCGGCCCGATCCCCCCCAGCGTCCCGGACAGGTGGACGGTGCCGATGTCGCGGCCTGAGACCGTGACGTCGCGCACGGTCAGGTCGCGCGCCTTCTCGTCGAAGGCCGCATCCGCCGCCACGTCCAGGTCGAGGGTGCGGTAGCCGTAGGCGGGCAGCATCCCGATGATGGGCTGGCCGGCCAGCAGATCGGCGGGCAGGCTCAGGCCCGACAGGGTGAGGCGGCTGCTCCTCGGCACGCCGTCGCTGGGCGGGCCGAAGGCGAGGGCGGCCTCGCGTAGCGCGATCCGGCGTTCCGGCTGCGGCGTGACCGTGACCGCGAGGGGGTCGCCCGCCGCTTTCGGATCGGCAGGTCGCCCGGCACCGGGACGGGCCGCCTCGGGAACCGACCCGCGCGCCGGGGTGCGGGCCTCGCGGGCGGGCGGCCGTTCAGGTACGGCCTCCGGGGGGAGCGCGATGGCGAGATCGTTCAGGGTCAGATTGCCGATCTGCGGCGTGAGGCGGCGCATCTCGGCGTCGGAGAAGCCGATCCCGGCCGCCGGCTCCGCGGCGATACCCTGCAGGGCCGCAACCGTCGGTGCGAGCGACGCGCCGGTCAGGGTGAGACGGCCGAGCTGCGTGCGCAAGCCGCCCCGCGACAGCGAGAGATTTTCCAGCCGCGTGCCGGCTTCCGGCCCCGCGGACGCGTAGGCGATCCGGCGGATCTCGAACAGCAGCGGACCCTTCGGATCGGCGTCGCTGACGCTCAGACCCGTCAGCTCCAGGCTTCCCACTGTGGTCGCATCGATCAGGTCGGCCGCCGCAGCTGCGAAGACGCGGCGATCGGACCCTTCCTGGAAACCGCCGGCCACGATAGCGAAGGCCCCGTTCCAGCCATCGGGTATCTGCCGGCCGCCGAGGTCGCGCCCGTTCAGGCTCGCCATCTTCACCGTGGTCCCGCGGGCATCCGCATAGGTTACGTCCGAAACCTGGATCGTCCCGTAGACCCGCTGGACCGGCCCCTTGCCGTCGCCCGGGACGGTGTAGAGCCGGCTGAGCGCCGCGAGGTCGAGATCCGTCGCCCGCACCTGACCGTAGGTCCCCGAGCCGCCGTTCGGCCCCGCCACCACGTCCACCGTCGCACCGGCGGCAGTGAGTTCGCCGACGCGGCCGGCCCGGACGTCCCGGGCGACGACGTCGCGATAGGTGACGGTCTGGCGATTGTCGCCCGGCCCGGCATTCTCGGAGGTGAGGACGGGGACCGTCAGGCTGCCGGCATCGAGCCGCGCCAGCCGCTCGTTCCAGGGAACCGCCGAATTCGGGCGCAGGATCGCGGCGAGGTCGTCCTTCGAGAGGCGCGTCCCGCTCGCCGTCAGTTTCGGCGCCTTGAGGAGCGTGCCGCCCAGCGGCAGCACCACGTCGGTGACCGTCACGTCCTGAACCGCGGCGGCGCCCTCCTGCGCGGCGATCGGCGCGGGGAGGACGGCGAGGCCGAGCAAAGCCGTCGCCCCGGCCGCCACCAAGGCCGACCGGCGGCGGAGGCGGGCCTTCGGATGGATCATGGCAGGGTCCGAACCAGAGCGATCACGCGAGTCCGACAGGCGTGCCGCGTTTTACCGGGCGTGGCAATCGCGCCCGCCCGATCACCCCGTCGAGCCAGGACCTGTGTCGCAAGCCGGCAACGGACGCCACGTCCCCGGGCCGGCGTCCTTACAGCGAGAAGGAGGTGCCGCAGCCGCAGGAGGCCGTGGCGAGCGGATTCTCGATCTTGAAGGACTGACCGATCAGGTCGTTCACGAAATCGATGGTCGAACCGCTCATGTATTCGAGCGAGACCGGATCGACCACCACGGTGGCGCCGTCGCGCTCGATCGCGATGTCCTGCGCCTCGCGGCTCCGGACGATGTCGAAGGCGTAGGAGAAGCCCGAGCAGCCGCCGCCGTTGACGCTGATCCGCAGCGACGAGCCGGCGGGCTCGGCGACCATGATCTCGTTGATGCGCTTGGCCGCGCGATCGGTCAGGGTGATGTCAGCCATCTGTCTCTAGGCCACGCATTCGTTCGGTGGACGCCGCCGCCGGACCGTTGTCCCGGGCGTCATGACCGACAAGATATGGATCCTGGGCCTGCGCCGCAACGCGTCGGACGAGGAGGGGTCATGATCAGTGTGCGCGCGACAGCGGACGGATACCGTGCGGCCTAACGGCGAGCGCTGGCGGGCGCGCTACGCCACGGATCCGGCTCGAACCCGCGGCCGGCTCATCTCGGAGGCCGGCTCGCCGACCCGCAGCGACTTCCAGCGCGACCGCGACCGGATCATCCACTCGACCGCCTTCCGGCGGCTGAAGCACAAGACGCAGGTCTTCGTGCATCACGAGGGCGACCATTACCGGACCCGGCTGACTCATACCCTGGAGGTGAGCCAGATCGGCCGGGCGCTGGCCCGGGCGCTGGGGCTCGATGAGGATCTCGCGGAGGCGCTGGCGCTGAGCCACGACCTCGGCCACACCTGCTTCGGCCATACCGGCGAGGATGCGCTCGACGCCTGCATGGCCGCGCATGGCGGGTTCGACCACAACGCGCAGGCCCTGCGGATCGTGACGCGGCTGGAGCGGCGCTACGCCGGGTTCGACGGGCTCAACCTCGCCTGGGAGACGCTGGAGGGGCTGGTCAAGCACAATGGACCGCTGCTCGACGCGGGGGGGCGGCCGACGTCGCGCTACGTCGAGCGCGGGATCCCCGCCGCCATCCTGGAATACGACGCGCTGAACCCGCTCGAGCTGTGGAGCCAGGCCGGCCCGGAGGCGCAAGCCGCCTCGCTCGCCGACGACATCGCCTACGCGGCGCACGACCTCGATGACGGCCTGCGCGCCGGCCTGTTCGAGATCCCGGAGCTGCGCGCCGTCCCGTTTCTGGCGGGGCTGCTGGACGAGATCGACGGGCTGCACCCGGGCCTGGAGCCCTCCCGCAAGATCCACGAGCTGGCGCGGCGGGTGATCACGCGCTTCGTGGAGGATGTGATCCGAGTGGGCGGCCGGCGGATCGCGGCTTTGGACCCGCGGAGCGTCGAGGATATTCGCGGGGCGCCCGATCCGGTCATCGCGTTCTCAGCGGAGGTCGCCGCCGCCGACGCCGCCATCATGCGCTTCCTGTGGGAGCGGATGTACCGGCATCCGGGCGTCGTCGCGGTGCGCAAGAAGGCCGACGCCATCGTCCGGGATCTGTTCGACGCGTTCACCGCCGACCCCACGCGCATGCCCGAAGAATGGAGCGCCGGGCTCGATGGTGCCGCACCGGCCCGGATCGCCCGCCGGGTCGCCGACTACATCGCCGGCATGACCGACACCTACGCGGTGCTAGCTCACCGCAAGCTGTACGACGCGACACCGGATCTGCACTGGGAGTTGCCAAGCCGAGGATTGCCGCTGGCGGAGCCCTGAGGAGCGCCGGGATGCGGCCGGGGAACCATCGTGTCCCGGCCGCATCCCGGTGCCGTCGACCGCCGCGGATATGGCGGCGCTCGCGATCAGCAGCCGCAGCCGTAACCGTAACCGCCGTAGCTGACCGGGTAGCCGTACCCATATCCGTAGCCGCCGTAGGCTGCAGGATAGCCGTAGCCGTAGCCGCCATACCCGTAGCCGCCGTAGCCGTAGCCGCCGTAGCCGCCGTAGCCGCCGTAGCCGCCGTAGCCGTAGCCGCCGTAGAGGCTGCCGGCGACCAATCCGAGGCCGAGGCCCGCACCCGCCAGTCCGTAGCCGAGGCCGCGCCCATACCCGTAGCCCCGGCCGTAGCCCCGACCGTAGAAGCCGCCGCGATAGCCGTAGCCGCCGGCGCGGTATCCGCCATAGCCGCCGTAGTGTCCGCCATGGAAGCCGCCCCGGAACCCGCCCGCTTCCGCGGTCGGTGCGGCCAGCAGAAGGGCGCACAGCGCAGAGCCGGCAATCGTCAAAGTCTTCATTGGTGTCTCCGCGATCGAGGGATTCACGACCGGTGCAGACGACATCGTCTTGAATCGGACAAGACAAGTCTATACCGGCCGCTTCGGTAGTCATCGCGTGGGAGGGTCGACCCGATCGTACCGCCTGCCAGGCGCGATCCCGCCGGCGCGACGGCCCGCACCCGCGCCGTGACACCCTCCCGCCCCCTTGCTAGACGGCCGGGGTGGGCGCAGCCCGATCCAGCCGGGCGGCAGGTTCCCCGCGAGCGAGACCGAGACCGAGACCGATGAACATCTTCGCCCTGTTCGAGGCGCGCGTGCGCGAGGCCGTGGAGGCGCTGATCCGCTCCGGCCAGCTGCCGGAGGGGCTGGATCTCGGCCGCGTGGTGGTCGAGCCGCCGCGCGATTCCACCCACGGTGATCTCGCCACCAACGCCGCCCTGGTGCTCGCCAAGGAGGCGCGGGCCAACCCGAAGGCCCTGGGCGAGGCGCTGGCCGCGGAGCTGCGGACCGATCCGCGAATCGTCGAGGCGAGCGTCGCAGGCCCCGGCTTCATCAACCTGCGGCTCGATCCCGCGATCTTTCACGCCGTGCTGCGCAGCGCGCTCACGGCGCCGGAGGCGTTCGGCCGGGCGCAGATGCCCGGGGGGCCGATCAACGTCGAGTACGTCTCGGCCAACCCCACCGGCCCGATGCATGTCGGCCACGGCCGGGGCGCGGTGTTCGGCGACGCCCTATGCAACCTGCTGATCGCCGCCGGCCGGACGGTGACGCGGGAATACTACATCAACGACGCGGGCGCGCAGGTCGACGTGCTGGCCCGCTCGGCCTTCCAGCGCTACCGCGAGGCCCTGGGCGAGCCCTTCGTGATCGGGGAAGGCCTGTACCCGGGCGATTACCTGAAGCCGGTCGGCGCCAAGCTCGCCGAGACCCACGGGCGCGCGCTCCTCGATCAATCCGAGTCGGAATGGCTGCCGGTGGTCCGCGAGACCGCGCTCGACATGATGATGGCCATGATCCGGGCCGATCTCGAGGCGATCGGTATCCGGCACGACGTGTTCTCCTCCGAGAAGACGCTTCAGGAGAGCGGTGCCGTGAAGGCGCTTCTCCAGGAGCTGCGCGAGCGCGGGCTGGTCTACGAGGGCCGCCTGCCGCCGCCGAAGGGCCAGCTCCCCGAGGACTGGGAGGACCGCGAGCAGACGCTGTTCCACACGAAGGAGTTCGGCGACGACAGCGATCGGCCGCTGCTGAAATCCGACGGGTCCTACACCTACTTCGCCTCCGACATCGCCTATCACCGGGCGAAGTACCGCGCGGGCGCCACCGAACTCATCGACGTGCTCGGCGCCGATCATGGCGGCTACGTGAAGCGCATGCAGGCCGCCGTGAAGGCCGTCAGCGACGGCAAGGCGACCCTCGACGTGAAGCTCTGCCAGCTCGTGCGGCTGTTGCGCGCAGGCGAGCCGGTGAAGATGTCGAAGCGCGCGGGCGAGTTCGTCACCCTGCGCGACGTCATCGACGAGGTCGGACGCGACGCGATCCGCTTCATGATGCTCTACCGCAAGAACGACGCGACCCTGGATTTCGACCTCGCCAAGGTGGTCGAGCAGTCGAAGGACAATCCGGTCTTCTACGTTCAGTACGCCCACGCCCGGGTGCGCTCGGTCCAGCGGCAGGCGCGGGAGGCGTTTCCCGAAGCCGACCTCTCGCCCGCCAAGCTTGTCGCGGAAGCGGATTTCGGCCTGCTCACCGACCCCGGGGAAGCCGGGATGATGCGGCTCATCGCGCAGTACCCGCGCGTCATCGAATCGGCGGCCGTTGCCCACGAACCACATCGAATCGCGTTCCATCTGTATGAAATGGCTTCGGCTCTGCATAGTTTCTGGAACAAGGGCAAAGACTTGCCGCAATTACGATTTGTTAATGCAACCGATCGAAAGTCGACCTGGGCCCGGCTGGCGCTCGCCGAAGCGCTTCGGAGCACGCTCGCCGCGGGCCTCGCGGTGCTCGGTGTGACCGCGCCGGACGAGATGCGGTAGGCCCGTTTCCCACGGGCCTTCAGACCGGCGCTGATGTGAGGATGCTGCCATGACGAACGCTTCGCGCGCTCAGATCGATCTGGACGCCCTCGCGCGCGATTTGGGTCATGAAGCCGCCCGAGGGCAGGGCACCGGCAAGGCGGATCCCCTGGCCGAGTTGGCGCGGATCGTCGGGCAGGACGATCCGTTCCGGGCCTTGCTCGCGGCGCGCGACCAGATGCGCGCGGTTGCGCCCACCGAATCGCAGACCGGCTGGAACGGGCGGATCGAGCCGAGCTTCGCACCCGAGACCGCGAAGGCGACGCCGGCCGACGCGTTCGATCAGTACCTCGCCTCCGTCGAGCGCGACACGCATCAGGAATCACCCTATTCGGCCGAAAGCGCCGCGGCTCCGGATGCCCGCGACGACTCCTATGCGGAAGACCGTCCCCTGCGGCGTGTCAATCCACGACGTCGGCTCGTCTCCGTAGGCGCCGGCATCGCCGTAGTTGCGGTCGCCGTCACGGGGGCGCTGACCTACAAGGGCTTGAACAGCGGCAGCCACGGCGGCGTGCCGGTGGTCCAGGCCGATTCGACACCCCTCAAGGTCGCCCCCAAGGTTGCCGACGGTGTCGAGATTCCCGATCAGAACAGGCAGATCTACGATCCCAAGGGCAAGAAGGACGGCCAGATCAAGATCGTGAACCGCGAGGAGCAGCCGCTCGACGTGGCCGAGGCCGCGCGCGCCGCGCAGGGTCCGACGGCCGCCGCGTCCGGTCAGGGTGGAACGACGCCGGGCAGCAGCCCGTTCGAGGCGTTCGGTGAGCCCCGCCGGGTCCGGACCGTCGCGGTGAAGCCCGAGGCGCCCCCGACGCCGCCGGCTCGGGAGGCGCAGGCCGAGGCTGGTCCGTCGCCGATCCCCACCATGGTGTTGCCCGGCGATGAGCCGGCCCCCCCGCCGTCCGCGCCGAGATCCAAGCCGGCCCGGCAGGCCGCGGCCAGCGTGCCGCAGGCCATGCCGGTCCCGGTCGAGGCACCGCCGGCCCCCACCCCCGTTGAGGCGCCACCGCCGAAGCCGATGGCCGTGAAGCCCCCGCCGAAGGCTGCGCAACGCGTCGCCACGGCGGCCCCGGCCTCGATCCCGGACACGACCGCCAGCACCACCGCCTCCGATGACACGGCGCTTCGGACCGGCCCCGTCGGCGGATTCGCGGTTCAGCTCGGCGTCCGCGGCTCGGCGGCGGAGGCGCGGGCCGCTCTGCATCAGATGCAGGGCAAGTACAGCCAGCTCGCAGGCAAGCCGGAACTCATCCGCCAGGCCGAGGTCAACGGCAAGACCATCTTCCGCGTGCGCGTCGGACCGCTGGAGAAGGCCGAGGCATCCAGCTTGTGCAGCGCCCTCCAAAGCGCCGGCGGCCAGTGCTTCGTCGCGAAGAACTGACGCACAGCAGCTCGTGATCGGGCCGCGGCAGGACTTTTCGAGCGGCTATTCGGTCGGGGAGACGGCGTGATCCGCGCCGTTCCAAAGCCCAAGGCGGGATCGATCCCGCGGGCTCGGACAGGGTGGTGTTGTCGTGCGATGCCGGATCCGAGTCCCGGCGGCAACACTTCCCGCTCACTTCTCCATTCGTCGCGCCGCGCCGCCGATTCGTCTTGCCGGCTCCCCGTTCCCGCCCGACTCTCACCGCATCGATTCAGGCCCGACCGAGGACTCCTTCGTGTCGCGCACCCACCGAGTTTCCGAGACGTTCCGATGACCTCCCGTGCCCTGATTCTCGGCTGCGCCGGCAAGTCGCTCTCCGCCGAGGAGGCCGCCTTCTTTCGCGACGCGCGGCCCTGGGGCTTCATCCTGTTCAAGCGCAACATCGGCACCCCCGACGAGGTGCGCGCCCTGACGGACAGCCTGCGCAACTGCATCGGACGTGAGACCGCGCCGATCCTGATCGACCAGGAGGGCGGCCGGGTCCAGCGCATGGGACCTCCGCACTGGCCGGCCTATCCGGCGGGCGGCCGCTACGGGCGGCTGAACGGAAGCGCCGCGACGATCGCGCGCCTCGGCGCACGCCTGATGGCGCACGATCTCGCCGAGGTCGGCATCAATGTGGACTGCGCCCCCGTCCTCGACGTCCCGGCTCCGGGATCCCACGATATCATCGGCGACCGGGCCTACGGGACGAACCCGAATTCCGTCGCCGCGATCGGCCGGGCGATGGCCGAGGGCCTGATGGCCGGCGGAGTCCTGCCGGTGATGAAGCACATCCCGGGGCACGGGCGCGCCGCCTGCGACAGCCACCACGGACTGCCCATCGTGGAGGCCAGCCGTGAGACCCTCGCGGCGCAGGACTTTCGCCCGTTTCAGGCGCTCGCCGACCTGCCGATGGCGATGAGCGCCCATGTGGTCTTCACCGCCATCGACCCGGAGCGCCCGGCCACGCAATCCGCGGCGGTGATCCGGGAGGTGATCCGGGGCGCGATCGGTTTCGACGGCCTACTGATGACCGACGACCTGTCGATGCACGCCCTGACCGGGACGTTCCGCGAGCGGGCGGAGCGCGCCTTCGCGGCGGGCATCGATGTCGCGCTTCACTGCAACGGGGCCATGGACGAGATGAGGGCGGTGGCCGAGACGGCCCCTCTGCTTGCGGGACGCGCTGCGGAGCGGGCAAACGCCGCGCTGGCGCACCTCGATCCCGCCGACGACAGCCTGGACGTGCCCGAGGCGCGGGCGCAGTTCGCGGCGGCCCTGGCAGCCGCCTGACCCGCGGCCTTCCACCGCCCGTGCTTGTGTTCGGGCAGCGCGATCCCTAGGTTCGCTCGGAAATCCTCAACCGGACGTGGCGTCCCGCTCCCGCTTTCCCGGGGCGCACGCAGGAGGTTGCCATGGGCAGCATGAGTATCTGGCACTGGGTCATCGTCGCGGTCATCGTGATGCTGCTCTTCGGGCGCGGCAAGGTCTCCGACCTGATGGGCGACGTTGCCAAGGGCATCAAGGCGTTCAAGAAGGGCATGGCCGAGGACGAGACGCCCCCGGCGAGCCCGACCGTGGTGACGCCGAGTGAGCCCGTCCGCACGATCCCGCATACCGCCGAGACCAGCCCCGGCACCGCCATCCCGGCGAGCCACATCCCCGGCGGCGAACGCAAGCCGGTCTAGGGGACTGTCACGGGACGTGCGCTGGTGTAGAGCCTGACGGGGACAGGGCTTCGGCTTGGTTCCCAGGGCAGCAGGACCGTCGACGACATGCTGGACATGAGCTGGGGCGAGGTGATGCTGATCGGCGGCGTCGCCCTCATCGTCATCGGGCCGAAGGACCTGCCGAAGGCGCTGCGCACCGTCGGGCAGATCACATCCAAGCTGCGCCGCATGGCCGGCGAATTTCAGATGCAGTTCAACGAGGCGATCCGCGAGGCCGAACTCGATGAAGTCCGGCGCGAGGTGGACGGCATCCGCAATACCGTGCGCGGCGTGGGCTCGACCTTCAACCCCGTCCAGACGATCCGCGACGAGCTGAAGGGCGCCGTCGAGGGCCGGACCAAGGTCGGGCCGGAGAAGCTGGGGCCCCCGCCGCCCGCCGCCGAGACACGCTCCCTCGCCGAGGCGACGGCGCAGTTGAAGGCCGAGCAGGAAGCCCTGCCGCCTGCATCGGAGCTGACGTCCGCCGAGCTGCATCCCGCCCCGCAGCAGGCCGGTGCGGAGGCACCGCTCCCCGTGCCGGGCTCCGCCGATGACCCGTTCGGACCGCCCGCGGAACCGGACGCCCGCGCGGTCCCTCTCGATCCGAAGAACGGCGCCGCTGTCCGATGATCACCGACGCCGATGAGGCCGAGATCGAAGCCTCCCGGGCTCCGCTGCTCGAGCACCTGATCGAGCTGCGAGCGCGTTTGATCAAGTCGCTTGCCGCCTTCGTGGTGATGTTCTTCGGTTGCTTCTTCTTCTCGCGCCACATCTACAACGTGCTGGTCTACCCCTACACGTCGGTAGTGGGCACCGAGAACGCCGAGCTGATCGCGACCCACTTCCTCGAACAGGTCTTCACCAACATCAAGCTGAGCGTCTTCGGCGCGGCCTTCCTGGCTTTTCCGGTGATCGCCACGCAGATCTACGCCTTCGTGGCGCCGGGGCTCTATCGGAACGAGCGCAAGGCGTTCCTGCCCTACCTCGTGGCGACGCCGATCTTCTTTGTTCTCGGTGCGCTGGTGGTGTTCTTCCTGGCGATGCCGCTGCTGATCAAGTTCTCGGTCTCGCTTCAGCAGGTGGGCGTGGCGGGCGAGCCGACGATCAAGCTGATGCCCAAGGTCGACGAATACCTGTCGCTGATCATGACGCTGATCTTCGCCTTCGGCATCGCGTTCCAGCTCCCGGTGATCCTCACGCTGCTGGGCCAGATCGGCATCATCGACGCGGCGTTCCTGCGTGCAAAGCGGCGCTACGCGATCGTGCTGGTCTTCGTCGCCGCCGCCGTACTGACGCCGCCCGACGTGATCTCCCAGCTCTCGCTCGCCCTGCCGATGCTGCTGCTCTACGAGGCATCGGTGTTCTCGGTGGCCCGCGTCGAGAAGCTTCGGGCCGCGCGGCGCGTCGAAGGCGGGCTCGACCCGTAGCGGGCGGGACCCTCAGTCCGGCGTGCGCAGGCGGTAGCCGACGCCGGTTTCGGTGAGCAGGTAGCGTGGGCGCTCCGGGTCGGGTTCCAGCTTCTGCCGCAACTGCCGGATATAGACGCGCAGGTATTGCGGGTCCGACGAGGCCGGCGCATGGCGCATGAGCTGGGCATGAGTCAGCACCTTGCCGGCATGCTGCACCAGCACGCGCAGGAAGTCGTATTCCCGCGGCGACAGCTTCACCTCCCGCTCGCCGACCCGAACGATTCGGCGCACAAGATCGACCGACAACTCATCGACCCTGAAGACCGGCCGCTCACCCTGCATGGCCAGCCGGTGCCGGAGTGCGGCGCGGATGCGAGCGAGCAACTCGTTCATGCCGAACGGTTTGGTCACGTAGTCATCCGCCCCGAGATCCAGGGCCTCGACCTTCCCCCGCTCGTCGTCGCGGCTCGAGAGGACAAGGACTGGCAGGTCGGGCCAGCGCTCGCGGATCATCCCGAGCACCACGTGGCCGGGCATATCGGGCAGGCCGAGATCGAGGATGGCGAGGTCGAGCCCCCCGGCTTCCAGACATGCGAGCGCCGCCGCCGCATCGCCAGCCTCGACGATCGCGTAGCCCTGCGTTCCGAGCCCGGTCCGGAGCAGACGCCGGATCGGCGGCTCGTCGTCGATGACTAGGATGTTGGCCGAAGCGCTCATTCCACCCGCAGCAACACGTGCCGCTTCTTGCCGAAGGAGAGCTTGATGACACCGTCGCCCGTCAGATCCCCCTGGCCGAGCACGGCCTTCTCGTCCGTCACCGGCACATCGTTGACGCGCAGGCCGCCACCCTTGATCTGGCGCCGCGCCTCGCTGGTCGAGGGCACGAGCTTGGCGATGTCGGGCCCGAACGCCGTCAGCACACCGAGTCCAGCCTCTAGCGCGGCGGCCGGCACCGCGACGCTCGGCAGGTCGGCCGCGAGCGTACCCTCCACGAAAGTCTTGCGCGCTGTCTCGGCCGCTGCCTCCGCGACGTCGCGGCCGTGCATCAGCGCCGTCGCCTCCGTGGCGAGCACCATCTTGGCGGCGTTGATCTCGGATCCTGCGAGCGCCGCGAGCCGCATGATCTCGTCCATCGGCAGCAGCGTGAACAGCTTGAGGAAGCGGGTCACGTCCGCGTCCTCGGTGTTCCGCCAGAACTGCCAGTAGTCGTAGGGCTTCAGCATGTCCGGGTTGAGCCAGACGGCGCCGGCGGCGGTCTTGCCCATCTTGGCGCCCGAGGATGTGGTCAGGAGCGGGCAGGTCAGGGCGTAGAGCTGCGGCGTGCCCATGCGGCGGCCGAGATCGATGCCGTTGACGATGTTGCCCCACTGGTCCGAGCCGCCCATCTGCATCACGCAGCCGTAGCGGCGGTTCAGCTCCACGAAGTCGTAGGATTGCAGGATCATGTAGTTGAATTCGAGGAACGAGAGTTCCTGGTCGCGCTCCAGGCGCAAGCGTACGCTGTCCATCGACAGCATGCGGTTCACAGAGAAATGGCGACCCACGTCGCGCAGCATCTCGATGTAGTTGAGCTTGGTCAGCCACGCGGCGTTGTCGACCATCACGGCGTCGCCGGCCGCATCGCCGAAGCGCAGGAACCGGTCGAAGGTTTTGCGGATCTCCGCCTTGTTGGCGTCGATCTGCTCCACGGTGAGGATTTTTCGCGTCTCGTCGCGCCCGGAGGGGTCGCCGACCCGGGTGGTGCCGCCGCCCATCAGGGCGATGGGTTTGCCCCCGGTGGCCTGCAGCCAGTGCAGCATCATGATCGAGAGCAGATGCCCGACATGGAGCGAGGGCGCCGTGCAATCGTAGCCGACATAGGTGGTGAGACGGCCGTCGAGCGCCGCCGTGTCGATCCCGGCGAGGTCCGAGGTCTGGTGGATGTATCCGCGCTCGGTCAGGATCCGGAGGAAGTCGGATTTCGGCGCGAAGCTCTCGGCGGTCATGGATACAATCTCGGGCCGCGTGCTGGCGCGACAGGCCGAGGCCCCGCATGCTAGCTCGCGCTGGGTTCAGGATATGGCGCGCTCTTAGCAGG
Source organism: Methylobacterium sp. J-030 (assembly GCF_022829545.1). Lineage (GTDB taxonomy): Bacteria > Pseudomonadota > Alphaproteobacteria > Rhizobiales > Beijerinckiaceae > Methylobacterium. The sequence continues at coordinate 171,549 of NZ_JAKSYM010000402.1, read as the reverse complement.
GCGTTTGCGGAAAGGCACGGGGCGGGACGGCATGGCGATGATGCGCGCGATCGGGCTGATGAGCGGCACCTCGCTGGACGGCGTCGACATCGCGCTGATCGAGACCGATGGCGAGCGGGTCCACGTGGTGAAGGGCCACAACAACTTCTTGGAGCCGCTGGGACCGACCGGATATCGCGGTTATGCGGACGACGAGAAGGCGCTCCTGCGCGGAGCCACCAAGGATGCGGAATCCGTCCTTCATCCCGGCGACCGGCCCGGCCGTCTGCCGGAGGCGGAAACCTTCGTCACGAAGGCCCATGCCGAGGCCGTGGAGCGCTTTCTTCAGGAGAACGGCCTGACCGCTTCGGCGATCGACGTCATCGGCTTCCACGGCCAGACCGTCATCCACCGGCCGGACCAGCGCCTCTCGATCCAGATCGGCGACGGGCAGGCGCTGGCGACGCGCCTCGGGATCCCGGTGGTCTCCGACCTGCGCCGCGCCGATATCGAGGCGGGCGGGCAGGGGGCGCCGCTGGTGCCGGTGTTCCACAAGGCGCTCGCCGCCGCGTCGGGCTTCGACGGGCCGTTCGGCATCCTCAATATCGGCGGCGTCGCCAACGCGACGCTGATCGACTCCAGGGGCGGCGTGATCGCCTTCGACACCGGCCCCGGCAATGCGCTGATCGACGAATGGATGCAGGAGCGCGAGGGCAAGAACCTCGACGACGGCGGCCGCACCGCCGCCCGCGGCCGGCCCGACGAGCAACTGCTCGCCTGGCTGCTGACGCATCCGTTCTTCTTCCGCAAGCCGCCGAAATCCCTCGATCGGAACTGGTTCTCGCACAAGTTGGCGGGCCAGCTCTCGACTGAGGACGGCGCCGCGACGCTGACCGCCTTCACGGCTCGGGCGGTGGCACGGGCGCTGGATCACGCCCCCGAGGTCCCGACGCGGTGGATCGTGGCCGGCGGCGGTGCCCGCAACGGCGAGCTGGTGCGGCTGTTGAACTATCACCTGCGCGCCGAGATCACGACCGCGGACGCGATCGGCTGGTCGTCGGCCTATCTGGAGGCACAGGCCTTCGCCTACCTCGCGGTGCGCTCGCTGCAGGGATTGCCCATCACCTTCCCATCGACGACCGGGGTCCGCGAGGCCATGACCGGTGGAGTTCTGGCCCAACCTTGAGCCTCGGCTACGCGCTCCGGCGAATCATCGAGGAATACCCGCTCGCGCGCCTCGACCCGCCGGCCGGGCATCCGCTCGCCGCGGTCATCCGAAAAGGCGCGCCGGACGAGCTTCGCGGCGCATTGGCTGCGATCGACGGCCCATTCCTCGTGAAGGGCAGCCCGGGCCGGGGCAGCAAGTGGGCCGCCGTGCCGTGGCTCGCGATCTTCGATCCCGCGATCACCACGAGCGCGACCCGGGGCTACTATCTCGTCTACCTCTTCCCGACGCACCGCGAGACGGTGTACCTATCGCTGGCGCAGGGAACGGTGGCGGCGATCCGCGAATACGGGTTCGGCGCGGGCGATCATCTCCGGACGAGCGGGGCGATGCTTCGGGCGCGCCTCGCCGACTTCGCCGACCGGCTTCCGAATGAAACAATCAGCCTCGGCACCGCGGGCGAATTGCCGGAGGGCTACGAGGCGTCGCATATCCTGGGGCTCACCTACGAACGCGACGCGCTTGGAGATGAGCGGCGGCTACGGGCCGATCTCGCGGTGGCCGTGGCAGCCTATCGGGCTCTTAAGGCGCGGGGCGGCCTTGATAGTCTAGCGCGTTCCGTCTAATTCTGTAGCGTATAAGCTACGCGCGCTGCGATGCCGGCAATTCGTCAGACCGAAATGTTCGCGGCTTGGTTTGCCGCATTACGCGACGAGCAGGCGCGGGCCCGGATCAACGTTCGGATCAAGCGCCTCGCACTCGGAAATCCGGGCGATGTCAGACCCGTCGGTTCGGGGGTGAGTGAACTGCATGTCGATTATGGGCCGGGCTACCGCGTTGACTTCGCACAACGCGGCGAGGCGTTTATCCTGCTTCTGTGCGGGGGCGACAAGCGAACGCAGGATCGGGACATTCGCGAGGCACAACGTATCAACCGGCAGGAGCAGGGCCGATGACCATCGATACCCGTGCGTGGGACGTCGTGGAACATCTCGACACGCCCGAGCGCATCGCGGCCTATATCGACGCCGTGCTGGAGGATGGTGACCCCGCGCTCATTTCCGCGGCAATCGGCGATGTGGCGCGGGCACGCGGGATGAGCCAGATCGCGGCCGAGACGGGAAGATCCCGCGAGAGTCTGTATCGCGCCCTGTCCGAGAAGGGCAATCCGCAACTCGATACGCTGGTGAGCGTCCTCAAGGCGATTGGCCTCCGGCTCAGCGTCCAACCGATCGCCGAGTCGAAGCCGGCGTAGCGCCGGAAGCCCGCACCATCGTTTGTGCCCCCGCCGCTCCCGCGCTAAGGCAGCCGCGCCATGTCGCACAACACCTTCGGCCACCTGTTCCGCGTCACGACCTTCGGCGAGAGCCACGGGATCGCGCTGGGCTGCGTGGTCGATGGCTGTCCGCCCGGCCTGCCGCTGGAGGCCGAGGAGATCCAGGCGGAGCTCGACAGGCGCAAGCCCGGCCAATCGCGCTTCACCACGCAGCGCCGCGAGCCCGATCAGGTCAAGATCGTGTCCGGCGTCTTCGCCGACGACCGCACCGGCGGACGCCAATTCACCACCGGCACGCCGATCGCGCTGATGATCGAAAACACGGACCAGCGCTCGAAGGACTATTCCGAGATCCGCGACAGCTACCGGCCCGGCCACGCCGACTACACCTACGACGCCAAGTACGGCATCCGCGACTATCGCGGCGGGGGGCGCTCCTCCGCCCGGGAGACCGCCGCGCGCGTGGCCGCCGGCGCCGTAGCCCGGAAGGTCATCCCGGGCATCACCATCCGGGCGGCCCTCGTGCAGATGGGGCCGCACGCCATCGACCGGTCCCGCTGGGACTGGGCCGAGGTCGGCAACAATCCGTTCTTCTGCCCCGATGCCGAGACCGCGACCTTCTACGAGAGCTACCTCGACGCGATCCGGAAGGACGGCTCGTCGGTCGGCGCCATCATCGAAGTGGTGGCCGAGGGCGTTCCGCCGGGCCTCGGCGCGCCGGTCTACGGCAAGCTCGACGCCGATCTCGCCGCCGCCATGATGTCGATCAACGCCGTGAAGGGCGTCGAGATCGGCGACGGCTTCGCGGCGGCGGCCCTGCGCGGCGAGGACAACGCCGACGAGATGCGCGCCGGCAACGACGGGCGCCCTCGTTTCCTGGCCAACCACGCGGGCGGGATCCTCGGCGGCATCTCCAGCGGCGAGCCGGTGGTGGTGCGCTTCGCCGTGAAGCCGACTTCTTCGATCCTGACGGCGCGGCGCTCCGTCACCCGGGACGGCGCCGAGGTGGACCTCGTCACCAAGGGCCGCCACGATCCCTGCGTGGGCATCCGCGCGGTCCCGGTGGCGGAGGCCATGATGGCCTGCGTGCTCGCCGATCATTATCTGCGCCACCGCGGACAGGTCGGGCAGCAGCCCTGATCCCGGTCGCGGTCCCACCCGTTCGAGAATGCCCGTGCCCCATTGCACCGTCACCGAAGCCATCGCGGCCTTCGCCAAGGGCGAGATCGTGGTCGTCACCGACGACGACGACCGCGAGAACGAGGGCGACCTCGTCGTCGCGGCCTCGCTCTGCACGCCGGAGAAGATGGCGTTCATCATCCGCAATACCTGCGGCATCGTCTGCGCGCCGCTCACGCAGGGCGAGGCGCGTCGCCTGCACCTCGCCCCGATGGTCGCCTCGAACGACGCGCCGCTGGGCACCGCGTTCACGGTCACGGTGGACGTGAAACACGGGCTGACCACGGGCATCTCGGCGGAACAGCGCTGCAACACCGTCCGGGCGCTGGCCAACGGCAACATGGGCGCAGGCGACTTCGTCCGCCCCGGCCACGTGTTCCCGCTGATCGCCCGGGACGGCGGGGTGCTCATGCGATCGGGCCATACCGAGGCCGCGGTCGATCTGTGCAAGCTGGCCGAGTTGCCGCCGGTCGGCGTGATCTGCGAACTCGCCAACGACGACGGCACCGTGATGAAGGGGCCGCAAATCGAGGCCTTCGCCTCGAAGCATGGGCTGAAGCAGGTCTCGGTGGCGGATCTCATCGCCTACCGGCAGGCCCGGGACCGGCTGGTGGAGCGGGTCGGGCATTTCCCGGTCCGATCGAACCACGGCGACATGACCGCCTACGTGTTCTCGACGCCGTTCGAGACAATCCAGCAATTCGCCTTCGTGATGGGCGAGATCGGCGACGGGCGCGATGTGCTGGTCCGCCTCCACCGCTCGAACGTCGCCGCCGACGTGATCGGCGGCGGCCGGCAGATCGACGCGGTGCTGCGGCGCTTCGCGGCGGCCGGGCGCGGGGTTCTGGTATACCTCCGCGACGGGACTGCGGGTGTTCCGGTGAAGAGCGCCACAGACGAGGGCACGGAAGCCCTGCGCGCACGGCAGTGGCGTGAGGTAGGCCTCGGCGCGCAGATTCTGCGCGATCTCGGCGTCATCTCGTTCCGCAACCTCGCGACCTCGTCGCGCGCCTATGTCGGCTTGTCGGGCTTCGGCATCGAGCACCTCGGCGACGAGCCGCTGGAGGCGTAACCGGCCTGTCAGGCGCGACGCGCGACCGTCCAGATCGCGGCGCCCGCCATGATGGCGGCGGCGCTGCGATTCAGCCGTCGGTGGAATGCCGCGGTCTGCAGGGCGTGCCGTGCCCGCGACGCCAGGGCGGCGTAGGGCGTCATCACCGCGATCAGGACGAGGGCCGTGACGGCCACGAGCAGGGCGAAGTCGCTGCGCGTGACGGCTCCGAGATCCAAAAGGGTCGGCAGCACCGCGAGATAGAAGACGATCGTCTTGGGGTTGGCGAGCGTGACGGTGAGCCCGGCGAAGAAGCTCGCGAAGGGGCGGTCGGCGCCGCGGCCCGCCACGGGCTGCACGCGCGCCGCGGCGCGCCAGAGCTGGATCGCAAGAAAGCCGAGGTAGAGTCCGGCGCCGATCCGGACCACGACGAAGACGTCACCGAGCGCCTCGGCCACGCGGGTCAGCCCAAACACCGCGGCGGCGAGAAAGGTCAGATCGCCCAGCATCAGGCCCGCGGCGAACGCCATGCCGGCCCAGAAGCCCGAAGCCAGAGCCCGGGCGACCAGGGCCACGACGCCGGGGCCCGGGATCGCGGCCGCGACGCCCAGCGCCAGCGCGTAGGCGAGGAACCCGGCGGTCGTCACCGCGCGATCCCCGGCCGGCGAGGGCTGGCGACCGGCGCCGCCGGGCGTGTTGGCGTTTCCATGATTCTGATGCCCCCGAAAAGCTGAGGCTATGGTGGGATCAGCCGCGCGCGCAATGGTTCGGTCGGTCCTACCGCCCCATCAGCGCGTCGACATGCGCGGCGGTCGACTTGGCGAGACCTTCGAGACTGTAGCCGCCCTCCAGCACCGAGACGATACGGCCGCCCGCGCAGCCTTCCGCCACCTCCATCAGCTTGCGCGTCGCCCAGGCGAAATCCTCAGCCTCGAGCTGCAGGTTGGCCAGCGGATCGAGGCGATGGGCATCGAATCCCGCCGAGATCACGATCACGTCCGGCCGGAAGGCATCGAGGCGCGACAGGATGCCGGTCTCGAACGCCTCACGAAACACCGCGCCGTCGTCGTTCGGCCGCAGCGGCACGTTGACGATCGTATCCTTGTCGCCTCGCTCCGAGGCTGCGCCGGTGCCGGGATAGAGCGGTATCTGATGCGTCGAGCAGTACAGGACGGAGCCATCGTCCCAGAAGATGTCCTGGCTGCCGTTGCCGTGATGCACGTCCCAATCGACGAGCGCCACGCGCTCCGCCCCGTGCTTCGTCCGGGCGTAGCGTGCCGCGATGGCGGCGTGATTGAACAGGCAGAACCCCATCGAACGGGTCCGCTCCGCGTGATGGCCCGGTGGCCGCATGGCCACGAAGGCGTTGCGGCACTCGCCCGCGACGACGGCGTCGATGGCGTGCGTCGCACCGCCGATCGCCCGCAGCGTCGCCTCCAGGCTGCCGGCGGACAGGACCGTATCCGAGTCGATCCCGACCATGCCGTGCTCCGGCACCGCCGCGACCAGCGCGTCGACATAGCTGCGGGGATGGGCGAGCGTCGCGGTCTCGATCTCCGCCCGGGGCGCTGAGGCCCGGACGAGGCCGGCGAAGCGCTCGTCCTCCAGCGCGCGCTCGACGGCCCGCATCCGGGCCGGCCGCTCCGGGTGCCCCTCCGGCACGACATGATCGAAGCTGGCGGGATGGCTCACGTAGAGAGTGGTCACGACGGTCGCTCCCGGGTCCAAGCCTGTCGCGCGCCTGCAACAGCAGCCGGCAATGTGCCACGGGCGCAACGCGTGGACTACGGCCGCGTGCCCGCCGCGATTAGGCTTGTCCCGATTGTCTTCAGCTTTTCCCGGTCACCGAACCGTCTTCGGCGCGGGATCGAACGTCGAGACCGGCACCATGCGCATCGTCCCGATCATCGTCTGTGCGAGTCTTCTGGCTGGCTGTTCCTTCAAGGGCGTGCCCGATCCCACCCTCTCGGCCCGCGACGCGGAGTTCATGGCCCTGGTGCCGGATGCCGAGTTCGATCCGCATTTCGCCCGGTACGAGATGAACGATCCGACCCGCGAGCCGCCCGGCACCATCGTGGTCGAGACCAGGGAGCGTCAGCTTTACCTCGTCCAGCCCGGCGGGAAGGCGCTGCGCTACGGCGTCTCAGTCGGCGACGAGGCCTATGGCTGGACCGGCAAAGCCACCGTCGACCGCAAGGCGGAATGGCCCGCCTGGAACCCGCCGGCCGAGATGATCAAGCGCTGGCCGCACGTCCACGCCATGCAGGGCGGCCCGATGAACCCGCTCGGCGCCCGCGCCCTCTACCTGTCGGAGAACGGCAAGGACACGCTTTACCGGATCCACGGCACCAACGAGCCGGAGAAGATCGGGCAGGCGGTCTCCTCCGGCTGCATCCGCATGCGCAACATCGACGTGGTCGACCTCTTCAATCGCGTCCCTGTCGGTGCGACGGTCATCGTCCGGTAACGCAACCGGTCAACGTCCCAATAAGCCTGCTTGCTTGGGAGGTGTTTACCTGAACTTCCGTTCAGATCTGCCCATTAACGTCTGGCTGGGAAGCCGTCCCGTAGGTTGAAGACACACAGGGACTAGCGCCGACCGCAGCAAAGGTCGGGGAGGCAGGCGACCATGACCATGATTTCCGTTCAACAGTTCTGCAACCATGCCGTTTCAACCGGCGCGATCAGCGACGAGGATCTGCTCGTCCTCAAGCGCGAGGTCCTTCCGGACGGTCTGATGACACGCGAAGAGGCCGACCTGCTGATCGCCCTGGAGCGCGCGGTGATCGGCTCCGACGCCTTCGCCGACTTCCTCGTGGCCTCCGTCGTCGACTTCGCCGTGTGGGGCACCCGGCCCACGGGCTATATCGACCGCGACGTGGCCAGCTGGCTCGCCGCTTCGCTGAGCGGCCGGGAGGGCCCGAGCCCGGTCGGTGCGCGGATCGCCGTAGAGATCGTCCGGGAAGCCCAGGGCAGCGCCGAGTCGCTGATCGCCTTTGCCCTGGAGGCCAATCGCCGGACGCATGACGCGGCCCAGCCTGCCCGCATGAGCTTCGCGCTGGCGGCCTGAACGTTCGACAAAGGCGCAGCTTCCGTCTGTCGCGCAACTGATCTATCGGGACAGTCAAGCCGGTGCGCAGTCCGGCAGTCTCGGAAGAAGTGCGCCAGCGATGTTCGACAAGATCCTGATTGCCAACCGGGGCGAGATCGCCTGCCGGGTCATCAAGACCGCCCGGAAGATGGGCATCAGGACCGTAGCGGTCTACTCGGATGCCGATCGCGATGCCGTGCACGTCGCCATGGCCGACGAGGCGGTGCATATCGGCCCGGCCGCAGCGGCGGAATCCTATCTGGTCATCGACAAGATCGTCGAGGCCTGCAAGCAGACCGGCGCCCAGGCCGTGCATCCCGGCTACGGCTTCCTCTCCGAGCGCGAGGCTTTCCCGAAGGCGCTCGAAGCCGCCGGTATCGTGTTCATCGGGCCGAACCCGGCCGCCATCGCGGCCATGGGCGACAAGATCGAATCCAAGAAGGCGGCAGCCGCCGCCGAGGTCTCCACTGTCCCCGGCTACCTCGGTGTGATCGAGTCGCCCGATCAGGCCAAGCAGATCGCCGACGAGATCGGCTACCCCGTGATGATCAAGGCCTCCGCGGGCGGCGGCGGCAAAGGCATGCGCATTGCCTACTCGGCCGACGAGGTGGCCGAGGGCTTCGCCCGCGCCAAGTCGGAGGCGGCCTCCTCCTTCGGCGACGACCGCGTCTTCATCGAGAAGTTCATCACCGACCCGCGCCACATCGAGATCCAGCTCATCGGCGACAAGCACGGCAACGTCGTCTACCTCGGCGAGCGCGAGTGCTCGATCCAGCGCCGCAACCAGAAAGTGATCGAGGAGGCGCCGTCGCCGCTCCTCGACAAGAAGACTCGCCGCAAGATGGGCGAGCAGGCGGTCGCGCTCGCCAAGGCGGTGAACTACGATTCGGCCGGGACGGTCGAGTTCGTGGCCGGGCAGGACAAGTCCTTCTACTTCCTCGAGATGAACACCCGTCTCCAGGTCGAGCACCCGGTGACCGAGATGATCACCGGCCTCGATCTCGTCGAGCTGATGATCCGCGTCGCGGCCGGCGAGAAGCTGCCGATCACCCAGGACGACGTGAAGCTGAACGGCTGGGCGGTGGAAAGCCGCGTCTACGCCGAGGATCCGACCCGCAACTTCCTGCCCTCGATCGGCCGGCTGACGACCTACCGGCCGCCGGAGGAGGGACAGCAGGGTAAGGCGATCGTGCGCAACGATACCGGCGTGGAGGAAGGCGGTGAGATCGCCATCCACTACGACCCGATGATCGCCAAGCTGGTGACCTGGGCGCCGAGCCGGGCCGAGGCGATCGCCGCGCAGGGCGAGGCGCTGGACGCCTTCGCGATCGACGGCATCCGCCACAACATCCCGTTCCTGTCGGCCCTGATGGCGCATCCGCGCTGGCAGGAGGGCCGCCTCTCCACCGGCTTCATCGCCGAGGAGTTTCCCAACGGCTTCATCGCGCCGGAGCCCGACGGGCCGGTCGCGCTGCGCATGATGGCTGCCGCGGCGGCGATCGACCACAAGCTGAACCAGCGAAAGCGCGGCATTTCCGGGCAGATGCGCGCGCCGGGGCTGTTCGCTTTCGAGCGGGAACGGGTGGTAATCCTGGCCGGCCGATCCTACCCCGTCACGGTGACGCCCGAGGGCGAGGATCTGCTGGTCGCGCAGGAGGACGGCAAGTCCCTGACGGTGGCGAGCGCGTGGCGCCCGGGCGAGCCGGTCTGGATCGGTACGATCGGCTCCGAGCGGGTGGCGATCCAGGTGCGCAGCCTGCTCAACGGCGTGTTCCTGCAGCACGCGGGCGCGGCCGCCGAGGCCCGGGTCTACACCCGCCGCGAGGCCGAACTGGCCGCGCTGATGCCGGTCAAGGAGCAGGCGGGCTCGGGCAAGCAGGTGCTCTGCCCGATGCCGGGCCTCGTGAAGCAGATCCTTGTGGCCGAGGGCCAGGAGGTGAAGAACGGTGAGCCGATCGCAGTCGTCGAGGCCATGAAGATGGAGAACGTGCTCCGCGCCGAACGCGACGCGACCGTAGGTAAGATCCACGCCAAGGAGGGCGACAGCCTCGCGGTCGACGCGGTGATCCTGGAATTCGCCTGAGCCGAGTCGCGTTCGTCGTGAGTGCGGTTCACAACGAGCAGACGAAGCTGCTGGCGACGACGTTGAACAACATCGCTGTCGCATATGTCGTCATCGGCTTCGTGACACCGATGACGGCCGCAAGCTTCGGTATAGCCACCGCACCATCCATGCATGTCGAGAATGCGGTCTTCACGGTCGTTCGTCTATGCACGGGTTGTGCACTCCATTACGGCGCGAGGCGTGCCCTTCGGAGCATGAAGCCGTGAATTACGATTGGCTCTTCGTCACGTTCGGCTTTCCGGCAATCACCTTGGCGATCGCCTATACTGCCGTGCGCGCGAACGAGCGCGCAGCGCGACGCCTCGATCCTCCGGCAGGCGAATAGGCACCTTCACCTCCGCCGCATGCCCCTCTATTTTGCCTACGGCGCCAATATGGATGCCGCCGCGATGGCCCTGCGCTGCCCGGTCTCGCGGCTGATCGGCGGCGGGCGCCTTGAGGGGTATCGCTTCATCATCATGCGCGAGGGCTATGCCTCGGTCGTGCGCAATTCCACCCGCACCGTCTGGGGCGTGATCTGGGAACTTGCGAGCGACGATATCCCGGCCCTCGATCGCTACGAGGGCGTGGCGGGCGGCCTCTACACGAAGGCTACCCTGCCGGTCCGGACCCCGGGCGGCGTCAAGCGCGCCCTGATCTATCTCGGCTGCTCCACCGCCCCCGGCCGCCCGCGGCCCGGATACCTTGATGCCGTCCTGGCGGCGGCGCGCGCGGCGCAACTGCCGCCCGCCTACATCCGCGAGCTCGACAGTTGGTCGCACGGTCTTCCGGCCTGAAGCCCTCGCAACTGGTACGCGACATGCTTGCCCACGATCGAGCTGGCGGGCGAGGGGCAGCACCGCGCCCGTTCAGCCATTCGTGATTGCGCAGGGCGCCCGTCGGTCAGCGGCGATTGCCGGCCGCCTGCGAGGGAGAGTTCTGCATGTCGTATCTGGCGCCCGCCGATTTCGTGAAGAAGGCCGTCGATTCGGGTGAGTCGAAGGTCTTCATGGCCACCAAGGACACCTTCATCCGGGCCTATATGGCCGGTGCGATCCTGGCGCTCGCCGCCGCCTTCGCGGTCACCATCAACCAGACCACCGGCCAGCCGCTCGTCGGCGCGCTCCTGTTCCCGGTCGGCTTCTCGATGCTGTACCTGCTGGGCTACGATCTCTTCACCGGCGTCTGCGTGCTCACGCCGCTGGCCCTGATCGACAAGCGGCCCGGCGTCACCGTGGCGGGCGTCGCGCGCAACTGGGCGCTTGTCTTCGTCGGCAACTTCGCGGGCGCGCTCACCACCGCGGTGATGATGTCGATCGTGTTCACCTTCGGCTTCGCCACCGAGCCGAACGCCGTCGGCAAGCTGATCGCCGGCATCGGCGAGGCGCGGACCCTCGGCTACGAGAAGTATGGCGCCTCCGGCATGCTAACGCTCTTCGTCCGCGCGATGATGTGCAACTGGATGGTTTCGACCGGCGTGATCGGCGCGATGCTGTCCACCTCGGTGCCCGGCAAGGTGATCGCCATGTGGATGCCGATCACGGTGTTCTTCTTCATGACCTTCGAGCACTCGGTGGTGAACATGTTCCTGTTCCCATCGGCGATCCTCATGGGCGGCCACCTGACGATCATGGACTACCTGCTGTGGAACGAGATCCCGACGCTGATCGGCAACATCGTCGGCGGCCTCGCCTTTACCGGCCTGATGCTCTACTCGACCCACGTCCGCACGGGCGCGACGCGGTCGTCGGTCATCGACGCCACCGTGCGTCGCCCCATCGCGGCCGAGTGAGGCGATCCGGGCCCGCGTTTCACGCGCGAGTCCCACCGGCGGGTGTGGTTCGGCATGCGTGAGACGCGAACGGTCTCCGTCGTCATAGAGGGGCAGGTCCAGGGGGTGTCGTATCGGGCCTGGACCCGGGGCGAGGCTCGCGCCCGCGGCCTGACCGGCACCGTGCGCAACCGCGACGACGGCTCGGTGGAAGCGCTGTTCAGCGGCGCTGCTGACGCAGTGGCCGAGATGCTGACGCTTTGCCGTTCTGGACCGCCGGGCGCCCGGGTGACCGGGGTCGCCGTGCGTGAGTTGGAGGATCCGCCGGGCGTGAGCGGCTTCGAAATCCTGAGCGGCTGAGCCCCGGACGCCGTTCGGGCGCACAGGTGGCTTCTGCGTCAGCGTCTCCGCTGTTATGGCGTCGGGGCCACTGTGAACACGCTATCCGAGGATCATGACCGCCCTATCCACCGGCCAGCCTGCATTCTCGCCCCTGGATCTCGGAGCGGTCCTATACTTCATCCTCGCCTGGGTGGCGTACGGGCTCTCGGTCGGCCGGCTTCGGGGCCGGATGGTGTCCCTCAGTCAGATCATGAACGGCCACCGCTCCAACTGGGCGCGGCAGGTGATCGGCCGCGACAACCGGGTTGTCGACACGCAGATCAACGCCTCATTGCAGAACGGCACCGCCTTCTTCGCTTCGACCTCGCTGATCGCCCTTGGATCGGTGCTGACCCTGTCGCGCTCCGGCGACGACGTGCTGAACCTGTTCGCCACGCTGCCGTTCGGCATGGTGGCGAGCCGCCTGACCTGGGAGCTGAAGGTCGCAGGCCTCGCGCTGGTCTTCGTCTACGCCTTCTTCAAATTCGCCTGGGCCTATCGGCTGTTCAATTATGCGGCGATCCTGCTCGGTGCGGTGCCGCCGAGGGGATCGGGGGCGAGCGAGACCGAGATGCTGCGCGCAGTCCGTCGGCTCGCCGCAATGAACGTCAGCGCCGGCCGGCATTTCGCGCGCGGGCAGCGGGCCTTCTTCTTCGCGCTGGCGTATCTCGGCTGGTTCATCAGCCCCTACGTGCTGTTCGTCTCGACATCGGCGGTGGTCGTCATCATGTGGCGACGGCAATTCGCCTCCGAGATCCGCTCGGCGCTGCTCGAGGCCGGCGAGGGCCCCCACGAGGGACCGCTCCTGTCCCCCCTGGAAGAGGCACGGACATGACCGATTCGAGACCGGACGACGCGGCGATCGAGGAGACCATGCTCGGCCTCGTCGCGGCGCGCGGGGCGCAGAAGACGGTCTGTCCCTCCGAGGTCGCCCGGGCGCTGGGCGGCCCGCATCCAGACGGCTGGGGTCCGCTGATGCAGCCCGTTCGCCGGGTCGCCGTGCGCCTCGCCCATGCGGGCCGCATCGCGATCCTGCGCAAGGGCAAGCCGGTGGATCCGGATGATTTCCGCGGCATCTACCGGCTGGCGCTGCCCTCGGGCGCCTCCGGCCCCGGGAACCAGTCCGGCGTGTAGCCCGCCCACCGGTAGACCGCGAGGCCGATCCACTCCTTCACGCCCAGATCGAGCTGGAGCAGCCCGTCCGAGGCGAAGCCATTGAAGCGGGCGACATCGCCCCAGCCACGCGTCCGGTAATCGACCGGGAAGGCATCGACCGTGAACCCGGCCTGCCGGAAGCAGCCGACCGCCCGGGGCATGTGCCAGGCCGAGGTCACGAGCAGCCAGCGCTCGCCGGGCTTCGGTTGCACGAGCGCCGCCGTGAACAGCGCGTTCTCACGGGTGTTGCGCGAGCGGTTCTCCAGGATCAGGCGCGTGCGGGGCACGCCGATCGTGTCCGCCTGCCGGCTGACGATGTCGGCCTCCGCGATCCCGCCGCCGATGAAGCCGCTGCCGCCCGAGAACACCAGCCGCGCCGCGGGGAAGCGCCGAGCCAGGTCGGCGAGATAGATCGGCCGCTCGCCGGCATCGTTGACGATGACCTGCGCCCGCGCCTCGGACAGGCCCGCCTCGATCCCGCCGCCGAGCACGATGATGCCTGCGGGCGGCGGTCCGTCCGCCGGGAACGGCGGAAAGCGCTGTTCGAGCGGCAGCAGGATGATCTCCGACAGGGGCCCCAGCCCGCAGACGGCCAGCCCGACGGCGCCGAGCAGCGCCAGGGCCGTCCCGGTCCTGCGCAGCCGCGCCACCGCGAGGAGAAGCACTCCGATCAAAACGGAGACGATCAGGACGTTCGACGGGGTGATCAGGAAATAGACCACCTTCGACAACGGGAAGAACACCGTGTTCACGCCGGCTTCGTCTCGGCCTGGAACCGCGCCAGAGCGGCTGCATCCGGCGGCAGGAGGCTGGCGAGGCTCTCGCCCCGTTCGACCTCGCGCTGGATCCAGAGATCGAGTCGCTGTTGCTCCACGGCTTCCAGGGCGATCCGTTCGGCGATACCGGCGGGCAGGGCGATGATCCCCGCGTCCGAACAGACCACGATGTCGCCCGGATGGATCGCGGCCCCGGCGCAGGCGACGGGCTGCTGCGTGCCGACCAGGGCGAGCACGCCGGAACCGCCCGGCGGCGCACTTCCGTGCGGCAGGCCGATCTCCTCCGGGAGTGCGGCATCGGTGATTAGGCCCACCGCGCCGCGCCGGACGAGCCGGGCCGCGAGGATCGCGCCGAACGGCAGGGTGAAGCCGGTTCCGGCGGCGTCGATCACCACGACCGATCCCTCAGGGACGGCGTCGATTGCGGCGGCGATGTCGCCGGCGGCATCGTCGCGGGCCGGGATCATCCGCAGCGTGTAGGCGGTCCCGATCGCGGTGCCGCCGCGCGCGGTCAGACCCAGCGGACTGAACGCCTTGACGTCAGCCCGCGTCAGCGCGCGGGCCAGGCTTGCTGGCGTCACGGCAGAGAGCGCGTCGCGCAGGGTCGGGTCGATCGCCATCGAAGATTCCTTGGGGCGGCGAGGTGCGCCGCCGGCTCTGTCACGTCGGTGCTCAGCCAAGTGGATTTTTCGCGTCCGACGGCAAGACCGCCGAAAGGCTCATCCGATCGGTTCGCCGAGGGCACGAGCGGAGCCCGCTCGGTTGGCAAGGCGCGCGTACCACCGGTTCAGCGCCGGGCGCTCGGTGCGTTCGGCCGGCAGGTTCAGCCAGCGGTGCACGGCGCAACCCAGGGCGATATCCGCGATGCTGAACCTGTCGCCCACCACGTAATCCCGATCCGCCAGATGCGTGTCGAGGACCGCCGCCAGGGCTTCCGTCTTCCTCAGCGAACCGGCGACGAGGGCGCGGTCGGGATCGGATGACCGGAAGAGCTGCCAGAAGGCGTCGCGCATGGCCGGCGTGAAGCTCGTCGCCTGCCAGTCGAGCCATTGATCGACATGGGCCCGGGCCCTGGGATCCTCCGGCAGCGCCAGCGCCGGGCAGCGCGCGGCCAGATACCGGAGGATGGCGTTCGACTCCCAGAGGACGAAACCGTCCTCCTCCAGCGTCGGCACAAGTCCGTTCGGATTGAGGGCCCGGTAGGCCGGATCGGAGACGACGCCGAAGGCGCCGCCAGCGTCGATCCGTTCATAGGCGAGTCCGGCTTCGTCGAGCCCCCAGACCGCCTTCTGTACGTTCACCGAGGTCAGCCGTCCCCAGAGCCTGCGCATCGTCACGCCTTTTTCTCACACCGCGGCGGATAGGCATGTTCGTGCCCGTCCGGATCGGTCACGCGCTGCCCGTCCGCGGTTTCGCGCAGGTAGCCGGGCCCCACCGGCACCTTGCCGTGGCCGCCGGGAATGTCGAGCACGTAGGTCGGCTGCGCGAGGCCGGAGAGCCGTCCGCGCAGGGCACGCATCAGCGCCTGTCCCTCGGCAAGGCCGGTGCGCAAGTGGCTGGTGCCGGGCGCGAGATCGCCGTGGTGCAGATAGTAGGGCTTGATCCGGTTCTCGACGAAGCTGCGCATCAGCGCGTCCAGCGTCGCGGCCTCATCGTTGACGCCGCGCAGCAGCACGGTCTGGCTCACCATCGGGATCCCGGCATCGATCAGCCGGGCGCAGGCGGCGCGCGCGCCGGACGTGAATTCCCGCGGATGGTTCGCGTGTAGGGCGACGAAGACCGCGCGGCCGAAGCGGCGCAGGGCCAGCACCAGACCGTCGGTCACGCTGTTGGGATCGACGACGGGCACGCGGGTGTGGATCCGGAGCACCCGGACATGCTCGATCGCCGACAGCCGCTCCGCGATGCGGCCGAGGCGCCGCGCCGAGAGCGCGAACGGGTCGCCGCCCGTCAGCACGACCTCCCAGATCCGCGAATCCCGGGCGATATACCCGAACGCGGTTTCCAACTCGGCCTCGCTCAACGTCCCGTGTCCGTTCGGTCCGACCATCTCCCGGCGGAAGCAGAAGCGGCAATAGACGGGGCAGACGTGCAGCGGTTTCAGCAGCACCCGGTCCGGATAGCGATGGACGATCCCCGCGACGGGCGCGTGGGCGGCGTCGCCGATCGGGTCGACGCGTTCCTCGGGCTCGACCCGGCATTCCTCGATCGAGGGCACGAACTGCCGTGCGATCGGGTCATCGGGGTCCGACGGCTCGATCAGCTCGGCCATGTCGGGGGTCAGCGAGACCGCGTAGCGGGCCAGCACGGCGCGCAGCACGTCGGCTTCCACGCCGGAGATCAGGCCGGCGGCGGCGAGATCGTCGGTGCTATGCAGGGCCTTGGTCACGCCTGGGTCTCCGCGACAGGTGTCCAGATGACGTCCTCGATGCGGCCGGCACCGCAGGCCAGCATCGCCAACCGGTCGAAGCCGAGGGCGATCCCCGACGAGTCCGGCATAACGGCGAGGGCCGCGAGAAAATCCTCGTCGATCGGGTAACGCTCGCCGTACACGCGCAGCTTCTCCGCCATCTCGCCCTCGAAGCGGCGGCGCTGCTCCTCCGGTTCGGTCAACTCGCCGAACGCGTTGGCGAGCTCGACCCCGCAGACATAGAGTTCGAAGCGCTCGGCGACGCGGCCGTCCTGGGGGGCCGGCCGCGCGAGGGCCGCTTCGCTCACCGGATACTCGCACAGGATCGTCGGCTGTCCGACGCCGAGATGCGGCTCGATCCGCGCGACCAGGACCCGCGAGAACAGGTCGGCCCAGGTGTCGTCCGGCGCCACACGCAGATCGGCGGCGGCGACGGCGCGGGCCAGCGCATCCCGATCCGTCTCGCCCTTCCCTATCACGGTGGCGAGGAGGTCGATCCCCGCGAACCGATCGAACGCCTCGGCCAGCGTGAGCCGTTCGGGATCCGCGAAGGGGTCCGCGTCACGGCCGCGATACGTGAAGCGGCGTTGGCCTGCCGTGGTGGCAGCCAGTCTGAGCAGGTCGACGCAATCCGTCATGAGCGCCGTGTAGGGCGCCCCGGCCCGATACCATTCGAGCATCGTGAATTCGGGGTGGTGCAGCGGTCCCCGCTCGCGATTTCGAAACACCCGGGCAAGGCTGAACAGCCGCGCCTCGCCGGCTGCCAGCAGCTTCTTGCAGGCGAATTCCGGTGAGGTGTGCAGGTAGAGCGGCGTGCGCGCACCGCTCGGACCAACGGCTTCGGTGGCGAAAGCGGACAGATGCGCCTCGTTGCCCGGCGAGACCTGCAGGCAGGCCGCCTCCACCTCGACGAAATCCCGCTCGGCGAACCAAGCCCGGAATGCCGCGGTGAGCCGGTTGCGCTGGATCAGCGCCGGGCGGCGATCGGCATGGCGATCGGCGGCCCACCAGGGCGAAGGCGATGCGCCTGTCATGATCGTGTCGGTCCGGCCCATTCCCAAGCTCGGCCCCGACGCAACTCGCTCCGTCGCCGGCTCACGACGACAGATCGGCCGCCGCTGGCAACCGGGACGCAGATGCGATAGTGGCGAGGTCCGAGATGCAGCGCCCGCGCTTGGCGCGTGCCGCCCCCCATGTCAATGCAGGACGCAATTCCGTGAAGGTGATCGCCTCAACGCTCCGCAAGGGCAACGTCGTCGAGAAGGACGGCCGGCTTTACGTGATCCTGTTCGCCGAGAACATCCATCCCGGCAAGGGCACGCCGGTGACCCAGCTCGACATGCGCCGCATCACCGATGGCGTGAAGGTCTCGGAGCGCTACCGGACCACCGAGCAGGTCGAGCGCGCCTTCGTGGAAGACCGGGAGCACACCTTCCTGTACAGCGACGGCGAGGGGTTCCACTTCATGAACCCCGAGAATTACGAGCAGGTCGCGGTTCCGGAGGATGTGGTCGGCGACGCCGCCCCGTATCTCCAGGAGGGCATGGCGGTCATGCTCTCGATCCACAACTCCGTGCCGCTGACGATCGAGTTGCCGCAGCGCGTGACCCTGGAGGTCGCCGAGACCGAGCCGGTCCTGAAGGGGCAGACCGCCTCGTCGTCCTACAAGCCCGCGACGCTGTCGAACGGCGTGCGCACGACGGTGCCGCCGCACATCGCGGCCGGGACGCGGGTCGTGGTCATGACCGCCGACGGGGCCTACGTCGAGCGTGCCAAGGACTGAGCGAGCGGGTCCGGCCGCGCAACGGCGCGGCCGGTGTCAGCGCGGTGCGCGCGCGGCGTTCTCAAGGGTGGCGTAGCAGCCCTGCGACAGCGCCTGGGCCTGAAGCCGCTCCTGCGGGCTGAACGGCCGTCCGTCCTCCCGGAAGAGATCCGCGCGCAGCAGGGCGTCCGACGTGCAGCGGGCCGCGATCCGGCAGAGCGGCGCCTCGCCGCCGGTGCGCGTGCAGATCGTCATGTAATCGGCCCGGAATGCCCGGAGGCCGGCCCGCGGGTTGGCGCCGATCACCGTCACGACGCCGGCCAGCGCTCCGAGCAGCGCCGGCTGGTGGATCAGGTAGACGGCGAGGCTGTGGCGTCCCGCGAAGGTGGCGCCGCGGCCGAAGCGCGAGCGCGGCTCCCATGCCCCGAGGCGGGAGCGGGCAAGCCGCGGCAAGCCGATCCGCCCGAGCACGATCCCCGCGAGCACCAGCCCGAACCAGGGGAACAGCGGCACGTAGTCGTTGGTCCGTGGCATCACCGCACCAAGGCCCAGGAAGAACAGCGCCGGGGCATCGAGGAACGGCGCGTGCACGATGAACGGCGCGGCCAAGACCAGGACGGCGGCAAGCGCGGTGGCCGACACCGGCACGTACAGGAAGGGCAGACCCAGCACGCTCGCGACGGCGATGCAGTGCAGGATGCCGAAGAACACGAAGGCATCCGGAAAAGCGATCCAGGTTCCGAGCGTGACGAGCAGGGCGGCGCCGCCGACACGCCCGAGGCGGATCAGCGTGGCCCTCGTCCGGATGCCCCGCCCGTTCATCAGCACGAGCCCGACACCGACCAGGAGCAGGAAGCTGCCCGCGATCGTCTCGGCGACGCGGTGCGCGAGCGGCGTCAGCGCATAGTTCTCGTCGGTCAGCCGAAGGTAGCCCAGATCCCAGAGCGTGTGATAGCCGGCCATGGCGGCGAGGGCTGTCGCCCGCGTCGCATCGATCACCGGCAGGCGGCCCCTTTCCGCTTCGGCGGTCGACGCGGTCGGGTCGGGATCGATGGCGGCATCGGCGAGCATGGCGGCGCCCTCAAACCACGGGACCGCGACCGATGCCAAGGGTTTCTCCCGTCGGCATCGGGACGCGATCCACCACGCCCGACCACTCACGACGCTCGATCACTCTCGGAAACGTGAAAGTGGTGGGCGACCAATCCTTCAGGCCGTGGCGACGGCAGCCGTCGACCAGTTTCGCTTCCCGGCCCCGGTGCTTGAGTATCGATACGGGTGCCGCATCGACTGTTGCCGCCGCGCATACAAGCCCCGAGATTGCAACTGGGCCGCGCTCATTGGTCGGCGAAACGGGCTTCCCGCGAGTCAGGACTTCGTTAATCTTGCCGGGAAAGTGCGCGGCGTGATTCAGGGTAGGTTTCTCGGCCATGTCTGACGAACGCGGATCCGGGCCGGAGAACTCCGAGCGGGCTTCGGCTCGCATCGACGAGACGAGCCAGCGCGACGAGGAGGGTCTCGATCTCATCGAGGTTGCGGGCCACATCAAATGGTTCGACGTCGCGAAGGGATTCGGCTTCATCGTGCCGGACGACGGCGCGCCGGACGTCCTCCTGCACGTCACCTGCCTGCGGCGCGACGGTTATCAGGCCGCCAGCGAGGGCGCGCGCATCATCGTGGAGGCGGTGGAACGGCCGCGCGGCTGGCAGGCCTTCCGGGTGATCTCCCTCGACCAGACGTCGGCCGTGCATCCCTCGGAGATGCCACTGCCGCGAACGCACGTCACCGTAACCCCGACGAGCGGTCTCGAGACCGCGGTGGTGAAGTGGTTCAACCGCCTTCGGGGCTTCGGCTTCCTGACCCGGGGCGACGGCACGCCGGATATTTTCGTCCATATGGAGACGCTGCGCCGGTACGGCATCGCGGAGTTGAAGCCCGGCGAAGCGGTCCTGGTACGCTACGGCGACGGCTCGAAGGGTGTCATGGCCGCCGAGGTCCGTCTGATCGACGGGACACTCCCGGCCTCGCATTAGAGCGCTCTCCGCCGGAGTGGACGCCGGTTCGGCGCAAGGGCGCGCGTCACAACACAGGCACGGCCGGCGAGCGGCGGTCGAGCGACCCCGGATTCCCACGCGCGCCGTGTTGGCCTATGTCGGGTCCGAGCATCATCTTACGAGAGGCTTCAGCCTGTGAGTTTCCTGTCCCGCCTCGCGGCAGCCGCGATCGGTCTCGGCCTGACATCCGTCATCCTAGGTCCGGTCGCGCCCGCGCAGTCGGCCGCCGAGGCAGCGACGGCCAGGGCTGAGCCGCTGACGATCGCGACGAAATCCGGTCCGAAGCGCTTCGACGTCGAGGTGATGCGCGACGATGCCGGCCGGTCTCGCGGCTTGATGTTCCGCCGGCACATGCCGGCCGATCACGGGATGCTGTTCGATTTCGAGCGGGACGAACCCGTCACGATGTGGATGAAGAACACCTATCTTCCGCTCGACATGGTCTTCATCCGGCCGGACGGCACCATCAGCCGCATCGCGGCCGACACGGAGCCGCTCTCCACCGCCATCATTCCGTCCGGAAGCCCGGTCGTGGCGGTGCTGGAACTCAATGCCGGCACGGCCGCCAAGCTCGGGATCCAACCGGGGGATCGGATCGAGCACCCGATGTTCCGGAAACGCTAGGCGCCCCGGTGGAGCGAACGCACCGGGAACATCTGCCTTGACCAACGCCTGCATCCGGGCCAGTGTTCCGGCAATGTTCCGATGCTTCGGGACGCCGGGACGGCGCGGAGGATCCGATGAGCGATGTGGCCGATGCCGAGCTGTTCGGCAACGATGAGTGGTCGGTGCAGCCCGACGGGATCGAGCACCGGGATACCGGATATTTCATCGCCCGCGACGCGCTGGCGGCGCGGCGCGCGGAGGGTCTGTGGGACTGGCCGCTGCAGATGGCCGAGAAGCGCTGGTGCCGTCCCAGCCTGTTCCGCGAGGCGTTCCTGGCCGCGCTCGACCGGTTCGGCATCGCGCGCGACGCCGAACTGATCCGCTCATTCGCCCTTGGCTATGGCATCCGCGCGGTCGTGTCGCCGGCCGCCGAGACCGTCGTGACGTTGGCCGAGATGCTTCAGCCGCGCGAAGCGCCGGCGAGGGTTCGGGTCTCCGCTCGCTCGGCCGTGCGCGCGTGGGCGGCCGCCGGCGCGTGACGCCACGCTGCTGAAGGACGCGCGATCCTGTCGCCCCCGGGGAGACGATCGCCGCCAAACACGGTACCCCTGTCCGGAACAGCCAGGGAGACGTCGGCATGGCGGAACAGGACACGGCCAGCGGTGCAGAAGAGCTTGAGGGCCTGATCAGCCCACCGCTCTCGCGACGCGGGTTCGTCATGACCAGCCTGATGAGCGGCCTGACGCTCGCCACGACCCGGGTCGAGGCACAGGTGATCCATACCGACGCCGCCGGCATCGAGGCCGGTGAGGTGACGATCCCGGCTGCGGACGGCCCGATGCCGGCCTACCGTGCGGTTCCGCAGGGGGCGGGCCCGTTCCCGATCGTGCTGGTGATCGAGGAGATCTTCGGCGTCCACGAGTACATCAAGGACATCTGCCGGCGCCTCGCCAAGGCCGGATACTGCGCCGTCGCACCGGAGCTTTATGCCCGGCAAGGCGATCTCTCGACCATGACGGATCCCAAGATCATCATCCGGGATGTCATCTCGAAGACGCCGGACGCGCAGTGGATCGGCGATCTCGACGCGACCGCGGCCTGGGCCGCCTCGGCCGCGAAAGGCGACGCGCATCGGCTGGCCGTGATGGGCTGGTGCCGCGGCGGACGCGACGTGTGGCTCTACGCGGCGCATCGCCGCGACCTGAAGGCCGCGATCGCGTGGTACGGGCCGGTGGGCGGCGAGCGGACCGAGATCCAGCCGCGGACGGCCGGCGATGTGGCGGCCGAGATCAATGCGCCGCTGCTTGCCCTCTACGGGGGGGCCGATACCGGCATTCCGGTCGCGTCCGTCGAACAGGCGCGCGATCGGGCGAAGGCGGCGGGGAAGAGCGTCGAGCTGGTGGTCTACCCGGATGCGCCGCACGGCTTCCATGCGGATTACCGGCCGAGTTACCGGCGCGAAGCCGCTGAGGACGGGTGGGCGCGCGCGTTGGCATTCCTGAAGGCCCACGACGTCAGCTGAGACCGCTTCGCGCCGCGTGGCCGCCTTCGATCGGCGGGCGGGACGCCGCGCGCGGTTTGCGAACCGGCCCGTCGCCGGACCGGGGCGAGCCCAGGTTGCCGCGCTTGGGCGCGTATCCGGGCATTCCTGAATAGCTGTGTTACTGAGGACACAAACACCACTTCTTTATTATGCAAGGATCACAGGAGGCTCCGTGCCTGCGCGGGTCCGGCCCACCGCCGCGATAAAGCGTTGAACCGATTGCGGCGGCCGCCGTTCAGCCCCTGTAGAGTGTCCTGGCCCATGAGCGACTCGGTACAGACCGGCCGGAAGCCCGTGATCCTCGTCGTGGAGGACCAGCCCGACGAGCGCTTCCTCGCGGCTACGTTGCTGGAGGATACGGGCTTCACCGTGATCGAGGCCGAGACCGCCGACCGGGCGCTGGCGATCCTGAACGATCGGGCGGGGGAGGTCAGCGTCGTGTTTTCGGACGTGCGCACGCCCGGTCCGATTGGCGGCTTCGAGCTGGCGCGGATCATCGGCGTGACGTGGCCGCGGGTGCGGGTTCTCCTGACCTCCGGCGATGCGGGTGATCAGCCGAGCGACCTGCGCGTGTCGGCGACCTTCATCCCGAAGCCCTGGCGCGCCGAAGACATCCTGGCCTGGGTCGAGCAGGCGGCGGGGCGTCCCTCCGGCGAGACCGGACCTGCGATCATCGGAACGGGCGGCAAGATAATCAGCCCGGGCTTGGAAACTTGAAGCGGCGGCGTCGTTGTACGGCACTCCGGAGCGCGGCGCCGGACTTCGCACATATCAAGGGATCGCAGGCGTCGCCATGAAGATCGTTGCTGCCAACCACGCCGATTCCCTGCGCCGACCCGGCGAGCCGGAATCCGCGGAGCTGGCCATTCTCGACTCGGTTCGCGACGAGCTGCGCACACTCTACGGCGAGCTGGACGATGCGGTCCCGCTCACGCTCGCGGTTTTGGCGCAGCAAGTCGATCATGCGACTTCACTGCGGTCCACGCTCCGGGCTTGATATCGGAGCCGCCGACACCTCGTTCCGGGATTGCGTCTGCCGGACACGCGATGCCATCATCGGCAAGCCTGATCTGGATCGACCCTGTGTCATCCTGCTCGGTCCGTGTCGCGTGGGGCCGCGAGAACACGCGCGGAGGTCGATGGATCATCCTGGGCCGTTCGATCGGACCTCGTTTCCGCACCCCGGCTAAACGAAGCAGCCTTCGATCCAGGGAACAGCCGATCAGATCGGCGCTCGCTCGCCATGGCCCGAGAATCTGCTATTCACCGCCTCCAATCCTGCAGGCGCAGGCGTTTACGCAATCGAGCCCTCCATGCGTCCCACCGCCTTCCGCGGATCGCTCGCCGCGGTCGCGATCACGATCCTGACCGGTGCGGTATCGGCGCAGGCGGCGACACCGCCGCCTCAGCCGGCGGAGGGTCCGGGCAGCGTCGGGGATCGGAAGACCACCGTCGTGAAACGCCTTCTCGGCCGCGGCGCGGCGGGCAGCTACGCCTTCTACACGGCGGGCGCTGCGCCGGAGACGGGTCGACCCGTCGCCGTGTTTCTGCATGGGTGGGGCATCGTTAACCCCCAGAGCTACGGGGCCTGGATCGACCATCTGGCCCGCCAGGGCTGGCTCGTGATCGTGCCACGCTTCCAGGAGGTGAACCGGACGCGTCCGGCCGACGCGCCGGCCAACGCCGAGTCGCTGGTGAAGGCAGCCCTGGCGGATCTCGCCGGGGACAGCGAGGCCAAGCCCGACCCTGAACGCGTCGCGATGATCGGCCATCTGGCCGGCGCACCGCTGGCGCTGGATCTCGCGGCGGATGCCAAGACGCGGGGCCTGCCGGTGCCGAAACTGATCTTCGCGGCGACGCCCGGCGGTATCGCCAGCGGACCGAAATCGCGGGGCATCACGCTCGGCGACCTCTCGGCAATCGACCCCGCGACGATCATCGTCACCATGGTGGGCGACAAGGATACCCGAGCCGCCGATCTCGCCGCCAAACGGCTGCTGCGCGAGACGAGTTCCGTACCCCCGGATCGCAAGCTGTTCGTGCGCATCCTTTCGGACGATCACGGCTTTCCGGCGCTTACCGCGACGCTCGCCGCACCCGCCGGCCTGGATACGGCCTTTGACGGCGGCGCCATCAAGCCAGCGCCGGAGGCCAAGGACGCGCCGAAGGACAATCCGAAGCCGCCGCCCTTCCGCTGGTCGCCCGACATGGCGCTCACGGGCGAGCAGCAGACGCTCGTGTCGCAGGTCAATCTCGCGCGGGTGGACGCCCTCGACTATCTCGGCTTCTGGAAGGTCTTCGATCTTGCCGCGATGACGGCCTTCGCCGGTTCGGACGCCACGGCACTCAAGAACAACCCGCGGCTCGCCGACATGGAGCGCTGGAGCGATGGTTGGCCGGTGAAACGCCTCGTGGTCGAGACGCCGCGGCCGGCCCCGGCGGCGCAGGTCAAGCCCGCCGCCGAGGCCAGGCCCGTCGCGGCGCCCCGGCGCCGCTGACAGGTCGGGCAGCTTGGCGTTGGCGCGCGGCTTGCTAGGTTGATCCCGTTCCAAACGGGAGCGAATCCATGCCCGAGTTCGTCGGCGGCCTGCTCGCCGCAGCGGCCTTCTGCCTGACGCTGCTTGCCCTGAACGCGCTGACACGGGTGCTGATCCAGGCCCATCTCAGCCCCACGGATCTAGGGGAGACAGGTTTGCTGCAGGTGGGCGGTGCCCTTGTCGCCGCGCGCGTCGCCTATCGGCGGGGGCCGCGCCGCGAGTCGCTGTGAAGGACACCGGGCCGGGAACCCTCACCGCAGAAATTCGCCGAACGAGCGCGGTCCATCGCCCGTCGGGATCGTCCGGGTCACCCTCAGCGTGGCGGCATCCAGGATGCTCAAGGTGTTGTCGCCCCAGTTGGCGACATAGAGGTGGCCATCCGCGTCGGCGCCGATGCCCTCCGGATGATCGCCTACGTCGATGTCGGCGATCGGCTTGAGAGTGGCGAGATCGAAGACGGTGACGCTGCCGGCATATTGGTCCGTGACGAAGCCGCGCCCCTGGCTGAGTGCGATCACGTAGGGCCGCCGGCCGGTCGGGACCCGCCCGATCTCGCGGCCCGCCGCGAGATCGATCACCGACACGTCGTCGCCGGTGACATTGGCCGTGTAGGCGCGCCCCGCCGCGGCATCGAGGGTGATGCCGAACGGGTGCTGGCCCACCGGGATGGTCCTGGTCTCGCGGCGTGCCGCCGCGTCCACGACCGAGACCGTACCGGCCTCGCGGTTGGCGACGTAGAGCGTCGCCCCGTCTGGGCTCACCGCGATCCCCGAGGGCGAGGCCCCGACCGCGATCTCGCCGTCCGGGACCAAGGTGCCGTCTCGCTCATCGAGGACGAACAGGCGGTGTCCGTACCAGTCGGCCACGTAGACCCGGCCGCCGCGCGGGTCCGCCGCGATGCCGAGCGGCCCGCCGGGCAGCGGGACCTCGGACAGGATCCGGCCGGCGTCGAGATCGACCACCGCGAGGCCATGGCCCTCGGGACGGGTCACGTAGGCGCGCCTGTGATCCGCCGAGAGGGCGATACCGGCCGGCGCCCCATCGACGGGGATGCGTCGCACGACTTTGCCGGCGGCGAGATCCACCACCTCGACCGCGCCGCCGAGTTGCGCGGTGACGATCGCCTCCCGCGCCGGCTCGGCGCGGGCGACGCTGCCCGAAAGGGCGAGGGCGGCGGCGAGCGCCGCCCGGCTGAGCCTCACGAGCCCTTCTCGACCTTGGCCTTCAGGTTGGCGAGGCTCGCCTTGATCCAGTCGCCTACGCCCTTCTCGGAAGCCTCGTCGTTCAGATCGGGCGGCGGATCGTTGTTCATGTAGCCGCGATAGAAGGCGGCCTTCCACTCGACCTTCGACTTAGCGTCGCCCTCCGGCTCGACCGTGATCGTCGCCGAATAATCGTTGGCCGGTAGGTCTTTCACGTCGACCTTGTCGATGTAGTACGAGAAAATTTTGTCGTCGGGCTTGAACTTGTTGCTGGTCTCCTGGATCTGATCGCCGTTCTTGAGCGTCAGCACCCGCTTGAACTTTCCGGCCGGGTCGCCGTTCAGCTCGGTCTTGGTGACGTTCTGCATCCAGTCGGCGTTCTTCAGGTCGCCGACCACCGCCCAGACCTTGTCGGCCGGCGCGTTGATCTCGATCGATTCTTGGATCTTGCGTCGGGTCGGGCCGTGGGCCTGCGCGGTCGCGGCGACGAGCGCCGCGGTGGCCGCCAAAGCCAGGGTGATTTTCTTCATCTTGTCCTTCTCCTCCCGCCCTCAGCGGTCGTCACGATCGCGAACGCGTGCCTCGGGGCCGAGGGCCGCCGCGACCTTGTCCTCGATCCAGCCCCAGGCCTCGCGCTCGCGGGGCCCGGCGGTCTTGCCCACGGCGATGGCGAGATAGGCCATCTCCGTCAACACCTTCTCGGGTTCCAGCATGTGGAGCCGGGTGGACAGGATAGCAGCCTCCAAGACCGCCGCCTGCGCGCGGTTATAGCCGATGAACGGCGCATGCGCGGCGCTGTGAACCATGCGACCACGGAAGCGCGGCCGGGTCTCGTGGTCCTCGACCGAGGCGACCTCGAACTCGGCGTGGCCGAAGCTGTCGGCAAGGCGCCGACCCGCGATGGCCGCGCAGGCCACGGTTGGCCAGTCGCGCCGGCCTGTGACCGCCCCGGCGATCACTCGGATGTCGCGGGGGCTGGAAGCCGTGAAGCAGGGGTTCACCTCCAGATTGACGATGGTCGGCGAGGGCCGGAACGGTGCCAGCACGTAGCCGTCCGCCTCGCCGATCAGCCCGAAGGGCACGAGGTGCAGTTCGCCCGCAGGCGAGAGTGTCGTGACGATGGTTTCCAGGATAAGCGGCATCGGCTCACGCCTGATCGGCCGGCACCAGCCGGCCGCAGACCAGCTTCGTCTCCGGTGTTTGCGGGCGCTCCGGCAACGCCCCGGCGTGGGCCGCCTCATCCGGAACGGTCTCGGGCGGCTTCGCATCGGCCTCGGGCGTCGCGTACCGCGCGTCCCGGGTGCCGGGGGGCGGCGCGTCCGGGCCGGAATGCCGCGTGTGGCCGGCCTTCTTGAAGGCGGTGGCGTCCTCGACCTCCGCGTCGGCGGCGCAGCCCCAATCCAGCGGCTCGTCCTGCACGTAGCGTTTGCCGAGCCGCCACGCGGTCTCGGCCTTGGCGAGCTCCGCGCCCAGATAGAACGCGTGGGCACCGTCGCTCGCGACATCGAGTTCGGGGAAGAACGCCATCGCGTCGGTACCGACCCTGTGGATGTCGCGGTTGTAGACGTGAATGCCGTCCTCCGCGACCGCGATCCGATAGTTCGGATCGCGAACCTCCGCGGCGGCCTGGGTGATCTCCTCGGAGGTCTGCACGAAGGGCCGCTTGTCGTGGAGCGCCAGCAGCGCCCGGCCGTAGCCCTTCGGCAGCGCCGAATCCGCCTTGGCGGCGTACATCACCCGCCGGGCCGCATCGTGCTCCTCGACCGTGCGGCGCGTGTGGTTCGAGACCTGCACGATCAGCGCGTTCCCGATCGTCAGCTCCGAGCACATGCCGACGAGGAGCGCGGTGACGCCGAGCGAATCCGCCTCGGTCAGCTCCGTGAGGTTGCCGGTGCCCATCATCATGGCGATGTCGGGCCAGCGGGCGCGGATCTCGCGATACCGCGCGATCGAATCGACGAAGCCGTGATGGATCGGCTCCAGGATCGGATCGGCCAGGAAGGGCCGCCCGGCTTTGAGCATCCGCTCGATCGCCCGGTCGAGGGAGGGCAGGTCGTCGGGACGCGTCGGCACCAGCACGGGCACCGCATCGGTCTCGAAGGCGAGGTCGAGGGTGTCCTCGTTGAGACTCAGCAGGAAGTCGGCCCCGGCCCCCGCGCCCCGGGCCAGCTCTTCGCGGGAGAAGGAATCGACGCTGACCGTCAGCCCGGCCTCCTTCAGCGCGCGTACGGACTCCTCCAGATGCGGGAACGGCGTGTCGGGCAGGCCGCCGAGGTCGATCACGTCCGCCCCCCTCCGGGCGAGGTCTTGCCCCTTGGCCAGGATCTCCGCGACGCTCATCTTCGAGGCATCGACGATCTCGGAAAATATTCGCAGATCGTGACGGGAGAGATCGACCTTCCGGGCCGCGAGCCCGAGCCAGGCCGGGAGATCGACCACCTCGTCGGGCCCCCGTTCGACCGGCACGCCGAAATGGGCGGCGAGGTGCTCGGGGTTCGCCCGGCAGCGGCCCGGCAGGATCACCCGCGTCGCGCCCTCAGGCAGCACGATCCGGCGGCGGATGATCTCCTCGGTCATCAGCGCGGCGACCTTCACGCCGGCATCCGCGATGCTCCACCGGAACCTGTCGGTGAGGCCGGCCGCGACCTTCTCCAGCCGCGCCCGGGCGAGGCGGCCGGTGACGAACACGATGTGCTCGGGGGCGCTCATGCCGCATCCCGCGGCGCGACGGCGACCCGGCGGCTCGGTCCCCAGATCTCGATCGGGCCAGCGTAGCGGGCCGCGAAGGCCGGGAAGGCCGCGTCCACGAGGCCGCCGTCGGAAAGGGCGGCGACGTCCTCCCCCGTCGGCGCATCGACGGACTTGACCAGCACGCAGCGCTTTGCGGAAACCCGTTCGGCCAGCCAGAGGGCGAGGCTGTCGGATGTGACATCCCAGGTCTCGGGGATGTCGCGGTGGCCGGCGCGCAGGAGGCGCGGATTCCAGACGCGCGCCGTGGCGGATGCGGATTCCGCCCAGGGTTCCAGACTCTGGACCAGACGCGGCTCGATCCCGCGGAAGATGCCGGCTGCGTCGCTCATGGCGTCCAGTGCCCGGCGATGGGCCTCGGCGTCGCTGAAGCCCTCCCGCGCCTGCGCGGCCCGCACGAGGCCCGCGAAGGTGCCGCCGCCCGGCACCACGATGCACCGCCCGAAGGCGCCGTCGGCGATGTCGGCCAAGAGGGCGCGTCGCCGATGCGGATCCGCCTCCAGACTGCCGCCGATCTTGATGACCGAGATCACGCGGCGTCCCGCTGGTTGGGTCGGAGCGCCCGCAGCGCCTCGGCGATCCGCAGCGGGTCGATTCCGTTGCAGCGGTCGAAGTCGCGGCAGAGACCGCCGCGGAACCCCAGATAGTCCGGTCCGTGTTCGGCGAGGGGAGCGATGTCGATGACGCGCAGCGACCCCGCAAGCCCACTCATCAGGCCGTGCGCGCGACAGGCCCGCGTGAAGGCCGCGAGATCGGCCGGCGCCGCGAGGTCGGTCAGGCGGGCGCCGTGCTTGGCCGCCGTATCGATCATCGCACCCGCGAAGCCCGCTAGCGCCAAAGCCGGGATCAGAGAGGCAGCCGGTCCGTCTTCTGCGAACAGGACGGCGATCAGGCGTTTCGGCGCCGCCGCCGCCAAGTCCGCGAAGGCCGCGGGCTCGCACCGGCGATCGGCATCGAGGCCGCACTTCACCCAATCGACCCCGGTGGACGCCATGGCGGCGATCGAACCCGGTGCCGGATCAGCCACCGCGCTGGTCACCGCCTCGCTGGCGACGCGCGCCACGATCTCGCGCACGGCGTCCGGACAGAGGGCGCCCAGCGCCCCGCGTTCGGGGTCCTTGGCGTCGATCAGGTCAGCGCCCGCGAGCCGGGCGGCCTCGGCTTCGGCCGGATCGCGGACGCTGACGAGCAGGCGGGGCAGGGGAGTGCAATGGGCGTCGGACGCGGGCACGGATGGCTCAGGGTGGTTGCGGACGGCGTCAGGACTTCCCGGGCAGCGGCTCGGCGAGCAGGCGGTTCTTCACCACCCAGCGCATCGCGTGGGCCCAGGTATCGTCGGTGTCGGCCCGGATCGTGACCTGCCCGCCGCGCACCACCTTGCCGGTCTCGGCATCGGCGATGGTGACGTTCAGGTTGAAGATCTGGCCCGACCCCTTATCCACATAACCCGTCACGACGAGGTCCGCACCCAGGCTCTTGCCTATGTCGGCCGCGCAGCCGTCGCACTTGTAGAGCGGCCCTTCCTTGGCCACGGTGTCGGCCTTCGGTGCCGTGTCGACGATCTCCAGCCCAGCCTGATCGTGCAGCGCCTTGCGCAACTCGTCGGTCACGAGGGTCAGCTTCCGGGTGTCGGCCGGCCGCGCCCTGGCACCGTAGGAGGCGCCCGGCTCGAACAGCTCCACCGGGAATACGGCGGCTTTCTCGGCAGCCTGCGCGGCGCTGGGCAGGACACCCCCGAGGGCGAGGAGACCGCAGGCAGTGGCAGCGCGAAGGGACAGGTGACGCATGGGCGGGGCGTTCCTCTCGACGATCCGGCCGCTTCGGACGGCCTCGATCGGAGCATAGGTCGGGCGACGGGACACTTTGGCAATGTACTTCCCGGTCGGCCTGATCCACGAGGGGCTTACGCACGGTCGCTCACGCGCTCGTCGGGATGTGAACGGCGCAACGACAGACCGCGATTGAGCCGTCGGGACGGAAACTGGTAGAGGCCGTGCCTATGCACAATCCTGCAGCCGAGATACGCGTCCGTCGGCCGTTGCGGCGGCGGATTCGGACAGGCCTCGCCCTCGTGGCGCTGATGCCGCTCGCCGCGCAGGCGCAGCAGCCGGCACCGGCATCGATCGAAACTCACGTCGGATTGATCTACCGGCCCCAGCCCGCCCCGTCCTCCTACGACGCCGAGGCCGCCCCCGAGGACGAGGGACTCGCCGGCGCCAAGATGGGCATCGCCGACAACAACACGACCGGCCGCTTCACCAAGCAGACCTACGCGCTCGACGACGTGGCGCTGACCGACGACAAGCCGGATCCGGTCGCCGCCGCCAAGGAACTCGTCGGCAAGGGCATCCGCTATCTGGTCCTGGCGCTCCCCGCCGATGCCGTTCTGGCCGTTTCGGACGCGGTGAAGGATACGGGCGCCGTGGTCCTCAATGCCGGCGCGCCGGACGACCGGCTGCGCGGGGCCGAGTGCCGGGCCAACGTGTTCCACATCCTGCCATCCCGGGCGATGCTCACCGACGCCCTGGCGCAGTACCTGACGGTCATGCGCTGGCGGAAGATTTTTCTGATCGTCGGCCCAACCGACGCCGACAAGGCCTACGCCGACGCGGTCCGCAACTCCGCGCGGAAATTCGCGCTCAAGATCACGGCGGAAAAGCCGTGGACCTTCGGACCCCTGGCCAAGGCGCGCGGCGACACGCCGACCCGCGCGGAGGCGATGGTCTTCACCCGGGGGCTCGACTACGACATGGCGATCGTGGCCGACGAGGAGGGCGACTGGGGGGATTACGTCCCGTACCGCACGGTCGATCCCCGGCCGGTCGGCGGCACGCAGGCGCTGACCCCGACCACGTGGTCCCCCGTGCTGGAGACCTGGGGCGCCGCGCAGGCGCAGAACCGGTTCCGCCGCCTCGCCGGCCGGCTGATGCGGCCGCTCGACTATCAGGTCTGGGCCGCGGTGCGGACGGTGGGCGAGGCGGTGACTGCCAAGAAGACCAACGATCCTGCGGTGATCGCCCCGTTCCTGGCCGAGCCGGCCTTCACCCTGCCGGCCTACAAGGGCGTGCCGCTGAGCTTCCGCCCCTGGGATCACCAGCTGCGACAGGCGATCATCGTGGTTCAGCCCAAGGCGCTGGTGTCGGTGGCGCCGGAGCAGGGGTTCCTGCACCAGCGCACGCCGCTCGACACGTTGGGGGTGGATCTCCCGGAGACGACCTGCAAGTTCAAGTGATCGGAACCCTGCGGCGTTGACGAGCGGCCCATGCCCTCGCAACGCGCGGATATCGCACTACAATCGGCCCGCGAGAACGTCCCCGGGGAGAACGGCCACGCGGGACGCCCGGAAGACGCAAGGGAAGGGAATGGCATGAGCCGCCGCATCGAGGCAGGACTGAGCGTTGTCGCCCTCGGTACGTGGGTCGCTCTTTGCGGTCCGGCTGCCGCCTTCACCGCCTACGTCACCAACGAGAAGGGCAATTCGGTCAGCGTGATCGACTCCAACACCATGGCGGTGACCGCCACGTGGAAGGTCGGCCGGCGCCCACGGGGCGTGACCCTGTCCAAGGACGGCAAGGAGCTGTTCGTCTGCGCGAGCGACGATGATCGGATCGACGTGCTCGACACCAGTTCCGGCAAGGTGGTCCGCTCGCTCCGCTCCGGGCCGGATCCGGAGCAGTTCATCCTCGATGCCTCGGGCAACCCGCTCTACGTCGCCAACGAGGACGATAGCCAGGTCACGATCATCGACATCGAGAAGAACAAGGTCCTGGCCGAGGTGCCGGTCGGTGTCGAGCCGGAGGGGATGGGCCTTTCGCCGGACGGGAAGGTCCTGGTCAACACCTCCGAGACCACCAACATGGCCCATTTCATCGACACCAAGACGTTTCAGGTCATCGACAATGTGCTGGTGGATGCACGGCCGCGCTTCGCCGAGTTCACCGCCGACGGCAAGTTCCTCTGGGTCTCGGCTGAGGTCGGCGGCACGGTGAGCGTAATCGATGTGGCACAGCGCCGGGTCATCAAGAAAATCACCTTCAAGATCCCGAGCGTCAACGACGAGGCGATCCAACCCGTCGGCATCCGGATCACCAAGGACGGGACCAAGGCCTTCGTGGCACTCGGTCCCGCCAACCGCGTCGCGGTCGTCGACGCCAAGACCTACGCGGTCGAGAAGTACCTGCCCGTGGGTCAGCGCGTCTGGCAGCTCGCCTTCACGCCGGATCAGAAGCAGCTCTTCACCACGAACGGCACGTCCAACGATGTCTCGGTGATCGACGTGGCCTCCGAGAAGGTGATCAAGAGCATCCCGGTGGGCCTGCTGCCCTGGGGCGTGGCGATCTCGCCGAATTGATCCGGAGCTGCAGCAATCAAGACCGCCTCACCGGCGGCACAGGGTGGGAAGCGACACGATGCGAATGGTTCGATTGGCGGCGCTCGCCTGCGCGGGGCTGCTCGCGGCCGGTCCGGCCTTGGCGCTCGACCTCACCAAGAAGCGGGAGAACCTGCCCGACCTCGTCCTCGGCGACGACCAGGGCAACGATTTCACGGTCGAGAACAAGGACATCACCCTCGAATCCGGCAAGGCCTACCGGCTGCGCATCGTCGCCAAGGGGCATCAGGAATACAAATTCTATGCTCCGGAGTTCTTCCGGTACATCTGGTTCAATCAGATCGTGATCGAGCACAAGGAGATCCACGGTGGCGGGCCGCCCGACCATCTGGAGTTCGACGACCCGGGCGAGATCGCCATCGAGTTCGTGGCGATCAAACCGGGCACCTACACCTGGGCGGCGCACGGCCTGGAGGCCAAGGGCATGACCGGTACGCTGACGGTGAAGTGATGCGCACGATCCTCCTCGCCTCGGCTCTCCTGTGCGCCGGACCGGCGCTCGCCGCCGACGATGCGTCGGCCTGCGCCGAGGGCATCACGATGATCCGCGACGCCCTGGCGCTCAATCCGCCCGAGGCTTCGTTGCCCAAGCTCCGCAAGGCCCTGCGCGTCGCCGAACGGGAGCAGAAGGAGGGCGAGTTCGACGAGTGCCTCGACGCCGTCGCCGATGCCCGATTGGTGCTCGGCCGATGAGCGGCGAGGCGGCGCTTCGGGTCGCGCATGTCGGCCACCGCTTCGGCGCCCGGGCCGCCCTCGACGACGTCTCGCTCGACGTGGGGCGCGGGCGCTTCGCGGCCCTGCTCGGGCCGAACGGCGCCGGCAAGACGACCTTGTTCTCGGTGATCACTCGCCTCTACAATAACCAGACCGGGCAGGTCTCGATCTTCGGCCACGCGCTCAATCGCGAGCCCTCGCGGGCGCTTGCCCGGCTCGGCGTGGTGTTCCAGGCACGCACCCTCGATACCGACCTGACCGTCGAACAGAACCTCCTGTACCACGCGAGCCTGCACGGCATCACACGCAGCGCCGGCAAGGAGCGCGTGGGGGTGCTCCTCGACCGGGTCGGACTTTCCGACCGACGCCACGACAAGGTGCGGACGCTCTCGGGGGGCCAGTCGCGCCGTATCGAGATCGCGCGCTCGCTGATCCACCGGCCGGATCTGCTGCTCCTCGACGAACCGACGGTGGGCCTCGATCTCGAATCGCGGACCGACATCGTCGCGATCGTGCGGGCCCTGGTCCGCGAGGAGGGCCTGTCGGTCCTCTGGGCGACCCACATCTTCGAGGAGATTTCACCCGAGGACGACGCGATCGTGCTCCATCGCGGCCGGATCGTCGCCCGGGGGCGGGCCGGCGATATCGGCGCGCCCGACGAGGCTCTCGCCGACGCATTCCGCCGTATCATCTCGGAACCGGGGAGGGCGGCGGCATGACGGTGCGAACGGGCGGCACATCGCAGGACCGAGGGAAGCAGGAATGACTGCGCCGACGCATGTCTCCACACCGGTCACGGCGGTAGCCCCTCGCACCGCACCGGACCGGATCGGCCGTCTCGACACGGTCGGCTACCTGATCTGCCTCGGGGGCATCGTCCGACGCGAATTGCTGCGGTTCTTCAATCAAAAGGAGCGATTCTTCTCGGCCCTCGTCCGGCCGCTGGTCTGGCTGTTCATCTTCGCGGCGGGGTTCCGCAACACCCTCGGCGTCTCGATCGAACCGCCCTACCAGACCTACGTGCTCTACGAGGTCTACGTGGTGCCCGGCCTCGCCGTGATGATCCAGCTGTTCAACGGCATGCAATCGTCGCTCTCGATGGTCTATGACCGCGAGGTCGGCTCGATGAAGGTGCTACTGACCTCGCCCTATCCCCGGTGGCTGCTGCTGCTGGCCAAGCTGATCGCGGGCGTCTCGGTGTCGATCGTGCAGGCCTACGCCTTCCTGGCGGTGGCGTATTTCTGGGAGACCGACATCCCGCCGCTCGGCTACCTGACGGCACTCCCGGCCTTCCTGGCTTCGGGGCTGATGCTCGGGGCGATCGGCCTGTTCCTGTCCTCGCTGGTGCGCCAGCTGGAGAACTTCGCCAGCGTGATGAACTTCGTGATCTTTCCGATGTTCTTCGCCTCCTCGGCCCTCTACCCCCTGTGGCGGATCCGGGAATCCTCCGAGACGCTCTACTGGATCTGCGAGCTGAACCCGTTCAGCCACGCGGTCCAGCTCGTCCGCTACGCCCTCTACGTCCAGTTCGAGCCCGTGGCCTGCGCCGTCGTGGTGGGCGTGACGCTCGCCTTCTTCGGCATGGCGGTGGTCGCCTACGATCCCGGCCGCGGCATCATGGCCCGGCGCGGCGGCCCGGCCGGCGAGACCCCCTGATGGAGCCCGTTTCGATGACCCGTCTCATCTCCCCCCTCCTGGGCAGCGCCTTCGGGCTGGCCCTCCTGGCCGGCCCGGCCCTGGCGCAACCCAAGCCCGATCCGGACTGGCCCTGCGTCCAGCGCAAGATCGCGACCTTGAGTCCCGGCCAGTTCTGGACCGGACCGGACATCGCGGCGGCGGGAGACTGGGGCAGCGACAACGACGCCGCCGTGCTGGCGCAGAAGATCGCCTCGCGGCGCACCGACCTGTCGCAGGTCGACCCGCTGCTGGACGCCTTCGCGGGCAAGTTCGGCACCGACAAGGACGCCAAGGACAAGGCCCTGACCCGGGTCTACGCGGGCGTCTTCGAGGTCATCAACGGCGAGCGCGACAAGGTGGTGGGCGGCATCGCCCGCTACGCCCAGGGCCAGCGCCGCATGGCGGAGCGCATCCGCGACGAGGCCGACAAGGTCAGCCAGACCAAGGATGCGCCGAGCGCGACGGACGCCACGGAGCTGCCCAAGGACCAGACCGACCTGGAAACGAAGTTCGCCTGGGACCGCCGCATCTTCCAGGAGCGCAGCCAATCGCTCACCTATGTCTGCGAGGTGCCGCAGCTCCTCGAACAGCGGCTCGGCGAGATCGCCCGGATGATTCAGACCCATCTGTGATCGCCCGCAAACGCGTCGATCACGACTTGCCTAATTATCCCGGAACCCCTTGCCGAATACTCCGCAAGTCGTTGTTTTTGCAGTACAAACTGTTGCGGTCCGGCCACGCGGCCGAGAGTTTGGGCATTCGTAGACAGAAAGGGCGTCCAAAAGCTCGTCGCGTCCGCTGCGTCCGATTGTGAACCTTCACTATACCGGCCAAGAGTACCGCCAAGCCCGGAACAACCGGATGCGGGTCTCAAGGCAGGGGAATCGGAATGTCACGTCGGGCGCTTCGGAGCGGCTTGCTCGCGTCTGCTTCAGTCTTTGCGATCACGGTCGCTCCGGGCACAGTAAAGGCCCAGCAATCGGTGACCTTGGGCGAGATCAGCGTCGTTTCAACGTCGCCCGTCGGTGCCGGCGGCGGCAATTCGAGCGGCGCGCTGAACCTCGATCAGGCTGCGCGGATCGCCCCGACCGTCCCCGTCGCCCCCGGCAGCGTGCGCCTGCGCGGCTCGGAGCAGCCGCTCAACAAGATCCCCAGCACGGTCGAGACCATCACGCCCCGGCAGATCGACGTCGACCGTGGCACCGACAACATCATCGCGACGTTCGCCCGGGAAACCCCCGGCATCAACCTGTCCGACTCTCAGGGCAACTCGAACCGGGTCGACGTCACCTATCGTGGTTTCACCGCGTCTTCGGTGCAGGGCGTTCCGCAGGGTCTGGCGGTCTACCAGAACGGCATCCGCATCAACGAGGCGTTCGGCGACGTCGTCAACTTCGACCTGATCCCGCCACAGGCCGTTCAGCGCATCGATGTGGTCACCGGAAACCCGGCCTTCGGCCTCAACGCCATCGGCGGTGCGGTCAACATCCAGATGAAGAACGGCTTCACTTGGCAGGGTACCGAAATCACCGCCTTCGGCGGGTCCGATGGGCGCGTGGCCGGCAATCTCCAGTACGGTAAAATCTCCGATAACTGGAGCTTCTACTTCACCGGCGACGGCCTGAACGACCGCGGCTGGCGCTATGAGAATCCGAGCACGATCGGCCGCCTCTACGCCGATCTCGGCTACCGCTCGCAGGACTCGGAGTTCCACCTGATCGGGCTGGCCGCGCGCAGCTTCTACGGAGCCGCCGCCGCGACCCCGGTGGATTTCACTCATGTCGATCCCCGGGCGATCTTCACCTACCCGCAGACCCAGACCACGCAGGTCGGCACGATCCAGCTCACCGGCCGGGTCGACATCTCCCCCACCTGGGACCTCGCCGGCAACGCATACTTCCGCCGGTTCAGCGAGTCCTACGTGGACGGCAACGATGGCAACTTCGAGCAGTGCAGCTCGCGGTCAAGCTTCCGCGGCTTCCTCTGTTATCAGGATGACGGCTTCAGCCCGTCGGCCGGCCAGTCGCAGTTGGCCTTCCGCAACCAGTTCCTGATCCTCGGCCAACAGAACCAGCGGATCCCATACCGAGCCAACATTCCCTACGGGACGATCGACACCACGCAGACACAGGCGACCGGCTACGGCGGCTCGCTCCAAGCGGCCAACCGCGATCGGATCTTCGGCCTGCCAAACACCTTCGTGATCGGCGGCAGCGTCGACGCGGCCGACTTCTCGTTCAAGTCGCAAAGCCAGCTCGGCGTCATCAACCCGAACCTGTCGATCACCGTCGACCCGAACAACCCGTATTACGGAACCATCCCTGGCCTGGGCACCGAGATGATCCGGTCGCTCGCCGCGATCGGCATCGCGCCGACCTCCGTCCAGGGCTCGAACCTCTATCTCGGCCTCTACGCGACCGACACGCTCGACGTGACCGACCGGCTGTCGCTCACCGCCGGCTTCCGGCTCAACTACGCGCACATCCAGACGCGCGACCTCACCGGCTTCTCGCCGGACGTGAACGCCACGAACGAGTACCTCAAGGTCAATCCGCTGGCGGGCCTGACCTATCAGTTCGACCCGGCACTCAACCTCTACGGGAGCTACTCGGAATCGAACCGTGCGCCGACGCCGCTGGAACTCGCCTGCGCGAACCCGAACCAGCCGTGCCTACTGCCGAATTCGCTGGTCGCCGATCCGCCGCTGAAGCAGGTGACCGGCCAAACCTACGAAGTCGGTTTCCGGGGCGTGATCCCGAACTTCCTCTCGGGCGGCAACCTGACCTACAAGGCCGGCGTCTTCCGCACCGACCTCAAGAACGACATCATCCAGATCGCGGTCGCGGGCAACGCCGCGCGCGCCTACTACACCAACGTGCCGGCGACTCGCCGCCAGGGCATCGAGGTCAGCGCCGAATACGTCGTCAACCCGGATCTGCTGGTCTACGCCAACTACGCCCTGATCGATGCGACCTACCAGTTCAACGACACGCTATCGTCGCCGAATAACCCCTTGTCCGACGACGGCGCGATCTTCGTCAAGAAGGGCAACAAGATCCCGCTGATCCCGGATCACCAGATCAAGGCGGGATTCGAGTACAACATCACCCCGAAATGGCGCTTCGGCCTCAACGTCTCGGCATTCTCGTCGTCCTACTTCCGGGGGGACGATTCGAACCTGAACCGCAAGCTGCCGGCCTACTACGTGATGAATTTCACGACGAAGTACCAGGTAACCAAGAACCTGGAGATCTTCGGGCTGATCACCAACCTGACCAACAACCGCTACGCGACATTCGGCACCTTCGCCGAGACGGGTGCGGTCGCCGGCAACCTGTCGATCAACGATCCGCGGACGACGACCCTGGCGCAGCCACTCTCGGTCTATGCCGGCCTGACCTACCGCTTCGGCCCCGACCCGGTGCCGATGGCGCCGGAGCCGATCATCCGCAAGTACTGACGCCGCAGGCAACGCGGCCGGGCGCCCCGGCGGTCTTCGGGCCGCACGGGGCGCCCGGCCGCGTTTTTGGGCTCTGCCATGCGGCCTCCTGTCTCGGGAACGCGCCTGTGCGCCCGGCGTCTCCTCGGTGAGTCGCGCCCGCCGCCCCGTCGGGGTTCGCGCGCCGGATGCGCCCTACCGCCTGGAGACCTGACTTCATGATGTTCCGTTTTGCCGTCGCAGCGCTCACGCTCGCCGCAGCCACGCCCGCCCTCGCGACACCGTGCGCCGACGAGGTCAGTACCCTGCAGCGGCGACTCGACAGCGCCGGGGCTGTCGCGGTGACGGGCAAGACGCCGCCCGGCGGTCCGACCTCTTCCGATTCGCCCAAGGCGCTCGACAAGCCGCCAGCCCTCACCGAGGGGGATGCCAGCGTCAAACCGACCGCCGCGGGCGTCGAGGAGGCCAAGAAGCTGGTCGCGAAAGCCGGTCAGCAAGACAAGGCCGGCGACGCCCAGGGCTGCCGCGACACGATCATGAAGGCCAAGGAGAAGGCTGGCGCGCTGCCGTAGCGGGCACGACGTCGCCCCGATCGGGATCCGATCGGGGCCGCGCCGGCGCGGTCAGTAGGCGTTCTCGGTCTTGAGCAGAGCGAACGGCGTCGTCGCCAGGATCTGCAGATCGAGGAGAACCGACCAGTTCTCTATGTAGTGGAGGTCGTGCTCGACCCGGCGCTGCAGCTTCTCCGACGTGTCGGTCTCGCCGCGCCAGCCGTTGATCTGAGCCCAGCCGGTGATGCCGGGCTTCACCTTATGCCGGGCGAAGTAACCGTCGACCACTTGATCGTACAGGGTGTTGGCGGCCTTGGCCTGCAGCGCGTGCGGCCGCGGGCCAACGAGCGAGAGGTCGCCCTTCAGCACGTTGAAGAGCTGCGGCAATTCGTCGAGCGAGGTCTTGCGGATGAACCGGCCGACCGGCGTCACCCGCGGGTCGCCGCGGGTCACCATCCTGGCCGCCCCGGCGTCGCATTGATCGACATACATCGAGCGGAATTTGAAGACCTCGATCAGTTCGTTGTTGAAGCCATGCCGCTTCTGACGGAACAGCACCGGTCCGCGGGAGGTCAGGCGCACGGCGAGAGCCACGGCCAGCATGATCGGCGACAGGGCGAGCAGCATCAACAAGCCGACGCAACGGTCGAACAGCGCCTTCACCACCACATCCCAGTCGGCGATCGGCTTGTCGAACACGTCGAGCACCGGCACCGAGCCGAGATAGGAGTAGCTGCGGGGACGCAGGCGCAGCTTGGCCGCGTGAGCCGAGAGCCGGATGTCGATCGGCAGAACCCACAGCTTGGCGAGCATCTGCAGGATGCGCGCCTCGGCGGTGATCGGGATGGTGAAGACGATCAGATCGAGCCGCGCATTCCGGGCATAGGCCACGAGATCGTCGACGTTGCCGAGCTTCGGATGCCCCGCCACCACATCCGAGGAACGGTCGGTGTTGCGGTCGTCGAAGACGCCGACGATGCGGATGCCGCTGTCGCTCTGCGTCTCCAGAGCGGCGATCAGATCCTCGGCCGGCTTTCCTCCGCCGACGATCGCGGTGCGCCGGTCGAATCGGCCGGCCCGGGTCTGGGCGTCGACCACCCGGTAGAGAACGAAGCGGCCGATGAGCAGCATGGCGAGGCCCGTGCCGTAGAAGGTCGCGAGCCACAGCCGGGAATAGTGATCGGCGACCTTGGCCAAGACCAACCCGGCGGCAACCATCAGGAAGGTCAGTGACCACGCGGTGATGAGCCGAAACGCGGATTTCAAGACGGCACGGAACGCGGCGATGCGGTAACAGCCCGCCGTTTGGATGAGCGCCACCGTGATCACCGCGATCAGCCCGATCGCGCCGGCATAGGTCAGGCCGAACGGGACAAGCCCGCGCAGCATCAGAAAGTGCAGGAGCGCGCCGAGGCCGAAGATCAGAGTGCATTCTAAAGCACGAACCAGCCCTGCCACCACGACCGGGGAAATCGCGGTCGCGCGGGGCAGGGACGTCTCGGCCAGCGGAACCGCGTGGTCGGCACGATGCGCGGATTGCGTATCGAGCGGTGTGGCTGCCTCCAGGAGATCGCGGATGTCGAACGCACTCATCGAACGGCCCTCTTCCACGCCCGTTGGCGGCTTCCGCACGCGCAGCTTGGCATGGGGCATTG
This sequence comes from Methylobacterium sp. J-030, assembly GCF_022829545.1. Lineage (GTDB taxonomy): Bacteria > Pseudomonadota > Alphaproteobacteria > Rhizobiales > Beijerinckiaceae > Methylobacterium. Next base: position 130,333 of record NZ_JAKSYM010000402.1, on the reverse strand, counting down.
TCGGAAGACTTAAGAGCGAGCCGCCCGCGACGATCTCGATCGCTGCGGGCGGGCGGCTTGTCATCACGTTCCGGTGGTGAGGATCAGGCGGTCCGCGCCCCGGCGATCTCCGGCACCTTGACGGCACGACGGTCGGCACGGGCCTGGAACGCGGCGGCGTAGCCCGAGATCACTTCGCCGCCCATGCGGTCCAGGGAGAAGCGCTCATGGACCGAAGCGCTGAGCGCCCGCACCTGGGCGGCGAGCACCTCGGGCGCCTCATCGAGGACGCGCCGGATACCGGAGGCGAGGGCCGCGGGGTCCCGAGCGGGGATGAGATCGTCCGCGGCCTGTCCGAAGATCTCAGGGATGCCGCCGACCCGGGTCGCCACCAGCGGCTGCCCCGCGGCCGCGGCCTCGAGGACCACGTAGGGCAGCGATTCCGCAAGGGACGGAACCACCAGGATCCGGCCGCGCGCCAGGACGGATCGGATCGCCTGCGGGGGCTCGAAGGAGACGGCGCCGCCGAGCCCGAGGCGGTCGACGGTCTCCCGCAGGATCTCGGCGTCCGGCCCCGAGCCGACCAACAGCAGCCGCAGCGCCCGTCCTTCCGCCCGGAGCCGGACGAGGGCTTCAAGCAGGTACGGCAGGCCCTTGGCCTCCCGCAATTCGCCGACATAGAGCAGGTCGAACGGATCAGGGACGCGGTCGACCGGAGAGAATTCCGCGTCGGCGAGGCCGTTGTGGACGATGCGGGTGACCTGCTCCGGTCCGCCGACGAAGCTTCGGTGCCGCCCGGCGACATACTCGCTCTCGAACAGGAACGCGTCTGTCCGGCGGGCGAGAATAGCCTCGGCGCCCATGTAGAGGCGATGCAGCGCACTGCCGGGTCGATAATTGTAGCTGCCGCCATGCGGGGTGTAGCTGCGGATCGCCGCGCTTCCCCGGGCGAGCCGCGCGTAGGCACCGCCCTTTGCGCCGTGGCCGTGGAGGACATCGGCCCCGACCAAGGCGGCCCGCCGGCCGACCGCCTTCAGGCACGTCCAGTCCGATCGATCCGGATTGCGCCGCATCGGGATCCGGACGAGGCCGAGTTCGAGGCTGGGCAGAAGGTCGGCGAGCGCCTGTTCGCCACGCTCGCCGCCTGTCGTCGAGTCGCAGACGATGCCGACCGCGTGTCCCGCCGCAGCCTGAAGGCGGGCCAGATCCATGACGTGGCGGAAGAGCCCCCCGACGGGGGCCCGGAAGATGTGCAGGATCCGGTAACGCTCGGCGGATCGAGCGTCGTTCGACTTGGCGACCACGGTATCGCTCCCGGTGAAAACTGTCCCGGGATTTATGGAGCGCCGATGGTCGTGAGGCTCTTAAAGGCAGCTCGGTCGCCGCAAGCTTTTCATCGAGAAGGTAACTGGAGTTTTACTGCCTCCAAAACAAGTCACGTCAGCGGCAGCCCGTTCAGACTGGCCCAGATGGTCCCGTAATGGCAGGCGGTCGCCGCGAGCACGAAGCCGTGCCAGATCGCGTTCTGGAAGGGCAGGGTGCGCCAGATGTGAAACACCACACCGATCGAGTAGAGCGCGCCGCCGATCGCTAGGAGCCACAGGGCCGTCGGCTGAAGGCTCGCGATCACGGATTCATATGCGAACAGGCCGCTCCAGCCGAGCATGAGGTAGAGACCGATGGAAAGCCGGTCGAACCGCCCGGGCAGGAACAGCTTGACGGCGATCCCGACCAGCGCGACCGCCCAGATCATGGCCAGCAAAAGATAGGCGCGCGGCCCAGACCCGACGAGAGCGACCAGGGGCGTGTAGGTGCCGGCGATCATCAGGTAGATCAGGGCATGGTCCGCCCGGCGCAGCAGCCATTTGCGCGGGCTGACCGGGTACAGGTTGTACAGGGCCGAGACGCCGAGCATCAGCACCAGGGCGGTCGCGTAGACGGCGACCGCGACCCGCTCGCCCAGACCGAGATGCGCCGTCAGCGCCACCGCCACCAGTGCCACGGCACCGGCGAGGCCCAGGACGACCCCGAGCCCATGTATCACACCGTCGGCGACGATCTCCCGGGGCGTGTAATGCCACGTCAGCGAGAGCGGGCGACCATCCTCCGCGAGAGACATCCTGAAGCCTCCTGCAACGCGTGCAGACTAAAGCTTGAGAGTTCTTGATCGTTCCCTGTGCAGAATGCTGAGCCCGAGTTATCCCAAGGATTCCCACGCGCCGTTATAGCTCTCCTGCGGTGCGGCGAACTTGCCGCATCGCAGGAAGTCTAGGCGCCGCGGCCGGCGAGCCCTTCGAAGCCGATGGGTGGGTCCGCCTGCGCGAACCGCACGCGCCCGGTCTCCTCTTCCACACCGCGGCTAAGTCGGGCGTGGGCCGTCGCCATGGTCAGGACCGCCATCGCCACGACCTGATGGGCCAACGCCGCCCAGAGCGGAATGGCGAGGAGCAGCGTCGCGATTCCAAGCATGGCCTGGGCCAGCGCCAGCACGGCCACCCCGGTCGCGCGCCCCGCCGCGCCGGCCGGTCCCGTCACTCTGGCATCGACGGCGTGCAGGATCGCCACGAGGATCACGAGGTAGGCCGTCATCCGGTGGTCGAACTGGACGAGGGCGTGATTGTCCACGAAGTTCTCGATCCAGGGGCGGATCGCGAAGAGGGTGTCGGCCGCGGGCACCAGCGCACCGTCCATCGTGGGCCACGTGTTGTAGACCAGACCCGCGTGCGAGCCCGCGACGAGCCCGCCGAGGAAGATCTGCAGCAGGATCAGCACGGGCAGCATCACCGCGGTCGCGCGCAGCCGCGTCGAGACCGGCTCCAGGGCACGGCCGCGCTCGCCCGCCGCCAGCCAGACCAGCCCCGCCAGAATGAGGCTCGCCGTCGTCAGGTGAAGCGCGAGCTTGAGCGGCGCCACTGCGGTCATGCCGGGCTGGAGGCCCGAGGCCACCATGACCCAGCCGATGGCGCCCTGAAGGCCGCCCAGCACGCCCAGGCCGAGGAGGCCGAGCCCGAGCTTGCGGCTGATCCGTCCCTGCCACCAGAACACGACCAGCGGCAGGAAAAACACGAGCCCGATCAGCCGGCCGAGCAGGCGATGGCCCCATTCCCAGCCGTACAGGACCTTGAAGGCGGACAGGCCCATCCCCTGGTTGAGAATGCTATATTGCGGCGTATCCTTGTACTTCGCGAATTCCGCGATCCAGTCCGCGTTGGAGAGGGGCGGGATGACACCGGTCACCGGTCGCCACTCGGTGATGGACAGGCCGGATCCCGTGAGCCGCGTCGCCCCGCCGACCGCCACCATGGCGACCACCAGGGCGGCGATCCCGTAGAGCCAAGCCCGCACCGCGCCCGATCGGCGCGCGCCGGCATCTCGTGTAAGCATACGACGTCCCTTCGTCCGGGACCGGGATGCGCCGATCCCCGCGCCGGGGTTAGGGTATCCGCGGCAGCGCAGCAATGTTGGCGGCGCCGCAGCCCGCGGCAGGCTGCGCGTTGCCAAGCGCGAGACCGGACGATAGCCCTCCTGCAGAGGCTCATCGTAGAACCAGCACGAGACGTCATGCGCCGTCGCACCCGAACCCTGATCGGCACCCTGTCGATCCTGGCCTTCGTCTGCCTCTATGGCCCCCTGGCGATGAGCCTGGCGGACAGCCGCATCTCGGAGACGCCGGCGGCGGTGCAGGCCGTGCTGTACTCGATCCTCGGCATCGCCTGGATCTTCCCGCTGATGCCGCTGATCCGATGGATGGAACGGCCGGACCGCTGACGCGAACCCTCGATTTCGCCGCACTCCGGGATCACAAGCGGCCCCTCCGCTCCCGAGTTAGCTGCGTCGTGCTCCGTTTCTCCATGCGCCTCACGCCTCTCGCAGCCCTCGCCGTGCTGCTCGCACCCCTGCCGGCCCAGGCCCAGGGCACGCCGCGATCGATCGGTGAATGCGAGCGGCTGAAGAACGATCTCGCCTACAATCAGTGTCTGGCGATGTTCGGTCCCGCGGCCAAGAACGTGGCCGGCGGCTACGCTTCGGCCGACACCGGGTCGACGCCCGCTGCCGCCATGGCGGAGGCCATCCCGCAGGTCGAGGAGGCGGCGGAGCCCGTCACGGGCAGCCGCCGGCGCTACCGCGGGCATCGCGGCCGGCAATACGCCTCGTTCTCGACCGGCTATCGGCATCGGCGGCGGCGATAGCGCCGGTTACGCCACGTTCAGACGCCGACCCCGGTTCCAGGCGAGGAACGGCACGCCGGAGAGCAGGCTGCCCAGGGCCGCCCGCGACTGATGGCAGCCGTTGACCGAGACCCGGGGCAGGGCGTGAAGGTGGCCGGCATGGCCGCCGAAGAGGTGGCCGGGTCGGGTCGTCACACCGGTGGCGAAGCCCAGGCTGCGGGCCATCCCGAATTCCCGCGGCCCCGCCGAGCCCGGATCGCCGACCGGATACGAGAGGTGCCGGACGGGCCGATCGAGCGCCGACTCGATCCGCGCCCGTCCCTCGGCGATCTCCCGAGCGACGAACGCCTCCGGATGCTTCGCCAGCATCGGGTGGCTCACCGTGTGCGCCCCGATGGTGACGGCGGGATCCGTCGCGAGATCGCGGAGTTCCGCCCAGGACAGGCACAGTTCGGACGCGATCTGTCCGGGCGCGAATCCGGCCTGACGACAGAGGCCCGCGATCCGGGCGAGAAGGTCCGTCTCGCTGCCGCCGCGCAGGTCACGATAGACCGCGTCGAAGGCGATTGCCTTTTCCCCGGGGCTGCGCGCCGGCAGATCGACGCTGCGTGCGCCGATGTCGATCCGGACCCGGTCGAGCCGTTCGATGGCGCGTTCCAGTTCGATCCACCACAGCCGGCCGGTCTGGTCCGCGAAGGCGCTGGTGACGAACAGCGTCCAGGGGACACCGTGGCGCGCTAGGACAGGCCGCGCGTGTGCGACGTTGTCGCGATAGCCGTCATCGAAGGTCAGGACCGCGAAGGGTGGGCCGTAATCCGGTTCGGCAAGGCGTTCCGGCACGGCGTCGAGGTCGATCACCTCGAAGCCGCGGGCATCGAGTTCCCGCAGGGTCTGGTCGAGGAAGTCCGGCGTGATGGATAGGAGACGGTTCGGCGCGAAGGCCGGCAGCGGGTCCGGACTGACATGATGAAAGGTGAGGATGACCCCGAGCCCGCGGGAGGCCGGCGCGAGCCACCGATCCGCCCCGACGGCCTGGATCGCGCGAAATCCGGTCGCGAAGACCCGATGCTTGGTGCGCGAAGACAGCATGGCCCCTGACCGATCGGGCCGCCCGGCCCACGGACGGCACCCTGGGCGCATCGCGGTAAACAAACTCGAAAGATCAGATGTCGGTCGATGTGCGAGCAACGACCTATTAGCCACGCGCGCGTTTTGAGCGTCGTGATGGCGGCAGAAGTGTTTGCTCGGGTGTTGAACTCCACCGCTTGTTCAGTGGCCGACGACGATAATCGACGGGCAATAGTTGACCGTTCGCGGTCCAGAGGAGGTCAGGGACAATGGCGGTCGGCCTTCAGGTCTCGGGTACGGACATGATCGATGCTCCGGCGGGCGGCGCACTCGTGGCGGACATCATCGCTGACCCGGACGCCGCCGAGGCGGTCTGGCGCCGGATCGAGAGCGATCCCGAGAGCCATCAGACGCCCTATCAGCGATTCGACTGGACGATGGCCTATCTGCGCGCTTGCGGGCAGGTGGACGATACCCGGATCCTTCTCCTGCGGGACGGTGAGGGTCGCGCCCGGATGCTCCTGCCGCTGATCCTGGAGCGACGGTTCGGCCTGCGCATCGCCCGGACCGTGGGCGACACCCACGCGAATTATCACCTGCCCCTGTTCGCGAGCCGCGACGCGGCGGCGATGCGTGCGGATGACGTCACCGCGGCCCTGACGCGCGCCGGGCGGTCAGCCGGCATCGACGTCTACGCGCTGCACCATCAGCCCCGGTTCTGGGATGGATCGGCGAATCCGTTCGCGGCGTCCGGCGAGCCGGAGGCCAGCAACGGTTACGGGCTGACCCTCGGTTCGGACCCCGAGGCCACGTTGCGTCGGGTCTTCAGCGCCGATGCCCGGAAGAAGCTGCGCTCGAAGGAGAAGCGTCTGATCGAGGCGCACGGGCCGGTCGCCTATCGCCGCGCCGAGACGGATGAGGACGTGGCGCGGTTTCTGGCGGCTTTCTATGATCACAAATCCACGCGCTTTGCCGGAATGGGCATCACCGATCCCTATGCGGATCCGTCGATCCGCGCCTTCCTGACGGCGGCGGCGACCGGTCCGGATCCAGCGGTTGAGATCCACGCACTCTGCCTCGCGGAAAGCGGACGGGTGCTCGCGACCTTCGGCGGGGCGGTCACCGGACGACGGTACAGCGGGATGATGACCGCGTTCGATCCGGATCCGGAGATCGCTCGGTACAGCCCCGGGGATCTGCTCCTCCAGCACCTCGTGCGCGAACAGGCGACACGGGGGAGGCTCGGCTTCGATCTCGGTGTCGGCGAGGCGCGCTACAAGGCCAGCATCTGCGACGAGACCATCGAACTCGTCGAGTCCATCATCCCGGTGACGCTTGCGGGACGCACCTATGGCGCGCTCCGGCAGTCCCTCGTGCGCGCCAAGCGCGGGGTCAAGCGTGACCCGCGCCTGTACGCGGCCGTTCAGCGGCTGCGGCGATTGCGCCGCGCCGGATGATCACGCCGCGCTGAGGCGAAGCCCGGCATCGACCGCGGTGCCGGTCGCCAGCCGGTCCTGGGCGACCAGGATCTGTCCGGCACCCGCCTCCTGCGCGGCGGCGTAGAGATCGGCGAGCGCCGGATCGTCCGCCGCGGCGTTCGAGGCGATCACCACCGTATCCATGTAGCCGCCGACGAGATCGAGGATGTCGTCGGCGTCCGGGGCGGCCTGAAGGCAGCAGACGACCCAATCATACGCCTCCGCCATCGCCTCGAAGGTCAAGGTCAGGGCATCGGGCGCATCGAACAGCGCCGATGTCGCGTGGCGACCGGCTTCGATCCTGTGCAGCCCGCTGGCGCGGTCGGCCTGGATCACGTCGAGGAAGGCTGCCTCGCCGGCAACCAGATCGGTGAAGCCGAGCTTTCCATCCGCATTTCCGCCGTTCAGCGCGACGGCGACGAGGGTTCCGGCGGCGCCGATCGCCCGCGGCAGGGCGCTGGACAGTCCCGCGACGCCGATTGTCTGGCCGGTCTCAACGATCAGGACGCGGCGGCCGGCGGGTGCGTCGTCGCCGCGCGGCGCGGCGGCGATCCGCGCGATCAGCGGGGCGAGATCGAAGGCATCCGCGGCGGTCGCGGGCTCCGGCTCAGGAGGCGTGGCCGGGGGCTCGGACGCCTTTGACCATCCGGCCGGTGGCATGGCCTCCGGGAAGGCGAAGAGCGGCCGTTCGAGAACCGGCTCGCGACGCTGACGATCCTCGGCCGGATCGAAGGCATCGCCCCGAGCCGCCGCATTCCGCGCGGCATCTGCCAGCAGGGCGCGGGCGATGACGGCACCGACGGACAGAAGCAGCGTGATCAGCGTCGCGAACGCGACGATCGGCAGCTTCTTCGGGAAGGACGGCACCTCCGGCGTGACCGCGCGGGATACGATGCGGGCATCGGCCGGGGTCGCGGCCTCGCCGTCGCGGGCCGCCGCCTCGCGGTAGCGCGATAGATAGGATTCGAGCTGCTCGCGCTGCGCCTTGGCCTCGCGCTCCAGCGCGCGGAGCTGGATCTCGCTGGAATTGCCGCGGACGACGACGTCCTGCTGCCCGTCCACGGCCGCCTGAAGGCTGTCCACCCGGGCGTCTGCGATCTTGGCGTCGTTCTCCATGGTGCGGACGATCCGCTCCGCGGAGGCCTTGATCTGGGCGTCGAGATCCTCGAGTTGCGCCTTCAGCTCCTTGATGCGCGGGTGGGCCGGGAGGAGGGTGCGCGATTCGAGGGCGAGCTGCGCCCGCACCGCGATGCGGTTCTCGACGATGCGCCGGACGACCTCGTTGTTGGCGACGTCCGGGATCTCGAAGGCCCGTCCGTCCTTGATCAGGTCCTTGATGGCCTTCAGCCGGCCGGTCAGATCCGCCTTGAGGATCCGGGCCGCGGAGAGCTGGCTGGAAAGTTCGCCGAGCTGCTGCGCGGTCAGCGGCCGGCCGGCGGCGCTGCCGACGAGGCCGTTCTTCGCCCGGAACGCCTCGACCTTCGCCTCAGCCTCCGCCACGCGCTTGCGCAGCCCGTCGATGTTGCCGCCGAGCCAGGTCGAGGCGTAGCGCGCGGTGTCGACCTTGTCGGCTTCGAGCGACGAGATGTAGAGCTTCGCGATGGTGTTGGCGGCCTCGGCGGCCAGCGCCGCGTCCTTGGCGCGGAACTCGATGGTGAGGATGCGCGACTTGCCGGCCGGATAGACGAGCAGATGCTCGAAATAGGCGTCGAGCACCCGATCCTCGGCCGGACGGTCGAGGGGGTTGGCGCCGAGGCCCAGCATCATCAACACCCGCTGTACGGGTCCGATGCTGCCCGCGCCCGGATCGAATTCCGGGTTGCCGACCAGTTTGAGACGGCGGATCGCCTCGCGGGCGAGATCGCGTGACATGACGACCTGGACCTGGCTCGCCACGGCCTGCTCATCGATCGGCGCGAGCTGGTCGCCGCGTTCCTGCGCGGTGCGGGCGAAGGCCGGGTCCCGGCTTTCGAGGAGGAGCTTCGCTTCGCCCGTGTAGCGGGGGCTCACGACGTTGACGAAGACCGTGGCCCCCAGGGCGACCACGAGCGTCGGTCCGACGATCCAGCCGAGCGAGCGGCGCAGGACGCGCGGCACCTGAGCGAGGCCGAGGCCGTCCTGAGCTTCGGACGGCGAGCCCGGCAGGGCTTCGATCGAGCGTTGACGAATACGAGACATGCGGACGCTCTGGGCGCGGGGGCAGACAGGCAGCACGTAAAGCCGCCCGTCTGCTATTAGCGGATATTAAGGTTGCTCAAGAGTTAAAGCCGACGCTTCCTTGGCAAGACGCAGAACGCCACCGATGATCAGACTTCGTTAACCTTAACAGCCTAGTGGTCTGCGCTACCGCATCCAAGATGGCGATGGTGATGAACCGGCGCGCGCTTCTCCTCTCTCTCGGCACGACCCTGGCGCTCGGCGGATGCCTGCGTCCGACCTTCCGCACCGATCAGCTCGATGCCACCGGCACCGGGTCGATCGCGGCGCGATACACCTTATCGGCGGGCGACAAGCTCCGGGTGATCGTCTTCGGCCAGGATAATCTGTCGAATATTTATGCGGTCGACGGGGCGGGGCGGATCGCGATGCCGCTGATCGGTGTCGTCCAAGTGGGCGGGCAGACGACCGGCCAAGCGGCCCGATCGATCGAAGCCAAGCTCGCATCCGGCTTCGTGCGCGAGCCGCACGTGACGGTCGAGGTCGACGCCTACCGGCCGTTCTATATCCTCGGCGAGGTGACGACCTCCGGTCAGTACCCATTCGTGAACGGTATGACCGTCGAGACCGCGGTGGCGATCGCCGCGGGTTTCGGTCCGCGCGCCGCCCGCGACTACGCGGTACTCACCCGCGATACCGGCGGCGGTAAGTTGGTCTCCGGCATCGTGCCGATGACCTACTCGGTCCGGCCGGGCGACACGATCGTCGTCAAGGAACGGTTCTTCTAGGACGGTGGCCAGTCGCACTGGTCACGGTACCCGACAGCATGCTGCGGTAGCGTGATCGGGCGGTCCGAACCGACCTCCTCGTCCTGAGGTGCCCGCGAAACGGGCCCCAAAGGAGGGCTTTGGCCAGACGTGCGACTCCTGGAAGACAGCTTCGCGGCCCGCGCTGCGCTCCAGCATTTCCGGATGAGGGGCGTCGATGGGATGGCCGTCTTGCGGCTTCCCAGTCCCGTGTCGTGGACCCTGCGCGCTGATCGTCTGCGCAACCCTAAGCCGTTGTGGTGACGCGCACTCTGACGTCGAACCGGCATCGACTGCAGCGGGGTGCACTCCACGACCCCGCCCCAGGCAATGGACCGCGGATCACTGCCCGCTCCGCCACGGATTGATGATGCGCATGGCGGTCTTCTGCGCCGGGATCGGCGTGGCGACCGGCGAAACCGTGGTGCTGGCCCGGGCCATCATGCGGCGCGCCTCCTGAGCGGGTAGCGCACCCACAGGCGTGAAGAGCCCGGCCAGAACCTTGCGTGTTCCCTTGCTGACGAACCGGGAGCCCTGCGCCGGCTCGAAATCCCGGACCGCGTGGCGTTTGTCGGGATTGCCTGTGAAGACCCGGGCCCCCGTAGCCAGGACGACGATGTCACCGGGCTGGAGCGTCTCGTCCTTGAGAAAGGCCGCCGTCGCCCCCGCCTTCATATCGATTGGCGTCTGGCGGGGCGAGATATCCGCTTCCTTCACGCGGATCTTGACCGGCAGGGCGGTATAGCGCGTCTGCAAACGCCGCCGGGCCGCGCCGAGCCGCGGAGCGGCCCGGTGAGCCACCGTTGGCTCAAAGGATGGCGCCGGCTGAACCGGCTGCGGCGCCGGATGGGCGCCGAACAGCATTTCGAGGAAGCCCGGCTCGGCCGCCTCCGCGCGGGTCCCGCTTCCGGCGACCAGTCCCACGGTCGCCACGACGGCCAGCAGCAAACCCGTGCGAAGCGTCATAGCGTCCTCCGGAACGATACTCGACGTGAGCATCCGACCCTCAACCGCAAGCTGTGCGATTGGGTTCCGGTAAAGTCGCTCTTCGCAGAGTCATTCAGCGATGATGGGGGATATGCGGTATTCGAAGCGCTGAAGAAGGCTATTGATTCGCCGAACGGCGTTGCCGAATCGATGGCGACAAGGCTCAGGCCGGTGCGGACTGCTCGCCCTCGCCGATACAATCAAGCGCGCGTTCCACCGCGCTCACCGCGTCCAGAAGGTGCTGGACCGTGCGTTCGACCTCACGCGCCGGACGCCCCATGGCGGCGGCGCGCGCGCTCACGTCCTCGAGCCGTTCGAGGAGCTCGAGAAGGTCGCCCGCGACGGTGACAACCTCGCAGCGCGCGAGGCGCGCGACGCTCGGGCGGGGACGGAAGGGCAAGACATTGCTCATCGCCGACGGTTGTCGCCCGAAAAGCCCCGGATCCGCCAGGGGGTCCCGGCCCCTATCCGCCGCAAACGCGAGGCGTGGTGGATTTTCCGTGGCCGCTGCGCATCGGAGGCGCCAGAACCGATTCACGGTTCGCGGTCGCCCTTGACGGGGTCCTCCCGGCCCTGACGATGGTGCGACTGCCCGACCCTCGATCAGGGCCGATCACCGGCCGAACCCGTCAGGACTCCTCATGCGTCTCTTCCTTCTGGTCTTCTCCGCGCTGACGGTCGGCGGCCTGTGTGCCTGCGCCACCGATGGACCCGACTCCCGCAGCGGTCTCGCCGAGAGCTTCAACCTCGATAATTATCGCGCGTCCAGCAACACCAACGGCACACAGACCCGGCGGGACGTGAACCGCGCCTACACGCAGCCGACCCTTCCGACGATCGGCAACCGCGGCATGTAAGCGGGCCCCCTCAGCGCTTCGCCAGCGCGTCCGCGAAGGTGGTGATCCGGTTCCGGGCGTAGACCGGCAGGCCGGCGCTGATCGACGTGCCGGTGTTGAAGCTCGAATTGCCCATCAGCACCTGCGCGGGCAGCAGGTTCCTCAGCACCGGCACCCGGGCGTATTCGGCCTTCCTGTCGAGCACGTCGCCCTTGATGGCGAGCGCCATGTAGGTGGTGACGACCGTCTTGCCCGGGTCGTTCGGCATCGGCTGGAATACCGCCAGGAACTTGCCGAAGCGCAAGATCTGGTTGACCCAGAAGATCGTCTGCTCCAGCCCGCCGGCCACAGGCGTGTCGAGCTTGGTGAGCGCCCTGAGCGGCCCGTCCTGGTCAAGCCCCAGCACCCGCAGCTCGCTCTGGAACGAGACGAACTCGGCGATCTTCTTGGCCGAGCCTTCCTCCAGCTTGTTGGCGAGCTTGACGCCGAGCGGCAGCTTGCCTTCGAGATCGTAGCGCGACTCGATGCAGGCGCCGGCGCCCTCGCACCAGGGCCGGTCCGGCCGCTTGGCGAAGGCGGCGGCCGGGTCCTTGTTGGGCGTCACCTCGGTGGCTCCGACGGCGCGGTGCTTGATCGCCGGATCCATCTTCTGGACGAAGGCGAGATTGGCGTAGGACGCGATGTCGATCGATTCAGGGGGACGCGGCACGACGAAGCGCCCCTCGGCGACATAGACCTTGAGGGTCTCGTGCCGCGGCTTGGTCACGCCGTTCACCGTGACGGTGTAGTCGGGCTCCTTGTAGCCGGGATAGGGGGCGAGCGTTGCGGCCTCGGCCGGGCGCACCTTCTGCCAGTCGAGATATGGGATCAGGCCGTTCTCCGGGATCGTCGGCTTGTCGCGATGGTCGGTGAACAGGATCTGCCCCGGCTTGATCGTGGCCGGATCGACGGCCGTGACCGAGGGCACCTCCTTGATCCGGTCGGCCGCGGGGGCCGGGGCGGTGTTGGCGGCGGGCGTCTGGGCGGAGGCCGGAAGCGCGGCCAGCAGCGCGAGACCGAGGGCGGCGGGGAGCTGCGTACGCAACGGGAGTCTCATCTCTCGGGGAGGGCGGTCAGAAGCCGGATTCTTCGCCGAACAGGTAGTCCGGGTCACGGCGGCGCGGCCTGCGCACGCCGTCATCCCCGAACGGCGAGCGCGCGGACTGGCCCGGCCATGGCCTGTACGGGTCCTGGCCGTAGGGATCCAGTTCTCCCTGCGCACGGCGGCTGCGCGGCGGCGGACGATCCCCGAACGGATCGAGCGGATCCGCAGGCGGGCGCTCGCCGGTCATGGTGCCGTCGTAGTCGCCCGCGACGCTCGCGCCGTCGTCGGCATTGCCGAGATCGCCGTCCTGGGCGTCCGGCCGCATCGCGTAGAGCGTCTCGCGGGGCACGAGGCGATACTGGGTGTCGGCCATCTTGCCGTCGCCGCTCGTGCGGAAGTGCTCGATGAAGCCACCGCCTGCCATCCGGACTCCGCTCCGCGGATCGACGGCCAGATCGGCGATGAACGGCCGCGCCTCGGGGGAGGGGCCCTTGAGCGGCGTCTTCGGCACGCCGTTGGCCCAGGCCGCCTGCAGGATCGCCGAGGCGATCGGAACCGAGACGTGGCCGCCGGTCTGGCCGCGGCCCAGCGTCTTCCGGCTGCCATCGGCATTGTCGTAGCCGACCCAGACCACCACGGTGATCTCGTTGGTGAACCCCGCGAACCACGCGTCGTTCTCGTTCTCGGACGTGCCGGTCTTGCCGGCCACGTAGGCCGAGACCCGAGCCAGCGCGGCGGCGGTGCCGTGCTGGGTCACGCCCTGGAGCATGGTCTTGAGCTGGTAGAACGCCACCCGGTCGGCCGAGCCGATCCGGACCGGCTCCCGGGCCGCATGCGTATAGAGCGATTTCCCGTCCCGCTCGACGGATTCGAGAGCGTAGGGCGCGGGCCGCGCGCCCTCGTTGGCGACCGCCGCGTAGAAGGCCGCGAGGTCGAGCATCCGCACAGGCTGGGCGCCCAGAACGAACGGATAGTAGGGTTCGCACTCCGCGTAGATCTGCGCTTCGAGGGCGATGTCGCAGACGCGCTTGAGGCTCGCGGGCGCCTTCGGGGCGATGCCGCCCTGGAGCAAGCGGGCGGTGACGAGGTTCTTCGAGAATTCGAGGCCGCGGCGAAGGGTCGTGGGTCCCGAGCCGCGGCCCTCGTAGTTCTTCGGCGACCAGGAATCGCCGGTGCCGTTGATCGGCGGCAGGGTGACAGGAGAGTCCAGAACCAGCGTGTTCGGCTGCAGGCCGGCGTTGAGGGCCGCGAGATAGGTGAGCGGCTTCAGGGTCGAGCCCGGCTGGCGCACCGTCTGCGTGACGCGGTTGAGCTGGCTCAGCGGATAGGAGAAGCCCCCCGCCATGGCGAGGATCCGGCCGGTCTGATTCTCGAGGACGAGCGCCGCACCCTGTACGGTCGGCTTGACGCGGAGCTGCGCGTGCGGGCCGCCCCTACCCTGAGTGACCTTCACCCGCACCACGTCGTAGGGCTGGAGTCTGCCGCGCGCGATCCCGGTATCGAGCGAGGCGATGCGTCCATCCGCGAGTCCGATCCGGATACCGCCCCGTCCGGTCTCCAGCACGACCGCGATCGGCCACCGGACATCGTAGAGCACCGGGCGCGCGCTCTCGAGCGCCCGCAGCCAAGCGGGCTTGCGCTGGGGCGTCGGGGCGGCCTTCGAGGCTCGCAGCGTCTTGGCGTCTGGCTTGACGTCCAGCTTGACGGCGTCCGGCCGGGCACCCGTGACGGACGGGGCCGCCTGCGGCGACGCCTCGGGGGCCGGCGTCGCGGCCTGGATCCGGCGGATGCTGTCGGCGAGGTTGAGTTCCGGTCCGTTGAAGGTCTGGCGCCCGGTGGAGCGCTCGTAGTTCGCGAGCCCGTCCTGCAGCGCCTCCTCGACGCCCCGCTGGAGCCCGGCATTGATCGTCGCGCGCACGGTGAACGAGCCGGAGGTCAGCGAATCGACACCCGCGAAGGTCCGCGCCTCCCGGTTGAGGAAGTCGACCGCGTAGAACCCGGAATCGCGCCGCGCCGTCTCGATCGGCTTCAGGCCGAGATCCGACTTGATCGCCGCGTTCATCTCGGCCTCGGTGATCGTGCCATCCTCCTTCAGGCGGGACAGCACGTAGGCGCGCCGCTCGCGCGCCCGGTCCGGGTACTTGTCGGGACTGTAGAAGTTCGGGCCCTTGGGCATGCCGGCGAGGAGCGCCGCCTCCGGCAGGGTGAGCTGGCCGACCGGCTTCCCGAAATAGCTCTCCGCCGCCATCTCGATCCCGTACGCGCCGCGGCCGAGATAGATGCCGTTGAGGTAGAGGCCGAGGATCTGCGGCTTGCCGAGGATCCGCTCGAGCCGCGAGGCCACGATCATCTCGCGGATCTTGCGCTCGTAGGTGACGTCGTCGCCGACCGAGAGGTTCTTGACCACCTGCTGGGTGATGGTCGAGCCCCCGGCGGGCCGCCCCGGCGAGGCGAGGTTGCCGATGAAGGCGCGGATCACCCCGCGCTCGTCGATGCCGTGGTGGCTCTCGAAGCGCTTGTCCTCGGCGGCGATGAACGCTTTCTGCACCAGCGGCGGCACCGCCGAGATCGGCACCACGATCCGCCGCCCGTTCGGCTCGGAGGCTTCGGCGAAGGGCTTGCCCGCGCCGTCGAGGATCCGGGTCATGCCGGGCAGCGCCTTGTCGCGCAGGGCCTCGGCGCTCGGCAGGTCCTTGGTGGCGTTGTCGTAGAACTCGATCACCGCCTTCGCGTCGAACGGGGAGTTCGGCGGGTTCTCGCCCTTGCAGAACTGCTTGTAGCTGACGTTCAGCTCGTTGATGTCGAGCCCGTGCAGGATCTTCGGCGCCGAGGGACCGGCCACCGTGGTCGGATCCTCCATGGCGGTCGAGATCAGGTCGTCGAGGTTGATGTCCTCGATGTCAAAGCTCTTGCGCATGTGGGCGCAGCCGTCGCGCAGCAGCCGCACGATCTCCGGCCCGTCGGTCTCCGGATCGAATCGGGTGCGCACCGCATCCGGCCGGGTGGTGACCTGGCTCAGCGTCAGGGCGGTCGCGAACAGCTTGATCAGGATGGCGTTCATGCGGGCCGGGTTCGGGGACGCGACGGGCGGACCGGATCGTCCGGACGCGCGCCTGAACAGGGCGTGCACAACGCGGCTGATTTAAGGACGGCCCTTGCGCCATGCTGCGCCGCGCGGCGACCATCGCGTCTGCGTACACACAATTCGTATTGACGTGGCGTCCGGACCGACCATGTTCGAGCGGGATGAAGCCAAACGGCTGAGCAACCTGTCCAAGCACCGGCTCGACGTCCTGGATGCGGCGGCCTTGTTCGACGGGCGACCCCGGATCGATGGTCCGGCGATTTTCCGCGGCGATGCGCGCGTTTTCACGGTGGCGGTGTTGGGCGGACTGGTCGTCACGCTGATCTGGATTTGGCGCGGTCAGGCCAGACGGCTGATCTCTTTCCGGAGGGCACGAGATGCCGAAAAGCGAGCGTATCGTCAGCTTTGTGCCGGCCGAGATGACCGCGATGGTTGAACAGGGCCGGAGCGAGACGGATTGGGACGCCCTCAGGGCAATAAGCGACGCAGAGGTCGAAGCCGCGGCAGCGGGAGATCCGGATACGGCGGAGTGGGAGATCGACTGGAGCAAGGCCGTCCTGCAGCCAGACACGCGCAAGACAGCGATCACCATCCGCCTCGATCCAGATATTCTGGCGTTCTTTCGGGCGCAGGGGCGCGGCTACCAGACGAAGATCAATGCCGTCTTGAGGGCCTATATGGACCATGTGCAGCGGTAGCGCTTGATCGATCGTGTGGAACCGAACCTGCCGGGCGCCCGTATCTGCGCGGGCGCAGCCGGTCTTCAAGACGGAATGGTGTTCCATGAGGTCTTGAGGGCGCCGGCATGATCACCGACCTGTGGTACAAGAACGCCGTCATCTACTGCCTGTCGGTCGGCACCTTCATGGATGCCAACGGCGACGGCGTCGGTGACTTCGCCGGGTTGGAGCGCCGGCTCGACTACATCCAAGGGCTCGGCGCCACGGCCGTCTGGCTGATGCCGTTCCAGCCCTCGCCCAAGAAGGACGGCGGCTACGACATCGCCGATTATTACGGCGTCGATCCCGCCTACGGCTCGCTCGGCGACTTCGTGGCCTTCACGCACGCGGCCAAGCAGCGGGGCCTGCGGGTGCTTATCGACCTCGTGGTCAACCACACCTCCGACCAGCATCCCTGGTTCCAGGCCGCCCGCTCCGACCCGAACTCGCCCTACCGGGACTGGTACGTCTGGTCGGACACGCGGCCCGCCACCGCCGACGAGGGCATGGTCTTTCCGGGCGTGCAGGACACCACCTGGACCTACGACTCGAAAGCCAAGGCCTGGTACTTCCACCGCTTCTTCAGCTTCCAGCCGGACCTGAACACCGCCAACCCTGCGGTGCTGGCCGAGATCCTGAAGATCATGGGGTTCTGGATCCAGCTTGGCGTCTCGGGCTTCCGGATGGATGCGGTGCCCTTCGTCATCGCCGAGAAGGGTGCGGATGTCGGCGGCAAGCCGCGCGAGCAGTTCGACATGCTGCGCGACTTCCGCGAGTTCCTGCAATGGCGCCAGGGCGACGCCATCATCCTGGCCGAGGCCAACATCCTGCCGAACCAGGACTTCGACTATTTCGGCGACGACGCCGACCGCATGCACATGATGTTCAACTTCCAGGTCAATCAGGCGACCTTCTACGCGCTTGCGGCGCATGACGCCCGGCCCCTGGTGAAGGCGATCGAGAAGACGAAGCCGCGCCCGCTCTCCTGCCAATGGGGCATCTTCCTGCGGAACCACGACGAATTGGATCTCGGGCGGCTCACCGAGGCGCAGCGGCAGGCGGTGTTCACGCAGTTCGGCCCGGAGAAGCGCATGCAGCTCTACGACCGGGGCATCCGCCGCCGCTTCGCCCCGATGCTGTCCGGCGACCCGCGGCGTATCCGGCTCGCCTACTCGCTGATGTTCACCCTGCCCGGCACGCCGGTGCTGCGCTACGGCGACGAGATCGGCATGGGCGACGATCTCGCGCTGAAGGAGCGGGACTGCGCCCGCACGCCGATGCAGTGGACCGGCGAGCACCAGGGCGGCTTCTCGCAGGCCGACACCACCGTCCTCCCGGTGCTCGATCACGGGCCCTACGGCTACGCGCACGTCAACGTCGCCGACCAGCGCCACGAGCGGGACTCGCTGCTCAACTGGATGCAAAGCATCATCCGGCAGCGCAAGGAGACCCCGGAGATCGGCTGGGGCGATGTCGAGGCGGTGCCGACCGGCCGCAGCTCCGTGCTGGCCCTGCGCTACGCATGGCGCGGCAACGCCGTTCTGTGCGTTCACAACTTGGCGGCGGAGCCAGTGGAAATCGCCCTCGAGTCCGGCAATCCGGATCCGGAGCACGACGTGCTGGTCGACCTGCTCACCGGATCACGCAGCGACGTGCGAGAGGATGGCACGCACTGCCTGTTCCTGGAGGGTTACGGCTACCACTGGTTCCGTGTCGGCGGCCTCGACGCGCTGCTCAAGCGGCGCCCGGCATGAGGAGCGCCCGATCACGGCTCGCGCTCATCCGGCCGAACCGATAGGACACGCCGGAGCGAGGTGGGACATGGCCCGGACGAAGCATTATCCCCCGGATGCGACGATCGCCGACATCCTCCCGGACCTCGCCGACGGGGCGGCCTATCTGCGCCAGGTTCTGGTCACCATGCGGATATGCCAGAAGCATTACGGCGACGCCTGGGTTCGCATCGGCGTCACCGGCCGATCGCCGACGCCGTCCTACCGGATCGACCGGCCGGACGAGACGGCGGTGGGTGACGGAATTGTCGAGGCGGGCCGCGCTCTGTTCGGCGCCTATGGCGGACGGTCCCACGACCGGTTCACGCAGGTGAACACCGCGGAGACCCGCTGGAGCACGCGTTCGCTCGGCATGGCCGAGATGCTGACGCTCCACGAAGGACTGCGCCGCCCCAGGGGCGACGCGGCCTGAGCCGAGCGCGCAGGGTGCCGCCCGCCCGCGTTCTGCGTTAGAATCCGATCGAGAGCGTCACGAGCGGCGCTGCCAACCCGCGGAACGACATGCCAGGTACGCCACGCGCCGGGATCATCCCGGTCACGCCCTTCCAGCAGAACTGCACCCTGATCTGGGACGAGGCCACCAAGGTCGGCGCCGTGGTCGATCCCGGTGGGGATCTCGACCGGATCGAGGCGGCGATCCGCGAGCACGGCGTGACGGTGGAGAAGATCCTGCTGACCCACGGCCATGTCGATCACGCCGCGGGCGCCGACGAGCTGCGCGAGCGCCTGGGCGTACCGGTCGAGGGTCCGCACCGCGCCGACAAGTTCCTGCTCGACTCGCTTCCCGAGACCGCCGCCAATTACGGGCTCGGCGAGGCCCGGGCCGTGACGCCGGACCGCTGGCTCGACGAGGGCGACGCGGTGACGGTGGGCGGCCTCGGCTTCGACATCCTGCACTGCCCGGGCCATTCCCCCGGCAGCGTCGTGTTCGTGAGCCGGGATGCGCGCTTCGCCCTGGTGGGCGACGTGGTGTTCAAGGGCTCGGTCGGCCGCACCGACCTGCCCGGCGGCAACCACGATCAGCTGATCCGCGCCATCAAGGAGAAGGTCCTGCCGCTCGGCGACGACATCGCGTTCATCCCGGGCCACGGGCCGACCGGCACGCTCGGCGAGGAGCGCGTCTCGAATCCCTTCCTGCAGGATTGAAGCCCATGGACAAGCGCCACATCGGCCGCTCGGACCTCACGGTCGCGCCCTTCTGCCTGGGCGGCAACGTCTTCGGCTGGACCGCCGACGAGGCGACCTCCTTCGCGATCCTCGACCGCTTCGTGGAGAGCGGCTTCGACTTCATCGACACGGCCGACGTCTACTCGCGCTGGGCGCCGGGCCATGCGGGGGGCGAGTCCGAGACGGTGATCGGCCGCTGGTTCGCGGCCCGTCCGGGCGCCCGCGATCGGGTCGTGCTCGCCACCAAGGTCGGCATGGACATGGGCGAGGCCGGCAAGGGCCTGTCCGCGCAGCACATCGAGCAGGCCTGCGAGGCCTCGCTGCGGCGGCTTCAGACAGACCGAATCGACCTGTACCAGTCGCATACCGATGATTCGGATGTGCCGCTGGACGAGACCCTGCGCGCCTACGAGCGCCTGATCACGGCCGGCAAGGTCCGGGCCATCGGCGCGTCAAATTACGGGGCGGGACGGCTCAAGGAGGCCCTGGCACTCTCGGCCTCCGCGGGCCTGCCCCGCTACGAGTGCCTGCAACCGGATTACAGCCTCGCCGAGCGCGGCTACGAGGCCGAGCTGGAGCCGCTCTGCCGGGCCGAGCAGGTCGGCGTGATCGGGTACTTCTCGCTGGCGGCGGGCTTCCTCACGGGCAAGTATCGCTCCGCCGCGGACGCCGCCGGCCGGGCGCGGGAGAACCGCGTCGCCAAGTATCTCAATCCGCGCGGCCTCGCCCTGCTCGACTCGCTCGATGCCGTCGCCGTCGCGCACGGCGCGAGCCCGGCGCAGGTGGCCCTCGCCTGGATCATCGCCCGGCCCGGAATCACCGCGCCGATCGCGAGCGCCACTTCGGTGGCGCAGCTCGACGAGCTGCTCGGCGCGGCCCGGCTGAGCCTGTCGGCGGAAGCGATCACCCGCCTGGACGCGGCCAGTGCCGGCGGGATCGAGGGCTAACGCGGCGTTAAGCTGGCAGCGTCAGAAAAGCAGCGTCGGGGCCACCGGGGGCGCGCAAAAATCGTGCAAACTCAAGGTGGAACCCCTATATCAGGCAGACCGAGTGAGAGTTCAGGCGTGGGCGCCTGACGGCGCGAGTCCCTCCGTCGCGTAAAGGCCCGCCTGCCCGAGGAAGTTCATGGCCGACACCCCCCAGAGCGAGCACGCCGAATACGGCGCGGAATCGATCCGCGTGCTGAAGGGCCTCGATGCCGTCCGCAAGCGGCCCGGCATGTATATCGGCGATACTGATGACGGCTCCGGCCTCCACCACATGGTGTACGAGGTCGTGGATAACGCGATCGACGAGGCCCTGGCCGGCCACGCCGACCTCGTTACCGTCACCCTCAACGCGGACGGGTCCTGCACGGTTTCCGACAACGGCCGCGGCATCCCGGTGGACATCCACAAGGAGGAGGGCGTCTCGGCGGCCGAGGTCATCATGACCCAGCTGCACGCGGGCGGGAAGTTCGACCAGAACTCCTACAAGGTCTCCGGCGGCCTGCACGGCGTCGGCGTCTCCGTGGTGAACGCGCTCTCGGCCTGGCTGAAGCTGCGCGTCTGGCGCAACGACAAGGAGCACGCGATGGAGTTCCGCCACGGCGATGCCGTGGCGCCGCTTGAAGTCGTCGGCCCCGGCAACGGCCGGCGCGGGACGGAGGTGACGTTCCTGCCCTCGACCGACACCTTCACGATGATCGAGTTCGATTACGGGACGCTGGAGAAGCGCCTGCGCGAGCTCGCCTTCCTCAATTCCGGCGTGCGCATCGTGCTGACCGATGCGCGCCATGCCGAGAAGAAGCGCGAGGAGCTCTACTACGAGGGCGGGATCGAGGCGTTCGTGCGCTACCTCGACCGCTCCCGCAAGCCGATCGAGGGCATGACCAGCCCGGTTGTCGTCCGTGCCGAGCGCGACGGGATCCGGGTCGAGGTCGCGCTGTGGTGGAACGACTCGTTCAACGAGACGGTCCTGCCCTTCACCAACAACATCCCGCAGCGGGACGGCGGCACCCACATGGCGGGCTTCCGGTCCGCCCTGACCCGCCAGATCACCGGCTACGCCGAGTCCTCGGGCGTGGCCAAGCGCGAGAAGGTCTCGCTCACCGGCGAGGATTGCCGCGAGGGGCTGACCGCGGTCATCTCCGTGCAGGTGCCGGATCCGAAATTCTCCTCTCAGACCAAGGACAAGCTCGTCTCGTCCGAAGTCCGGCCCGCGGTCGAGAACGTCCTCGGCGAGGGCCTGTCGACTTGGCTGGAGGAGAACCCCTCGCAGGCCCGCTCGGTGATGGGCAAGGTGGTGCTGGCGGCCTCGGCCCGCGAAGCGGCCCGGAAAGCGCGCGAGACCGTGACCCGCAAGGGCGCGCTCGATATCGCTTCGCTGCCCGGCAAGCTCGCCGACTGCCAGGAGCGCGACCCGACCAAGTGCGAGATCCTGCTGGTGGAGGGTGATTCTGCTGGCGGCTCGGCCAAGCAGGGCCGCGACCGGACCTTCCAGGCGGTGCTGCCGCTGCGCGGCAAGATCCTGAACGTCGAGCGCGTGCGCGCCGATCGGATGCTGTCCTCTGCGGAGATCGGCACCCTGATCACGGCGCTCGGCGCCGGCATCGGCCGCTCCTCCACCGACCGCGAGGGCTTCAATCCGGAGAAGCTGCGCTACCACCGCATCATCATCATGACCGACGCGGATGTGGACGGCTCGCACATCCGGACGCTGCTCCTGACCTTCTTCTTCCGGCAGATGCCGGAGCTGATCGATCGCGGCCACCTCTACATCGCGCAGCCGCCGCTCTACAAAGCCGAGCGCGGCCGCCGGGCGATCTATCTGAAAGACGAGCGCGCCCTCGAAGACTACCTGATCGACCAGGGCACGGACGGCGCGATCCTGCGACTCTCAACCGGCGCGGAGTTCGCCGGCCCGCAGCTCAAGAGCCTCGTCGAGGAAGCGCGGACCTTCCGGAGCATCCTGCAGGGGCTGCACACGCGCTACGACCGATCCGTGATCGAGCAGGCGGTGCTGGCCGGCGCGTTCGATCCCGAGGCGGCCTCCCGTCCCGGCGAGGCCGAGGTCCTGGCCGACATGACGGCCCGCCGCCTCGACGCCATCGCCGACGAGATCGAGCAGGGCTGGCAGGGCGAGGCCTTCGAGGGCGGCTACCGCCTGGGCCGGACGCTGCGCGGCGTGCGGCAGTTGGCAACCCTCGATGCCGGCCTGATCGCCTCGCAGGAGGCCCGCCGCCTGTCCGAGCGAGCCGACGCCTTCCGCGAGATCTACGGTGAGCCCGCCACGCTGATGCGCAAGTCCGACGAGACCGTTCTGCACGGTCCCGTCGCCCTGTTCGAGGCCGTGATGGCCTTCGGCCGCAAGGGCCTCCAGCTCCAGCGCTACAAGGGCCTCGGCGAGATGACCGCCCAGCAGCTCTGGGAGACGACCCTCGACCGCGACGTGCGCTCGCTGCTGCAGGTCAAGGTGAAGGATGTTACCGATGCCGACGACCTGTTCGTGAAATTGATGGGTGACGTCGTGGAGCCGCGGCGCGAGTTCATCCAAGAGAATGCACTGAGCGTGGCCAACCTGGATGTTTAGCGCATCATCCCGAAAGGCTTTCACCAGCTTTCGGAAAACGAAGATGCGGAAACAAAAACCGGGAGCCTCGTGCAGGGACGGATTTCCGGCATGAGGCTCCCGGTCCCGCCCGACCGAAGCCGGTCGGCGCCAGCTGACACTCAGACAGGCCTGATTCCCCTCGGTTTGCAAGAAGCGACACGTGAATACCGCTTTCACTCGCGACCGACCAAGACTTAAGTAAGTCGTCAGACTCTTTCATATGAGAAAATCAGTTGTAATATTTTTCCCGACACGGTAATATTTTTCCGTTCGCTAAAAATCGTTTACGTATGCTTGGACCTGCGATAGCGTGACGGAGTGATCCAATTTCGTGGATCCGGAACTCCTCGGTCATGGACATGTCCCTCAAAACACGCCTCATCATTCTTCTAAGTGTGTTGGGATTTATTTTATTTGGGTCTTCGACGTTCAGTCATTACGCTCTTCAGAGCACCCATCAAAACCTTCAGACAATGTATGCCGACAGGGTTGTCTGCTTGGGGCAGTTCAGCAGCCTCCGCGACGCCTACGACGCAATCCTCACGGCCTTGCAGAAGGTCATCGGCGGCAATGTCGACGCGCGCGCGGCGGCCGCGACCCTCGACAAGGAACTCGCACGCACGAAGGTGACGCGGGCCGCTTATTTCGCGACTTACCTCACGCCCGAGGAGAAGGTGCTCGCAGCCAACCTCCAAACGCATCTGACGCGGAATGACGCGATCGTTGAAGATGTTTCGCGCGCGCTGGATCGCGGCGAAACTGCTGCCCTCCCCGCCGCGCGGCTGAAGCTGGCCGAGGAGATGCGCGCGACGAACGATGACCTCGCCCAGCTTACGGACCTGCAGATCCGGGAGGCCCACAACGAGTACGAGAAGGCCGACGCGACTGCGGTTCGGCTGCGCAACCTCAACCTCGGTTCACTGGTTCTCGCCGCCCTGGCGGTCGCCTACGGCCTCTACGTCATCCTCGTCCAGGTGGCGCGCCCGCTCGGCACGACGACCGCCGCAATGGGCCGGCTCGCCGCCGGGGACCTCGACGCGGATGTCGGCGGCGCGGACAGGCGGGATGAGATCGGCGCCATGGTCAAGGCGCTCCGGGTCTTCAGGGAGGCGCTCGTCGCCAAGCGCGAAGCGGACGCGGCGGCCGCCGTGGAACAGGCCGTGAAGATCCGCCGCGCGGAGACGCTCGAAACGGCCACGCAGGACTTCCGGGGCCAGACCGAACGCATGATGCGGACGCTGGCGAGCGCGGCGACCGAGATGGAGGCGGCCGCGCGGCTGATGAGCCGCAATGCCGACCAGACCGCGGTTCAATCGGCCACCGTCGCGTCGGCCGCCGAGCAGACCTCGGCCAACGTGCAGACCGTCGCCGCGGCCAGCGAGGAACTCGCGACCTCGATCACCGGGATCAACGCGCAGATCGCCCACTCCTCCGACATGGCGGAACGCGCCGCCGCCTCCGCGACGGAGACCAACGCCCTGGTGATGGGCTTGGCCGAAGGCGCGCAGCAGATCGGAACCGTGATCAGCCTGATCTCCGGGATCGCCGAGCAGACCAACCTCCTCGCCCTCAACGCCACGATCGAGGCCGCCCGCGCCGGCGAGGCCGGCCGCGGTTTCGCGGTGGTCGCCAGCGAGGTCAAGGAACTGGCCGCGCAGACCGCCAAGGCGACGGAGACCATTGCCGCGCAGGTGAGCGCGATCCAGGGGGAGACGAACCGCGCCGTTGACGCCATTTAGGCCATCGCGACGACCGTCCTCGAACTGCGCACCATCGCGGTGGGCGTCGCGGCCTCGATGGAGCAGCAGGGCGCCGTCACCCAGGAGATCGTGCGCAACGTCAGCCAGGCGGCCGACGGAACGCAGGCGGTCACGGTCAATATCGGCGCCGTCACGCAGGTTGCCGGGGAGACCGGCAATGTCGCGACCCAGGTCCTGCAGGCCGCCACGGACCTGGCGCGCCAGTCCGAAGCGCTGAATGCAGCGGTGAGCGACTATCTCGCGACCGTCCAGGCTGCCTGACCCGCGCTCAGCGGCCCGGCGGTTCCGGCGGCATCGGCAGGCGCATCAGCGGCTCGCCCATGCGCAGCCGCGCGCCCTCCTGGAGGCTCGGCCACGGCGCGAAGCCCGGGGGCGCCAGCACCACGATGGTGGAGCCGTGCTCGAACCACCCCATCTCGTCGCCCTTGGCGAGACGGGCCGCGCAGGGCAGCGTCCGCCCCCCGGTCCGGCGCAGGTCCGTCCCCTCGGGCAGGAAGCCGAGGCGCAGGCCCGCCACCAGGATCGCCGCCACCGGCACCAGGGTCAGCACGTGGCCGCCTTCGGCGAGCCGGAGGCGCAGGACCGCGCGCTCGTTGCGGCAGAACAGGGCTTCGATCCGCTTCAGGGCGATCGGGTTCACGTTCCAGGTGTCGCCCCAGATGTGCCGCACCGATTCGACGCGCAGATCGTGGGGTGCGTGGAACCGATGGTACATCCCGGCGGTCAGCCGGAGGGTGGCGTAGGCGCCGCCCTCGTGCACCCGCGCAAGAGCCTCGTCGCCGCCGAGCAGGTCGGCGAGCCGGTAGGACAGCCCCTTGATCTGGAACAGGCGGCCCGCCTCGATCCGGCCATGCGCCCCGAGGATCGCGTCGCTCGGGCTCGTCAGGATCGCGGGATCGGCCGCGAGGGGCCGCGCGCCGGGCCGGAGCGCCCGGATGAAGGCGGCGTGCAGGCTCGGGAAGCGCGTCTCCCGCGCGTCGCCGAGGTCGACATCGCAGAACAGGCGCCATGTGGCGATCGAGAGGTCGCGGACGAGCGGCTGCTCGATCCGGCTGAACCAGCCCATGAACCGCGTCGCGAGCCGGCGCGGCAGGCGGTTGGTGATGAGGAAGTTCAGATCCTCCTGGGCGCCGACCCGCGCCAGCGCCCGCCGCAGCGGCGATCCGGAAACCGTCATCATGCCGTGAATTGCCTCCGATACGGCGCGGGGCGATGTCCCCGCTGCTCGTCACCCTGTCCGCCACCGCCGCCGCCGCGGTCCTGGCTTTCCCGCGCGCCGCGCAGCGCCTGCAATTGTCCCGGGCGAAACATCCCTCGCTCACCGGCCATGCCCGGATGGCCCGGCGCGTCGCCGGGCTGATCCCGCACTACGCCTATTCCGAGCGCGCGTTCTTCCGCTCCGACAATCCCGACGAGGCGGTGGCGCTGCGGCGCGAGGACGGCTTCGCCCGGCTCTCCGC
This sequence comes from Methylobacterium sp. J-030, assembly GCF_022829545.1. Taxonomy (GTDB): domain Bacteria; phylum Pseudomonadota; class Alphaproteobacteria; order Rhizobiales; family Beijerinckiaceae; genus Methylobacterium. The sequence goes on along the minus strand of NZ_JAKSYM010000402.1, from coordinate 104,194 downwards.
GCTGTTCCGGACGCGCTACGCGCGCACCCGCGCCGAGACCGATTCCGTGCGCGACGGCCTGTCGGACCTGCAGTTCACCGGCCTCTACCGGGTGCCGTTCCAGTACGCTAAGCACGTCCGCGCGCATCTCGGGACCGGCGCGTTCGCGGCCGCCTCCGCGGGCGTGACCCTCACGGATCTCGACGGCAACGTCGTCTACGACCTCGCCGGCTCCTACGGAGTGAACCTGTTCGGCGTCGACTTCTACCGGGCCTGCCTGGAGGAGGGGGCGGCGCGCGTCTCCGCCCTCGGTCCGGTGCTCGGCCCGCTGCACCCGGTGGTCACCGGCAACGTCGCGCGGTTGAAGGCCCTGTCCGGCCTCGATGAGGTCTCGTTCCACATGTCCGGCACCGAGGCGGTGATGCAGGCGGTGCGCCTCGCCCGTTACCACACCGGCCGCCGCCGGATCGTGCGCTTCTGCGGCGCCTATCACGGCTGGTGGGGCGAGGTGCAGCCCGGCATCGGCAATCCGGTCCCGACCCGCGACACGCTCACCCTGGCCGACATGTCGGAGCGGACGCTGCGCGTCCTCGCATCCCGCCGGGATGTCGCCTGCGTGCTGGTCAATCCGCTCCAGGCGATGCACCCCAATGCCGGGGCGCCATCCGACTCCGCGCTGGTCGATAGCGCCCGCAAGGCCGCCTTCGACCGGGCCGCCTACGCGAAGTGGCTCCACGACCTGCGGGCGGTCTGTACCGAGCGGGGCATCGTGCTGATCCTCGACGAGGTGTTCCTCGGCTTCCGCCTCGCCCGCGGCGGCGCACAAGACTATTTCGGCCTGCGCGCCGACATGGTCACCTACGGCAAGACGCTGGGCGGCGGCCTGCCGGTCGGCGTCCTGTGCGGACGCGCCGACCTGATGCGGCGCTACCGGGACGACCGGCCGGTCGACATCTGCTTCGCCCGCGGGACCTTCAACGCCCACCCCTACGTGATGGGCGCCATGAGCGCGTTCCTCGACCGGCTCGACACGCCGGAGGTGGCCGCGCTCTACGCCGATCTCGACGCGACCTGGGACGGCCGCGCGGCCCGCCTCAACGCCCTGCTGGCGGAGGCCGACCTGCCGGTGCGGGTGGCCACCATGTCCACGGTCTGGACAGTCCTGTACACCAGGCCGTCGCGCTACAACTGGATGCTGCAATTCTACCTGCGCGCGGAGGGTCTGGCCCTGTCCTGGGTCGGAACCGGCCGCCTGATCTTCAGCCTCGCCTACGACGACGCGGCCTTCGAGGCGGTGGCGGCGCGGTTCGTGGCAGCGGCCGAGGCCATGCGGGCCGACGGCTGGTGGGATGCGACGGCGCCGAGCGACAAGGCGATCCGCCGCGCGATCCTGCGGGAGGTCGCCGCCGTGCGCCTGGGCAAGTTCGGCGCCCGGTTCGGGTTGCGCGTGCCGGACTAGAGCACCCTCGACGCACATCATCTGTGCATGTCAGGGATTCAAAAGGGCGAGCCCTTTTGCGGTGGCAGGGCAGAGCCCTGCTTTCGGGCATTACCCGATCCCATCAGGGGTCCGCCCCGATACCCCGCCAAAGGGCTAAACCCTCTGGAAGCCCGAACTTACGGCTCAGGCAGAAGCGCCGGGCGGGTCTCCACCCGGCGCCCGACCCGGATTCAGGCGCCATGCTCGTGCGGCTCGTGCTCCTCCACCAGCTCGCCGTGCAACAGTGCGAGCGGTGCCTTGTGATAGAGCTTGATGTCGTGGAACGGGTCCGTGAGGATCTTGGTCACCCAGACGATCCCGGTCTGCACGTCGCGCAGGACGAACAGCTGCACCATCCGGAACAGCAGCCCCGCCAGCGCCAGCCAAAGCCAGATCCAGCCGATGTTGCGGATCAGGTCCGCCGTCGTCTGGTGCGGCGAGATCAGCCCGAACAGGCTCGGATCGAAGTAGAGCGGCAGCGGCGACAGGGCCCAGATCGCCAGGAGCACGATCTTGCGCTGCAGGTTGTAGCCGACCTTGATCTCTTCCTTGAGCTCGTGGCTGGCGTCGTTGACGTGGTCGTAGCCCTTCGGCTCGAAGAACAGGTGGCCGGCCTGCCGGGAGGTCATCGCGATGAGCCAGCCGATGAGCGCGGCCGTCGCCGGATCCTTGAACGCCAGGGCATAGGCCACCAGGAAGCTGATCGCGCTGACCACGTGCAGGCTCTGGTTGACGCGATTGTGGTGGTAGTACCGGTGATCGTCCCAGCGCTGGACGCGCAGAGCTTCCAGAAAGCTCGCCATGGTGTGCTTCCTCGTCGAACGATGGTGGGTGGGAGAGACTTCGCGGGATCTCAAGCGTCGTGCTTGCGCAGGCGGACCAGGGAGAAATGCCCGAGCGGGGGCAGCGCCCGGCGCTCGACAATCTCGACCGGAGCCCCGGCTGCCCAGGCGGTGTAGCGGTTCCAGGCGAACTCGGTCCGCCAGCCGAGGCGGCTCGTGATCGGGGCCAGCGCGTGCTCGACGGCGCGGCGCAGGCCATCCTCGGCACCGATGCGGGTGGTGATGACGATCTCGCCGCCGGGGCGGAGCACCCGCGCGAACTCATCCAGCGCCGCCTCCGGGTTCGGCACCGCCGTAACCACGTACTGCGCAACGATCACGTCGAAGGACGCGTCCGGGAAGTCGAGGTGCTCGGCATCCATCACGGCGAGGCGCTCGACGTTGCGCAGGCCGAGCCGCGCCACGCGCTGGCGCGCCTTCTCAAGCATCGGCGCCGAGATATCGATGCCCACGATGCTGCGCGCCCGGCGATAGGCCGGCAGGGACAACCCGGTCCCGACCCCGACTTCGAGGATGTGGCCGCCGACCCGCTCAGCCGCGGCCGCCGCCAGGGTCCGCCCCTGGGCGAAGACCGGCCCGAACACCAGATCGTAGACCGGCGCCCAGCGCCCATACGCCTTGGCGACGCCATCGCGGTCAAGATCGGGGCCGAGCGCGCCCGCGCGATGAGCCGGTGCCGTGCATTCCGATAGCCATGGGTGTTCGGTCTCGCTGTCTGCCAGGTCGAAGGCTGTTGGATTGGAGGTCGCTCGGTCGAAGCGTCCGCGGCCGGTGTTGCCGTGGGCTCGCCTCGGTTCAGGCCCGCCCGCGCAATCGCGCGGACCGTGGTCCGGGGGAGCGCGGCGGCACCGCAGCAGCGCGGGTCGAGGATCGGTTGGTCGCCGTGAGAATCGTTGCCATCGCGGTCCGTCGAATGCGGATCAGGACGCGTGTAACAGCGGCGGGCGTCGAACGGCCCAGTTCTTCATAAACCCCACACCACTTCTCCGGAGGCCTTTTTCCGCCGGCAAAGCTATGTCCGTCGTTTGACAACGTTGTGACGGATGCAAGAACCGTTAAAATCGGGTTCAATTCGTCGGCAAATCAATTGCCCGAACACGCATCAGAAACCGGAAGCTGCTTTGAAGGCTCACCATCGCGCGATGATCTTGCCATCAGAGGGGCTGTCCGCCGGTCGCGGCCGCCACCGGGCGTCCCGGCGCCGTCGAGGCGAACGGCCGCCGCATGCAGCGGTCACCAGAGTACACCCGGCCGAACTGGACGCCGGCTGGGCCGAGATCGCGTCACAGCAAAGGTCTGAACCCGTGCCCGACGGCAACGCGATCGGGCACGCCTTCACGCGAATACGCAAGGATGTGAAGCCGGGAGTTCGAAGTTCGCGTCTTCGACATCTTCTCGCCGTGATATCGCCGAGATCTCGCGAGGTATCGCCAAGCGGTTGAGGCGCGATGAAGCGCCGAAGGAGTGTTTCGGGTGATCGACATGATGCGGCGTCAAACCCTGGCGGTGGCGGCAATCGCCGGGCTCGCCTTGAGCGCCGGGCAGGCGAGCGCCGCGCAATGCGGCAACACCGCTGCCGGCTTCGAGGCATGGAAGCGGGAATTCGTCGAAGAGGCGCGGGGCCGGGCCAGCGCCGCGAGCCTGGCCGCCCTTCAGAACACGACCTACTCGACCGCCACGATCTCGGCCGACCGCGGTCAACACAGCTTCAAGCTGTCGCTCGACCAGTTCCTGGCCAAGCGGGGCGGTCCGGCGATCGTCTCCCGGGGGCGGGTGCTGAAGCGGCAGAACGCAGCCTTGTTCGATTCGATCGAGCAGCGCTACGGGGTTCCGCCCGGGCCGCTCCTGGCAATCTGGGGGATGGAGACCGGGTTCGGCGCGGTGCGCGGCAACGTCAACACGCTCTCGGCGGTGGCGACGCTCGCCTACGATTGCCGCCGCTCCGAGTATTTCACGGATCAGCTCTACGCGGCTCTGACGCTGGTCGATCGCGGCCTGCTGTCCCCGAGCACCCGCGGGGCCGCACACGGGGAGGTCGGCCACACGCAGTTCCTGCCGAAGAACGTACTCGCCTACGGCACCGGCGACCTCAACAACGTCGGCGCGGCCCTGTCGTCCACCGCCAACTTCCTCAAGGCGCATGGATGGCGCGCCGGCGCGGGCTACCAGCCCGGCGAGCCGAACTTCGCCGCGATCCAGGGCTGGAACGCCGCGCCCGTCTACGAGCGGGCCATCGCGCTCCTCGGGCGCCAGATCGACAACGACTAGAGCGCTCTTCGCCGAAGCGGCGACCGGTTCGGCGCGAGAGAGCATGTTACGACACAGGCTGAGAGCCGCGCGCGATGGCAACGCGCACGGTCCCCGGCAGCGACTTGTGGTTGGAGCCATCGGGTGATCCCACCCGCCCCCCTCATCCTGAGATGCCCGCGTCAGCGGGCCTCGAAGGAGGGCTCCAGCCAGCCGCGCGATCCCTGGAAGGCTCCTTCGAGGCCTGCGCTCCGCTCCGGCACCTCGGGATGAGGGGAGGGTTGGATAAGCCACACCAGGGCATCCCTGTCCTGTCTCGTGTACCGCGGGCATCGCGATCGGGCACGGCTGTAGCCCCCTGACCGGACCTATGTCCGGCCGTCTGCCAGCCGGTCATGGATCTCGATCCTCCCCCCGACGCATGCTCCGGTGCCGAAGGGATAATTACTTCGGTGGTGATCACTTAGGGACGCTGCCGTGTTGCCGGCAAGCGCGCCGGTGCTGCAATCCTCCGCCATCGATACAACGGCGAAGACAGATGTCGGCGGCAGGGCCGATCTGCCAAAGACTTGAGGGAAAGCTGTCCTCGCGCCCGAAAATGGTCCCGATCGATCCAAGATCGACCATGGACTCGCCGCAGAAAAGCCCGTTCGGCCCCGCTGTTTCGCACCGTGCGGAGCTGGTCTGCCGAACGCCGACGCCGAGGCGTCATGTTCGTCGACCGGACCGCTCCCGCCCGACGAGGAGCATGGGCATCTGCATGGTGATCGACTCCGTGCCGCAGGACGGCCTCGACAGCCGACGGTCGCGACGGTCCTGCCTCGCGCCGCTGACGGTTTTCACCGGCGCTCTGGCCATGGCGCTCGTCGCGTCCGGCAGCCTGGATCGCGCTCCGCTCTCTGCGATGCATGGGGCGGCGCCGGGCCAGCGCGTCCTGCCGGACGCCGCGAACCAACCGGCCCGCGGGCCTGAGACGGCCGAGGCCTCGGTCAGCCAGACGTCGCCGTCGGAGCCGAGCACGAACGGGATCGCATCCGCCGACGCGAACCGCGAGGCCGGGGAGGGACTGCCGGCACATTGGGGGTGGATGGAGCTGGCGCCGGTCAGCCCGCTTCCGAATCCGGAACGGCCCCTCGACGGCGGGACCGCTGAGCCGCCGCGCACAGCCATGACCGTGCCACTTCCTGTTCCACGCCCGCCTGAATTCCGCGGCCCGGGTGCGGCCGCGCTCGCCCGGCGGACCGAGCGGCGCATGGCCCGGCGCGACGCTCCTCCGGCCCAGCCGACCGCACCGCCGTCGGACGAGCGCTCGTTCCTCGAAAAACTGTTCGGGATCGAGCAGGCCCCCGCGCTGGCCTATGCGGCACTGGAGAGCAAGCCGGTCGAGGTCGTACCGCAGCGGCGGATCTCGCCGCCACTCGCCCTGTCGCGCGAGCTGAGTCCGACCACCGGCGTTGCCATCTACAACATCGCCACCCGGACCGTGACGCTGCCCAGCGGCGAGCGTCTCGAAGCCCATTCGGGCCTCGGCGAGGGTTTGGACGACCCGCGTCTCGTCAATGTGCGGATGCGGGGTCCTACGCCGCCCGGCACCTACGACCTGACGGAGCGCGAGCAATTGTTCCACGGCGTGCGGGCCATCCGCCTGACGCCCGTGGGTGGCAGCGAGGCCGTCTACGGTCGCGTCGGACTGCTGGCCCACACGTTCATGCTGGGACCGCGCGGCGATTCGAACGGCTGCGTCTCGTTCCGCGACTATGATCGGTTCCTGCAGGCCTATCTCCGAGGCGAGGTCCAGCGCCTCGTCGTGGTCACCGGCACGCAGGATCCCCTGCCCGCGGTGGCGGATGGCGGGCGCACCCGCATCGCCCGTAACGGCGGCTGAGCCGAGCTCTCGCAGGCTGGCGCGGACGTGCCCGGGGGTGGCGCGAAGCTCCCCCGGACACGATCCGGGAGGCCGGATGGCCTCGCGCAGCAATGGGCCGCCGCGAGCGCCGCGCTCAAGCTGCCGGCACTCCCGAGGATCGACCGGGCGGCACCGAAGCCGGCCTAAACGCCGACGCGGCCCAGGGCCGGCAACTTGATTCCAGGCCGCCGCAGGTCGATCCCGGCAACGCCGCCGAGCAGGTTCAGCTCGATTCCCTCGACCCAGCCGATCGTCAACCCGGCATAGCCGCCGAGATTGACCCGGATGCCCGTTCCGGAGGGCGTCCAGCCGAGCCAGCGACCATCGTAGGGGAAATCCTTGCCGATCGCAGTGGTCGGCAGGCCGGCGCGGATCTCCGGCACCGCCGCCATGACGGCGGCTACGAAGGTGTTGGAGTTCGGCCCGGGCCAGACCACGTAGTCGCCGGGACGGGCATAACGGTATTCGGCCACGGCCTTTCGGATCCGGGGCAGCATGGCCTCGGCCGTCGGGCCATCCGCCGCGAAGACGGTCTCGGGTGGATTTCCGAACCACCGCCCATCCGGCACGAAGCGGTCGATCCAGATCGGCTGCCCCCAGGCGGTATAGTCGAAGCGCCGATAGGCGCGCGCGCCCTGTCCCTTGATGACGATCCAACTGTGCGTCGCGACGATCCCGCGCCAGCTCACCGTGCGCGCGGAGAAGATCCGCACGATCGCCCGCGGCTCAGTCTCGGCGGGCGGGAGCAGCCCCGCGCTGGAGCGGTCGGCCAGCCGCCAATCTCCGCTGGCTCGCAGCCAGTACAGCGTGGCAGAGATCGCGACGGGGACGACGAAGAGGGCTGCGAGCGCCAGAAGCGCGATCCGGATGACGGTCACGGGGAGGCCGGCGTGGGGAGGGCGGGAACACCGATCTGGGTATCGCCAGGCGCCGGTGGAATGCGACCGAAGCGGCAAGCGGCACGCCGTCTCAACAATGCTGCGTCGCGCCGAGCGCATCGAGCAGGAGGGTCGCGGCAAGAAGATCGGCGCATCCGCCGGGGCTAAGCCGCGCGGCCACGAAGGCGCGATGCACCGCGGCGCCCCGGTCACGCCAGCCCGGCTCGGTGATGCCGCCGGCCTCCCGGAACGCCGCCGCCTGCGCCCGCGCCGCCGTCAGCCCATCTGCGCCACCGCGATGGAGGAGGTTCGTATCGTCGACTACGGCGAGCAGGGCGAAGAAGCACGCGACGCGCGCGGCTTCCGGGTCGTCGGGCGCCTGCGCGCGCCCGAGGCGGAGGGCCGGCAAGCCGACCGCGCGGAGCGTGGGAAAGCCCGCCGCCGCCTGGGCGCTGGCACCGCCGACGCCGTAACGCCGGATCGCCCGGCCCCCGTGGCTCAAGGGAGAGACCGGCACACGCGCGATCTCCGCACCCCAGCGCCGTCCCACCGCCTCCGCGTAGGACTCCGCGGGGACGGCCGACCCGCCGATCGCGCCCGCCGCCGCGCAGATCAGGCCCAGCGAGAAGATGGCACCGCGATGCGCGTTGATCCCGCCGGTCGCGCTCATCATGGCGACCTCGGCCCGGATCCCGATCGCGCGGAGGTCCGCCATCGCGACGCCGTGCGCGCCAGCCTCGACGAGTTCCGCGAAGAACGGTCGGAGCGCCGCCGCGCTGCGACGGAGGGTGTCGGCATCCATGTCGTCGTGACTGCCCGAATCGACCGGGCTGACGAGGCCGGGCTTCGGAAAGGTCTCCAGCTCGTCGATCAGCGCGGCATGCGCGAGGGCCGCGACGTGCTCAGGCCGCGGCGCGATGCGGTGATCGGACTGGCGCAGCTTCGCGGCTCCCGGCGATGCCCGTGACGGGGTTGGTCCGGCGCGTGTATCAGAACGCCGCCGCGGCGGAAGCGTGCAAATCCGCTGCCGTCGTCATGCCGCCGACGCCACGGCCGGGGAGATCCGCTTGCGCGCCTTCTTGTCCTCGGTGCTGCTCAGGAACGCCTGGGCCTCCTCCTTGCGCTCGAACACGTGGGGCGCGACCCCGCGCTTCGTCAGCGCCTCCTCCATCTTCAGGCGCAGGAAGGCGCTGGTCGCGTAGCGCGTCGTGGTGGCGTAGTAATTCGCCTGGAGATACTGGAGCACCCCGGCGTAATCGTCGACGAGGTTCTCGTTCAGCCGGAAGCCGTCGTGGTTGATAACGGCGTTGACCCGCTGGCCGGCCCGGCGGCAAGCCTCGACGATGGTCATGCGCAGCTCGTCCATGTCGCCCTTCACCCGGCAGTACCAGCCCTCCAGGTTGATGAAGAGAATATTGCGCTCGGCGTCGTAGCTGACGCGGGACTTCAGATCGAGGTTGAGCAGATCCGACATCAGCTCCATCGGCTCGTCGCGGAAGATGCGTGGATCCATCGGCACGGGATTCCGCACCACGGGCGCGAAATCCATGTGGGCGAGGATGTCCCGCTCGATGTCGATCCCCGGTGCCACCTCGATCAGTTCCAGGCCCCCGGGCGTCAATTGGAAGACGCAACGCTCGGTGACGTAGAGGACCGGCTGCGAGCGCTCGACGGCGTAGGGCCCCGAGAAGGTGTTCTGCTGGACGTTGGCGACGAACTTTCGCGCCTTGCCCTCGCTGACGATCCGAACCTGCCCGTCATTGACGGCGATCTCCAGCCCGCCGGCCGTGAAGGTGCCGGCGAACACGACCGTCCGGGCGTTCTGCGAGATGTTGATGAAGCCGCCGCAGCCGTTCAGCTTGCCGCCGAACCGCGAGGTGTTGACGTTGCCGGCGGCGTCGCACTCGGCCATGCCGAGGCAGGTCATGTCGAGGCCGCCGCCGTCGTAGAAGTCGAACATCTGGTTCTGATCGATGATGCAGTCGGCATTGGTGGCCGCGCCGAAGCTCGAGCCGGAGGCCAGCACGCCGCCCACCGCCCCGGCCTCGGTGGTGAGGGTGATGTAGGGGGTGATCTTCTCCTCGTTGGCCACCGACGCGATGCCCTCCGGCGCGCCGACGCCGAGATTCACCACGCCGTTCGGCGGCAGCTCGAAGGCGGCGCGGCGGGCGATGATCTTGCGCTCGTTCAGCGCCATCCGCTTGATGCCGGTGACCGGCACGCGGATCTCCCCGGCGAGCGCCGCGTCGTGCATCACGCCGTAATTCATCCGGTGCATCTCGGGCTCGGCCACCACCACGCAGTCGACCAGAATGCCGGGCACCCGCACGTCCTTGGGCAGCAGGTAGCCGTCATCGACGATGCGCTCGACCTGGGCGATGACGATGCCGCCGTTGTTGCGCGCCGCCATGGCCTGGGCGAGGCAATCGAGGGTGAGCGCCTCCTTCTCGTAGGAGAGGTTGCCGGACGGGTCCGCCGAGGTGGCGCGGATGAAGGCCACGTCGATCTTGGTGGCGGTGTAGAACAGCCACTCCTCGCCATCGACCTCGACCAGCTTGACGATGTCCTCGGTGGTCAATTCGTTGACCTTGGCGCCGCCGTGGCGCGGGTCGACATAGGTCTTGAGGCCCACCTTCGAGAACAGGCCGGGCTGGCCGGCCGCGCAGGCGCGGTAGAGCTGCGAGATCACCCCCTGCGGCATGTTGTAGCCGCGGATCAGATTGTCCTGCGCGGCCTTCGCCACTTTCGGCATGCGGCCGAAATTGGCCGCGATGACCCGCGACAGCAGGCCATCGTGGTGCAGGCGCCCGGTGCCGAGACCTTTGCTGTCGCCCGCTCCCGCCGTCATGATCAGGGTCAAACCCCGCGGCGAGCCGGTCTCGACGAAGCGCTTCTCCAGCGCCGCGTGCAGCGATTCCGGAATGCAGCTCTGGACGAACCCCGTGGTGGTGAGGACGTCGTTCTCGCGGATCAGCGCGATCGCCTCCTGGGCCGAGATGACCTTGTTCTTCCTCATGGAGCCCGTGATCCTCCCAGGTTTCCGGCCGCACGACCGCGCGCGTCACGGACCGCCTTTTCCCGTCGTTGCCCATCGATCCTGCCCGAGGCGGATGCCTCCGGGCCGCGGATGAACCGAGTTCTTGACCGTCTTTATATTGCAGCGCGTCAATAAATGCGGCGTCGCGACAGGCCGCTTGTCTCCGACATCATGGTAATCTCTTATCGCACCCGGTTGCTTCTGAAAAACTCTTCGGCGCGAAGTCAGAAAAATTGCATGCGGCCGTGCGGCATCGTCATGCCGAGGGCCGGACCGCTCGGCTCCGTCCCGCACGACACCGGCCTCGCCGCGCTCGCAGTCACCACCGCCGGGGCCGACTGTCATCGGCTGGATCATGGACTGCTTTTGTGAGGCAGACGTCGCTGTTTCCGATTATAGATTTGAAGTTCTGTGAGTCTTACGGAAACGGATCGGGGATCATCGCAATGGGGAGCGTGTTCATCACGGAGCACGCCACGACCAACTTGGCACCGAGCGCGGATGACGCCGCGACACGCTTTGCGTTCAGCCTCCTGCGGAGCGCATGTCTCGATCTCGCACCTACGCTGCGTTGCATTGAGGCCGAGCCGGCCCGCGCATTGCTGCAAGCGGTCGAGCATCGCACCGCCGACAGACGCGGCGCTCTGGCGCGGACCGAACCGGACGCGGTCGCGCGAGCGGTTGATCTCGCCGTCGCGGCCGGGCAGGTCCAGGTCGTTCTGCGCGACGCCCAAGACCGCTGATGTGCCCGCGGCAGCGGGCCTCTGGAGGACTCCCGCGAGGCCTGCGCTGCGCTCCGGCGTCTCAGGATGAGGGGTTTGCGTGAAAGAACCGCTCCGAGGCGTCCCTGTCTTGTGTCGTTCACCCTGGCAATCGGTCGAGCAGACAGGCCCGCCCTATGCGGCAGCGGCTTCATCGCGCCTCGCATCGTCCATCTCGGCATGCGGCGGCAGGGTGGTCGCGGATCGCGTTCTTGGCGACGACAAGTCCGCGGGACTGAGCGGCTCAGTTGGATGCCTGGGTGACGGGACGGTCGGCATTCATCCGCTCGGCCCAGTTGCGGACCTCGGCCTGACCCTTGAGGTCGATGGGCCGGACGCCGCTGACATCGACGTTCCTGAAATCCGCCCCCGCCACGGCGGAACCCGTCAGATCCGCACCGGACAGGTCGGCCTTCAGGAACCACGCCTGTTCAAGATTCGCCCCGCCGAGGTCCGTACCGCGCAGGTTGGCGGTGTTCAGGCGGGCCGTCCGCAGGTTGGCACCCCGGAGGTTCAGCCCTGAGAGATCGAGGCCGGACAGCGCCTCATCGTGCAGGTCGATGGGCCTGCCGTTCGCGGCCGCGATCATCGCCTCGACGTCGGCGCGGCTCATCTCGGCCTTCGTCATGGCGGGCGAGGACATGTCGGCCCCGAGCCGCAAATCCTGCTCGGCCATGGCGGGGCCGGCCGTGAGGACAACGCAAAGCACAATGAGGGCGAGGCGGCCCGTCGGTTCGCGCCCCGGGGCGCCGCACGCGGCGGATGCCCGTATCGTGTTCCCTGGTCCGCGATGCTATGTCGAGCCACCTCACGCGATCGGTGACCCCGGGTCACATAAGTCCGGCGGGGCGGGAGAAAAACGCAACGCGAGCCGGACGATCAGCCCGTCATCGCGCCCGGAGGACAAAGCGAGACATGACGGACGCTCAGAAGGTCGAGCGCTGGATCGACCGGTTTCCGCTCCTCCAAGCTCTCGATCCGGCTCATCTTCAGATCGCCCGGGGAACCGTTCATTTTCCGGTTCTGGACGCGGGGGCCATCGCCTACGAACTGAATGGGGCGTGCGCCAACTACCTGATGTGCCTGGAGGGTCGGACGCGCATCTTCCGCATGTCGGAGGGTGGGCGCGAGGTCCTGATCTACAAGGTGGGCCCGGGCGGCACCTGCGCGCTGACCACGCAGTGTCTCCTGTCCGGCGGCACGTTCCCGGCACGGAGCGTGGCCGAGCAGCGGACCGAGCTGGCGGCCCTGCCGGCGAGCACGTTCCAGCACCTGATGGGCGACAGCGCCGCCTTCCGCAGCTTCGTCATGGACGATTATACGCGATTGATGACGGGCCTCTTCACGCTGATCGACGCGGTTGCGTTCGCCCCCTTGAAGCAACGTCTCGCCCAACGCCTTCTCGCCGAGGCCGATCCGCGGGGCATCGCAGCGGTGACCCATCAGACGCTCGCTGACGATCTCGGCAGTGTGCGCGAAGTCGTGAGCCGCATCCTGGCGCAATGGGCCGAGTCGGGCCTCGTCGAACTTCGCCGAGGTGCCATCGAGATCGTCGATCGCGCCTGCTTGGCCGCGGCCGGTCGGCCGTGACGGGCGATCGTTCGACATTCACTTCGGCGGCAGAGAGGTCGCGTTCGACCGGTCAGGGTGTTTCCGCCGCCGGTTTGCCGGACTCCCGCGAGTCAGGTTTCGGGTGGAAAACCTCGGGCCCGGGATCGTCAGAATCTTCTCGCGCCCACGGCGCGACAGGTCGTGCGCGAGCGGAAACCGTCGGGCGCTCCACCGAGAGAGTAGATCTCCCAGGGAACGCCGATCACGGCGTCGTATCGACCATCTGGTGATCGCGGGCCCCGATAGCCGCAAGGGCGCTTCGGTCGCGCGGTGCCACCCCTGTTGAACTCGAACCATCCCGGATGATGATCGCGGTGGCGGCGACCTGGGCGCGTCGCCGGACGGATGTGATGCTGGAGATCTCTCCGATGGCCAATTCCCGCGTTCTCGCGGGCCGAATACCGCCAGGATTGCCCTCGTCGCCGAAGATGCGGCGCTGGACTTCGATCACGCGGAGCATGGCACCCCCGAACGCCTCAGGGCCGGTCGCGGTGATCCCGATGCCCTTGGCGCGTGTGTCGCTCGCGCAGCGGGCGGGAACCCGTCTGCTTCCCGTCCAGGGCCGACAGCATCGATAGGCCGATGTCAGGGGGAACTGAGATCCATCGATCAACCGTTCCGTTCGCGATCCATATGCCCGTCGGGCGCAGAATGAGCTGAACTTCGCGGAATCCGCTGGGGCTGGTCTATGAGATACGTTGGTAGCGAGGGAGGGATTTGAACCCCCGACACAAGGATTATGATTCCTCTGCTCTAACCAACTGAGCTACCCCGCCCCACGCCGAAACCGTCCTGCGGACAGTCGGCGCTGGCGGTATAGGGAGAGCCGCCGCACGGTGTCAACGGCTTCGCGCGGGCAAATCGCGCGGCTTTGCAGAGGCCAGCATCGTCGGGCGGGCGTGAGACCAAAACGGGCCGCCGTCACGAAGCAGCGCACGCGGCGCGCCGCCAGCCCCTGTGCCGATCGGCGCGCGGCCCTATGGTGCGGGTTCGGCTCACGCAGCCGCCGACCTGCCCGGAGCGTTCGATGACACGCCACGCCTGCACACGTCTTGCCCTTCTGCTTGCCCTGATGGGAACGCCCGCCGCCATTGCCGCCGGGGAGGGTGCCACCTATCGGGCGGCCCTGGACGCGGCCAGCGAGGTACCGGCCACGCAATCCAAGGGGACCGGCGAGGTCACCGCGACGTTCGATCCGGCCACCAAGCGCCTGAGCTGGAAAGGCAGCTACAGCAATCTCACCGGCCCCGTGACGGCGGCCCATTTCCACGGCCCGGCCAAGCCGGGGGAGAATGCCGGCGTGCTGGTGCCGGTGACCGCCTCGGCCAGCCCCTTCACGGGCGAGGCGACGCTCGACGATACCAAGGCCGCGGATCTCGAAGCCGGCCGCGTCTATTTCAACCTGCACACGGCGGCGAACCCGAAGGGCGAGATCCGCGGTCAGGTGATGCACGCGCACTGATCGACCGGAACCGCCACCTCGACGCGCGTCCGCAGCCCCGGTAGGCGGAGACATCCCCTGCCGGAGTTCCCGATGAAGCAGATTGAGGCCATCATCGCCTGGACGCCCGTCCGCTGGGCCGCATTGAAACCCGAAACCGCCGGGCAGGTGGTCGTGCTGCCCGCCCCCGACGCGGAGGGGGTGGCCAAGCGCTACATGATGCGCGCCGGCGCCAGCTCGTCCGCGCTGGCGGCATTGTCCGACGAGGCCCGCATCGCCCGCCTATTCATCGATTTCCAGACCCTCGTCGTGCGTGACGGCATCGATCCGCAGACAGCCCATCGCGCCTTCCTGGCCATCGACGAATACCGGTTCCGGATCGCGCCCGATACCGAGGGCGCCGAGTTCGAGGATCCGCCCGAGGAGGATTAGCGGCCGCGCGCTTCGAGGAGCCGGGCTCGCGCAGCCGTGAGAATAACGAATACACTTTTGCCCGCCGGCGCCCTATGTCGATCGTGCGTCCTGGCTTCCTCGGAGATCGGTCATGCCCGTATCCCGCCGCGCCGTCATCGCCGCCGCAGCCCTGGCGCCGCTCGCGTCTCGCGTCGCCTTTGCGGCCGATCCGCTGATCCGCCGGGCGATTCCGTCCAGTGGCGAGATGCTGCCGGCGATCGGGATCGGCACGTCCCGCCGCTACGAAGTCGAACCGACCGCCGACAAGATCGCACCGCTCAGGGATGCGGTGCAGACCTTCGTGTCCCTCGGCGGAACGGTGATCGACACAGCCCCGAGCTACGGCACCGCCGAGGACGTGCTGGGCGTCATCTTGGCGGAGACCGGATTGCGGTCGAAAGTCTTCTTGGCCAGCAAGGTCGATACGTCCGGCCGCGACGAGACCCGCGCGGAGTTCGAGCGGTCGCTGAAGCGGATGAGGGTCGATACGCTCGATCTCGTGGCGGTCCACAACCTGATCGACGTCGCCGAGAACCTCGCGATTCTGCGTGATCTGAAGGCCGCGAAGCGGATCCGCTACCTCGGCGTGACGGTCTGGCGCGACAATCAGCTCGAGGCCCTCGAAGCCGTGATGAAGCGCGAGACCCTCGACTTCATCCAAGTGAACTACGCCATCGACAACCGGGCCGCCGCCGAGCGGGTGATCCCGCTGGCGGCCGACCGCGGCATGGCGGTGATGACCAACGTGCCCTTCGGCCGCGACCGCCTGTTCAAGGCGGTGCAGGGCAAGGAACTGCCGTCCGTGGCCAAGGATGTCGGCTGCGCGAGCTGGCCGCAGTTCTTCCTCAAGTACGTGCTCGGCAACCCGGCCGTGACCTGCCCGATTCCCGGCATGGCGAAGGCCGCCTATGTCGAGGACAACCTCGGCGCCGCCCGCGGGAAGCTCCCGGATGCGGCGCAGCGCAAGCAGATGGAGACCTTCATCGATGCGGTCTGATAATTTCACGCGCCGCGCGGCGCTCGCCTTGGCGACCGCGCTCTCCCTGTCGGTTGCGATCCCGGCCCTCGCGCAGGACGGAGCCGGAAAGATCCGGATCGGCGTGATCGGCGCCGGCAATATTGGAGGCACCATCGGGGGCCTCTGGGTCAAGGACGGCCATGAGGTGATGTTCGCCTCGCGTCACCCGGAGACTCTGGCCTCCATGGTCTCGGAACTCGGTCCCAAGGCCAAGGCCGGCACCCCGGAGGAGGCGATCAAATTCGGCGATGCCGTCTTCATCGCCGTGCCCTACAAGGCCTATCCGGACCTCGCGAAGGAGATCGGCCCGGCCCTCAAGGGCAAGATCGTGCTCGACGCCGGCAACGCCACGCAGAAGCGGGACGGCGCGCTCTACGACGAGGTTCAGGCGAACGGCATCGGCGCGACCTCGGCCAAGTATTTCCCGGGCGCGAAACTGGTGCGGGCCTTCAATGCGGCGAACTACAAGGTCTTCGCCAAGGAGGGCGCCGATGGCGGCAAGGATCGCTCGGGCGGCCGCATGGCGATCCCGATCGCCGGGGACGATCCGGAGGCCCTGAAGGTTGCCGAGGGGCTCGTCCGCGACGCGGGCTTCGATCCGGTGGTGGTCGGGCCGCTCAAGGCGGCCGACACGTTCGCGATGGGCTCGCCGGGCTTCGGCCACGACGTCACCGCGCCGGAATTGCGGGAGAAGCTCGGACTCGCCAAGTGAGCCGCCGGCCACGCGGCGGAATGGTCCCGGCGGGGCACCCCCATGCCTGATCCCGTCCCGCCCCGCGGCCCGCTCGCGCGACTGATCGACATCCAGCCCGGCGAGGGCCGGGCGCTCGCCTGGGCCTGGGCCTACATCTTCTCGATCCTGGCCGCCTACTACGTCCTGCGCCCGATCCGCGACCAGATGGGCGTGGCCGGCGGCATCGAGAACCTGCCCTGGCTGTTCACCGCGACCCTGCTCGGCATGCTGAGCCTGAACCTGCCCTTCGCCTACCTGGTGAAGCGGATGCCGCGGGCGCGGTTCGTGCCGATCACCTACCGGTTCTTCGCGGCCAACATCCTCGTCTTCGCGCTGACGCTCTATCTCGCACCGGCGGACTGGACCATCTGGATCGGGCGGGTCTTCTTCGTCTGGCTGTCGATCTTCAATCTCTTCGTCGTCTCGATCTTCTGGGCGACGATCGTCGACGTGTTTTCCAATGCGCAGGGCCGGCGCCTGTTCGGCTTCATCGCAGCCGGCGCGACGCTCGGCGCCATCGCGGGCTCGGCGACCACGGCGATCCTGGCCAAGAACGTCCCGACCTGGGGCCTGATGCTCTGCGCGGTGGTGCTCCTCGAAGTCGCCGTCTTCTGCATGCGCGGTCTGGCGGCCCTGTCGACCCGGCTGCACGAGGTGCCGGGCAGCGGCACCGCCCAGACGGGCGATCCGGATCGGACGATCGGCGGCAGTGTCCTGGCCGGCGTGACCCGGACCTTCGCGTCCCCCTACCTGCTCAACATCTCGCTGTTCCTGCTGCTGTTCTCGGTGACCTCGACCTTCCTGTATTTCGAGCAGGCCGGCATCGCCAAGCGCAGCTTCCCGGATCGCGGCGCGCAGACCGCCTTCTTCGCCAGCGTCGATCTCGCGGTGAACATGCTCACGCTCGGGGTTCAGCTCTTCCTCACCGGCCGGCTCGTCAACCGGCTGGGCGTCGCGCTGACGCTCGCGATCCTGCCGGCCTTCAGCATCCTCGGCTTCGCGGCGCTGGCGATTTGGCCGACGATCGGCGTGATCGTGGCCTTCCAGGTCCTGCGCCGGGCTGGCAATTTCGCCATCGCCCGGCCGATCCGGGAGGTGCTGTTCACGGTCGTCCCGCGGGAGGACCGCTACAAGGCCAAGAGCTTCATCGACACGGTGGTGTATCGCCTGGGCGACCAGGTTGGTGCGTGGTCCTTCACCGGCATCGAGGGACTGGGCCTGGGCAGCACCGGGATCGCCGGGGCCGCGATCCCGCTCTCTGCCGCCTGGCTCCTGAACAGCCTTTGGCTCGGGCACGCTCAGGACAAGCGCAGGAATGCGGAGGGATCGGAGGATGCCGAAGCGACCGCACCGTCGACGCCCCTCAGCCGGGCAGCCCCGTCCGCGTAGGGGCCGGATCGCGCGCGCCCCGGCGCTTCATCCGATTCCGAACCGGGACGGCCGGACGCTGGATCGTGATCGCGACGAGGAACGAATCGACCATCCAACACTCGGGCTGATCCTGCGTTCGGTCCGGCCCGTTTCCTGCCGAGGCCGCCGGTCGATGGTCCGGCCGCGCAGCGATCGCAGCCGCCCCGCCGGTCGGGCCGCCATGTTAAGCTTTGGTTTACCGGACCGCGCGACGGATCGAACCCGGTCCGGCTGGGGAGGGATGCGTGTCGAGATTTGCGCTGCCTGTACCGGGACGATCGCGCGGTCTCGACTGCCGCATTCTGGCCGTCTTGATCCCGTTCGCCCTGACGCCCTCGGCGGCGACCGCCCAAGAGCCGCTGTTCCTCCGCATCCGGCCCATCTCGGACGCCGAGGCCGCACGCGTCGCCCGGGAGGCGCTGTGGGCGCGCCGCCAAGCCCATGCTTGGGCGGTCATCGAATCCGTCTGTACCGGATGCCTCGGTGCCTGGACGCCGGCGGTCGAGCCGGCGCCGGCCGCGCCACCCATGCATGCGCCGGATAGGGTGGCGGACCTTACGGTCCGGATAGGGGTTGAAACCGACCCCGGCGCCGTTGCATCCGACGACCCCGATCCACCAGCCTCCGAGAAGCACCCATGACGCAAGCGCATCCGACCAGCGGCGCCGAGCCCGAAGTCGATTGCCCGGTGAGCCTCGAAGTCCTGGGCTCCGTGTACCGCGCTGACGAGTTCGACCTGCCGCTGATCCTGGAGGAGATCCCGCCGCTGAAGCGCGCCCAGCTCGCCACCTACCTCTACGGCAAGAGCCACATGCACAAGCTCGGCCTCAAGGTCGCCCGGTCCTGCGAGCGCGACGATCTGGTCAAGGTCGCGGGCGAGATCGGCTCGGTGATCCACGGGCAGGCGCACCTGAAGCCGACCCGGCCGGCGCCGGAGGCTGCGCCGCAGCTCCGCGCCAAGACCCCGCCCGGCCAGAAGAAGGTCAGCCTCGCCGGTGCGGCCGCGAAGCCCGCGATCAGCCTCGGCGGCTCGGCCAAGGTGCGCAACTTCGACTGACGGGGATCCGCCCGAGCGTTTCGGTCCCGGTGCCTCGTCCGAGACCGTCTTCCGGGATGTCGCAGGATCGGGAGCACCGAAAGCTACCGCGACGAGACAGACGTCAGGGGCCGGGGACCATCCTCGGCCCCTGCCGCGGGGATCGGATCCCGCGCGTCACTCGGCAGACACCTGGGTTGCTCGCGGAGTCCCGCGTCCCTGGTGGTCGTCTCTTGGGCCATGCCCCCGGCGCCGTTTGGCGGGTGGGGAGGATCGTGCGCGTGTCGCGGGGGGCGGCCCCAGGCGGTTCGAGCACGGCGAAGCCGCGCTATCGCGCTCGTCATGACGCTCGCGGCGCAGCGGTCCGGGCCAGCGCAATCTTCGCGAGCGCGGCGCTGCCCTGGATCGCTTCGCGCCGCTCGCGAAGACGCCGCAGCCGATCGCATCGACCGGTATCGGCCGGCGCAAGCGGGCGTGCCGTCCGGCGCGCCGCGCGCGGCGATCCCCAGGCCGCGGCCGGGATGCGCGTTGCGCGCGCCCCGCGCTTCGGATAATCGCCCGCGATGAACACCGACCACGACAAGATCCTGATCGTCGATTTCGGCTCTCAGGTGACGCAGCTCATCGCCCGCCGGGTGCGGGAGGAGGGCGTCTACTGCGAGATCGTGCCCTTCACGAAGGCCGAGGCCGCGTTTCGCGCGCACAAGCCGAAGGGGGTGATCCTCTCCGGCGGCCCCGAATCGGTCACCATCGAGGCCTCGCCCCGGGCGCCGCAATCGGTGTTCGACTCGGGCGTCCCGATCTTCGGCATCTGCTACGGCCAGCAGACCATGGCGGCCCAGCTCGGCGGCGCGGTCGAGGGCGGGCACCACGCGGAGTTCGGCCGGGCCGAGGTCGAGATCCTGGCCGATTGCCCGCTGTTCAACGGCGTCTGGCACACGGGTGAGAGATACCCGGTCTGGATGAGCCACGGCGACCGCGTCACCAAGCTGCCGGACGGCTTCACCACCGTGGCGATCTCGAAGAACGCCCCCTTCGCGGCCGTGGCCGACGAGGCGCGCAACTACTACGCGGTGCAGTTCCATCCCGAGGTGGCGCACACGCCCCACGGCGCCCTGCTCATCCGCAACTTCGTGCGCGACATCGCGGGCTGCTCGGGCGACTGGACCATGGGGGCCTACCGGGAGGAGGCCATCGCCAGGATCCGCGCGCAGGTCGGCTCGGAGAAGGTGATCTGCGGCCTGTCGGGCGGCGTCGATTCCGCGGTGGCCGCCGTGCTGATCCACGAGGCGATCGGCGACCAGCTCAGCTGCGTGTTCGTCGACCACGGCCTCCTGCGCCTGGGCGAGGCCGAGCAGGTGGTGGCCCTGTTCCGCGATCACTACAACATCCCGCTGGTCCACGTGGAGGCATCCGGGATGTTTTTGGCGGCGCTCGAAGGCGTCTCCGACCCGGAGGTGAAGCGCAAGACGATCGGCCGCCTGTTCATCGACGTATTCGAGGCCGAATCGAAGAAGATCGGCGGCGCCAAGTTCCTGGCGCAGGGCACGCTCTACCCGGACGTGATCGAGAGCGTGTCGTTCACTGGCGGCCCCTCGGTGACGATCAAGAGCCACCACAACGTCGGCGGCCTGCCCGAGCGCATGGACATGAAGCTCGTGGAGCCGCTGCGCGAGCTGTTCAAGGACGAGGTCCGCGTGCTCGGCAAGGACCTCGGCCTGCCCGAGGCCTTCGTCGGACGCCACCCGTTCCCGGGCCCGGGGCTGGCGATCCGCTGCCCCGGTCCGATCACGACCGAAAAGCTGGAGGCCCTGCGCAAGGCCGACGCGATCTACCTCGACGAGATCCGGCAGGCGGGCCTCTACGACACGATCTGGCAGGCCTTCGCGGTGATCCTGCCGGTCAAGACGGTCGGTGTGATGGGCGACGGCCGCACCTACGACCATGTCTGCGCGCTGCGCGCCGTGACTTCGGTCGACGGCATGACGGCCGATTTCTACCCGTTCGACATGGCGTTCCTCGGCCGGGTCGCGACCCGGATCATCAACGAGGTGAAGGGGATCAACCGGGTGACCTACGACATCACCTCGAAGCCGCCCGGGACGATCGAGTGGGAATAAGGCGTCACGGTCCGCACAGGACCGGCGCCAGCGCCTTCAGGGCGGGTCGGTAGGCGGCGAGGTGCAGCCCGTCGCGCAGAGCGCCGGGCTTGGCAAAACCAGTGTCGCCGTCGCGCAGATCCGCGAACGGATCCGCGAAGGCGCAGCCCATCCGCCCGCATAGATTACGCAACCGCTGCGAGTAATCCGCGACCGCCGCGGCATCGACGAGCGACCCGAGTTCGTGGCCGACCGGGGGGAGGGCGGTGACCACCACCCGTGGCGCGAGGCCCTGCAGGCGCCGCACGATGATCTCCGCGGCAGCCTCGAACCGCGCGGCCGGCTCGGCGGAGCGCGGTTTGTTCTTCATCAGGATGTCGTTCGTCCCGATCGTCAGCGCGGCGACCCGGGGATGGGCCTTGAAGCTCAGCTGGGCCAGGTGATCCGCGTAGGCCGCCGCCGTCGAGCCGCTGACGCCGCCATTGACCAGCGGCAACCCGCAGACCTCCTGTCCGCCGGGGTGCAGCTCGACCTGCGAGTCACCGCCGTAGAACACGTAGTCCGCGGGCGCCTCGTCGAGGCTGACCTGAACGGCGATGATCCGCATGACCGCGTAGGCGCGTGCATCGGCGGCCGGTTTGTGCAGCCGCCAGCCCGCAAGCCCGCCGATGGCGAGCAGCCCGATTCCGCCGACGATCAGGACGGCCAGACGCCTCACGGCGCGGCGCCGGCACGGTCGACCTGCGCATCCGGTCGAGAATCCGTGGAGGCATAGTAGGGCTTGATGTCGAGGAGCGGCGTGCCGTCGATGCAGTCGAGGCCGCGGACGCGCAGCAGGCCATCGTGGCGGCCGATCAGCTCGACCACCGAGAGCGCGATCGGATTGGGCCGGGCCGGCGAGCGCAGCGAGAAGGTGCCGCGCGGCCCGTCCGCGTGTCGCGGCTGCTGGACCACGAGGCCTCGGGTCGCCCGATCCATCCAGTAGAGCAGGATCAGGTGCGTGCAGCCCGTGATGGTGCGCAGGCCCGGGACATAGGGCGCGTCGACCTCCACGGTGCAGATTGCGTCGGTCTGCAACCCGTTCTTCGGGCAATCGGCGCGCGTCTGCCAGGGCGTGCGCAGCCGGCCGATGAAATGCAGACCCGCATCGAACGTCGCGGGCAGGCTCGCCCGCTCTTCGCCAGGACGGACCCCGAACTCCTCCGCGCTCATCCGACCTCGCTTGCGACTGCGCTCTGCCTCGGGGGCTTCTCGGCCAAGCCCCCGCCGCCGGCAAGCCCGGATCTCGCGCGCCCGTCTCCGGCGGTGTAGAGCCGGCCCCTGGACCGGAGGCGACATGATCGAGCGGGAATTGCGGCCGATGCAGGCGATGGCGGATGCCGGAACTGCGATCGACCGCCTGGTCGAGCTCTACGACGGCGCGGTCGGCGCGCTGCGGGAGGCCCTCGAGCGCTACCTCGCCGGCGGCCCGCCTCCGGACGCCACCGAGCGCCTCGCCTTCCGCTATCCCGAACTGCGGATCAGCTACCGCCCGGACGGACCGCTGCCCCGGGTGCGGCGCGCCACCGCGAAGCTCCAGGCGGCCGGCACCTACGCGACCACGGTCACGCACCCCGCCTTCTTCCGCCACTACCTGACCCGCCAATTGGAGCCGCTGATCGCCGATTACGGAATCACCCTCGAAGTGGGCTTGAGCGCGCAGGAGATCCCGTATCCCTACGTGCTGGAGGCGGGTCTCGACACACGCGGGCGCGCCGTGGACGGCGCGGACCTCGCCACCTACTTCCCGGTGCCGCTCCTGTCGCTCGTCGGCGACGAGATCGCGGACGGCACCTTCGAGCCCGCGGCGGGCGAGCCGCTGCCGCTGGCGCTGTTCGACGCGGTGCGGGTCGATTACTCGCTGCGGCGGCTCGTCCACTACACCGGATGCGACTGGCGCGAGGTCCAGCCCTGGATCCTGCTGACCAACTATCACCGCTACGTCGATCAGTTCGTCCGGCACGGCCTGGAGCGGCTGGCCTCGGGGGCGGAGGGCTTCGAACGTCTGGTTCTGCCGGGGGGCGTGTCCGTATCCCGCGCCGAGGCCGCGCAGGCCGACCCGGCGGCGGTGATCGCGGCCTCGCCCTGGCACCGGCACCAGATGCCGGCCTACCACCTCGTCGCGCGGGGCGCCGACGGCACGCATCAGGGCACGACCCTGGTCAATATCGGCGTCGGCCCCTCGAACGCGAAGACGATCACCGATCACCTCGCGGTGCTGCGGCCGGATTGCTGGCTGATGGTCGGCCATTGCGGCGGCCTGCGGCAGTCGCAGACGATCGGCGATTACGTCCTGGCGCACGCCTACTTCCGCCGCGACCGGATCCTCGACGAGCTCGTGCCGCCGGACGTCCCGGTCCCGGCGCTCGCCGAGGTGCAGGTCGCGCTCCAGAACGCAGCCGCCGCCGTCACGGGCGAGCAGGCCGAGGCCCTCAAACGTCGGCTGCGCACCGGCACGGTCGTCACCTATGACGACCGCAATTGGGAGTTGCGGTTCAGCCAGGAGCGGCGCCGGATCAACCAGTCGCGGGCGGTGGCCGTGGACATGGAGAGCGGCACCATCGCCGCGCAGGGATATCGCCTGCGCGTCCCCTACGGCGCGCTGCTTTGCGTGTCGGACAAGCCGCTGCACGGCGAGATCAAGCTGCCGGGCGCGGCCAACGCGTTCTACGATCGGGCGGTCTCGGAGCATCTGCAGGTCGGTCTGGCGGCGCTCGACGTCCTGCGCGCCGACCGGCATGGCCTGCATTCGCGCAAGCTGCGGAGCTTCGACGAGCCACCGTTCCGGTGATCCACCAGCACGGCCCGAACTGGCCAAGCTTCGGAACAGTCACGCTTGGAATCAATCCCAGCGACTGAAAGACACGCATGGGTCGATGCCTTAGCTTGGATACATGCGAGTGCAGCGTTGTTGGACAATCAGCGATTACATGACACGTTGGATTGTCCGATGAAGCGTCTGGCATTGACTTCGACCGCCCTGCTTGCAGCGGTGGCTTTTTATCCGGTTGGCGCCGACGCGCGCGGCTTCGGCGGCGGGGGGTTCCACGGCGGCGGATTCGGGGGCGGCTTCCACGGCGGCGGATTCGCCGGTGCCCGTGCGGGCGGGATAGGCGGCGGCGTCCGCGGCGCCGGTTTCGGCGGCACCGGGGTAACGGGTGCCGGCGTCGGCGGCCTGCGGCCCGGCGGATTTGGCACGCCCGGCCGTGTCGGCGCACTGGGGACGCGCGGTGCCATCGGGAACCCGGGTGTCGTCGGAACCCGAGGCTTGGCCGGACGGGGTTTCGCCGGCCGCCGCTATGGGCACGGCTATGCACGCGGCGTCGGCTACGGCCTCGCGGGTCTCGGGCTCGGCCTTGGCGTCGGCTACGGGCTCGGCGGTTACGGTTACGACTCTTGCAGCTACGATTACGGCTACGGTGCCTACGATCCGGCCTCGTGCGGCTATTACGGCTACGGCTACTGAGCCCAGCCGTCCGAAGATCCGCCTTCAACCCGGAAGCCCGGCTGCCCAGCGGCCGGGCTTTTTGCTTGGATCAGCCGTCGATCGATGGCGCGCCATTCCCGGAAGCACCTCCCGGCCTTCGTCTGTCGCGAAGGCTCCGTCAAGAAGTGCCGAATTGCGAACCGTTCCAAACCGGCGAGGATGACGCGGCGATTGGGCCGCCGCGGAGGATCGTGTGAGTGGCGTTGCGACAGTTCCGGCCACGGCTGGCTTGCTCGTCCTGTGCATGAGCCTATGGGCGACCGCACTGCTCCCCGAGGTTGTGACCGCGCTCGCCTTCTTCGGCTTGGCGATGCTCTTCGGACTCGGCAGCGCCGGCACGGTCTTCTCCGGCTTCTCGGCTTCGGCCTTCTGGCTCGTCCTGTCCGGGATGGTGGTTGGACAGGGCATGACCCGCACGGGGCTCGGCGACCGCATGGCCCGGACGCTCGCCCTGCGCCTCTCTGGCTCCTACCCGCAGTTCATCGCCGGCCTCGTGGCCCTGAGTTTCCTCATCGCCTTCGTGATGCCGTCGAATCTCGGCCGGATAGCCCTGATGATCCCGGTGACGCTGGCGCTCTGCGATACCTTCGGGCTCAGCCCGGGCCGCCCCGGGCGAACCGGCGCGGTCCTGGCGGTGGGCGTTGCGACCCCGATCCTGTCGGCGGCGATCCTGCCCGCGAACGTGCCGAATCTCGTGATGGCCGGCTCCGCGGAGCGTCTGCTCGGCCTGCATTTCTCCTACCTGTCGTACCTCCTCCTGCACGCTCCGGTCTTGGCAGTGGTCAAGGGCGCGATCCTGACAGCCCTGATCGTGCGGCTCTTCCCGGATCGCCTGGCCGCGGGCGCGCCGGCCCCGAAGCGGCTGCCGCCGATCTCGGAGGCCGAGCGGCGCCTCGCGACGATCCTCGCCTGCACGCTCGCACTCTGGATGACCGACAGCCTGCACGGGCTTGCACCGGCCTGGGTCGGTCTGGCGGCGGCGGTGGTGTGTCTGCTGCCGCGCATCGGCGTGCTGCCGCCCGAGGCCTTTCAGCAGGTCAACCTGCGGACCTGCTTCTACATCGCGGCCCTGCTCGGCCTAGTGGCGCTCGTCAACGAGACGGGGCTCGGCGAGCGCCTCGGCCACCTGCTGCTGACCGTATCGCCGCTGACACGGGACGCGCCGGCGCAGAACTTCGCCGTGCTCGTCGGCATCAGCGCGCTGCTGACGCTGCTCGTCACCGCCAATGGCGCGCCTGCCCTGTACACCGCGTTGGCGGGCGAGATGACTCAGGCCAGCGGGCTGTCACCGATGGCGGTCGTCTCGCTGCAGGTCATCGGTTACGCGACGGTCTTCTTCCCGTACCAAGCACCGCCCATCGTGTTCGCCGTCGAGCTCGGCGGCGTGCGCCTCCGGGATGCGACGCGACTGACCATGCGCTTCGGCCTGATCGGGCTCGTCGTGGCCGGCCCCCTCGACTTCGCGTGGTGGCGGCTGCTCGGCGTGCTGAAGTGACAGAAATCGATTTGTGTTGCCCGGGCGGGCACATTGCGTCGCACCATGACGGATTGCGGCTTGCCCGCACAGGCACTAGCGCTACCAGATTAGAGACGGTCCATTTCGCAGCTGCGAGGCTTCATCCCGATGGCACCCACCGCACGCCCGACAGTGGCACAGCCGCTTTCGCCGCATCTCCAGATCTATCGCTGGACCTGGACCATGGCGATGTCGGTGTTCCACCGCATCACCGGCACGGCGCTCTACGGCGGGACTGCCCTCGTCGCGATCTGGCTGCTGGCCCTGGCATCCGGACCGGTGGCGTATTCTTACGTCGCGGGGTTCTTCGGCTCGGTGATCGGGCGCCTGATCCTGTTCGCCTACACGTGGATCCTGATGCACCACATGCTGGGCGGCCTGCGCCACTTCGCGTGGGATTTCGGCGTGGGGTTCGATCGGGAGAAGCGTCTGGCCATGTCCCGCCTGACCCTGATCGGGTCGGTCGCGCTCACTCTCGTCATCTGGGCGGTCGCCCTTCTGGTCCGCTGAGGAGGCCGCGATGGCACAGGAACAGATCCGCCAGGACACCCGCGTCTCGATCCGCACCCCGCGGGCTCGCGTCCGCGGCCTCGGCGTCGCCCACCACGGCGTCGGTCACTGGTGGCTCCAGCGGATCACCGCAGTCACCAACACGGTGCTGATGCTGGCCTTCGTGGTCATCATCGCCAACATGGCCGGCCGCAACTATGCGGAAGCGGTGCATATTGTCGCGAATCCTTTCGTCTCGATCATCCTCATTCTGGCACTCCTGTCGGTGACCCTCCACATGCGTCTCGGCATGCAGGTGGTCATCGAGGATTACGTCCACGCGCAGGCGACGAAGATCGCCGCTGTGTTCGCCAACAACGTCTACGCGGTCCTCGTGGCCGTCGCCTGCCTCTACGCGGTCCTGCGGATCGGCTTCGGACAGCCGGCCTGAACCCCGCCATCACCAGATTCGAGGAGCCGAACATGGCCGCCAACGGCACAAACGGCAGCGGGCCTGCCTATACCATCCACGATCACGCCTTCGACGTGGTGATCGTCGGCGCGGGCGGCGCGGGCCTGCGGGCGACCGTCGGCTGCTCGGAAGCCGGTCTGCGCACCGCCTGCATCACGAAGGTGTTCCCGACGCGCTCGCACACGGTGGCGGCGCAGGGCGGCATCTCCGCCTCGCTGGGGAATATGGGCCCGGACGACTGGCGCTGGCACATGTACGACACCGTGAAGGGGTCGGACTGGCTCGGCGACCAGGACGCCATCGAGTACCTCGTGCGCAACGCCCCCGCGGCGGTCTACGAGCTGGAGCATTGGGGCGTGCCCTTCTCGCGGACGGAGGAGGGTAAGATCTACCAGCGCCCGTTCGGCGGCATGACCACCGATTACGGCAAGGGCACCGCCCAGCGCACCTGCGCGGCGGCCGACCGCACCGGACACGCCATGCTGCACACCCTCTACGGGCAGGCGGTGAAGAACCAGACCGATTTCTTCATCGAGTACTTCGCACTCGACCTGATCATGGACGAGGATGGCCGCTGCCGCGGCGTCATCGCCCTCGATCAGGCGACCGGCGAGATCCACCGCTTCCGCGCCCAGACGACCATCCTGGCGACCGGCGGCTACGGGCGTGCCTACTTCTCGGCGACTTCCGCCCATACCTGCACGGGCGACGGCAACGCCATGGTGCTGCGCGCCGGCCTGCCGCTGCAGGACATGGAGTTCGTGCAATTCCACCCGACCGGTATCTACGGCGCGGGCTGCCTGATCACCGAGGGCTCCCGCGGCGAGGGCGGCTACCTGACGAATTCCGAGGGCGAGCGCTTCATGGAGCGCTACGCGCCGTCGGCCAAGGACCTCGCCTCGCGCGACGTGGTCTCGCGCTCCATGACCATGGAGATCCGAGACGGCCGGGGCGTCGGCAAGAACAAGGATCACATCTACCTGCACCTCGACCATCTCGACCCGAAGATCCTGCACGAGCGCCTGCCCGGCATCTCGGAATCGGCGAAGATCTTCGCGGGTGTCGATGTCACCAAGGAGCCGATCCCGGTCCTTCCGACCGTGCACTACAACATGGGCGGCATCCCCACGAACTATCACGGCGAGGTGCTGACGCTCCGCGATGGCAACCCCGACACGGTGGTGCCCGGCCTGATGGCGATCGGCGAGGCGGCCTGCGTCTCCGTGCACGGCGCCAACCGCCTCGGCTCGAACTCGTTGATCGACCTCGTCGTGTTCGGCCGCGCCGCCGGCAAGCGCTGCGCCGAGATCGTCGAGCCGAACGGCCGCGCGATGGAGTTGCCGAAGGGCGCTACCGACAAGGCGCTGGAACGCCTCGACCGCTTCCGCCACGCCAACGGCTCGACGCCGACCGCTGAGCTGCGCGCCGAGATGCAGAAGACGATGCAGAACAACTGCGCGGTGTTCCGCACCGGCGAGGTGCTGCAGGAGGGCAAGGGCCTGATCCACAAGGTCTGGAACGCCGCCGCCGACGTGAAGATCACCGACCGGTCGCTGATCTGGAACACGGACCTGCTCGAGACCCTGGAGTTCGACAACCTGATCGGTCAGGCGGTCGTGACGATGGAATCGGCCGCCAACCGCACCGAATCCCGCGGCGCCCACGCCCGCGAGGATTTTCCGGACCGCGACGACAAGGATTGGATGAAGCACACCCTGTCCTGGCTCGACGAGGGGCGGCATCAGGTGAACATCGATTATCGGCCGGTGCACACCTACACGATGTCGAACGAGATTCAGTACATCGAGCCGAAGGCGCGGGTGTACTGATCCGAAATTTTGCATCCTGCGCGGCGGCACGGCCTCAGATCCGAGGCCGTCGCGCTCTGCTCTAGCGGAAGCCGTCGAGACACATGGCTCAGTTCAACCTCCCGAAGAACTCCCAGATCACGCAGGGCAAGGCCTGGCCGGCCCCTCCGGGCGCCAAGAGCCTGCAGACCTTTAAGGTCTATCGCTGGAACCCGGATGACGGGGCCAACCCGCGGATCGACACCTATCAGGTCGATCGCGAGGATTGCGGCCCGATGGTCCTCGACGCCCTGCTGTGGATCAAGAACAAGGTCGATTCGACCCTTGTCTTCCGCCGCTCCTGCCGCGAGGGCATCTGCGGATCGTGCGCCATGAACATCGAGGGGCAGAACGCGCTCGCCTGCACGATGGGTATCGATGAGTGCAAGAAACCCGACAACGCCCTGCCGGTGATGACCCGGAAGGACAAGGACGGGGCAATCCGGATCTATCCGCTGCCGCATATGCCGGTCCTGAAGGACCTCGTGCCGGATCTCACCAACTTCTACGCCCAGCACGCGGCGATCGAGCCGTGGCTGCAGACCGAGACTCCGGCCCCCGAGAAGGAGTGGCGGCAGACCCCCGAGGACCGTTCGCGGCTCGACGGGCTCTACGAATGCATCCTATGCGCGTGCTGCAGCACGTCCTGCCCGAGCTACTGGTGGAACGGCGACAAGTTCCTGGGCCCGGCGGCTCTGCTTCAGGCCTATCGCTGGCTGATCGACTCGCGCGACGAAAATACCGGCGACCGGCTCGACAACCTGCACGACCCGTTCCGGCTCTATCGCTGCCACACGATCATGAACTGCGCCAATACCTGCCCGAAGAGCCTCAATCCCGCGAAGGCGATCGCCGAGATCAAGAAGATGATGGTCGAGCGCGCGCTCTGACGACGCACAGCGCGACGGGCCGAAATGGATACCAGTTCGGCCCCGGAAAGCGTGTCACGCGAGAAAGCTGAAGCCGGTCGCGATCGGGGCCGGCTCCGGACTTGAGGCCTGACAGACACACCAGCTCGAAAAGACGCCGTTTGCGCGGCGGACTCCGCGACCGTCGCGAGGGGCGCCTTGCGGTCAGCGCATTTGCCGCCGAGTCAGGAGGGAAGCGTGAAAGCGCGCCTCCTCATACCTGACCCAAGTGGACCGATGCTGCGCCCGAGCCTGTCGACGTTCGCCGTTCTCTGCCTCGCCGCCAGCCTCGGGGCCTGCGCGTCGAGCAGGCTCGACGGGCCGCGTACCCGGGCGCCCCAGCCCGGCCTCGACGCGGTCCAGGCCGTCCCATCCGGGACGGTGACGGCGGCTCCGCTCGCCCCCCCGCCGGGCGTCGCAGCGAGCCCCGACGCACCGCCTCCGCCCCCCGGCCCGCAGGCGGCGCTGTCGCCCGCCGCGCCGACGGTGATCCCCGAGCCGGTCGCCCCCCCGCCCCCGCCGCCGCCGGTCATCGCCACCGGGCGCGCCGCCGTGGTCGGAAGCTGGGATGCCCGGGACGCGACCGGCGCGAACTGCAAGGTCACGCTCTCGAGCGCCCCGGCGCTGGATCTCTACAAGGCGTCCGCCGCCGCCTGCCCGAACAAGGATCTGGCCAAGGTCTCGGCCTGGGATTTCCGGGACGGCGAGGTCTACCTCTACCAGCCGGGCGGCAGCGTGGCGGCGCGCCTGCGTCAGGGCGGTGGCGGTCTGGAAGGCGCGCTGACCAAGTCGGGCGCCGCCCTCGCGCTGAACCGCTGAGCCGAGTGGCGCGACCTCCGCGCGCGGTTGGCGCAGCGCGCGGTGCGCTTACATGAAGGGTCCCCGTAGCGTCACGCCCAAGGCTTCATGTTTCTCGATTGGCTCGAGCGCCGCGTCGACCCGTTCGCGCCCTTCGACGAGCCGCTGATGCCGCCGCGCTCGGTGCTCGGCTTCGCGTGGTTCTATCTCCGCCCGATCCGTGCTGCCCTGGCGGCCCTGTTCGTGATCGCGGTCGTCGCCGGCACGATCGAGGCTTCGCTCTACCTCGTGATGCGGTGGTTCATCGATCTGCTCGGTTCGGCCGATCGCGCCACGGTGCTGTCGGATCACGCGACCGGCCTCGAGCTTTCGGTGATCCTGATCGCGGTCATCCGACCGGCCTCCATCTGGGCGCATGAGGTGCTGTCCAACCAGCTCATCGTGCCGCAATCGACCAGCCAGATCCGCTGGCGGGCGCATCTCTACACCCTCGGACACGCGCTCTCGTACTTCCAGGGCGATTTCTCCGGGCGCCTGGCCAACCGCGTCGTGCAGGTGGGACCGGCGGTGCGTGAACTCGCCGTCGTGTTCATCGATACGCTGCTCTACGTCGCGATCTACGCGGTGACCGCGGTCGGGCTGTTCAGCTCGATCTCGCCGTGGCTGGTCTTGCCGGTGCTGCTCTGGATCGGCGCCTATACGTGGCTCACCACGTGGTTCGTGCCCAGGGCGCGGGTCCGCTCGCACAAGACCGCCGATACGCGCTCGACGCTGATCGGCCGCATCGTCGACAGCTACACCAACATCCTGACCGTGAAGCTGTTCGCCCGGGATCGGGAGGAGCGGGCCGCCGTCCGCGACGCCGTCGAGGTCCATACCGAAGCCTACTTGCACCAGTTCCGGCTGGTGACGCTGACGACCAGCCTGCTCGGCCTGCTCAACAGCGCCCTGCTGATCGCCACGGGCGCGGCCTGCCTCGTCCTCTGGCGCGACGGCGGCATGACCACCGGCGAGGCCTCAGCGGGGCTCGCTCTGGTGCTGCGGCTCATCGCCATGTCGGGCTGGGTCATGCAGACCGTGCGCGGCGTGTTCGAGAATGTCGGCGTGGTCCAGGAGAGCATGCAGACCATGGCGCGGCCGCACGCGCTTTTGGACGCGCCGGACGCGCGTGAGCTCGTCGTCACCGGCGGCGAGATCCGGTTCGAGACGGTCGGCTTCCATTACGGCCGCGGCGACGCCACGGTGATCGAGGACTTCTCGCTGGTGATCCGCCCCGGTGAGAAGGTCGGACTCGTCGGCGTCAGCGGCGCGGGCAAATCGACCCTTGCGAGCCTGCTGTTGCGCCTCTACGACGTCGAGAGCGGGCGCATCCGCGTCGACGGCCAGGACATCGCTGAGGTGACGCAGCAATCGCTGCGCGAAGCCATCGCGATGGTCAGCCAGGACACGTCGCTGCTGCATCGCTCGATCCGCGACAACATCGCCTACGGCCGCCCGGGCGCCTCCGAGGCGGAGATCGCGCAGGCCGCCCGGCTCGCCCATGCGGACGAGTTCATCGCCGATCTCGTCGACCACAAGGGCCGGCGCGGATTCGACGCCCAGGTCGGCGAGCGCGGCGTAAAGCTCTCGGGCGGCCAGCGCCAGCGGATCGCCATCGCGCGGGTGATCCTGAAGGACGCGCCGATCCTGATCCTCGACGAGGCGACCTCGGCCCTGGACAGCCAGGTCGAGGCGGCGATCCAGGACTCCCTAGACACGCTGATGGCCGGCAAGACCGTGCTGGCCATCGCCCATCGGCTCTCCACCATCGCAGCGCTCGACCGGCTCGTGGTGATCGAGCGCGGGCGGATCGTCGAGGAGGGGACGCACGCGGAGCTCGTCGGACGCGGCGGCGTCTATGCCGGCCTGTGGTCGCGCCAGTCGGGCGGTTTCCTGGCCGATCGGACGACGGTGGAGCCGCCCGCGGCCGAACATCCGGCGGACCGGCGCACGCGACAGGTTTCCGACGCATTGCGCGGGTAGGATACGATCCCGGAAGACGGTGGCCGGCGCGCGAACGCGGCCGTTCCGCCCAGATCCCTGACACACCAAGAGCTTTTCATGCCGGCACTCGACCTCGCGGGCCTTCCCGCGCGGGACGGGGCCCCGTTGCACCGCCCCTGGCTCCGCGAGCTGCGCGCGACGCTCGCGCTGGCCGGGCCGCTCGTGCTCATCAACCTCGCCCAGCACGGCCTGATCATGGCCGATGTCGTCATGCTCGGCCGCCTCGGCGCCGAAGCCCTGGCTGCGGCGACCCTGGCGCACGGACTCTACTTCATCCTGTTCATCGGCGGCCTTGGCCTGACCGGGACGGTGTCACCGCTGATCGCCGCGGCGCTCGGGCGCGATCCCGGGGCGACCGACGCCGCGCGCCGGACCCTGCGGGCGGGCTTCTGGGCCGCCAGCCTGGTGGCCGCGCCCGTGATGGTGCTCCTCTGGCACACAGGCTCCCTCCTCGCCGCGATCGGCGAGCCGCCGGCGCTCGCCGAGGCCGCGGGCGCCTACATGCGCGTCCTGCAATGGGCGATGTGGCCGGCCCTGCTGTTCATGGCCCTGCGGGGGGCGCTCGCCGCCGTGGAACGGCCGGGCTGGGCGCTGACAGCAAGCCTCTCCGCACTGCCCGTGAACGTCACCCTCGGGCTCTGGCTCGCCTTTCCCGCGGGCCTCGACCTCGGCATGGCGGGGGTCGCCGCCGCCACGCTTGGCTCGGCCGCGTTCAGCTTCGCCCTTCTCGTCACCGTGGTGTTGCGCGATCCGCGGCTCCGGGGCTACCGCCTGCTCCAGGGGTTCTGGCGGTTCGACCAGGCCGAGCTGGCCGCCGTGTTCCGCCTCGGACTGCCGATGGCCGCGACCGGCCTCGCCGAAGCGGGATTGTTCGAGGCGGCCGCCCTCGGCATGGGCCTGTTCGGGGCGAGCCAGCTCGCCGCCCACGCGGTGGCGATCCAGATCGCGGCCGTCTGCTTCATGGTGCCCAACGGCGTCGCCCAGGCCGCGACCGTGCGGGTCGGGCTCGCTTTCGGGCGCCGGGACGGGTCCGGCGTGCGCCGGTCCGGTGCGGTCGCCCTCGGGCTCGCCCTGGCGTTCATGAGCGTCTGCGCGCTCACACAGCTCGCCGTGCCGGAGCGGCTGACCGGCCTGTTCCTGAACCTCGGCGATCCGGCCAACGCCGCGATCCTGCCGATCGCGGTCGCCTTCATCGGCTTTGCGGCGCTCTTCGCGGTGGCCGACGGCGTCCAGTCGGTGGCGCTCGGGATGCTGCGCGGCCTGCAGGACACGCAGGTTCCGATGTGGATCGCGATCGGCGGCTACTGGGGCCTCGGCGTGCCGCTGGGCGCTGCTCTGGCCTGGGGTGCCGGCTTCGCGGGCTACGGCATCTGGATCGGCTTCTGCGCGGGCCTGTTCGCGGTGGCGAGCCTGCTGGTCCTGCGCTGGCGCCGACTCACCCGCGCCCCATGAGGCGGGAGCGGCACGACGACGGAGCCGGGCAACCCCGCATCGACCGGGCCGCGGCCGTGCGCGAGCGTGCCCAATCCGCCGCACGGCAGTAACATACAGCCCCGCTTCCCGTGCGAGATGCGCGGGCGGTTTGGCCGTTGGCTTGACTCCGGGCGACGGGCGGTCGCATTGCACAGTTTAGAATTAAAGTGCTGTGGTTCGGCCGAGCCGACAAACCCGCACGCCTGGCGGGCATCTCCCTCGTCCGACACGGTGAGGACCCGCTCTCTGGAGGTTCGAGACCTTGGCGAACACATCTGCCGCCGCTCCCGCGGCCCAGGGACATGACACCCATGGGCATGAGGGCAGCCGACGCGATTTCCTGTTTCTGGCCACCGGAGCCGCGCTCGCCGTCGGCGCCGGGGCGGCGGCCTGGCCGCTGATCTCCTCCATGGCGCCCGATGCCGACACGATCGCGGCCGGGGCGCCGATCGAGGTCGACCTGTCGCCGATCCAGGACGGTCAGATCGTCAACGTCTTCTGGCGCGGCAAGCTGATCTTCGTGCGCAAGCTCACCGCCAAGGAGGTGGGCGACATGAAGGCGGTCCCGCTCTCGGCGATGATCGACCCGGCGGCGTTCACGACCCGCGTGAAGAACGGCCACGACCAGTGGCTGATCGTCTACGGCAACTGCACGCATCTCGGCTGCGTGCCGATCGGTCACCAGGGCAATTTCGAGGGCTGGGCCTGCCCGTGCCACGGCTCGCAATTCGACGCGGTGGGCCGCGTGCGCCACGGACCGGCGCCGATCAACCTGCCGATCCCGCCCTACGCCTTCCAGACGGATGCCAAGATCCGGATCGGCGAAGGCGGCAAGGAAGCGGCCTGAGGAGGACGGAAGCATGAGCGGAACGGCCAGCACCTACGTCCCCAAGAGCCGCGTGGCGAAATGGTTCGAGGCGCGCCTGCCCATTGCCGGGCTGGTGCACTCGTCCTTCATCGCCTACCCGGTCCCGCGGAACCTCAACTACTTCTGGACCTTCGGCGCGATCCTCGCGGCCTTCCTGGGCATCCAGATCATCACCGGCGTCTGGCTGGCGATGCACTACGAGCCTTCGGCGACGGGCGCCTTCAACTCCGTCGAGAAGATCATGCGCGACGTGAATTACGGCTGGCTGCTGCGCTACGCGCACGCCAACGGCGCGTCGATGTTCTTCGTGGCGGTCTACGTCCACATGTTCCGCGCGCTCTATTACGGGTCGTACAAGGCCCCGCGCGAGGTGCTCTACATCCTCGGCGTCGTGATCTACCTGCTGATGATGGCCACCGCCTTCCTGGGCTACACGCTGCCCTGGGGCCAGATGAGCTTCTGGGGAGCCACCGTCATCACCAACATCCTGGCGGCGATCCCCGTGGTCGGCGACACGATCCAGACCCTGCTCTGGGGCGGCTACTCGGTCGGCAACCCGACGGTGAACCGCTTCTTCTCGCTGCACTACCTGCTGCCGTGGATGATCGCCGGCGTGGTCGTCCTGCACGTCTGGGCGCTGCACGTGACCGGTCAGAACAACCCGGCCGGCATCCCGATCAAGTCGGGCAAGGACGCGGTTCCGTTCACGCCCTACGCGACCATAAAGGACGTGTTCGCGACCTGCGTGTTCATGATCCTGTTCGCGTGGTTCCTGTTCTTCCAGCCGAACTTCCTCGGCCACGCCGACAACTACATCCCGGCGAACCCGGCCGTGACACCCGCGCACATCGTGCCCGAATGGTACTTCTTGCCGTTCTACGCGATCCTGCGGGCCATCCCGAGCAAGCTCGGCGGCGTCATCCTGATGTTCTCGGCTGTGATCATCCTGGCCTTCGCGCCCTGGCTCGACACGTCGCGGATCCGCTCGTGCAACTACCGGCCGATCTACCGCCAGTTCTTCTGGGTGTTCATCGGCGTGACGCTGCTGCTCGGCTGGCTCGGCTCGCAGCCCCCGGAGGGCGGCTACGTCATCGCCTCCCAGGTCTGCACCGCCTACTACTTCGCCCACTTCCTGATCGTCATGCCGCTCTGCGGCCTGTTCGAGACACCCAAGAAGTTGCCGGGCTCGATCCTCGAGAGCGTGACCGGGCCGGGCAAGCAGGTGAGCGGATCCGGCATGCCGGCGGGCGCCGCCGCCGCACCGACCACCAAGGGCTGACGGGCTGACGACAGGACCATGATGATGACCCGCGTCCTCTCGACCGCCGCCCTCGCGGCACTCCTGCTCGGCGCCGTGCCGGCCGCCGCCCAGGAAGGCCATGGCGGGCCGATCCCGGCCCGCATGAACTGGAGCTTCGCCGGCACGTTCGGCCGCTTCGACACCGCGCAGTTGCAGCGGGGCTTCCAGGTCTACAAGGAAGTCTGCTCGGCCTGCCATTCGATGAAGCTGGTCTCCTTCCGCAACCTCGCGCAGGAGGGCGGTCCCGACTTCTCCGCCGGTCAGGTCAAGGCGCTCGCCGCGACCTATCAGGTCAAAGACGGGCCGAACGATGCGGGCGACATGTTCGACCGCCCCGGCCGCCCGGCCGACACCTTCCCGCCGCCCTTCCCGAACGATCAGGCCGCCGCCGCGGCCAACGGCGGCAAGGCGCCCCCGGACTTCTCGGTGATCGCCAAGGCGCGGACGTTCTCCCGCGGCTCGCTCTACTTCCTCACCGACTGGCTGCCCCTGATCGGCTATTCCGAGCAGGGCCCCGACTACATCCACGCGCTGATCAACGGCTACGAGGATCCGCCCAAGGATTTCGCGGTGCCGGATGGCGGCCATTACAACAAGTACTATCCCGGCCACATCATCGCGATGCCGCCGCCGATCTCCGACGGGCAGGTGACCTATCCGAAGGACGACAAGGGTCAGCCGGTGGTGCCCGAGACCACCGACCAGTACGGCAAGGATGTCGCGGCCTTCCTGATGTGGTCGGCCGAGCCGCACCTGATGGACCGCAAGGCCCTCGGCTTCCGGGTGATCCTGTTCCTGATCATCCTGTCGGGGCTGCTCTACTACGTGAAGAAGAAGGTCTGGGCCGATGTCGGCGGTGAGGTCCACGGCCTCCAACCGGAGTTGCACAAGGCCTATTGAGGCCACGCCTCGGATCGACGACCTCGATGGGCCTCCCTCGCGGAGGCCCATCTTTTTTGGGCCGAGGCTCCGTGCTACCGCTCGGACCCCGCGAGAACCGGCCTTCCGACGACGCCTGTCCCGCCCACCACCTCATCCTGAGGTGCCGCGCAGCAGCCTCGAAGGAGGAGCCCAGAGACAACGCGTTCACTGGAGGCCGCCTTCGCGGCCTCCCTCTTCGCTCCGGCACCTCGGGTTGAGGTAGCGGATGGGACAGGCAGGCCCCAGCGCCGAGCCACGACAGGGAATCCGGTATGACGGCAGCGGTCCTGGGTGTGATGGGTGGCTCCGGCGTCTACGACCTGCCGGGGCTCGCGGATGTCCGCGAGGAGCACGTTGCCTCCCCCTGGGGTGAACCCTCGGACGCCCTGCGTATCGGCCGGATCGGCGACACCCAGATCGTGTTCCTGGCTCGCCACGGGCGCGGCCACCGCTACTCGCCCGCCGGCATCAACTACCGCGCCAATATCGACGCGATGAAGCGTGCCGGGGTCACCGATCTCGTCTCGCTCTCGGCCTGCGGCTCGTTCCGCGAGGAGCTGCCGCCGGGCCTGTTCGTGCTGGTCGACCAGTTCGTCGACCGCACCCATGGGCGCGCCTCCTCGTTCTTCGGCGACGGCTGCGTCGCCCACGTCTCGCTGGCGCACCCGGTCGGGCCGGGGCTCCAGGCGCGGATCGCGGCGGCCGCCAAGGCGGAGGAGATCGCGGTCCATCGCGGCGGCACCTACGTCTGCATGGACGGGCCGCAATTCTCCTCCCTCGCCGAGTCCCGGGCCTACAAGGCGCAAGGCTTCGACGTGATCGGCATGACCAACATGCCCGAGGTCAAGCTCGCCCGGGAGGCCGAGATCACCTACGCGACCATCGCGATGGTGACAGACTACGATTGCTGGCACCCCGGCCACGACGCCGTGGACGTGGCCGCGGTGGTGGCGGTGGCGCGGGCCAATGCCGACAAGGCGGCCCGGCTGGTGGCGCGGCTCGCCCATGACTTCCCGGCCGAGCGCGAGCCCTGTCCGGCCGGTTCGCACCGGGCGCTCGACGGGGCGATCATGACGGCGCCGGCCGTCCGCGACCCCGCGCTGCTCGCCAAGCTCGACGCCGTGGCCGGGCGGGTGCTGAACGGATAGGCAGCCACCCTTTTCTTTTCCGAAAGAGTCCCTCTAGAAGGCGCAGGCGGCAGCGGCCGCCCTCGACGCAAAGCCCGGACACATGCGCAGCGCCACCATCGCCCGGAAGACCGCGGAGACCGACATCGCGGTGACCGTCGCCCTCGACGGGACCGGCCGATCGACCATCGCGACCGGGATCGGCTTCCTCGACCACATGCTCGATCTGCTGGCGCGGCACGCGCTGTTCGACCTCGACGTGAAGGTCGACGGCGACCTGCACATCGATCAGCACCATTCCGCCGAGGATTGCGGCATCGCCCTCGGCCAGGCCTTCGCCACGGCGCTCGGCGACAAGCGCGGCGTGACGCGCTACGCCGACATCCACCTGCCCATGGACGAGGCGCTGACGCGGGTCTGCATCGACATCTCGGGCCGCCCGTTCCTCGTGTTCCGCACGACGTTCCGCGTGGAGAAGATCGGGCAGTTCGACACCGAGCTGGTGCGCGAGTGGTTCCAGGCCTTCGCGATGAATGCCGGCCTGACCCTGCACGTCGAGACCCTGTACGGCGACAACGCCCACCACATCGCGGAGAGCTGCTTCAAGGGGCTGGCTCGGGCCTTGCGGAAGGCGGTGGCGATCGATCCCCGGGAGGAGGGGCGCGTTCCCTCCACGAAGGGCACCCTGTAGAGCATCGTGTCGTCGCGCTCGCCGACCACTCCTGGGTGGCCTGAGAGCGCCGTTGTTGGAGTTCCGCGATGCGGATGCGCAGCTACACCCTCCACCTGTCCCCCGATGCCCGCCCCGGTGAGGGGATCGGCCTCGATCGGGCCGTGCTGGTGCCGGATAGATTCTCGTGGTCGGCCTTCGCGTTCTCGGTGCTGTGGTTCCTCTATCACCGCCTCTGGGTCGCAGCGCTGATCGTGCTGGTCGGCCTGATCGCGCTGGCCGGCGCAGGGATCTTTCTCGGGCTGCCGACCGGCGGCGGAGTGATCGCCACGCTGCTGGCCGGATGGCTGATCGGGTTGGAGGCGTCGAGCCTGCGTCGCTGGACCCTCGCCCGGCGGGGCTGGCCGGCGCGCGATGCCGTGATCGCGGGCAGTCCCGAGGAGGCCGAGGCCCGCGCGCTCAGCCGCTGGCTGGACGCAAACCCGGGAACGCCGCGTGCGCCGTTCCCGAGCGGCCCCAGCCGCCGCGGCGAGCCGGTGATCGGCCTGTTCCCGGCCCATGAGGGCGCCCGGTGATGGACCGGACGACACCCCCATGAGCACCGAGACGGTCGCGATCATCGATTACGGGTCGGGCAACCTCCACTCCGCCGCCAAGGCCTTCGAGCGGGCCGCCCGGGAGAGCGGGCGCGACGCGCGGATCTGCCTGACCGCCGATCCGGAGGTGGTCGCCAAGGCCGACCGCGTCGTCCTGCCCGGCGTCGGCGCCTATGCGGATTGCCGCCGGGGGCTCGTCGCCGTGCCCGGCATGGTCGAGGCGATGACGCAGGTCGCCCACCGGGACGGGCGGCCGTTCCTCGGCATCTGCGTCGGGATGCAGCTCCTGGCGACCCGCGGGCTCGAATACACCGTGACGCCCGGCCTCGGCTGGATCCCGGGCGATGTCGGCCCGATCAAGCCGTCGGATCCGGCGCTCAAGGTCCCCCATATGGGCTGGAACACCCTGCGGCCGGCCCGCGATCACGCGCTGCTCGCCGGCATTCCCACCGGGGAGGACGGCCTGCACGCGTATTTCGTGCACAGCTACGCGCTGTCGGCCGAAAGTCCCGACGACGTGGTCGCCCGCGCGGATTATGGCGGACCGATCACCGCCCTCGTCGCCCGCGGCAACGTCGCCGGCACGCAGTTCCACCCGGAGAAGAGCCAGCGGCTGGGCCTCGCGCTCATCGCGAATTTCCTGAGCTGGCGGCCCTGACGGCAACCCGACGAGAAGGACAGACACACCCGTGATCCTCTACCCGGCGATCGACCTCAAGGAGGGACGCTGCGTCCGCCTGATCCAGGGCGACATGGCCCAGGCCAAGGTGTTCGGCGACGATCCGGCCGCCCAGGCCGCGATCTTCGAGAGGCAGGGCTTCCCCTGGCTGCACGTGGTCGATCTCGACGGCGCCTTCGCGGGGGCCCCGCGCAATGCCGCGGCGGTGGACGCCATCTTGCAGCGCGTGACCATCCCGGTACAGCTCGGCGGCGGCATCCGCGAGATGAAGACCCTGGAGGGCTGGCTCAGCAAGGGCGTGGCCCGGGTGATCATCGGCACCGCCTCGGTGCGCGATCCCGGCTTCGTCCGCGAGGCCGCCCGCCAGCATCCGGGGAAGATCGCGGTCGGCATCGACGCCAAGGACGGGCGGGTCGCCGTCGAGGGCTGGGCGCAGACCTCCAGCATGACGGCGGAAGAACTCGGCCGCCGCTTCGAGGACGCGGGCGTCGCGGCAATCATCTACACCGACATCGCCCGGGACGGGATCCTGAAGGGCCTCAACGTGGAGATGACCCTGGCGCTGGCGCAGGCCGTACGGATCCCGGTGATCGCCTCGGGCGGCCTCGCTTCGATCGACGACGTGCATCGCCTCCTCCAGCCGGATTGCGCGCTGATCGCCGGCGCCATCACGGGGCGGGCGCTCTACGACGGCCGGATCGATCCGGAGGCTGCGCTGGCGGCGATCGCTGCGGCGCGCGGCCCGGCTTCGTGATAGATCCTTCCCGGTGGCCGCGCAGACTCGGGAGGCCTTGATGACGGCGGTGAAGGCCCGGCCCGCCTCGGCCGAGACGGCCTACGCGGACGATTTCTACACCTGGACCCAGGAGCAGAGCGCCCGGCTGCGCGCTGGCGACCTCTCGCGGCTCGACCGCGAGAATCTCGCCGAGGAGATCGAGAGCTTGGGCAAGAGCCAGTTCGACAGTCTGGTGAGCTTTTGGCGCATCGTATTGCTGCACATGCTGAAGTTCGATTATCAGCCGGAGCGCCGAAGCCGCAGCTGGACGGTCTCGATTCGGACCCATCGAAATCGAGCGGCAGACGTGCTTGAAGACAATCCAGGTCTCAAGGTCCGCCTTGCTCAAGCTTTGTCGCGCGCTTATCGCGATGCGCGAGAAGAAGCGGCTGCCGAGACGGGTCTACCGTTGGGGTTATTCCCGAAAGAATGTCCCTACACATGGGAGGAACTGCTGACGCGGTCTTTCTCCGCCGATCCAGAAGATACTCCGGACTGAAGAGCTGCCCGTGCTCAAGACCCGCATCATCCCCTGCCTCGACGTGAAGGACGGGCGCGTCGTGAAAGGCGTGCGCTTCGAGGGCCTGCGCGATGCCGGCGACCCCGTCGAGGCCGCCAAGGTCTACGACGCGGCCGGCGCCGACGAGCTCTGCTTCCTCGACATCACCGCGAGCCGCGAGGCAAGGGGCACGCTGCTCGACATCGTCAGCCGGACCGCCGAGGCCTGCTTCATGCCACTCACCGTCGGCGGCGGCGTGCGCGCCGTCGAGGACGTCCGCGCGCTGCTGCTCGCCGGGGCCGACAAGGTCGCGATCAACACCGCGGCCGTGAAGGACCCAGACCTCGTCGCCCGCGCCGCGGAAAAGTTCGGTGCCCAGTGCATCGTGGTGGCGATCGACGCCAAGCGCGTCTCTTCGCCCGGTGCGCCCGCCGCCTGGGAGATTTTCACGCATGGCGGCCGTGACCCGACGGGGATCGACGCCGTGGCTTTCGCGCGGCTCGTGGCCGAGAAGGGCGCGGGCGAACTGCTCGTCACCTCCATGGACAAGGACGGCACGCGCTCCGGCTACGATCTCGCCCTGACGCGGGCGATCAGCGACGCCGTCTCCGTGCCGGTGATCGCCTCCGGCGGGGTCGGCGGCCTCGACGACCTCGTGGCCGGCGTGGCCGAGGGCGGGGCCAGCGCGGTGCTGGCGGCTTCCATCTTCCATTTCGGGCAGGCGAGCGTCGCCGAGGCCAAGGCCCATATGGCGGCGGCCGGCCTCGCCATGCGCCTCGACGGCCCGGCCTCTTCCGCGAGGGCGCCCCTGTGAGCGACTATCTTCTATCCAACGCCAGCCTCCTCGACCCGTCGACCGGCCGCGAGACCACCGGTGCGGTCCTCGTGCGGGACGGCCGAATCGCCGACATCGTCGGCGGTGCCGCCCCCGGCACGCCGGACGGCGCGAAACGAATCGACTGTGCCGGCCGCGTCCTGACGCCCGGCCTCATCGACATGCGCGCCTTCGTGGGCGAACCCGGGGCCGAGCACCGCGAGACCCTGGCCTCGGCGAGCGCGGCCGCCGCCGCGGGGGGCGTGACCACCCTGGTCTGCATGCCGGACACCAATCCGGTGATCGACGGGCCGGCCATCGTCGACTTCGTGCTCCGCCGGGCGCGCGACACGGCGAGTGTCACCATTCTGCCCGCCGCCGCCATCACCAAGGGCCTCGCTGGACAGGAGATGACCGAATTCGGCCTTCTCAAGGAGGCCGGCGCCGTGGCTTTCACGGACGGGCTCCACGCCGTCAGGAACGCGCAAATGATGCGGCGCGCGCTGACCTACGCCCGGGACTTCGACGCGCTGGTGATGCAGCATGTCGAGGATGCCGACCTCGTCGCGGAGGGCGTGATGAACGAGGGCGAGCTTGCCACGCGCCTGGGTCTGATGGGCATCCCCCGCGAGGCCGAGACCGTGATGTTGGAGCGCGACATCCGCCTGGTGCGGCTGACCGGCGCCCGCTACCACGCCGCCATGATTTCCTGCGCGGATTCCGTCGAGATCGTCCGCCGGGCCAAGCACGATGGGCTGCCGGTGACGTGCGGCGTGTCGGTCAACAACCTTGTGCTGAACGAGAACGACATCGGCCACTACCGCACCTTCTGCCGGCTCTCGCCGCCCCTGCGCGACGAGGCCGACCGGCAGGCGGTTGTCCAGGCGCTGCGCGAGGGCGTGATCGACGTGGTCGTGTCCGATCACAACCCGCAGGACGTGGAGACGAAGCGCCTGCCCTTCGCGGAGGCGGCGGACGGCGCCCTCGGCGTCGAGACCCTGCTGGGCGCCGCCCTGCGGCTCGTCCACACAGGGGATCTCGAGCTGCCGAAGCTCATCGCCGCGCTGACGGTGAACCCCGCGCGGATCCTGGGACGGGAGGCCGGCCGCCTCGCGGTC
Source organism: Methylobacterium sp. J-030 (assembly GCF_022829545.1). Lineage (GTDB taxonomy): Bacteria > Pseudomonadota > Alphaproteobacteria > Rhizobiales > Beijerinckiaceae > Methylobacterium. The sequence continues at coordinate 60,824 of NZ_JAKSYM010000402.1, read as the reverse complement.
GGCGCGCCGGCCGATCTGGTGCTGATTGATCTTGATCTGCCCTATGTGCTCGACAAGCGCCGGCTGAAATCGCGCTCGAAGAACTCGCCCTTCGACGAGGCGCGCCTCCAGGGCGCCGCCGTCCTGACGCTGGTCAGCGGCGCGGTCGTCCATGCGGCCGACGACCTGGCGGCGGCCGCGTGATGCCCCCGGACCTCGCGACCTGGGCCACCTTCGGCGGCCTCGTCCTCGGCTACGCCCTTGGCTCGATCCCGTTCGGCCTGATCCTCACGCGATTCGCCGGGCTCGGCGACGTGCGGGCGATCGGATCCGGCAATATCGGCGCCACCAACGTGCTGCGGACCGGCCGGAAGGGCCTCGCCGCCGCGACGCTGTTGGGCGACGCGCTGAAGGGGACCGCGGCAGTCCTGCTGGCCCGGAACCTGGGGGAGGGGCCGGCCCTGGCCGCCGGCCTGGGCGCCTTCCTCGGTCATTGCTTCCCCGTCTGGCTCGGCTTCAAGGGCGGCAAAGGCGTGGCCACCTTCATCGGCGTGCTCCTCGCCTTCTCCCCGCCGGCGCTTGGGATCTTCGCGCTGATCTGGCTCGGCCTCGCCTTCACGCTCAAATACTCGTCGCTGGCGGCGCTCGTCGCCTCGGGGGCGACGCCCCTGGCGCTCTGGCTCCTCGGCGCGCCGGCGCAAGCTGTGCTGTTCCTTCTGATGGGCGTGCTGCTATGGTGCAAGCATGCGCCCAACATCCGCCGGCTCGCGTCCGGCACCGAGGGGCGCATCGGCCAGAAGGGCTGAGCGCAGGCATGGGATGCGCGGTCCTTGGGGGGATCGTATGCAGCTCACCGATGCCCAGCGTCTCGATTGGCTGCGCCTGATCCGCACCGAGGGCGTCGGCCCGCGCAGCTTCCGCACGCTGATCAACCGCTTCGGCGGTGCGGCCGCCGCCCTGGAAGCCATGCCCGATCTGGCGCGACGGCAGGGCAAGCGGCTGGAGCCGCCGAGCCGGGCGCAGGCCGAGGATGAGATCGCGGCCCTGGCGCGCCTCGGCGGCCGGCTGATCGCCATCGGCGAGGCGGAGTACCCGCGCCTCCTCCAGCAGACCGACGCGGCGCCGCCGCTCCTGGCGCTCCGGGGCGCTCCGATCCTGAATCGTCCGGCGGTGGCCCTCGTCGGCTCGCGCAACGCCTCGACGGCCGGGCTCGCCTTCACGGAGCGGCTGGCCCGGGGCCTCGGCGAGGCGGGCCTGACGGTGGTTTCGGGCCTCGCCCGGGGTATTGACGCGCGCGCCCACAAGGCCAGTCTCCAGACCGGCACCGTGGCGGTGATGGCCGGCGGACAGGACCGGATCTACCCGGACAATCACGCTGCGCTGGTCGAGGCGATCCTGGGGGAGGGCGGGGCGGTTCTCGCCGAGATGCCCTTCGGATGGGTGCCGCGGGGGCGCGATTTCCCGCGGCGCAACCGCATCATCTCCGGCCTGTCGTATGGCACCGTCGTGGTGGAGGCAGCGCGCCGCTCCGGCTCGCTGATCACCGCGCGCTACGCCCTGGAGCAGAACCGAGAGGTGTTCGCGGTCCCCGGCTCGCCGTTGGATCCCAGGGCCGAGGGCACCAACGATCTGATCCGTCAGGGCGCCACGCTCGTGTCTGACGTGCCCCACATCCTCGACGTGCTCGGCCCGATCATCGAGCGCGGCCCGGACGCGGATGCGGCCCCGGCGCGGGACCGGCTGGACCTCAAGGAACAGCCGGATTTCTGGGACGAGATCGACCTGGACGCCCCGCATCCGGATGAGCCCGGGGGCCAAAGCCTGTTCCACCGGCCGATGCCCGGTCTCGCCGAGCGCCCGGACGATCCGCCGGAGCCGGCCGACGACCTCACCCGCATCGTCGCCCTGCTTGGGCCGAGCCCCGTCGGCACCGACGAACTCGCACGCACCGCCGGCGTCGGCATCCGCGTGGTGCAGACTGTCCTGCTGGAACTGGAACTCGATGGGCGGATCGAGCGCCACCGGAGCGGCGCGGTCTCGCTGCTCAGCCGCTGAACGGATCCGCGTCGGCTTCCTCCTCGTCGGCGAGGTGGCGCATCACGTCCAGGCAACCCTGGAGGATGTAGGCGGCGGCGAGCTTGTCCACGAGTTCGCCGCGCCGGGCCCGGGAGGCGTCGGCCTCGATCAGCGCCCGGGTCACGACCGCGGTCGACAGGCGCTCGTCGAAGAACACGTGGGGCAGGGGCAGGATCGGCGCGAGGTTGCGCATGAAGGCGCGGGTCGATTGTACCCGCGGCCCCTCGCTGCCGTCCATGTTGAGTGGCAGGCCGACCACGAGGCCGCCGACCGCGTGCTGCCGGCACAGGGCGGCGAGGCGCTGCGCGTCCGGCGTGAACTTCACCCGGCGGATCGTCTCCAGCGGCGTCGCGATCTGGCGGCCCAGATCCGACAGGGCGAGGCCGATCGTCTTGGTGCCGAGATCGATGCCGATCAGCCGCGCCCCGCCGCGTGAGGCGGCTGCAAAAGCGCGAAACGCGTCGTGGTTCATGAGTCAGCCTGCATACTGCGCATCAGGATGGCCTCCGTGACGCCCGCGAACCGCGCGGGCAGGGGCTCGAAACCCGGCCCGAGCACGAGGGCGGCGGCGGGGCCGGTGACCCGCGCGAAGAAGTCGGTGAGGCTCTCGCCGCCGAACCGGATCGTCTCCAGATCGGGGGCGAGCAGCCAGATGTCGTATTCCGGGCCGCCGCCGGTCACGTCCCAGAATAGCAGGCCGCCATCGTCGCCGCGTCCGAAGAAGCAGGCACGCTCGACCACGCCCGGGTCGCCGCCTTCGACGTCGAACCGGTGCGGTTCGGCCCCGTCCTCCAGCATCCCGATGGCGGACCCGACACTGTGTGCGATGACCCCCGCCTGCGTGATGAGATCGCTCGCCGGGTAGGGGCCCGGAACCGCGATCCTGAACTGCTCTCCGGCCAGCCCGACGCCGCAGGTTCGACAGAAGCTGCGGTAGGATTCGGGCAGCGCGAAGCCGAGTTCCGCAGCGGCGCCGTCGAGCCCCGCCTCATCCGACGCGAAGCCCGGGGACAGGCTGGTGAAGATCCGCTCCCACATCGATTCCGCTCTCTCATCCACAGGCTTGCGGCCCTCCGTAGATCGCCCCGGATGGACGCGGCGCCGTTCCCGTTTAGGTAGGTTAAAGCTTCGTTAAACCACCGTTCGGGTCCCCGCCTTGTCGACCACCGGCCAGCCCACCCGTTCCGCGGCCCCCATGCCGCGCAGGCATCGCCTGATGCTTCTGCTCGCCTTCGAGATCCTGGTTCTGGGGTTTACCCAGGCCGTGATGCAACCGGTTCGCCGGCCCGGCATCATTATCGAGATGTCGGTGACGCCGCATCACGTCGTGACCTGAATCCGGGACGGACCGCGCCGCGCGTTGCGGCGCGTCGGAACCCGGTGCTATAGCCCGGCCGATCCCGGGGGGCTGCTCCCGGACAGGGACGAACGGGACGGCATGTCGGTCGACGAGAAGACGGTTCGGCGCATCGCGCATCTGGCGCGCATCGCAGTCACCAACGACGAGGTCGGGCCGCTGCAGGGCGAGCTGAACGCGATCCTGGCCTTCGTGGAGCAGCTCGGCACCGTCGACGTGTCCGGCGTCGAGCCCATGACCTCCGTGACGCCGATGGCGATGAAGAAGCGCGCGGACGTGGTCACCGAGGGCGGCCGCGCCGCCGACGTGGTGGCCAACGCGCCCGAGACCGAGGACAATTACTTCCTGGTTCCGAAGGTGGTCGAGTAGGCCGGTTTCGGCGCGAATCGTGCGGACCGGATGTGTAGCGGGCGCGCTGCGGCGCGTGGGGACGGGAACAGCGTGACTCCGAACGAACTCACCCTGGCCGAGGCGCGCGACGCCCTCAAGGCGAAGCGGCTCTCGGCCCGCGAGCTGACGCAGGCGCATCTCGACGCGATCGAGAAGGCCCGCTTCCTGAACGCGTTCCTCCGGGAGACGCCCGACCGCGCCCTCGCGATGGCGGATGCCGCCGACGCAAAGATCGCCGCCGGCGCGGCGCGTCCGCTCGAGGGCATCCCGCTCGGCATCAAGGATCTGTTCTGCACCGAGGGTGTCACCACGACGGCGGGCTCCAAGATCCTGGAGACGTTCGAGCCTCACTACGAATCGGCGGTCTCGGCCAACCTGTGGCGCGACGGCGCGGTGATGCTCGGCAAACTGAATCTCGACGAATTCGCCATGGGCTCCTCGAACGAGACCAGCGCCTATGGCAACGTCGTCTCGCCCTGGCGGCGCACTGGCTCGGATGCGCGACTCGTGCCCGGCGGGTCCTCCGGCGGCTCGGCCGCCGCGGTCGCCGCACGGCTCTGCCTCGGCGCCACCGCCACCGACACCGGCGGCTCGATCCGCCAGCCCGCCGCTTTCACCGGCACGGTCGGGATCAAGCCGACCTACGGGCGCTGCTCGCGCTGGGGCACGGTGGCGTTCGCCTCCTCCCTCGACCAGGCTGGCCCGATCGCGCGCACGGTGCGCGACTGCGCGATCCTGCTCGGCTCCATGGCCGGGGCGGATGCCCGCGACACCACTTGCGCCGATCTCGCCGTACCCGATTTCGAGGCGGCTGTGACCCGCGGCGTGAAGGGGCTGACCATCGGCATCCCGAAGGAGTACCGGGTCGACGGCATGCCGGCCGACATCCAGAAGCTCTGGGACGCGGGCGCCGCGTGGCTGAAGGCGGCCGGCGCGACCCTCAAGGAAATCTCGCTGCCGCACACGTCCTACGCGCTGCCGGCCTACTACATCGTGGCGCCGGCCGAGGCTTCCTCGAACCTCGCCCGCTACGACGGCGTCCGCTACGGCCTGCGGATGCCCGGCAAGGACATCGCCGGGATGTACGAGAATACCCGCGCCGCCGGCTTCGGCCGCGAGGTGAAGCGCCGGATCATGATCGGCACCTACGTGCTCTCGGCGGGCTACTACGATGCCTATTACGTCCGGGCGCAGAAGATCCGCACGCTGATCAAGCGCGACTTCGAGGCCGCCTACGCGGACGGTGTCGACGCGATCCTCACCCCCGCCACCCCGTCGGCCGCTTTCGGCATCGGCGAGAAGGCCTCCGCCGACCCAGTGGAGATGTACCTCAACGACGTGTTCACCGTGACGGTGAACATGGCGGGGCTCCCGGGCATCGCGGTGCCGGCGGGGCTCGACGGGCAGGGGCTGCCGCTGGGGCTCCAGCTGATTGGCCGGCCCTTCGACGAGGAGACGCTGTTCGCGGTGGCCCAGGTGATCGAGGATTCGGCCGGGCGGACCAACCTGCCCGAGCCGTGGTGGGCATGACCGTCCCCTACTATCCCTGGACGGTCTGGATCTGGGCCGGGTTCGATCCGGCGCTGATCGTGGTGGCGGTCTATCTCGGCTGGACCGCGAGCCAGTTCGGCAAGGTGTTCATCGCGGCGATCGCGGCGCTCGGCTTTTCGGTGCTGTTCTCCTACGCGGTGAGCGCCGCCGGCATCCCCTGGCCGGCGCCGGTCACCCATGATGGGCCGACCTTCTTCCCGGTGCGAGCCGTCGCGGCTCTGCTCTGGGCGATCGTCGGCTACGGCGCGCGACGCGCCGTCGGACGCCGCGCTTGATCTTTTCGCGCCGCGGCCCGTAAGTGACCGCACGACCTTGATCCCCTTCGCGACCTCATCCTGAGGTGCCGGAGCGCAGCGGAGGCCTCGAAGGAGGCCTCCAGCCAGCCGCGCGATCCCTGGAGCCCTCCTTCGAGGCTGCTGCGCAGCACCTCAGGATGAGGTCGCGGGTGGGAGGATACCGCCGCCACGCTCCTCTCTCGACCCAACGACCATGAACGCACCCGTCGACCCCAAGAAGCTGATCAAGGGCGGCCTCCACGATTGGGAGGTGATCGTCGGCATGGAGATTCACGCCCAGGTCTCGAGTCAGGCCAAGCTGTTCTCCGGCGCCTCCACCGAGTTCGGCGCCGAGCCGAACGACCACGTCTCGCTGGTCGATGCGGCGATGCCGGGCATGCTGCCGGTGATCAACGAAGAATGCGTCGCCCAGGCGGTGCGGACTGGACTAGGCCTCAAGGCCCGGATCAACCTGCGCTCGGTGTTCGACCGGAAGAACTACTTCTATCCGGATCTGCCGCAGGGTTACCAGATCTCCCAGTACAAGGACCCGATCGTCGGCGAGGGCGAGGTGCTGGTCGACATGGCTGACGGCTCATCGATCACGGTGGGCATCGAGCGGCTGCACCTGGAGCAGGATGCCGGCAAGTCTCTGCACGATCAGGACCCGACCCGCAGCTTCGTCGATCTCAACCGCTCGGGCGTGGCGCTGATGGAGATCGTCTCCCGGCCGGACCTGCGCTCGTCGGAGGAGGCGAAGGCCTACGTCACCAAGCTGCGCACGATTTTGCGCTATCTCGGCACCTGCGACGGCGACATGGAGAAGGGCTCGCTGCGCGCCGACGTGAACGTCTCGGTGCGCCGCCCCGGCGAGCCGCTCGGCACCCGCTGCGAGATCAAGAACGTCAATTCGATCCGCTTCATCGGGCAGGCGATCGAGACCGAGGCGCGCCGCCAGATCGCGATCCTCGAAGATGGCGGCACGATCGATCAGGAAACCCGCCTGTTCGACCCGGCCAAGGGCGAGACGCGCTCGATGCGCTCCAAGGAGGAGGCGCACGATTACCGCTACTTCCCCGATCCGGACCTGCTGCCGCTCGAGTTCGATCAGGCCTTTGTCGATACGCTCGCGGCGGGCCTGCCGGAGCTGCCGGACGCCAAGAAGGCGCGGTTCGTGGCGAATTACGGGCTCTCGCCCTACGATGCCGGCGTGCTCGTCGCCGAGCGAGCCTCGGCCGACTACTACGAGGCGGTCGCCAAGGGCCGGGACGGCAAGGCCGCGGCCAACTGGGTCATCAACGAGCTGTTCGGCCGCCTGAACAAGGAGGGCCTGTCGATCGAGGTGAGCCCGGTCTCGGCCGCCCAGCTCGGCGCCATCGTCGACCTGATCGGCGAGGGCGTGATCTCGGGCAAGATCGCCAAGGACCTGTTCGAGATCGTCTGGACCGAGGGCGGCGATCCGCGCGCCCTGGTCGAGAGCCGCGGCATGAAGCAGGTGACCGATACCGGCGCCATCGAGGCGGCCATCGATCAGATCATCGCCGCCAACCCCGACAAGGTCGCCCAGGCCCGGGAGAAGCCGACGCTGCTCGGCTGGTTCGTCGGTCAGACCATGAAGGCGACCGGCGGGAAGGCGAATCCGGCGGCGGTGAACGCGCTGCTGAAGGCCAAGCTCGGAATCGCGTGAGCGGTTTCAGCACGGACGGTCTTCCCATCCGTGCCCTCATCCTGAGGTGCCGAAGCGGAGCGTAGGCCTCGAAGGACCCTCCAGAAGTCTCGCGATCCCTGGATCCCTCCTTCGAAGCCCGCTGACGCGGGCACCTCAGGATGAGGGTGCGGGTTGGATCGCGGGTCCCGCGCGTTGGGGGGACAACGCGCAGCGTTCCTAACCTTCTGCCACGACGAAATCCCGTCGCGGCCATGCCGGGCAGGTGAGAGCATTCAAATCCTCAAACAAGAAACCGCGGCGGAACGGCTCAAGTCGGGGCCTTTCGCGCATTCGAAGGCGTGCCGTGTCGGCCGCTTCTGCGCCCCTGGAGCCGCTTCCGTCCGGCTGTCCGTGTGGTGCCGCTGAATCTCGGGCCGGACTGGTCCCGGAACCGTCTAGGCGGCGTTTCGCTGCGGTGGAGTCATCCCTGTCTCCTCCAGCTTCAGCCGATCGTAACCGTTGCGAAGCCCGATCGCGTCAAGGTTTCCGGCCGATCTGTGCCTGCATTCGCGAAGCACACTGTGAGACTGCGCCCGTCATTCCGACAGGTCAACCGCAAATTTGCCAGCGGAATGCTTTTTCGACGATGCCGGGTCCCCGACGCAATGCAAGGTGAGCCAGCGCAACGACTTGGATCGATCGTGCGGCGGTGCGGAAACGTCAGTCACGCCCCAATGATTTGTCGGCTTCCACATCGTTCCCGACCGGAAAGCGGTTGCCCCGGTCGAAGGACTCGTCCGTGTCGCCGCGCAGGTCGACGCCGTCGGCCTGCGCGGCGGCTCGGCCGGAGAGCGGCTTCATGGCGAGGGTTCAAGTCGAGGATCGCGGTCGAGACCTTCCGGACCTGACCGGTGATCGCCACGTCCGCACAGAGCTTGCGAAGGTGTCGGCCGACTCGGTCGAGACAGCCGACAGGTTCCAGAACTCGAAAGCAAATATCGCCACCTTCAGGCGCTCGGCCAGCAGAACGGCCGTGGCGGCTGTGATCCGGATGCTGGGCAACTGCCGGGCTGTCGCTTCTGCGGAGACGCCACGACGAAACGGTTCGAAGTCACATCCGGCATAGCGTCAGCGCCGGTCCGCCTCCACGGTGGGCGCCTGCATCAGGGCGGAGACGCGGTCGCGCAGGTCCATGAACCAGGTCGGGGCCGGCGCGCGGCCGCCATTGACCACCACGGTCGCGGTCATGCCGGCGATCAGCGGGATCTCCGGCGGAACACGATTGATCCGGATCCGGACGGGGACACGCTGCGCCAGCCGCACCCAGGTATAGACCGGGTTGACGTCCGGCAGGCCCTGCGTGCTGGCCGCTGCGTTCGCCGTCGAGATGCCGAGGGTGATGCTTTCGACGGTTCCGGTGAGGCGGGGATCGAAGCCCATCAGCTTCACGTCGGCGCGATCCCCAACATGGATGTTGGGCATCTTGGTTTCCTCAAAATAGCCGTCGATCCAATACGAATCGGTATCGAGCACGCTGATGTTCGAGGTCCCGGTCCGCGCGTAGTCGCCGACCCGCATCAGAAGGTTGGTGACGCGACCGTTGACGGTGGACTTCACCTGCGTGCGTTCGAGATTGACCTTGGCCTGGCGCAGTTGCGCCTGAGCGCTCTCCAAAGCGGCCGCGGCGATCTTCGCCGTACCAGCATATTGCTGCTTCTCCTCGACTGAAGTCGAGACCGTGGTCAGCGCCTGCCGCCGGGCCGACTGGGCGTTCTTGACCTGCAGATCGGCCTCGCGGTTCTTCACTTCGGCATCGGCCAAGGTGAGCGAGACTTCGAAATCGACGGGATCGATCACGTAGAGCACATCGCCCTTGCGCACGTTCTGGTTGTCGTGAACCCGCACTTCCACGATCTGGCCGGCGACCTGCGGTGCGATGTTGGCGACCTGCACCCGCACTGTCCCGTCGCGCGTCCAGGGTGCGGCCACGTAGAACTCCCAGACGTAGGCGGCGGCCACGAAGGCGACGAGCAGCACAAGGCCCGTGGCGATCAGACGAAACACCTTCGCAGCCCGGCCCCGGCGCGGGACGACCGGCAGGAGATCGCGGTGATCTGCCGTGTCCGGACGGGTCGCCGGCTTGGGATCGTCCTCGTCGGCGGTCGTTTCGGGCATCAGAGCAACGCGATGAGGAGAGCGAGAACACAGACGTAGATGCCGGCCTCGGCGAGCGGGGCGTTGGCAACGTAGCGGCTGAGGCGAATGCGGGCGAAGACCCAGCGCAGCATGAGGAGGATGACGAACGCCGCCAACGCGTAGGCGACGAACGAAGAGATCAGCACCCCGCCGATGTGAATGTCCTCGTACATGGCCGTGCCGAAAAATCCTCTGTGCCCATTAATTAGAACACCGCGATGCCGAGACGATGGAGGAATTTCCGGTATCGGGCGACCGTCCGGGCTGCCGTGATGAGGTCGCTGGCGGCGCGCGCCGTCGTCAGGCGGACGCTCCGTCCCTGCCCGGACGCGGCGCGGATCAGGTCGCGGGCCGCCGTTTCGAGGGTCCGATCGTCGGCCGCCGCGAGTCCGCTCCGCGCGCGTCGGATCGCATCCTGCAACGCCGTCACCGACCAGAGACGGCGCAGTTCCGCATGGGAGCGCGCCGCCGCCGCCTCCAGCCGGGCCAGCGCGAAGGCATGCGAGAGGCTTGCCCGCCGCACCGCGCCGCTCCCCGAGCTGTAACCGGCGAACTGAGAGAGGCGGTCCGCGTTCAGGCTCGTGCGCGTCGTGGCATCGCCGCCCTCTCCGACGAGGGCATCCGCCAGCGCCCGTCGGGCGGAATCGAGGGCGAACACGCGCTGCTGGGCCGGCGTTACCGGGATCACGAGGCGGACGACGATCGACAGGATGATGGCGGCAACCACGACCAGGAACGCGTTCAGCAGGAAGGTCTGCGCGTCGTAGGTCTGTGGGTTCGAGGGGCCGAGCAGCACTGGAAAGAACACGATCAGGATGAAGCCGATGCCAAAAGTCTTCGGGTTCAGCGACAGGAAACAGCCGAGGAAGATCACGGGCGCCATCACCATGGCGAGCATCGGGAACCCCTGGACGCCGTTGAGGAAGGCGAAGCGCGCGACGCCGGCGAAGGTCGCGGCGAGGATCATGCCGATCACGACGCCGTTGGCGAATTTCTTCGGATCGGGCGTCACCGAAGACAGGGCCGCGGTCGCCGCCACCTGGACGAGTGCGAAAGAGGCCTGCGGCAGACCGAGCGCCACGAAGGTGGCGGCCGTGGCGGCGAAACCCACGGCGACCCGGAGGGCACCGCGCAGGGCGACCGGAAAATCGCGATGGGTCGGCAGGCGGGCATCGCGCAGGGGTTCATGGCCGTCCGCCACCGCCCTGATTCCATCCTGCGCGAAGGTCGCCGCGCAGACGAAATCGAGGGCGCGCTGGAGCACCACCACCTCGTCGAGCGGCCTTCGGCCATCACGGATCGCGGCGTCCACCAGATCGCGCATGCGCTCGTCGTCCCGGTCCAGGCTGTCGGGATCGGGCGCGTCGGCGACACGGCGGCAGATCGCCATCGCCTCGGCGACCGCGGGGCTCGGATCGCGCAGGCAGGCGGCTGCGGCGGCCACCGTCCGGATCGAGGCCGCCATCACGTAGAGGGCCGCGATGCAACTGCGCGCGCCCGCAGCGCGAGCGGGACCGTCGTCGAGCTCGCCCGCGATGGCGCTGGCATCGGCCCGCATCGGCGCGATCGTCCGGATCAGGGCGGCGGTGCGCGCGGCGCCGAGATCGCCCTGGGCCAGGGACTCGTGGGCATAGGCGCGCGTCCCATCCCAGGCCTTTCGAAGCTGCGGCAGCAGCGCCCGCCACGTGCTCGGGGAGGCGAGGGCGTCGTTGATGAAGGTGATCGCCACGATCCCGAGCACGATCACGGCCACGCGGGAGACGGCCGCGTCGAACACGCCCTGGGGGTCGCTGATCTGTCCGAGGGCGATGATGGCCACCGTGTAACCCGACAGCATCGCGCCGTAGGCGCGGGTATCCTGGAGGTACTGCGCCACGAACACGCACAGGCCGAGCCAGACCGCGACGCTCACGAACAGCAGGACCCTGTCCTGCCCGAACAGGGCGACGACGACGATCGACACCACGGCGCCGATCAGCGTGCCGAGCAGGCGATACACCGCCTTGGAAATGGCCTGCCCCCGCTTCGGCTGGGCGAGGATCGCCACGCATGTGGCGGCCGAAGACGCGCTGTCGAGCTGCAGCCAGAAGGCCGCCGCCAGTGCCAGCATCATGGCGATCCAGATGCGCGACGCGAAGGCCCAGGCGGCCGGCTTCGGCACCCAGGCGTCGAGGACCGCGATCAGGCGATCGATGAACGCATCCGACTTCGGACCCGTGCCGGAAGCCGAGACCTCAGCCATGCCGCGACTGGCCGGGCCGTCCCTTGGACATCGGCTGGGGCCGCCATCGATCCGTCATGTCGCGTAGCCCCACGATCCAAAGCTCCGGCGAAGGGAACGAATGAGACGTCTCGCAGTTCGCGAAGCTCTCAGGCCTTGTCACCGCCTTTGAGGCGCTTGTTGCACTTGCTCCAGTACTGGGGCCATTTCGGTCCCTGCGCGGCCTTCTGCGTGTCGGTGAGCGCGCGCCACTCGGCGCCACAGGTCTTTTGCCGGGTGCGCGCGGCGGTCTGGCCGGAAGTCGGTTCCTTCGCTGTGGGGGTGCTCGGTGCCGTGGCCGGCGCTTCGGTGGCGGCGGGCGGCTTCGCGGGCGCGTCCTTCGCGAGCAGCGGCTGCGCGGCGAGCAGCGGCACGGCCAGACTTGCGATCTTCACGAATCGGCTGATCATCGTCTCAGTCCCCACGGCGTCTCGGTGACGCCCCCGGACGCCAATCTCGCCGCTTCCACACGACCTCGGCAAGGGCGAGCCGGAAGCTGCCAACAGGGAGTGCGGACCATCCCGCGATCGTGAGCCGCGTGCGGCTCTCGCCCCCGAGCCCTTGAGCGCGACCGGGAAATCGTCTTCACTGCCGGAATTGTCCGAACCCGGCGAAGGGGCGCTGTGCCGCCGGCGGTTCGGTCGAGGAGCAGGCAGAGCATGGCAGCGGTATCCGGGCGGCCGATCGACGTCCATACCTGGAGCACGCCGAACGGCTGGAAGATTCCCATCATGCTGGAGGAGTGCGGGCTCCCCTACAGAATCGTGCCCGTCGACATCGCCAAGAACGAGCAATTCGCGCCGGATTTCCTCGCGATCTCACCCAACAACAAGATCCCGGCCATCATCGACCCTGACGGGCCGGGCGGAGATCCGATATCGGTGTTCGAATCGGGTGCGATCCTGCAATATCTCGGGCGCAAGACCGGCCAGTTCTACCCGGCGGACGAGCGTGCCCGCGTCCTTGTGGACCAGTGGCTGTTCTGGCAGGTGGCCGGCTTCGGGCCGATGCTCGGCCAGACCCACCATTTCAAGATCTACGCGCCCGAGAAGGTGCCCTACGCGATCGAGCGGTTCACCGCCGAGGCCAAGCGGCTCTACGGAGTTCTCGAGCGGCATCTCGAAGGCCGAGCCTTCCTCGCCGACGATTACTCGATCGCCGACATCGCGACGCTCACCTGGGCCAAGCTCAACTTCAAGCAGGGCGTCGAGATCGGCACCCTTCCGAACGTCGCGCGCTGGCTCGAATCCGTCCTGGCGCGGTCGGCGGTCCAGCGCGGCCTCGCGGCGATCTGAGGGGCGCATCGGTCCGGTCGCCGGTCCGATGCGCCAAAGGTCAGTTCCTGTTGGCGGCTTGCTGGTTCACGTCCGGTACCCGCGTCCAGGTCTGGGAGCCGCACAGGACCCGGAGCATGCAGCCGGAGACGCTGAGTTCGGCCTCGTTCTCCCGCTCGAGGCTGACCGTGTAGATCTTGCCTTCCTCGATATTGTAGATCTCGCCCGTGTATTTTTCCTCATCGGGCTTCAGGCCGTCGATCAGTTGAAGGCCCATAACGGGGCGGCTGCGCTTCTTCGGATCGGGATTCTTGAGATCCGTACGCGGCGTGCCGGAGTCGGTGGTCGGAACCTTGAGCCATACGACCTTGCCGCAGACGAGCTTCTGGCCGGGGCCGCACCGATCGATCCGGATCTTGGCGCGGCCATCTCCGGTCAACCAAGTGCCGGAAGGATCCTTGGCGGTGTCGGCAGCGGCGGCCGAGAGGCCGGCCAGCAGCAGGGCCGCGCTGAAGGCGATGCGCATGGTTCGTCTCCGAGATGGGGGCGTCGCAGACGCCCGGAGGGGATGGACGAAGTCGATGAGCGGGAGTGAGCCTTCGCAATCGGGCGAATTTTCGGCCGTGTTGCGGCGGAGCAACGGCTACGCTTGTCGCAGGGGATCGCTCCGGGCCGCTTGAGACCCCGTAGTGCCACCGCTATAAGCCCGGCGCCGAAGCGAAATTTTCGCTCACGCGGCGCGCCTGGAATTTCGGAGCGCCGCACACTTTTTCCACAGACGGACCGGACGCACCATGGCCACCGAGCGCACCTTCTCGATCCTCAAGCCCGACGCGACGCGGCGGAACCTCACGGGCGCCGTCAACGCGGTGATCGAGGAGGCCGGCCTGCGCATCGTCGGACAGCGCCGCATCCGCATGAGCCAGACGCAGGCTGAAAAATTCTACGAGGTTCACAAGGAGCGCCCGTTCTTCGGCGAGCTCGTCAGCTTCATGACCTCCGGCCCGGTGGTGGTACAGGTTCTGGAGGGCGAGAACGCCGTGGCGAAGTACCGTGAGGTGATGGGCGCAACGAATCCGGCACAGGCCGCCGAGGGCACGATCCGCAAGAAGTTCGCCGAGTCGGTCGGCGAGAACACCGTTCACGGCTCGGACAGCGCCGACAACGCGAAGATCGAGATCGCGCAATTCTTCCAGGACTCCGATATCGTCGGCTGAAGCTCAGAGCGGTGGCGGTCCAGGCACACCGGTCCGCCATCGTTCCGCCGTGCGCTCTGGGGCGCGGTGAATGCCGCCCTGTGTGTCCGGCCCGCCATTGACGGAGCGGAACCCGAAGGAGTCCAAAGGCCGAGCTTAGCCAACTCAGCCCGGACCTTGACCCCGATGACGATGCGCCGCCTGCCCCTGCTGATCGCGACCGGTCTCCTCGCCCTCGGCGCGACCGCCGCCCTCGCGGGCGGATCCCCGGCCCCGTTCCAGCAATACGAGCCGGATCCGGCGCTCAAGACCGCGACCAAGGCGAACCTGGAAGGCCGCGTGCGCCACGCCTGCACGATCGTCCAGGCCCGCATGACCAGCGCCACCGAGGCGTCCCTGGAGCGCCCCTGCGGCTGCTACGCCCGCCAGACCCTGCGCAGCCTCGACGAAGCCGAGATCGAAGCCTACCGCGCGACCGGATACTTCAACGAGTCCGCCCGCGCGAAGGCCCTTTCGGCGCTGGACAGCTGCAAGCTGCAGCGGCCGGTCTGAGGAGAACCGGGGCGCCGCCCCGGACCCCGCCGAAGGGACCCGTCCCTTCGGGATCCCCCTTACACGCTGAACAGGACGCCTTCCGGCGCCTGCTCGGACATGACCACGCGCTCGCCCTCGAGCCGCGCGCGCCCGCCCGCAACCAGGGCGAGCACGGCCGGGTAGAGGCGCCGCTCCTGCACGATCACGCGATCCGCGAGGCTGTCGGGATCGTCGTCCTGACGGACCGGGATCGCGGCCTGCGCGACGATCGGGCCGGCATCGAGTTCCGGCACCACGAAGTGGACGGTGCACCCGTGCAGGCGCACGCCCGCATCGAGCGCTTGCCGGTGCGTGTGCGTGCCCTTGAACAGGGGCAGCAGCGAGGGGTGGATATTGATCATCCGCCCCGCCCAACCGGCCACGAAACCCGGCGTCAGGATCCGCATGAAGCCCGCGAGACACACGAGCGCGACGGAAGCGGCCCGAAGCTCCGCGTCGAGGGCGGCGTCGAAGGTGACGCGGTCCGGAAAAGCCGTGTGGTCGATGATCCGCGTTGGGATGCCGGCATGCGCGGCCCGGGCGAGGCCCGCCGCATCGGGCCGGTTCGACAGGACCAGCACGATCTCGGCCGGGTAGGCCGGATCCCGCGCCGCCTCGATCAGCGCCACCATGTTCGAGCCGCGTCCCGAAATCAGGATCGCGACCCGCGTCTTGCCCGTGCCCGCCATCAGAGGGAGAGGCGCCCGCTGAAGGTCACGGGTTCGGCCCCCCGCGGCGTGATGCGCCCGAGCCGCACCGGAGTCTCGCCGGCCCGCGTCAGCGCCTCGTCGACATCGTCCACCGCGTCGGCGGCGGCGATCACCACCATGCCGATCCCGCAATTGAACGTCCGCAGCATCTCGGGCTCCGCGACGCCGCCCTCCCGCGCGAGCCAGCCGAACACCGGCGGCGGGGCCACGGCGTCGAGGTCGATGATAATGCCGACCTCGTCGGGCAGCACCCGGGGCAGGTTATCCGGAAAACCGCCGCCGGTGATGTGGGCGAGTGCCCGGATGCCGTCCGTGGCGCCGAGCGCCGCCAGCAGCGGCTTCACGTAGATCCGCGTCGGCGTCAGCAGCGCCTCGCCGAGGCTGGTTTCCGGCGCGAAGGGGGCCGGCGCGTCCCAGCCGAGGCCGGTCTTCGCGACGATGCGGCGGACCAGCGAGAAGCCGTTCGAATGCACGCCGGAGGAGGGCAGGCCGAGCACCACGTCGCCCGGCCGGATGCCCGGACGCGGCAGCAGGCTGCCCCGCTCGGCGGCGCCGACCGAGAAACCGGCCAGATCGTAATCCGACCCGTCGTAGAGGCCCGGCATCTCGGCGGTCTCGCCGCCGATCAGCGCGCAGCCGGCCTGACGGCAGCCCTCGGCGATGCCGCGCACGATGTCGGCGCCGACGCCCGGCACCAGCTTGCCGGTGGCGTAGTAGTCGAGGAAGAACAGCGGCTCGGCGCCCTGGACGATGATGTCGTTCACGCACATCGCCACGAGATCGATGCCGATCGTGGCGTGGCGCCCGGTCTCGATCGCGATCTTGACCTTGGTGCCGACGCCGTCGTTGGCCGCCACCAGGATCGGATCGCGGAACCCCGCGGCCTTCAGGTCGAACAGGCCGCCGAACCCGCCGATCTCGGCGTCGGCCCCGGGGCGCCGCGTCGAGCGCACCAGCGGCTTGATCGTCTCGACCATGGCGTTGCCGGCGTCGATGTCGACACCCGCCGCCGCGTAGGTCAGCCCCGTCGTCGGCTCGTTGCCGTCCCTGGCCGTCATGCCCGCGCCACCTCGCTGATTGCTCGGCCCGCTCTAGCGGCTAACCGCGCGTTGTGCGAGTCGGCGCCGGGCCGGCCAAGCCCTTCGATTGCCGATCCGGTCGGAGCAGCGGCCCTTGACCTGCGCCGATGCGGGGTGATCCTGGGCGCACATGCCAGAGACCGCACCACCCCGGCAGCTCGCCTTCGACCTGCCGCTCGATCCGCGCTACGGCCGCGAGGACTTCCTCGTGGGTCCAGCGAACGAGGCCGCCTACGCGCTGATCGAGGCGTGGCCGGACTGGCCCGACAGCGTGCTGGTGCTCACGGGGCCGTCCGGCAGCGGCAAGAGCCACCTGGCAGCCATCTGGGCCGAGCGCGCTCATGCCTGGACGGTGCCGGCCGCCGACATCAACGCCGACGCGGTCCAGCACCTCGTGTCGAACGGGGCGCTGGTGATCGAGGATATCGACCGCGCCGAGAGCCGCGACGAGGCGGCCCTGTTCCACCTGCTGAATCGGGCGCGCGAGCTCGGCTGCCCGCTGCTGTTGACGAGCGGCACGGGCATCGACGCCCTGGGCCTCGCCACGCCCGACCTGCGCTCGCGCCTGCGTCTGGCGCCCCGGATCGCCATCGACGAGCCGGACGATGCCCTGCTGCGAGCCGTACTGGTCAAACTGTTCGTCGATCGCCAGCTCGTCGTCGACTTGCGCGTGATCGATTCCCTGGCACTGAGGATTGACCGCTCGCTGGGACGTGCCCGGGACGTGGTGGCCGAGCTCGACCGGGACGCGCTGGGCCGTCAGCGTCGGATCAGCCGGCCGCTGGCCGTCGCCGTCCTGCGCCGGATGGGCCTCGATGACGACGCCGACCCGGACGGCTGACCACGGAATCCAGGCGCCGTCACGAAACTGTCGTGATGGCCCGCGGCGGACGTTGTAGAACGCGCGCCGCCCAACGCCGTGAAGAGGAACAGGGACCTGGAATGGATTCGACGCAGAAGCCCGTGGACCGCGAAGCCGCCGACGAGGCCGCGGAGCCCCGTCGGCGGTCCGCGGCCAATCCGACCCCTCGGCGCGCACCGGTCGCGCGGCGTGCCGCGGCGAGCACGCCGCCGGGTGCGACCGCTGCGCAGACCGCGCCCACCGCGACCCGCGCCCGGACCGCGGCATCGCTCCAGACCGCAAGGCCAGCGACGCCGGCCGGCACCGAGGGGCTGCAGCCAGGGACCGGCGCGCAGGTGGCCAAGGCCGCCGTCACCGACACGACCGACGAATGGCCGGCCGTCGCCGAGCCCGAGGAGCCCCGGCGGGACGCGGCGCGGGAGACGGTCCTCGAAGCCGGGCGCGGCCTGCGGCACTCGCCGGAGCGTTTCGTGAACCGCGAGCTGTCCTGGCTGCAGTTCAACCGGCGCGTGCTCGAAGAGGCGTCGAACCCCAATCACCCGTTGTTGGAGCGCCTCCGTTTCCTGTCGATCTCGGCCAACAACCTCGACGAGTTCTTCATGGTCCGCGTCGCGGGCCTGATCGATCAGGTGCGCGCCGGCCTCACGGTCCCGTCCCAGGACGGGCTGTCGCCCTCCGAGCAGCTGGTGCGGATCGGGACGGAGGTCGCGCGCCTCGCCGCGGACCAGCAGGCGCGCTGGCGCGAGCTGCGCGAGGAACTGCACGCCTCCGATATCGACATCGTCGAGCCCGCCGCGCTCACCGCCGAGCAGGCGACGTGGCTGGAGGATTACTTCCTTACCCACATCTTCCCGGTGCTGACGCCACTGGCGATCGATCCGGCCCACCCGTTCCCGTTCATCCCGAACCTCGGCACCACGATCGCGCTGACCCTGGTGCGGCCGAAGGACGGGCGGGTCCTGCGCGCCCTGATCCGCCTGCCGGGGGTCATCGAACGCTTCGTCCGCCTGCCGGTCAGCGACAGCGAGACCGCGGCGCGCCTGATCCCGATCGAGCAGGTGATCGGGATGTTCACCGGCCGCCTGTTCCCGGGCTACCTCGTGAAGAGCAGCGGCGCGTTCCGGGTGGTGCGCGATTCCGATCTCGAGATCGAGGAGGAGGCGGAGGATCTCGTCCTCCACTTCGAAACCGCGCTCAAGCAGCGCCGCCGCGGTGTCGTGATCCGCCTCGAAGTCGAGGCGGGGATGACCGAGGACCTCCGCGGCTTCGTGGTGGACGAACTTGAGATCGCCCCGGACGCGGTGTTCCTGGTCGAGGGCATGCTGGCGCTCAACGAGCTGTCCCAGGTGGTCGGGATCGACCGGCCGGACCTGAAGTTCAAGCCTTACAACCCGCGCTTCCCGGAGCGCATCCGCGAGAGCGGCGGCGACGTGTTCGCGGCGATCCGCCAGAAGGACTTCATCGTCCACCACCCCTACGAATCCTTCGACTCGGTGGTGCAGTTCCTGGCCCAGGCGGCCCGGGACCCGAACGTGGTGGCGATCAAGCAGACGCTCTACCGCACCTCGTCCAATTCGCCGATCGTGGCGGCGCTGGCGGAGGCGGCGGAGCTCGGCAAGTCGGTCACCGCCCTGGTCGAGCTGAAGGCCCGCTTCGATGAGGAGGCGAATATCCGCTGGGCGCGCAACCTGGAGAAGGCGGGCGCGCAGGTGGTGTTCGGCTTCGTCGAGCTGAAGACCCACGCCAAGCTGTCGCTGGTGGTCCGGCGGGAGGGCGACAGGCTCGTCACCTACTGCCACGTCGGTACCGGCAATTATCACCCGATCACCGCGCGCATCTACACGGACCTGTCCTTCTTCACGGCGGATCCGGCGATCGCCCGGGACGTGTCGCGGATCTTCAACTTCATCACCGGCTACGCCGAGCCCGCCGAGCTGGAGCGGATGGCGGTCTCGCCGCTGACCGCGAAGAACCGGCTCCTCGAGCACATCGAGGCGGAGGTGGCCCACGCGAAGGCGGGCCGCCCGGCGGCGATCTGGATCAAGTGCAACTCCCTGGTGGATGCCCAGATCATCGACGCGCTCTACGACGCCTCGGAGGCCGGCGTGCAGATCGATTGCGTGGTGCGCGGCATCTGCTGCCTGCGGCCCGGCATCCCGGGCCTGTCGGAGACGATCCGGGTGAAGTCGATCGTCGGGCGCTTCCTGGAGCACGGGCGCATCTACGCCTTCGGCAACGGGGTCGGGCTGCCGCATCCGAAGGCCACGGTCTACATCTCCTCCGCCGACCTGATGAGCCGGAATCTCGACCGGCGCGTCGAGGCGCTGCTGCCGATCACCAACCCGACGGTGCATCAGCAGGTGCTCGATCAGATCATGCTGGCGAACCTCCTCGACAACCGCCAGAGCTGGCGGTTGCTCGCCTCCGGCGGGTGCGAGCGGATCCAGCCGGCGGACGGCGAGGAACCGTTCAACGCGCACAAGTACTTCATGACGAACCCCAGCCTTTCCGGCCGTGGCAAGGCGTCGAAGAAGTCGAGCCCCCGCGCGCTGAGCCGGCGGGCGCAGCGCCCTTAGATGTCCGTCACATGCGCCGGAGGCTCGACAGATTTCGCACGGACGCCCTGCGGTTCTGCATGAGGAACTTGCGTCCGATCAAAGAACTGCGCAAAGGAAGCGTCCGCCCGCCGCCGCAACACGGTGCGGTTTCTCAGCCGCCGACATGGTGTCTCGTCCGGCAGCCGGACCGCGGTCTCCCGGACCGGGAGCCGATATCGGCCCCGGCCCCGGATCACACCGGCGGTGTGACCGTCGAGCCCGCCGCGCTCAACCAAGGACATGGACGTTTGGGCAGCCCTCGCGCCAATCTCATCCTCGCGCACACCGCGGACCCGGCCGTGCAGGCGGTCCAATCTCCGGTCGCCATCATCGACATCGGCTCGAACTCGGTCCGGCTCGTCGCCTATGACGGCCTGACCCGGGCGCCGACACCGCTTTACAACGAGAAAGTCCTGTGCGGCCTGGGACGCAACGTCCTGACCACGGGTCGGCTGAACGAGGAGGCGGTGGCTCGGGCGCTCGCCGCGCTCGCCCGGTTCCGGGTGCTGTGCGAGACGATGCGGGTGGGACGGGTGTTCGTCCTGGCCACAGCCGCAGCCCGCGACGCCGAGAACGGACCCGACTTCCTGCGCGCCGCGGAGGCCGCCTGCGGCCAGGAGATCCAGCTCCTCTCCGGCCGGCGCGAGGCGGAACTCTCAGCGATGGGCGTCATCTCCGGCTTCCACGCGCCGGACGGGGTCGTGGGCGACATGGGTGGCGGTTCGCTGGAACTCGTCGATGTCCGCGGCACCGTGGTCGGCCAGGGCGTGACCATGCCGCTGGGCGGCCTCGCCCTCCAGGATCTCTCCGGCGGCTCGGTCAAGAAGGCCGCCAAGATCGTCCGCGAGCACATGCGCAAGGCCGTTCCGCAGCTCGAAACCCTGCGCGGGCGGACCTTCTACGCGGTCGGCGGCACGTGGCGCGCCCTCGCGCGACTGCACATGGCCGCCCGCGGCTACCCGGTCCACGTGATGCACGGCTACACGGTCGAGCCGACCGACGAGCTGACCTTCCTGCAAATCGTGGAGCAGACCGACGTCGCCCTGCTTCAGGACGTCGACGCGATCTCCGAGGCGCGCCGCCCGCTCCTCGCCTACGGCGCGGCGGTCTTGGAGGAGATCATCCGAGTCGGCCGGCCGCGGGAGGTCGCGATTTCGGCCTCCGGCGTGCGCGAGGGCCTGCTGTTCGAGCAGCTCGACCGCGATACCCGGCTGATCGACCCGCTGCTCGCCTCCGCGGCGGAATTCAACACCCTCCGCTCCCGCGCGCCCCGGCACGGTGAGGAGCTGATCGCCTGGACCGATCGGTTCGTGGCCACCCTCGACGGCCACGAGACCGCGGACGAGCGGCGCCTGCGCCATGCGGGCTGTCTCCTTTCGGATGTCGGCTGGCGCGCCCATCCCGATTACCGCGACGCCCAGAGCATCGCGGCGATCCAGAACGCCGCCTTCGTGGGCGTCGATCACCCGGGCCGGGCGTATCTCGCCCTGGCGGTCTCGCTCCGGCACACCGGGCTCGCGCCGGAGAAGGCCAATTCGGTCCTGCGCGGCGTGGCCGGCGCCCGCCTGTTCGAGCGTGCGCGGCTCCTCGGCGGACTGCTGCGGGTCGCCTTCCCGATCTCGGCCGGGATGGACGGCGCCCTCGGGCGGGCACCGCTCACCGTCGAGGACGGGCGCGTCATCCTGCGGCTGCCGCGGGATTGGGAAGCCCTGAACGGCGACCGCCTGCTGAACCGCGTCCGCGGTCTTGGCCGGGTCCTGGGCCGCGAGGGGCGGATCGAGATCGGATAGCGGCGCGGCTCAGGCACCCCGATCCGGGAAGATCGCCTTCTTGACCACGGCATGGACGCCCCAGTTGCCGTCCACGACCTGCGTGATCCCGAAATCGACCGCCACCGACATCAGCGAGATCGCCTCATCCTCGGTCAGTCCCTTCGCGTGCATCAGGAATTGGCGCATCTTGCGGAAGGCATCACGCATGGCGAGATCGATCGACGATTTTTCGAAGATCGCCGCCTGGGCGTTTGGACCGAGGTCGCGCAGGTAATTCGGGTAGCTGAAACCGGACAGGACCCAGTCGTCGCGGGTCTCGATCATCGGAAAATCGAGGGCTTCGAGGGGCGAGCCAGGCAGGTCGGCCTTCTTGTGCAGGACGAACTGGAAGGTGCCGGTGAGCGAGCACTCGATCGCGGTGCCGCACAATTCGGAATCGCCCTGGCTGGCGTGGGGATCGCCCACCGAGAACAATGCTCCGGGCACCGCGACGGGGAAATAGAGCGTCGCGCCCTTGCCGATCCGCCAATTGTCGATGTTGCCGCCGGTGTAGCTCGGCGGGATCGTGTTGACCCGGTCAGCCTCGGCGGGCGCCACGCCGATCGTGCCGAAATGCGGGCGAATCGGCACCCGGATGCCCTTCAGCACGTCGAACGTCTTCTGGGTCTTGGCGTGGTCCACCGGCAGGCCGGGATAGTCGATGGTCGGGTGCTCGACCCCGAACGGGTCGGTGACGCCGGGCCAGCGGAAGCTGTAGACCGCCCGCGCCCAGTCGCGGGCGCCGGTGGCGTCGACCTCGTAGATGGTCACGACCTCGCGGGGCTTATCGCCGGTGATCAGGTCCTTGTAGTGGAAGCCCCACCAGGCCGCCGCGTTGCTGCCGAAGGAAAGCCCCTTGTATTTCGGGTTGGCGCTGGGACGGGGCGCCACGTCGAGGATGCGGACCTCCAGCACGTCGCCGGGCTCGGCGCCGCGGATCGCCACCGGGCCGGTGCAGATATGGACGCCGAGGCCGCCGCCCGGGCCGATCTTGGCATCCATCGCCCCGGCGCCGCGGGGCGAGACGCCCATCTTGTCCTTGGTCCAGAGGTAGACGCTCTCGGCGCCCGGATCACCCTGGATCATCCGCTCGGCATCGTCGCTCGCCTGGTGGGTCAGCGTCTCGATGGTGACGAAATCGCCCGAGCCGATCTCGACCTGCGGCTTGAGGCTGCGGCTGAAGAAGCCCCAATGCACCGTCTCGGCATTGGCCGGCAGATGGTAATGCCCGGTCGCGGCGATCTTGGCGCCCGAGGCCTGCGCCAGGGCCGGGCTCACCAGCGTCGGGCCGCCGGCCGCGAAGGCCGCCGCTGCGGCACCCGTCGCCGCAAAACCGCTCTTCAGGAAGGCGCGCCGCTCCGGCTCCAAGTCCTGCTGGAACCGGCGCCGGTGCTCCGCGAAGGCGTGGCAGTTCGGGTCATCGCCCTGGCACATGGTGTCCGCTTCCGGTGGTTTCGTTTCCCCGGAAGCGGCGAAGCAATTCGACGGCCACGCTGACGGCCGTCGACGGAGACCCTCACTCGGAGATCATCCCGACCCCGGCCTCCTCGGGCCTCGGCGGCGACGCCTCATCGGCCTGCGCCTCGACCACCGCGGCGGCCGTCACGTTGACGATGCCGCGGGCGGTCACCGAGGGGGTGAGGATGTGGGCGGGCTTGGCCGGCCCGATCAGCAGCGGGCCGACCGGCAGGGCGTCCGCCAGGACCTTGGCGAACTGAAACGCGATGTTGGCGGCGTCGAGGTTCGGGAAGATCAGCACGTTGGCCGCACCCTTGAGGCGCGAGCCCGGCAGGACGCGGTCGCGGACCATCTCGGAGAGCGCCGAATCCGCCTGCATCTCGCCGTCGACCATCAGGTTCGGATCGCGCTTCTCCAAGAGCACGAGGGCTTCGCGCATCTTCATCGCGGAGGGCGAGTCCGACTGGCCGAAATCCGAGTGGCTGAGGAGCGCGATCTTCGGCGTCATCCCGAACCGGCTGACATGGCTGGCGCAGGCCTGGGCCACGTCGGCGATCTCCTCGGCGGTGGGATTCTGGCGGACATGGGTGTCGGCCAGAAAGTAGGCGCCGTTATGGGTCACCACGAGGCTCATCGCGGCGCATTGCTCCACGCCGGGGGCGAGCCCGATCACGTCGCGGATGATACGC
The DNA here is from genome assembly GCF_022829545.1 of Methylobacterium sp. J-030. Classification (GTDB taxonomy): domain Bacteria; phylum Pseudomonadota; class Alphaproteobacteria; order Rhizobiales; family Beijerinckiaceae; genus Methylobacterium. The sequence continues at coordinate 36,843 of NZ_JAKSYM010000402.1, read as the reverse complement.
AGCCGGGTCTCGAACCGGCCCTCCAGGCCGCAGATCAGGGCGTCGGCCTCGCCGCGGCGCACCGCGATGGCGCCGATCACGGTGTTGTTGGTCCGCACCAGCGTGCGCGCCGCGTCGGGCGTGATGCCCCGCCGGCCGGCGACCTCGAGGTAGGTCTGCACGTAGGCGCGGTAGCGCGGATCGTCCTCGGGGTCGATCAGCTCGAAGTCGCGGCCGTGCTCGATCGACAGGCCGAAGCGCTTCAGGCGGGTCTCGACCACCCGCGGGCGGCCGACCAGGATCGGCCGCGCCACCTTGTCCTCGACGATCGCCTGCACGGCGCGCAGCACGCGCTCGTCCTCGCCTTCGGCGTAGATCACCCGCTTGGGCTCGACCTTCGCCTTCGAGAACAGCGGCTTCATGATCAGGCCGGACCGGTGCACGAACCGGTCGAGGCTCTCGACATAGGCGTCCAGGTCGGCGAGCGGCCGGCCGGCGACGCCCGAATCCATCGCCGCCTTGGCCACCGCCGGGGCGATGCGCAGGATCAGGCGCGGGTCGAACGGGCTCGGGATCAGGGATTTCGGCCCGAACGGCCGGGCCTCGCCGCCATAGGCCCGGGCGACCACGTCGGAGGTGGTCTCGTGGGCGAGCCCTGCGATCGCCTTCACGGCGGCCTTCTTCATCTCCTCGTTGATCTTGTGGGCGCCGACATCGAGCGCCCCGCGGAAGATGTAGGGGAAGCACAGGACGTTGTTGACCTGGTTCGGGAAGTCCGACCGGCCCGTGCAGATCATCGCGTCCGGCCGCTCCGTCTGCGCCAGATCGGGCATGATTTCCGGATAGGGGTTGGCCAGCGCCATGATGAGCGGCTTCTCGGCCATCTCCCGCAGGTATTCCGGTTTCAGCACGCCGCCGGCCGAGAGGCCGATGAACACGTCGGCGCCCGGGATCACCTCGGCGAGGGTGCGCTTGTCGGTCTCCTGCGCGTAGATGTCCTTCCAGCGGTCCATCAGTTCCGGGCGGCCCTTGTAGACCACGCCCTTGATGTCGGTGACCGTGATGTTCTCGCGGGTCGCGCCGAGCGAGACGAGCAGGTTGAGGCAGGCGAGCGCCGCAGCGCCCGCACCCGAGGTGACGATCCGGACGTCGGAGAGCTGCTTGCCGGCGAGTTCCAGGCCGTTGAGGACGGCCGCCGCCACGATGATGGCGGTGCCGTGCTGGTCGTCGTGGAAGACCGGGATGTTCATCCGAGCCCGGCACTGCTCCTCGACCTCAAAACATTCCGGCGCCTTGATGTCCTCCAGGTTGATGCCGCCGAAGGTCGGCTCCAGGGCGCAGACCACGTCGACGAGCTTGGACACGTCCTTCTGGTCGACCTCGATGTCGAACACGTCGATGCCGGCGAACTTCTTGAACAGGACGGCCTTGCCCTCCATCACCGGCTTGGAGGCCAGCGGGCCGATATCGCCGAGCCCCAGCACGGCCGTGCCGTTGGTGAGCACCGCCACGAGGTTCTGGCGAATCGTGAGTTCGGCGGCCTGCTGCGGGTCGTCGTGGATCGCCATGCAGGCCGCGGCCACGCCGGGGGAATAGGCGAGCGCGAGGTCGCGCTGGTTGCCCAGCGGCTTGGTGGCCTGGATCTCGAGCTTTCCGGGCTTGGGCAGGCGGTGGTAGACGAGCGCCCCGGCCTTGAGGTCCTCGGACATGTTATCGGCCATCGCGTACGCTCCCGCTCACCTTTTTCACCGAGGACGACGCGGTCGCGCATCGCGCGGGCCTGCGTCTTGACCGGTCTGTTGCACCGGCTGCGCAGGGGGCGCAACCCGCACAACGAGACCCGGGTCCACCTCGCCAAGCTGGCGAGGGCCTACGGCTTCTCCATAGGCGCCTACTCGTACGGGCGTCCAAAGGTCCGCTTCCCCGAGAGCGGGCGTCGGCTGACGATCGGCCGCTATTGTTCCATCGCCGACAAGGTCGAGATCCTGCTCGGCGGCGACCACCGGCTGGACTGGGTTTCGACCTACCCGTTCGCCGCGATGCGCGGACTGTTCCCGGACGCGCGGGCGCCGGAGGATTTCCACGCCTCCCGGGGCGACGTGGTGATCGGCCACGATGTCTGGTTGGGATCGGGCTGCATGATTCTCTCGGGCGTCACGATCGGCCACGGGGCCGTGGTGGCGGCCCGTGCCGTGGTGACCCGCGACGTGCCGCCCTACGCGGTGGTGGCGGGCAACCCGGCGCGGGTGGTGCGGCACCGGTTCGACGCGGCGACCGTCGAGGCCCTGCTGGCGGCGGCGTGGTGGGACCTGCCGCACGCGGAGGTGACCCGGCTCGTGCCGCTGCTGCAGAGCGGCGACGTGGCCGGCCTGATCGCGGCCGCGGGCGGCGTTGCGGGCCGGCAGGGGATTGCGTAATCCGCTGCCCACCTTCGCCGCCCACGCCGAACCCGGAGCCCGACCATGTCCGACCCTGCGCTGCCCGACCGCCTCTCGGTCAACCCGGACAGCCCGTATTACGACGCGGCCCTGCTGGAGCGCGGCGTCGGCATCCGCTTCAAGGGTGTCGAGAAGACCAACGTCGAGGAGTATTGCGTCAGCGAGGGCTGGGTGCGCCTCTCCGCTGGCAAGACCCTGGACCGCGCCGGCAACCCGATGACGGTGAAGCTGAAGGGCCCGGTGGAGCCCTATCTGCGCGAGCCCGTGTCGGACGCCTGATCGGCTTTCCGGGCGAGCGAGGCCTGGAAGTTGCGAACCGCATCGGCGACCAGAGCCTCGACCCGATCCGGGGAGCGCGGCCCGTCGATGACGAGGCTCGTCAGGATATCCGAGCGCCGGGCGCGCTGCTTGGCGGTGCGGGCGTGGTTCGACAGGCGCAGGTGCCACGGGCAATCGGCCGGCCTGAGGTAGAGGCTGTCGCCGCGCTCGTTCCTCGCGACCACTGCGAAGCCGTGCGCCTCCAGCAGCCGCGCGGCGAGGGCCAGCCCGGAACGCGGCGGGAGCGGGCCGTCAGCGTTCACGGCCCGGCCGGCTCGATCGTGCCGATGCGCCGTCGCCCGAGCGCCCGCGCCTTCAGCGCCAAAGCCGGCCGCTCGATCCCGTACCAGGACAGGGCCGCCACCGGCAGCGTTACCACGAGGGCAGGGGCCAGCAGCGCGACCCCGGAGAATTCCGGCCACAGGGCGTGCAGGGTCTGCTGCACCGGCCAGCCATAGAGATAGACCCCGTAGGACAGGTCCGCGGGCGGATCGAACAGCCCCCGCGCCAAGGGTCCGAGGGCGAGCCAGACGACGCCGTAGGCCTCCGCGAGGAACAGCAGGGCCGGATAGGCCGGCGTCCGCGCCAGGACGAAGGCCCCGAAGGCGAGGCAGGCGAGGGCGGCCCCAGAGGTCCGCAGGCGCTCGCGCCAGAGATAGAGGCCCGCACCCGCCGCGAAGATCAGGGGCAGGCGCAGGGCGGTCTCGGTGCCCTTGGGCAGATCGGAACCCCGCAGGCCGCTCATGATGGAGAGCGCCAGCGCGAGCCCGGCGACGATCGCCAGGGCCGTCCACCGCCGCCGGAGCAGACCGCACAGGGCGGCGACGAGAACCCCGAGATAACACAGCACCTCGTATTTCAGCGTCCAGACGGTGCCGAGGGGTGCCCGGTACGGGTTGTGCGCGAACACCCCGGGGAGGGCGGCGTTGCTCTTGAAGGTCGTCAACGTCCCGCGGATGAACGACCACAGGCCCGGATCGCGCCAATACTCGGCGACCGGAAGCCGGGTCAGAACCGCGCCGAGGCCCAGCGACACGACGAGGGTCGCAGCCACCAGCCCGGGCAGGATCCGCAACGCCCGGGCCAGCGCGTAGTCGCGGATCCCGCGCCGGTCGCAGCTCATGGTCACGAGGAAGCCCGACACGGCGAAGAAGCCGTTCACCGCGTGCTCGCCAAGGGTGTAGCCGGTCAGCCGGGCGAGGGGCTCGTCCCCTGCGGCGCCGGTGGCGACGCTGAAGGCGTGGGACACCACCACGGCGAGCGCCAGGGCCAGCCGCAGGCCTGTGAAGCCGTTGCGGCCGGCACCGAGGGCTTCCGCGATGGTCGGGGCGCTCATCCGGGCAAGCCCTCGCGGGCCAGGGCGTCCCGACCGCGCAGGAAGGCGAGGGCGCCGGCCGCCGAGCCGCCGTAGCGCTCGACGCCGGCCCGGCGCAGGACCAGGGCCGAGAGCAGCGCCTTCGGCAGGTTGGTCATCAGGGTCGCGGGGCTCGGATCGGGCAGGCCGTATTTGCGGCTGACATAGGCCCGCGACCACGCCTGATGCCAGCGCGTGCGGAACACGCGGCCCCGCTCCGGCGCCGAGGATCGGCCGCGGCCGTGCAGCGCCTCCGCGCCGTGGACATGGACGAGGGCGCGGCCCGCATCGGCGACGCGCCGGCACAGGTCGTCATCCTCGTAGAACAGGAAGATGCGCTCATCGAAGCCGCCGAGGTCCAGGAACAGGCGGCGCGGCATCATCAGGCAGGCCCCGGAGAGGAACGGCGCGCAGGCATCGCCCTGCGGCGGCGCGAGGCGGCCGCCGGGATTGGTCAGATAGGGCGCGAGCATCGAGCGGGCCTGGAAGAAGAAGCGTCCGTCGGGCTCGACGAGCCGCGGCGCGAGCAGCCCCGCATCCGGCCACGCCCGGGCCGCCGCCAGCAACGCGTCCACCGCCCCCGGACGCAGAATGATATCCGGGTTGACGATGAGCACGTGCTCCGCCGTGTCCGCGGCGCGGACGCCCCGGTTGTTGGCGCGGCCATAGCCCTCGTTGCGGGCGTTGCGGATCACGCGCGCGCCGGCCGCCTCCGCGATCGACGCGGAGGCGTCCCGGCTGGCGTTGTCGACCACGATCGCCGGCACGTGCTGCCCGGCGAGCGCCGCGAGGCAGGCGGGCAGCACCGCGGCGCTGTCGTGCGCGACGACGATCGCGACGAGGCGCGGCACCGGGCGGCGGGCTTTAAGCCTTCTTCTCGGGCAGGTTGAGCCGGATGTGCAGCTCGCGCAGCTGCTTGGGCGTCGCCTCGGAGGGCGCGCCCATCATCAGGTCCTCGGCGCGCTGGTTCATGGGGAACAGCACCACCTCGCGGATGTTCGGCTCGTTGCACAGGAGCATGACGATGCGATCCACCCCCGGCGCGATGCCGCCGTGCGGCGGGGCGCCCATGCGCAGCGCGTTGAGCATGCCGCCGAACTTCTGCTCCAGCACCTCGTGGCCGTAGCCCGCGATGGCGAAGGCCTTCTCCATCACGTCCGGACGGTGGTTGCGGATCGCCCCGGAGGACAGCTCCACGCCGTTGCAGACGATGTCGTACTGGAACGCCTTGATGTCCAGAATCCGCTTGGTGTTCGGGCCGTTCTCGTCCTCGGCAGACAGAGCGTCGAGGTCGAGTCCCAAAAAGTCCTCGCGGTCGATGTTGGGCATCGAGAACGGATTGTGCGAAAAATCGATCCGCTTCTCCTCCTCGCTCCACTCGTACATCGGGAAGTCTGTGATCCAGCAGAAGGCGTACTGGTCCTTGTCGCACAGGCCCAGCTCGTCGCCGATGCGGATGCGCGCCTTGCCGGCGAGCCCGGCCGCCTTGCCCTCGACGCCGGCGGAGAAGAACACCGCGTCGCCCGCCTTCGCCCCGGCCCGCGCGGCGATCAGCGCCTGCACCTCGGCCGGGATGAACTTGGCGATCGGCCCCTTGCCGGTGAGCTGCCCGTTCTCCTCCTCGAACACGACGTAGCCGAGCCCCGGCGCGCCCTCGGAGCGGGCCCAGTCGTTGAGCTTGTCGAAGAACGAGCGCGATTGCGCCGCCGCCCCGGTCGCCGGGATCGCCCGCACCACGCCGCCCCCGGCGATCACACCCTTGAACGCCTTGAACGCCACGTCCTCGCGGGCGAACAGGTCGGTCACGTCGGCGATGATCAGCGGATTGCGCAGGTCCGGCTTGTCGACGCCGTATTTCAGCATCGAGTCGGCATACGTGATCCGCGGGAATTCCTTCGTGACGCGCCGGCCCTCGGCGAATTCCTCGAACACGCCGCGCAGCACCGGCTCCACCGCCTGGAACACGTCCTCCTGGGTGACGAAACTCATCTCGATGTCGAGCTGGTAGAACTCGCCCGGCGAGCGGTCGGCCCGGGCATCCTCGTCGCGGAAGCAGGGCGCGATCTGAAAGTAGCGGTCGAAGCCCGCGATCATCGTCAGCTGCTTGAACTGCTGCGGCGCCTGCGGCAGCGCGTAGAATTTGCCGGGATGGACGCGCGACGGCACGAGGTAGTCGCGGGCACCCTCCGGGCTCGACGCGGTGAGAATGGGCGTCTGAAATTCAAAAAAGCCGCCCTCGCGCATCCGGCGGCGGAGCGAGTCGATGATCGCGCCGCGCTTCATGATGTTGGCGTGCAGCTTCTCCCGGCGCAGGTCGAGGAAGCGGTAGCGCAGCCGCGTTTCCTCCGGATATTCCAGATCGCCGAAGACCGGCAGCGGCAGCTCGCCCGCCGGCCCCAGCACCTCCAGGTCATCGATGTAGACCTCGACCGCGCCGGTCGGGAGCTCGGGGTTCTCGGTGCCTGCCGGGCGGGTACGCACACGACCGTCGATCCGCACGACCCATTCCGAGCGCACGCCCTCGGCGGCCTTGAAGGCCGGGGAGTCGGAATCGACCACGCATTGCGTGAGCCCGTAATGGTCCCGTAGATCCACGAACAGCACGCCGCCATGGTCGCGGATGCGGTGACACCAGCCTGACAGGCGGACGGACTGCCCGACATCGGACGGGCGGAGCGCCCCGCAGGTGTGGGAACGGTAACGGTGCATGACGGGCTTCTTCTAAGGGAAGGCCGGCACCATTCACGCGAGGCCCCCCAAGTCAAGCAGGGTTCGCGCCGCGCCCCGCCGGAAACGGTCTTCGCGGTGGCTGCCGGACTACCGGATGAACCCGGTGATGCCCATATGATGTCCATGAACGACAACGCTTTTTTCCGATCGGCGGCCGAGCGGGCGGTGCCCCGTGATGCGCCGGCGAATGCGTGGCGGACCCTGCCGCTCGACGGTCATTTCGACCTCGTCTACGAGGATGCGGCCGGCGCCTGGAGCAACCGGTCCCTCGACGCGCGCGAACTCAAGCTCGGGCCGGGCCGAACGCTGCTCGGCGGCATCGACGCGAGGCGGGGCGGCTATCGCGGCTTCCGCGTCGACCGGATCCGGCGTCTGGTCGACGGGGCCACCGGTGAGCGTATCGAGACCGGCATCCTCGATCGGCTGCTAAGCCGTGCCGAAGCGCAGCGCCGGGCCGGGATCCTCAGGATCAAGCGGCAGGCCCAGACGCGGCGAAGGGCCGGCGCGCGGCCGATCGAGGCCTTCACATGACGGGGAAAGCGGGAAAAACCGGGGCGCGACGCGGGTTTCCCTCCCCAGCGCCGCGCCGGTTGCGTATAGCCGGTCCATGGATCTGATTTCTTCGACCGACACGCTGCGGGACATCTGTACGCGTCTGGCCGCGCAACCCTTCGTGACCGTCGACACGGAGTTCATGCGCGAGACAACCTATTACCCCAAGCTCTGCCTGATCCAGATGGCGGCTCCGGACGGGACCGCCGTGCTGGTCGATCCCCTGGCCCCCGGGATCGACCTGAAGCCGTTCATCGACCTGATGGCGGATACGCGGACCGTGAAGGTCTTCCATTCCGCCCGCCAGGATCTCGAGATCGTCTGGATGCTGGGCGGGATCCTGCCGCACCCGTTCTTCGACACGCAGGTCGCCGCCATGGTGTGCGGCTACGGCGATTCCGTCTCGTACGAGCAGCTCGTCAACGACGTCGCCAAGGCCAAGATCGACAAGTCGTCCCGGTTCACCGACTGGTCGCGGCGGCCCCTTTCGGACGCGCAGCTCACCTACGCCGTGTCGGACGTCACGCATCTCGTGAAGGTCTACGAAGTCCTCGTCGCCGAGCTCCTGCGCACGGACCGCGGCGCGTGGCTCGACGAGGAGATGGCGGTGCTGACCTCGCCGGAGACCTACCGGGCCGATCCGTCCCAGGCGTGGCGGCGCCTCTCGGGCCGGATGCGGAAGCCGAAGGAGATCGCCGTACTGATGGAAGTCGCGGCGTGGCGCGAGGGCGAGGCGCAGGCGCGCAACGTCCCGCGCGGGCGCGTGCTGAAGGACGAGGCGGTGATCGACATCGCCTCGGCCGCGCCCCGGAGCGTCGAGGCCCTGGGTCGCCTGCGCACGATCCCGGCTGGCTTCGAGCGTTCCCGCACCGGCGGCGACATTCTCGCGGCCGTGGAGCGCGGCCTGTCGCGCGATATGGCCGAGATCCGGATGCCGGAACGGCTCCGCCGCAGCGGCGGCAACGGGGCGATCGTCGAACTTCTGAAGGTGCTGCTGAAGGCCGTGTGCGAGGCCGAGGGCGTCGCCCCGAAGATCATCGCGACCGTCGATGATCTCGAAGCGATCGCCGACGACGACGCGGCCGAGGTGCCGGCCCTCGAAGGCTGGCGGCGGATGCTGTTCGGCGACAAGGCGCTGGCGCTGAAACAGGGCCGGCTGGCCCTGTCCGTCGAGCACGGCCGCATCGTCGTGCGAGATCTCGACGCGCCAGCGCAGATCGCCGGTTGCGGAACCGAGGATTGAACGATCGCGGACGATTGCGTGTAACCCGCGCCGGGCATCGAAGCGTGACTTAGCCGCTGGGTGGGATTAAGTGGCAATCAGATTGCCGTTCATTCCCGCCCGTGCGTCACGCGTATGTTCGAGCCGAACGAAGTCCTGAAGACGCTGACCGGCCGCGGTCTCGTTTCGGCGGAAGGATGCAGTTCGGTTCGGGTTCGCTACCGCGTCGTCGTTGAGCGACGGGAAGGCGGGGTGTCCGCGTACGGCATGCTGTACGGCAGCCACGCCAATCTGCGTCCGATCTGGCTTGAGCCGGACGCGCAATTGCGCCTCGCCAATGGTCGACGGCTGAGCATCTCGATCACTGACTTGGTGGGCGACGCAGCGGAGTTCGAGTGCACCGGCCCGGTGGGCGCCCTCTGAGAGCTGTGGTCGGATCGATCCGGACCGCCGCGTTTGGAACCTCGGCGCGCAGCCGAACGCCGGTGGCCCCTCGAAGCCGGGACGATTCGGCAAATAGTCGCGCCCATGAAGCGGACACGCAAAAGGATCTCGGCAGCGAGCGCCTGCGGCGACTAAGCGCACAAGTCTAGGTGGGCTCGCGCGACCGTCTCTGCTGCCGACTGCCTATGACGCATTGCAATCGACCGCTCCCGCGATGCCGCATCGACGTCAGGCTATACCGCCCCTGTCGGCGCAAGCGCTGCATGAGAGCGTCCAGCAACGCTTCGTTGATTGCAAGATCTGCATGCTACGTCCTCACGTTGCCGTGAGACGGACCGCAAAGAACCTTCAAGCCGTTGTGCAGCGCAGCATTTCTTTCCATGCGACGATAACGCCGACCCGCCGTTTGTAACTTAAAAAGCGGCTTTCACCGGGTGTCGACAACCGTGAAACAGCGAGTTGACGGCGCTCAAAAATCTCTTAAGGTCCGGGCAAGCCTCGGTTTCGAGGGAGCCGCCTCAGGGATGGCGGTTCCTGGCCAGGGGATCTGAGAGTCCCCTGTAAGTCGAAGAAGCCCGCTACCGAGGCGTCCATCCCTGTCGCAAACAGTCAGGTCGGAGTCCGCGCGACACCGTTCTCTCAGTGTGCCGTACGTATTCTCAAAGACTTGTCGGAGGAACCCATGAGAGCTGTGCATCTCCTCGCGCTCGGCGCGGGCGTTGCGGCGGTTGCCGCGCCGGCGCTGGCCAACGAAAGCGTCTTGAAGGGCATCGCCAACCCGGCGGAGCAAGTGCTTCAGACGGTTGACTACGCGAATACCCGGTATTCGAAGCTCGATCAGATCAACGCGTCGAACGTGAAGAACCTCCAGGTGGCCTGGACCTTCTCGACCGGCGTCCTGCGTGGCCACGAGGGCTCCCCGCTCGTCGTCGGCAACATGATGTACGTGCACACGCCGTTCCCGAACATCGTGTACGCCCTCGACCTCGACCACGAGGCGAAGATCGTCTGGAAGTACGAGCCGAAGCAGGATCCGTCCGTGATCCCGGTCATGTGCTGCGACACGGTCAACCGTGGTCTGGCCTACGCCGACGGCGCCATCTTCCTGCACCAGGCCGACACCACCGTCGTGTCGCTCGACGCCAAGACCGGCAAGGTCAACTGGTCGGTCGTGAACGGCGATCCCAAGAAGGGCGAGACCAACACCGCCACGGTCATGCCGGTGAAGGACAAGCTCATCGTCGGCATCTCGGGCGGCGAGTTCGGCGTGCAGTGCCACGTCACCGCCTACGACCTGAAGACCGGCAAGAAGGTGTGGCGCGGCTACTCCGAGGGTCCGGACGATCAGATGCTGATCGACCCGGAGAAGACCACCTACCTCGGCAAGCCGGTGGGCAAGGACTCCTCGCTGAAGACCTGGGAAGGCGATCAGTGGAAGACCGGCGGCGGCTGCACCTGGGGCTGGTTCTCCTACGATCCCAAGCTCGACCTGATGTACTACGGCTCGGGCAACCCCTCGACCTGGAACCCCAAGCAGCGTCCGGGCGACAACCGCTGGTCGATGACCATCTGGGCGCGTAACCCGGATACCGGCGTCGCCAAGTGGGTCTACCAGATGACCCCCCACGACGAGTGGGACTACGACGGCATCAACGAGATGATCCTCACGGATCAGAAGATCGACGGCAAGGAGCAGCCGCTCCTGACCCACTTCGACCGCAACGGCTTCGGCTACACGCTGAACCGCGAGAACGGTGCCCTCCTGGTCGCCGAGAAGTACGATCCGGCCGTCAACTGGGCGACCAAGGTCGATATGGACAAGGGCTCGAAGACCTACGGCCGGCCGCTGGTCGTGTCGAAGTACTCGACCGAGCAGAACGGTGAGGACACCAACTCCAAGGGCATCTGCCCGGCGGCCCTCGGGTCGAAGGATCAGCAGCCCGCGGCCTTCTCGCCGAAGACCAACCTGTTCTACGTGCCCACCAACCACGTCTGCATGGACTACGAGCCGTTCCGGGTGACCTACACCCCGGGCCAGCCCTACGTCGGTGCGACCCTCTCGATGTACCCGGCCCCGAACTCGCACGGCGGCATGGGCAACTTCATCGCGTGGGATGGCGTCAACGGCAAGATCAAGTGGTCCGACGCCGAGCAGTTCTCGGTGTGGTCCGGTGCTCTGGCCACCGCCGGCGACGTGGTGTTCTACGGAACGCTTGAGGGCTACCTGAAGGCGGTCGACGACAAGACCGGCAAGGAGCTGTTCAAGTTCAAGACCCCGTCGGGCATCATCGGCAACGTGATGACCTACCAGCACAAGGGCAAGCAGTACGTGGGCGTCCTCTCGGGCGTCGGCGGCTGGGCGGGTATCGGCCTCGCGGCCGGCCTGACCGACCCGAATGCCGGCCTCGGCGCGGTGGGTGGCTACGCGGCTCTGTCGCAGTACACCAACCTCGGCGGTCAGCTCACCGTCTTCGCCCTGCCGAACTAATCGGCCGCAGGGTTCACGTTGAGAACGGTGCCGGCGCGGACTTCCGCGCCGGCACTCTTTTGATTAGAATTTCTCGCAAGGGGCTGTCGGTCACTCGCAGACGAAAGGCCTCGGATCAGGGAGACAGATGCGTTGCTTAACCTCAGCAAGATCGTAACGCGGCCGGTTATCGCCGCCCTCGCCCTAGCGACCGTTTCAGCGGTTGCCGTACATGCTGAGGATGCCAAGCCCGCTGCCGACCCCAAACTCGCCGACTCGTTGAACCCGAACGACAAGACGGCAGAGCAGGATCCCACGTTGCTCAAGCGGGATGCTGCCGTAAAGATCGAAGACGGCAAGTATATCGATGCCGATGGTCACCCTACCTTCCACGTGACCCAGGACGGCAAGATGCTCGATTGGTACACCTACTCGGGTTACCGCCGTTATCACGCCGAATGCCACGTCTGCCACGGTCCCGACGGCATGGGCTCGACCTACGCCCCGGCCCTGAAGGACTCGCTGAAGCACCTCTCCTACGAGGAATTCATCGGCATCCTGGTCGGCGGCAAGCAGGACGTGAATGCCGCCGAGCAGAAGGTCATGCCAGCCTTCGGCGACAACAAGAACGTCATGTGCTACTCGGACGACCTCTACGTCTACCTGAAGGCACGTGCCGCAGGAGCGATCGGACGGATTCGTCCCTCCGAACACGAAGATAAGCCCGACGCGGCCAAGAAGGCCGAGAAGGAGTGCATGGGCTTCTGATGGCGTCCTTGGCCCGGATCTTCGCTCTCTGCGCCCTGTCCTTGACGACGGCGCAGGGGGCGCTTGCCCAGCATCTGCCGGACACGGTGACCACGGACGTGCTGCGCGTCTGCGGTGATCCGGGCAACATGCCGTTCTCCGAACGCAAGGAGGACGGCTTCGAGAACAAGATCGCGGCGATCATCGCCGACGAGTTGAAGGTCAAGGTCCGCTATTATTGGCTGACGCAGGGACCCGGTTTCGTGCGCAACACGCTCGGAACCGGCCTGTGCGACCTGATCATGGGCCAGGCCTTCGGCAGCGACCTCGTCCAGACCACCAATCCGTATTACCGGTCCGCCTACACGCTGGTCACACGGGCGGGCGAGTTCGACGGCGTGACGGGGCTCGACGATCAGCGCCTCAAGGGTAAGAGCATCGGCGTCATCGCCGGCACGCCCCCCGTCAACCGGATGGGCGAGCTCGGCTTGGTGTCGCGCATGAAGGCCTACGCCCCGTACCAGCTGGACCCGGCGCGCAAGTACCAGACAGTGGCGGCCGAGATCGTCGCGGCGCTGGCCGCGAAGGAGATCGATGCGGCCGTGCTGTGGGGGCCGGCCGCGGGCTGGCTCGCCAAGCAGTCGGGGACGGCGATGAATGTCGTGCCGCTGCTCAAGGAGCCGGAGCGGCCGCCGATGGCGTATCGGATCGCCATGGGCGTGCGGCTCGGCGAAAACGACTGGAAGCGCACGCTGAATACAATCCTTCGCAAGCGCAAGGCTGAGATCGACCAAGTCTTGCGCGACTACGACGTGCCGCTGCTCGACGAGGAAGAGAACAAGCTGGCCCAGCCCGGCGAGCGCTGAGCGGGCTCAGGCCCGCTCGATCCCTGTCCGGTCGAGTTGCTCCAGCGCATCCGCGACGCGCTCACCGCCGATGATCAGGTCCGGCGCGATTTCGGCCAGCGGCACGAGCACGAAGGCCCGCTCGCGCACGTAGCGGTGGGGCAGGACGAGGCGCGCGTCGTCCACGGCGGCGCCCTCATAGGCCAAAACGTCGATGTCGATGATCCGCGGCCCCCACCGCTCCTCGCGCACGCGCCCGAGGTCGTGCTCGACGTTGAGGCAGGCATCGAGCAGCCCGTGCGGATCGAGATCCGTGTCCACCGCCACCGCGCCGTTGAGGAACCAGGGCTGATCGGTCTTGCCCCAAGGCGGCGTTCGATAGTCGGCCGAGCGGTCGAGGATCCTGATTCCGGGCGTCGCGGTGAGGGCTTCCACGGCGCGATCGAGCATCGCGGCCATGTCGCCGATGTTGCTGCCGATCCCGAGATAGGCCCTCATGCCTGTGTTCCGCGGCGGCGAAGGATCTCGATGCTGACGCCATCGAGGATCGCCGGGACCGGGGCGCTCGGCTTGTCGACCCGCACGGTGATCGCCTCCACGCGGGCGAAACGGTCGAGGATCGCGGCCGCGATGGTCTCAGCCAGCGCCTCGATCAGGTTGAAGCGCCGCTCCGTGGCGATCGCCACGGTGATCTGCGTGAGATCCGCGTAGCTCACCGTGCCGGCCACATCGTCGGAGCGCCCCGCCTCAGCGAGATCCAGCCGCGCTTCGAGCGAGATATAGAATCGTTGTCCGAGCACCGCTTCCTCGGGCAGCAAGCCGTGCCGGCCGAAGACGGCGATCCGCGTGACGCGGATGAGATCGGTCGCCATCGTCAATGCGCCTCCAGCCGCATCACCGCATCGACCACGCGCATGGCCTCGACATGGGCCGCCACGTCGTGGACGCGCACGATGTCGGCCCCGAGCGTCGCCGCGACCGCATGGGCCGCGAGCGAACCGGTGAGGCGGTCGGCCGGACGGGTCTCGCGGTCATGCAGCCGTCCCAGGAGCGATTTGCGGGAGACGCCGACCAGCACCGGGAAGCCGAGGGCACGGATCTCGGGCAGCCGCCGCAGGACTTCGAGATGCTGCGCCCAGGTTTTGCCGAAGCCGACCCCGGGGTCGAGCACGATATTCGCATCGTCGATGCCGGCGCGATGTGCGATACCGAGCGAGCGCTCGAAGAAGGCGAGCATGTCGGCGACGATGTCGATATCGGCCTCGATCGTCTCGCGGTTGTGCATGACGATCACCGGCGCCCCGTGCGCGGCCGCGACCGCGGCGATGTCGGGCTCGCGCTGAAGACCCCAGACGTCGTTGACGATCCGCGCCCCCGCCTCCAGCGCGACCTTGGCGGTGGTGGCTTTGTAGGTGTCGATGGAGATCGGCACGGACAGCCGCGGTGCGACGGCGCGGATCACCGGCAGGACGCGCGCCTGTTCTTCCTCGGGCGATACCGGGGCATGGCCGGGCCGGGTGGATTCACCGCCGATGTCGAGGATCGCGGCCCCCTCCGCCACCAGCCGCTCGGCCTGGGCGATGGCCTCGGTCTCCCCGGCGAACAGGCCGCCATCGGAGAAGGAATCGGGGGTGACGTTGAGGATGCCCATCACCAGCGTGCGCCCGCCGAGGTTGGGCAGCAGATCGGACAGGCCGGAGGAGGGGGGCACGGTGCGGGTCCCGTTCAGGTACGCGGTTCGGGGCCCGGTGTGCGCGAATCGCGGGGCCGGCGCAACGCCGGCCCCATGCGTTCAGCCGCGGTAGCAGCGGATCTCGGCCTCGGCCTGGGCGCGACGGAGTTCTGCGACCTTGTCGTCGAAGATCTTGGTCGACTTGAACTCGTTGGCGCGGTTGCCGACTCCCTGCCGCATCGACAGGACCGTGCTCGCCTGAACGTACTTGTCGTAGGGCAGGATCGCGGCGAGCTGGTCCAGCGAGCAGGAGCATTTCTGCAGGCTCTCGCGGGTCTGGCCGTTGGCCGCCATGCAGCCGAACACGTAATCGACACGGGCATCGGTCGGATAATCGTTCTCCTCGGCCGCCCAGCCGGCCAGCCCCGACAGGGTCAGGGCGAGGACGGCCAGCGCGCCGCTTTTAGCCAGCCTTCTGGTCATAGTTCAGCTTCTCCTCCAGCAACTCGCCGCCGTCCTTGCTCTTCGAGGACGCCTCGATCGAGACGATCTCGCCGGGGACCGACGGGGCCGTGACGAAGGTATAGGTCATGTCGTCCATGCCGCGCATGCGCTGCGCCAACGCGTCGCCCGCGAAGGGCTTGGTCACGACCTGCCAGCCGTCGACCGCCTTGCCGCCGACATCGACCTTGGTGGGCGTCACGACCGCCTTATCGCGCAGACCCTTGCGGATCGCGAGCTTCAGGTAGCGAGGATTCGCCTCCAGCACCTTGGCCAGCCCCCGCAGGTGGTTTTCCAGGAAGAGCGAGACGACCGGATTGCCCACCATGTCCTCGAACGGTCCGGCCGGCACGCGGTTCAGGCCGGAGAACATGGTGACGTTGATGTCCCGGGCATCGGGGGTTTTGCCCGGCTCGACCTTCAGGGTCAGCGTGTCCTGAAGCGGCGCCCCGAACGGGCCGCCCGAGATGCCGGAGCGGCGCAGGTAATCGTAGGTGAGGGTCGATCCCGGCGTCGTGTTCTTCATCTGCGGCTGATCGAACAGCAGATCGGTCGCAGAGGGCGGCGCCGCGGCGTTGGCCTGAGTGACGGTGGCGGGTTTCGGGGCGTCCTCGGCGAAGGCGGGCAACGCGGCCAGCACCAGCACCAGGGCGGTCGTGGCAACAACTCTCACGAGTGGACTTCCTCCTTGAACGGCGACCGGACGTTGCTGCCGATCGTCCGATAGACGTAATCGGGCGGGTTGTCGGCCGCCTCCTCGACGGCGAGCGCCCGCACCTTGGCGTGGAGCGGCGACAGCGAGCAGGCGGGATCGGTCGCTGCAGCGTCGCCGGCGAGCGCCAGCGCCTGGCAGCGGCAGCCGCCCCAATCCTTCTCGCGCCGGTCGCAGGAGCGGCACGGCTCCTTCATCCAGTCGGTGCCGCGATAGGCCGTGAAGGCGGGAGAATCGCGCCAGATCTCGCCGAGCGAATGCTCGTTGACGTTCCAGAATTCAAGCCCCGGGATCGTCTCAGCGGCGTGACAGGGCAGGACCTTGCCCTGCGGCGTGACGTTCATGAGCTTGCGGCCCCAGCCGCCCGCGCAGGCCTTCGGGTATTTGGCGTAGTAATCCGGTACCACGAGGTCGATCACGAGCTGGCCCTTCAGCCGCTCTCGCGCCGCCTCGACGATCCGGATCGACTCGTCCACCTGCGCCTTATCGGGCATGAGCGCGGCGCGATTGACGTAGGCCCAGCCGTAATACTGCGTGTGCGCCACTTCGAGCCGCTTGGCGCCCATCGTCACCGCAAGGTCGATGAAGCCGGAAACCTCATGGATGTTGCCGCGGTGGATCACGGAATTCAGCGTCAGCGGCAGCCCGAGCTCCACCACCTTGGCGGCGAATTCGAATTTCTGAGGCTGCGCGTTCTTCAGGCCGCCGATCCTCTCGGCGTTCTGCGCGTCCACGCCCTGCACCGAGAGTTGCACGTGGTCGAGCCCGACATCGTAGAGCGCCTGAAGCTTGCTCAGCGCGCCGCCGACGCCCGACGTGATCAGGTTCGAGTAGAGTCCGAGATCCGCGCAGGTCTTGGTGATCTCGACGATATCGTTGCGCGCCGTCGGCTCGCCGCCGGACAGGTGGACGTGAAGCACCCCGAGACCCGACGCTTCGGTGAGCACGCGCTGCCACGTCGCCGTATCGAGCTCGCCGGAGCGGCGATCGAGTTCCAGCGGGTTCGAGCAGTAGGGGCAACGCAGCGGGCAGCGATGCGTCAGCTCGGCGAGCAGACCCACCGGCGCCGGCGCCTCTGGCCGGTTCGGCGTGACGGCGTTCATCGCTCCAGGACCCGCTTCTCGGCCAGCCCATCGAGCATCACGAGGATGTCGGCCTCGATGGCGCGGGGATCGGCCGCGTAGGTCTGGCCCAGCTCGTCGGCGATCGCCGCCACGCTGCGGTTGCCATCGACCAGCTTGAGCACCGCCACGGCGTTGTCGTCGAGGTCGAAGGTGCGCTCGGGGGCGAGGAGGACGTACTTGCCGCGGGTCTCGTCGTTGCGCAGCCGCACGCCGCGGGGCAGGCGGGGACGGTCGTCGGCTGCCATCTTGCGGCCGGCGCCCGCTGCCTGGATCGGCGCCGTCTCGGCGACGAGGCCTTCGCCCGGTCGCCAGGCATCCGGCGGGATCATCCCGGGGGCGACATAGGCGAAGTACAGAGCGTCGAGCTGCGTCCAGAGGACGTTGCACTTGAAGGTCAGCGCGGCCATCGCCTGGCGCTGCAGCTCCGGCGTCGTCGCGTGCTGCGTGACGTAATCGAGGGCGAAGTCGGCATCCCGCGGCGCCTGGGTGAGGCGCTTGTCGAAATAGGCCAGCGTGTCCTTGGTGATGAAATCGTAGTTCTTCAGCATCCCGGCGACGCGCTCGGAGATGATCGTCGGCGAGAACATTTCGGTCAGCGACGAGGCGATCGCCTCCAGAAGCGTCTTCTCGGAGACGAAGTGGACGTAGGCCTCAACCGAGAACTTGGTCGCCGAGAGGATGCCGCGGGTCGAGAGAACGTAATCCCGGTCGAAGCCGACGCCCTCGGCGAGCTTCAGCCAGCGCTCGATGCCGCCATCGCCCTCGTGGTCGCCGTCGTGATCGACGATGCGCTGACGCCAGATCCGCCGCAAAGACGCGTCGGTCATCCGGGCGAGGACGGCAGAGTCCTTCACCGGGATCATCGCCTGATAGTAGTAGCGGTTCAGCGCCCAGGCCCGGACCTGATCCTTCGACAGCTTGCCGTCATGCAGCAGCCGGTGGAACGGATGCAGGTTGTGATAGCGGCGCGCGCCGATGTCGCGCAGCGCCGCCTCCAACTCCTCGGGGCTCAGGAGACGCTGGCTCTCGGCGGTATCGGGGGTCGGGAAGACTGCGTTCATGGCGTGTCCGGCGTCCGTCCTCGGGTCGCGTTTCCTGTGTCGTCCCGCCCCCGGCAACGGGGCGTGTTCCTGAACTCAGGGACGATATAGTGCCGACGACCGATTGGCCCAACCGTCGACTTCGCCGGTGTCTCCAAGTCACACCCTCATCCTGAGGTCCTGGAGCGCAGCGGAAGCCTCGAAGGAGCCCTCCAGCCAGCCGCGCGATCCCTGGAGGCCTCCGTCGAGGCCCGCTGACGCGGTCACCTCAGGATGAGGTGGATGGGTTGGACACTTACCTTGTTAAAGCGACAGGCTCAGGCCGTCATGCGCCACCGTCCACCCAGCCGCCTCGACATCCCCGCGTTCCGGCGATCCCTCGATCAGCACTGGGTTGGTGTTGTTGATGTGCACAAAGATCCGCCGCCCGATCTCGGTCGCAGCCAGCGCGTCGATAGAACCGTTCTCGCCGCGCATCGGCACGTGGCCCATGCGCCAGCCGGTCTTCGTCCCGACGCCAGCGCGTATCATGTCGTCATCGTGCAGGACGGTGCCGTCGAACAGCAGTGCGTCCACGCCGGCGATGCGCGCCCGCAACCCATCCGTTACCCGGGCGCAGCCAGGGATATAGGCAAGGCGCCGACCGCCGGCCTCGATCAAGGCGCCGACCGTGGTCTCGGTCTCGGCGCCGATCTCCATGGTCTCGTCCTCCAGCCAGAGCGGCACCTTGCCGGGAACGGGGAAGAGCGTGACCGACAGGCCGGGCAACGGCTCGAACGGCGCGTCCATCCCGATCGCCTCCCGAGCCACGACCCCCTCGGCCATCACGTCGAACACGCGGTTGGCGTTCACCGAGTCGAGGATGCCGCGCGTGCTGTAGAGCGTGTAGGGTTGACCCTCGCGCAGGGTCAGGAGGCCCGCGACATGATCGACGTCGCCGTTGGTCAGGAGCACGGCGCGGATCGGCGAGTGGCGCAGGCGCTCGCGCGGGTGCATCGTGCGATTTTCGAAAAGCTGTTGCCGTATATCCGGCGAGGCGTTGATCAGCAGCCAATCCGACCCGTCAGCGGAAACCGCGATGCTCGACTGGGTCCGGGGCTGCACCCGGTCCGGCTCGGACCGCGCCAGCGTGCAGATCGGGCAGCGGCAGTTCCACTGGGGAAGACCGCCGCCGGCCGCGGAACCGAGGATCACGACGCGCATGGTGCGGCTCCCGAGATCCCCGGCCCGTGAAACTCAGTTGAAGGTGTCGATCTCGGCCGACTCGTAGCTCGTCACTTCCATGCCGACGCAGATCTCGGACACGATGGGGGCAGCCCACTTCATGGTGTTTCTCCTTGGCGGTATCCTCACCGAGCGTCACGCGGATCTTAAGAAGACCCTAAGACACTGATGGCGCTCTCGTTTTTAAGCGCGGAACCGGTATCGACGATTCAGGGGCGCGCTTCAAGCATTAAGTTGCCGGATCCTCCCAAATTTTTCGTGAGACACTTCCTAAACATCCGGAAACCAACGGGAAACGTCAGCACCTAGACTTAAGTACAGCGTCTCACTGCCGAAAATCCGGGCCGCGCAACTCCAGCATAAAGCCCTTGCCGCGCACCGTCGTCAGGGCCGGGCCGCCGTAGCGGACGAAATCGGCCATCTTGGAGCGCAGATAGCCGATATAAACGTCGACTACGTTGAGCGAGAGGCCGCCCTGGCTGGCCCAGAGCCGGTCGAAGATGTCGGCGCGGGAGACCGGCTTGCCGATGCTCTCCATCAGCATGGACAGCAGATCGGCTTCGCGGGGGGTGAGTCGGGCGCTGGCCTCGCCGCAGCTCGCCTGTCGGGTGTCGAGATCGAGGATCAGCCGACCCACGGTGATCCGCGAACGCGGCGCCTCGGCCTGCTCCCGCCGCATCAGGTGCGTGCGCAGGCGCGCGACCAGTTCGTCGAATTCGAACGGCTTGACGATGTAGTCGTCGGCGCCGAGCGCCAGACCCTCGGCCCGGTCGCGGATCTCGTCGCGCGCCGAGAGGAACAGGATCGCGCCGGGGAACCCGCCCTCCCGCAGGGACCGGCAGACATCGTGGCCGGACCCGTCCGGCAGGTTGATGTCGAGCAGCACGGCGCCGGGCGCGGGATCATGCGCCGCCTTCAAGGCTTCGTCCACGCAGGCCGCGGTGCCGACCTCGAACCCCTCCGCCTCCAGGCCGCGGGCCAGGAGGCCGCGGATGTCGATATCGTCCTCGACGATCAGGATCCGCGTCATGCGGCCGGCTCCCTCACCTGTGCGGCGCCGGCCGCGTCGCCGGCCGTGCCCGCAACCCATGCCGGATCGAGGGCCGGAATGTCCAGGCTGACGCGCGCGCCGCGCCCCTCCGGTCCGGCACCCAGGCAGATGGTGCCGCCGTGCTGCTCGACGATCCAGCGCGCCAGGGCGAGGCCGATGCCGAACCCGGTCTCGTCGGGACCCGGACCCCGCTTGAAGCGCTCGAACAGCGCGGCCTCGGAGGCGGTGAAGCCCGGCCCGTCATCCGTCACGGTGATCCGACCTGCGGGGCCGGGGACGGCCGACAGCGCGACCTCCACCCGGGTGAGACCGGTGGCGTGGCGCAGGGCGTTGTCCACGAGGCTCTCGACGGTCTGCCGGATCCACTCGCGGTCGGCGACACATTCCACGTCCTGGCTGCCCGGATCGAGGGTGAGGGCGACCCGGCGGCGGGCGGCCTCCGAGGCCATGTTGTCCACCGCCTCCGACAAGACCAGGGCGAGTCCGAGCGGGCGCTTGTCGAACGCGATCTCGCCGGTCTCCGACCGGGCGACCCTGAGCAGGTCCTCGACGCGCAGCTTCAGCCGCTGCGCCCGCTTCCGGATCGTCGCAAAGATCGGCCCGGGATCGCCGCCGCGGGATGCGCCGCGCAGGGCGAGGTCGCACTCGCCCAGAATCACGGTGAGCGGCGTGCGCAGCTCGTGGCTGACATCGGCGAAGAAGCGCCGCCGCGACTGGTCCGCCGATTCGAGGCGGACGTTGGCAGCGCGCAGATCCGCCGTCCGGGTCGCGACGGTATCCTCCAGCGCCGCCCGGTCGGCCGCGACCCGCGATTCCCGGCGGGCGAGGCGGGCGGCCATACGGTTGACGTTGGTCATGAGCAGGCCGAGCTCGTCCCGGGTGGCCACGGAGAGGCGCGTGTCGAGGGCGCCGTGGCCGATGGCGCTCGCCGCGCGGCGCACCTCCTCGATGCGCGCCAGCGTCGGCCGAGTGCCGCCGCGATACAGGATCGCCAGCAGAACCAGGGCCGCGGTCACCGCCGCGGCGGCGGCCCAACGCAGGCGCTCCGAGAGGGCCCGGGCCTGCTCGGAGCCGAGCGCCATGCTGCGCCGCTCGGCCTCGATCAGGAACGAGAGCGGCTGGCCCGTCATGGCGCCGAAGCCATTGAGCGCGCCCTTGATCGAATCCTGGCGCTTCTCGGAGTCGGACTGGCGGCTGATCAGCGATACCTGCCGGTCGAGGACGGCGCGGGCTGCGCGCAGTTGTGCCATCGGGCGCGTCCGCGCGGCGTACTGCATCCGGTCGGCCGGATCGTCGCTCGGCGGAAAACTCCTGGCGAGAGCCTCGTCGACGGTCGTCAAAGCGCGGTCGGCGTTGTCGCGGGCGATCGCCATCGCCTCGGGCTGGCCGTCCGGATTGCCCACCGTCTCCACGGCCGCGAGGCCGAACTGCGTGAGGCGGCCGGACAGCTCGGCGAGCAGTTCCAGGCGTCGTTGGGCTGCCAGCGTCCGATCGACCGTCCGCTCCGCGGCGCCGATCGCCGCCAATGCGGCAACGGCGGCGAGCATCACCACGATGGCGGTGCCGCCCAGGAGCAGCGCGAAGCGGGTCTTCAGCGAGCGCATGGTGCCGCCCTCGATGCGGGGCTCAGCATGGCACTTCGCGCCCGAACAACCAAGGCGCAGTCACAGATCCTTCGGCAGGCTGCCCTTGGCGGCACAGCGCCAGCGCTCGACGTGCCATTCGGGATGGGAGGCCTGCCACGTCGCCAGCGCGCTCTGGGAATTGCGCAGGCAGACGAAGGGGCTCGACGCCTGGAAGGACATCTCGATCCGGTCCTCGCGGCAGGTCGAGGGCTGGGCGACGAGGCAGACCGACAGCAAGAGCAGCATGGGCGCGTTCCCGGGCTACCGGCCTCATGCGGGCCGGCTTGATCGGGAGCATAGGACGCGTCCACGCCCCTTGCCCAGGCGGCGTCAGGCCGCGACCCAGATCTCGCCCTTGGCGATGGTGGCGAGGTCGCCCGAGTAGCGGCGCAGGGGCTTGGCAAGGAGGTCGGCATGCTCCGGGCTGAGGCCGCGCAGGGCCTTGGCCAGTAGCCGCAGGAACACGAGATCGTGTGCACCAGTCTCCACGAAGGTCTCGGCCATCCGGCCATGCGCGCCGAGAAGCAGCGTCCCGCGCCGCATGCCGAGGCCCGGATGATCGCCGACCGCGAGGGCCGCCAGGGTGCCGGCGATCATGCGCGCGCCCGCGAAGGCCCCCGCGCGGCCGGCCAGGATCGTCCCGCGCCGCATCCGGTCGCCGAGATGGGCGCCCGCCGTGCCGCGGATGATCAGCGTCGCCCCGTCGAGCCCCACCTTGGCGGCGTAGACCGCGCCGCCGGCATGATCGCCGGCATCGCCCGCGATCGTGATCGTGCCGCCGGTGGCGCCGGAGGCCGCGTAGGGTCCGGCATTGCCGGTGACCGTCAAGACGCCGCCCGCCATGCCGGCACCGAGGCGCTGGCCGACATCGCCGGTCACCCGGATCGTGCCCTCCGACAGGGACGCGCCGACCCGATCCAGGCGCTCGTGGCCGCCCTCGATGGTCAGCGTGTCGGACCCGTCGAGGGACACGGAAAAACAGTCGCCGAGGCGCACGCCCGTCCGGGTCGTGCCGACCTCCAGGCGCTCGGCCTCGCCCGGAGAAAGGCCCTTCAGCGCCAAGGGGGTGATGTTCAAGAAATCCAGCCGCTCGGGCGGGGCCGCGCGCAGGGTGAGGGTGCTCACGGCTCAGCCCTCCGGCTTGGATTCGTCGCGCGCGATCAGGTCGCGCAGATGGTAGTGATGGCGGCCGAGATTGCCGCCGTAATTCCCGGCCGTCACGGCGATCAGCCCGTGCCGCCCACCGATTTCGGTGGCCGCGTGCAAGCCGGCGCGCATCGAGTCGGATACGCCCTGCGAGGTCAGGGCGTCGATCACGATCTCCAGCACCACCCCGCATTCCGCCGGCAGCGCCGAGCCGGCGCGCCCCTTGAGCGTCGGGCAGTAGGCGTCGTTGGTCGAAGCCATCATGCCCTTGGTCCGCCCGCCGACCTTCGAGCCGGAGCGGACGATGCCGCCCGGGAAGGGCAGGATCGCGCCCGGCACCGCCCTGGCGGCCTCCACGGCGGCCTCGGCGACCTTCAGCGTCTCGGCATGGGTCCGGCCGAGGAACAGCAGGTTGCCGCCGCCGACCGCGCCGTCGACCGCCCGGACCGAATCCTCACACAGGAACTCGCCGTCCATCACCGGAATGCGCCAGTAGCGCCGCGCCTTGCCGGAGGCGTCGGGCAGGCGCTTGGCCACGGCGAAACCGTCGCCGAAATAGCGGATCGCGCCGCCGAGCTTGATCTTGGTCGGCCCCTCGACACCCGCGTAGCAGGCGGTGCCCGGGCAGGTGAGGATGCACTGGCCGACCCGCTTGATCAGCTGCTCCTTGAGGCCGTTCGGCTCGAAGCCGAACAGGAGGATCCGAACGCCCGGGCGGCCGTCCGGAGTCTCCTCGGGCGACAGCTCGGCGTCGATCCCGGCCTCGGCGCCGCAGCCGATCACCGAGGTGGCGAACCCCGTCATGGTGGTCGCGGCGATCATCGCCCACTTGGCGGTGTCGTTCGTGACGACGATGGCGGTGCCGGCGACGTCGAACGCCTCCGCGAAGGTGTCGATGACCGGGATGCCGTTGAGGGAGAGGTCAGACATGTTCTGGGGACTTCCGCGACGGCCGAATCCCTCTCCCCTTTGCGGGGGAGGGTGGCCCCTGCGTCAGCAGGGGTCGGGAGAGGGGAGCGCCTGTGCCGGAGAAGTCGCGCCGGATGCTGAAACCCGCATCGTCGCGCTGCCCCTCTCCCCCCCTGCTGCGCAGGGTACCCTCCCCCGCAGAGGGGGGAGGGACGGCGGCGTGCGTTATACCCGACATGGCACCGCCTCGAAGTTCTCCGTACCTTCACCGAACGCGGCATCAGGCACGGCGAAGCTGTCGAGCCCCTCGCCGAACCGCTCCGTCAGGTAGATATCGGCGCGCTTCGCCATGCCCTTGTCGGCCTCGACGGTGAGCGACAGCGTGCGCCCGGAGCGCCATTCCACCACTTCGCCCTCTTCCACGATCGGCACGCCGTCCTTGAGAACGAGCTTCGCCGCGGTGAACATCGCGGTGCGGTTGGCATCGTCGCGGTAGACCGCCACATCCGCCCGCGCCCCGGCCCGCAGGTGGCCGCGATCCGCAAGCCCCAGGAGCTTGGCCGGCCCGGAGCGGGTGAGCTGCGCGATCTCCGACAGCGTGTACTCGCGCTCCAGCCCCGGCAGGCCCGAGCGCTCGCCCACGATCTTGGGCAGCGTCGCGATCTCGCGGTCGCGCTCGCCCTTGTCCATCAGCAGGTGGATGATGCGCGGGTACTGGGTGAACGGGCCGCCGTTCGGGTGGTCCGTGGTCAGGATCGTCCGCTCGGGATCGGTGGAGAGCAGCATGATCTCCAGGCCGATCGCCCATTGCAGCGAACTGGTCGGGCCCCGCGGCCGGTACAGGAACGGCACCACGCCGCCGCCCTCGGCGTCACCCGCGTTCAGCACCCACTTCTTGGGATTGGCGCCCTTCCGCCCGGCGAACTGCCGGAGGATATCCAGGGAGACCGTCACGGTCTGGCCGAACACCACCTGCCCGATATCGAGCGTGGCGTTCGGATTGTCGGTGATCGCCTGCGCGATCCGCTCGGCCGCCGAGCGGAAGCCGCCGGTGCCTGGGTTGGCCGGATCGACCGCGCCGTAGGCGTAGAACTGGGCGTGGGCGAAGTGGATGCGCCGGCCCTCGGCCGCCTCGAGCGTCGCGATGAAGCTGTCGTCCGCTCCGGGCAGGCCCAGGTTGTTGCAGTGGACGTGCAGCGGGTGCGGGACGCCGATCTCCTCGACCGCGTCGAGCAGCGAGCCCATGATCTGCCGGGTCGAGAGCCCGTAGCAGGGGATCTCGTCGTCGAGGGACAGGCGCAGGGCCCCATCCTTGAAGGCCGAGGCGCCGCCCGCGTTGATGCATTTCACGCCGAGCCCACGCGACTGCGCCACCGACAGGCTGACGAGGTCGCGCACGGCGTTGCCGCCCTGGCGCTCGCGCAGCAGCTGCAGGAGCTGATCGTCGTTGCCCATCACGGTGAGCGCGCCGCGGTCGAGCAGCGGGATGTCGGCGAGTTCGAGCTGCGTGGCGAGCGCATGGGTCGGCGGCATCGCGGGCTCGACCGCGGTCGTGTAGCCCATCCGCGCATAGGTCGAACCGATCCAGGCCGCGGCCCCGCCGGCATGCGCGAAGGGATGGCCCTCGGGTGCCGCCTCGCTCACGTAGAGGTCGGGCAGGAGCAGCCGCGAGGTGATCACGTTGCCGCCGGCGATATGCGAATGCACCTCGACGCCGCCGGCCATCACCACGCAGCCCGCCGCCTCGACGACGTTGTCGGCCGCGCGGCCCGGCGGATCGATCACCCGGCCGTCCTCGATCCAGACATCCCCGACAGCATCGCGGGCCGCGGTCGGATCGACGACGCGCCCGCCCCGGATTACGCTCAGCATGCGGGTTCACTCCTCGACGCGGCTTGGCCGGTGATCAGGCGCTCCTTCAGGGCACCGAGGATCGACGCGGCCGACGGCAGATCCGTGGGCGCCGAGGCCGGCCGGTAGGTCAGCGTGGCCCGCGGCTCGTTCCACAGGACGCCGCCATGGTCGCGGCCGGGCTGGCCGACCGCGATCACCACCTCGGCGGCGGCCGCCTCGCCATCCGCGACCAGCGCCACGGATGGGATTGCGGACAGCCAATCGGGACGTGCCACCGGCACGGAGGCGAGCCAGAGCACGGCATCGGCCTCGCCGGCGGCCACCTGCCGGGCGGCGTCGAAGCGCCAGGGATCGTGCTCGGGCACGCGGCGCCCGAAGCCGCTGCGCGGGGCCTGACCGGTCATCCAGGCCGAGACCGGCACCACGGCCCGATCCTGCCCGACGCCGCCGGTGGCGAGGGTGAAGCAGCGCGTCGTCTCGCTCAGCTCCATGGCGAGGCCCTGAAGCATCTCCACGCCGGCCTCGCCGAGCTCGGCCGGGTCGTACAGG
Source organism: Methylobacterium sp. J-030 (assembly GCF_022829545.1). GTDB lineage: Bacteria > Pseudomonadota > Alphaproteobacteria > Rhizobiales > Beijerinckiaceae > Methylobacterium. The sequence goes on along the minus strand of NZ_JAKSYM010000402.1, from coordinate 10,340 downwards.
AGGACGCCATACTGGGCGGAGGCGAGCCGGGCAACGATCTGCCCGGGGAGAGCGTCCCCGGCGAGATGGCCGCGGGCATAGGCGCGCAGCACGCCGACGGCCTCGGCGAGACCGCCCGCGGCCGGCCACGCCAGCGATGCGGTGGCGTTGGCGCCGACCGCCAGCAGGGCCCGGTCGGACCCGGCCGCGCGGCCGCGGGTCGGCTTCGTGTCGATGAAACGCTTCATCAGCGGCGCCTGCCAGGGGGCGGCGCCCACCACCAGCACCGCATCGGCGCGTCCGACCGCCTCGGCGGGCGTCGAGGTCAGGGCGCCGACCCGGCTGAGCGCGCCGAGTTCCGCGTAGGTCCCGGCCGCGCCGGCGGTATCGACGGAGGCGCCGATGCGCCCCGCGAGATCGTAGGCCGCGCGGATCGCCGCAACGTCGGCGCTGAGGCCGGCGATCACCGGCGCGCGCGCGGCGGCGAGCAGCGATGCGGCCGCCACGATGGCGGTGCCCGCGTCCGTCGCGTCACCCTTCACCCAGGCTGCCATGCTCCCTCTCGCACCGGTCTTGTCTTATTTCGGAGCGGGCGACGGCCGTAAGACCGGACGAAGCGGACCACCCCGAAACAGGGTTCCCGCAGTGTCGGAATGGCACGCCCGCCCGTCAAGTTCCGGGCAGACGGCAAACTCGGCACGCCGTCGCGAGGCCCAGGTTTGCATTCATCCGCCCATCGCGGCAAGGGGGTCATGCGGGAATGCGGGGTTGGAAACGGGCAGCGGGCAGCCCGTTCGGTGATGGCAGCGGTTTCGGTCGGGCACTTCGCGCAGTCATGCAGCGGGTCGCGGGTCTCACACCGCCGGCGCTGCATGCGCCCGGGAACAGACGTGGTGCTCCATTCTGAACCGCCCGGTCCCGGACAGGTGGAGCGTCAGCGGAACGCGATCCGGGAAAGAGCAGGACGGCAAGCCGCGCAAGCGGCGCCGCGAGTTCGACATCCGGGCGAGACGGACCCGAACTCCGTCGTCGCCGTTGCCCCGGTCCCGGACCACGTGTGAAAAGCGCGCCGGGCAGGCGGGATTCGAGGGGTTTCTGGTGGCCGAGGTCCCCGAGCGGAATGAAGCGGCTGCGGAGGGCACCGTGCGGGTCGAGGCGCCCGCGCGGCTGCATTTCGGCTTCCTGGACCTGCACGGAGGACTCGGCCGACGCTTCGGCAGCATCGGACTCGCCATCGACGAACCGTCCCTAGCGCTCACGGTGCGGCGTTCGGCACGCCCCTCCGTCACGGGTCCGGAGGCGGACCGGGTGCGTGGCTACGCCGAGGCCGCCGCCGCCCATCTCGGCTGCGGGGCGGATGTGGCGATCACGGTGGAGCGGGCGATCCCGGCCCATGCCGGCTTCGGCTCCGGCACGCAGCTCGGTCTGGCGGCCGCGGCCGCGATGGCCCGTCTGAACGGGGCGCCCTTCGCCGCCGAGGCCTTCGCCGCCTCGCTCGATCGCGGCAACCGCTCGGGCGTCGGCCTCTGCGCCTTCACGCAGGGCGGCCTGATCGTCGATGGCGGGCGAGGGCCCGAGGGCGGACCACCGCCGGTCATCGCGCACCTGCCGTATCCGGAAGAATGGCGCATCGTCCTGATCATCGATCCCGAGACGGCCGGCGTCCACGGTGCGCGCGAGGTCGAGGCGTTCCGCGAACTGCCGCGCTTCCCCGAAGCGCAGGCGGCGGAGATCTGCCGTATCACGCTGATGCAGGTTCTGCCCGCCGCCGCCCTCGCGGAGCCGCAAGGCTTCGGCGCCGGGATCACCCGCATCCAGGACCTGATCGGCGATCATTTCGCGCCCCACCAGGGCGGCCGCTACGCCAGCGCGGCGGTGGCGGACGTGCTGGCGAACGTCGCCGCGCGGGGCGTGCCGGGCTATGGCCAGTCCTCCTGGGGGCCGACCGGGTTCGTGCTGATGCCCTCGGAATCCGAGGCCCGCGCCCTGGTGGCCGATCTCGACCGCGGCGGCCCGCTCCGCTTCATCATCGCCCGCGGCCGAAACGGTGGCGCTTCGGTAACCGGTCCGACCTGAGCAGCCCGTCCCTGACTTGACCCGGAACGCCGCTCCGGGTTTGGACGATGCCAGGGCGCATCGGTCGCGCACCGCACGGGGAAGCCATGGCCCGCTCGATCCTCCATATGCTGACGCCGCTCCGGCACATGAGCCCGTTCGACGTGAACATGGCCGTGGATGCCGGCTTCGAGACGGTGGTGACCTACACCGAGGTCAGCCTCGCCGACGTGGTGTCGCTGACCCAGGATTCGATCTTTTCGCGTGCACCGGCCGATGGGACGCGGACCGGCATCTTCATCGGCGGCAAGAACGCCGAGGACGCCCTCGACATGGTCGACCGCGCCAAGAAGGCCTTCGTGCCGCCCTTCATGAACCACGTCTTCGCCGATCCGGCGGGCTCCTTCACGACCGGTGCCGCGATGGTGGCGCAGGTCTCCCGGGCGCTCCGGCAGACATTCAACACGGATCTTCAGGGCAAGCGCATCGTGATCTTCGGCGGGGCCGGCGTCGTCGCCTACGTGGCGGCGGTGATCGGCGCGCTGCAGGGCGCCACCACGGTTCTGGTCGGCCACGACGGCGAGGAGCGCGTTTCCAAGATCGCCTTCACCATGAAATGGCGTTTCGGCATCGAGGTCGGCGCGGTCGACGGCACCACGCCGGCGGATCGCCGCATCGCCATCCGGGACGCCGACGTGATCCTCTCGGCGGGCCCCGCCGGCATCCCGATCCTCACGGCCGAGGATCTGGAATCGGCGCCGAAGCTGCTCGTCGCCTCGGACGTCAATGCCGTGCCGCCGGCCGGCATCGCGGGAATCGACGTGAACGCCGTGGACGTGCCGCTGCCGACAGGCAAGGGCGTCGGCATCGGCGCGCTGGCGGTCGGGAACGTGAAGTACCAGACGCAGCGCCGCCTGTTCGACCGGATGCTCGCCTCCGACATCCCGCTCTGCCTCGATTTCCGCGACGCCTACACCCTGGCGGTCGAGATCGCCGGCTGAGCCGGTCCGAGCCCGCCCGGGATGGTGGATTCGATCCTGATCGCCACCCAGGCGGGGCGTGCCCTCGCGGAGGCGGCGCGGCGCGCGGGCTTGCGGCCTTACGTGGCCGATCTGTTCGGCGATGCCGACACGCTCGAGGCAGCCGAGGCGTACCGGGCCCTGCCGGGCCGCTTCGGCACGGCACCGTGCGCCGCCGAGACGCTGGCGGCGCTCGACGACCTTGCGGACGCGGCCGGACACCCGATCGGCCTCGTCCTGGGCAGTGGTTTCGAGGACGCGCCCGACCTCGTCGCGCATCTCGCGCGCCGGCACCGGCTGCTGGGTGCGTCCGCCGAGACGATCGTGCGCCTCAAGGATCCCATGGCTTTCGCGACCCTCTGCGCGCAGCTCCGCGTTCCGCACCCCGCGGTCACGGTGGATCCGCCGGACGAGCCGTCGCATTGGCTGCTCAAGCGGATCGGCGGCAGCGGCGGCTCCCACATCCGTGCAGCCACGCGCTCGCCGCCACCGCCGGGCCATTATCTCCAGGTCCGCGTCCCCGGGCGGCCGCATGCCCTGAACGTTCTCGCCAACGGCCGCGCGATCGAGATCCTGGCCGTCACCGAGCAATGGTGCGCGCCGACGCCGAGCCGGCCCTTCCGCTATGCCGGGGCGCTGGTCCGCGGCGCCGCCGAGCCGGGGGCCGTGCCCGGGAGCGTCGTCGCGGCGGTCGCCGACGCCGCCGCCCGGATCGTGGCCGCGACCGGATTGTCGGGTCTCGCCAGCGCGGACATCCTGGTCGACGGCACCGACTGGTGGCTGATGGAGATCAACCCCCGCCCCGGCGCGACGCTGGATATCCTCGACCGGCGCGCGGTCCCGATGCTCGAAGCCCATATTGCCGCCTGCCAGGGCACGATACCGGAGCTCGGCCCGGCCCCGGTGGGTGCGGCGGCCGCGCAGATCTGTTACGCCGACCAGGCGTATGCACCGGTCCCGGGTCTCGACTGGCCGGCCCACGTGCACGACCGCCCGCGCCCCGGCTCGGTGGTCCGCCGCGACGCGCCCCTCTGCACGGTGCTGGCCGAAGGCGCCGACCGGGCGGGGGCGCTCGCCCTTCTGGAGAGCCGGACGGCGCGCCTGCGGGCCGTCCTCGCAGCGAAGAAAACGTTAGTTCGAGGAAGCCCCCGATGAGTGCCAGCCCATCCTACCCCAGCGTCAACGCCCTCTCGGCGCCGCTGATCGAGCGGCTCGTGGCCGAGGCCGCGACCCTGCGGCTCTCCGTGTCCCAGGCGGCCGGCGGCGCCCGGATGGTCGATGCCGGGGCGCAGGCGAAGGGGTCGATCGAGGCCGGGCGGCGCATCGCGGAGATCTGTCTCGGCGGCCTCGGCACCGTCACCATCGCGCCGAGCGGCCCGATCGCGTCCTGGCCTTACTCGGTGACGGTCCACGCCGCCGATCCGGTGCTCGCCTGCCTGGGCAGCCAGTATGCCGGCTGGAGCCTCGCGGACGAGACCGGCGACTCCGGCTTCTTCGCCCTCGGTTCGGGTCCGGGCCGCGCGGTGGCGGTGGTCGAGGATCTGTACCAGGAACTCGGCTACCGCGACTCGGCCTCCAGCACCGCGCTGGTGCTCGAAGCCGCCGGCGGCCCGCCCGACAGCGTCGTTGCCAAGGTGGCCGAGGCCACCGGCGTGCGGCCCGAGGACCTGACCTTCATCTTCGCCCCGACCCAGAGCCTCGCCGGCTCCACGCAGGTGGTGGCCCGCGTGCTGGAGGTCGCCCTGCACAAAGCCCACACGGTCGGCTTCGACCTGCACGCCATCGTGGACGGGATCGGCTCGGCCCCGCTGTCGCCGCCGCACCCGGACTTCATCAAGGCGATGGGCCGGACCAACGACGCGATCATCTACGGCGGCCGGGTCCAGCTCTTCGTGGATGCCGACGATGCGGACGCCAAGAATCTCGCCGAGCAACTGCCCTCGGCCACGTCGAGCGATCACGGCGCGCCCTTCGCCGAGATTTTCTCCCGGGTGAACGGTGACTTCTACAAGATCGACGGGGCGCTGTTCTCCCCGGCGGAGGCGATCGTGACCTCGGTGCGCTCTGGCGCCACCTACCGCGGCGGCCGCCTGGAGCCGTCGCTGGTGGACGCGTCCTTCGCCTGAGGGGTCGGCCTTCGCTGAGACGATCGAGACCCCCATGCGCATCGGGCTCGCCGCCGATAACGGCAATTGGCACAAGAACCGGCTGCTGACGGCCCTCCGGGCGCAGGGTGTCGAGCCGGTGCTGTTCTCGCTCGCCGACGTCGCCGTGGTCACGGGCGGCGGCGAGCCCCTGCGCGTCCCGGGCTTCCCGGAGGCGCTGCCGGACGGCGTCCTGATGCGCACGATCGCGGGCGGCACCTTCGAGGCCACCACGATGCGGCTCGGGGTGCTGCACGCCCTGGTGGCTGCGGGCGTCACCGTGTGGAACAGCCCGACCGCGACCGAACGCTCGGTCGACAAGGCCGCCACCTCGCTGCGCATCGCCCGGGCCGGCCTGCCGACCCCGGCGACCTGGGTCTTCTCCAGGCGCGAGGCTGCGGCCGCCCTGGTGGCGGTCGAGGCCCGGCCCGGGGCGCCGCTGGTGCTCAAGCCGCTGTTCGGCTCGCAGGGGGAGGGGCTCGCCCTGATCGAGCGCCCGGAGGATCTGCCCGACGAGGAGGCGGTGGCCCGGGTGTACTACCTCCAGCGCTACGTCCCCCGCCGCGACGGGCTCTGGCGCGACTACCGGGTGTTCGTCTGCGACGGGCGGGCGATCGCCGGCATGATCCGGGAGGGCGACGGCTGGATCACCAACGTCCACCGGGGCGGACGGCCGCTGCCCTGGGCGATGCCGCGCGCCGCCGCGGACCTTGCCGAGGCCGCGGCGCACGCGATCGGCGTCGATTATTCCGGCGTCGATCTGGTCGAGGACGGGGAGGGCGGCTTCTCCATCCTGGAGGTCAATTCCATGCCGGCCTGGTCGGGGCTCCAGACCGTCTGCGAGACCGACATCGCGGCCACGGTGGTCCGCGGCTTCCTCGCCGCGGTGCGGGGCGCGAGCCGGCCGCGGCTCGTGGTGGCATGAGCGGGCTCGACCCGGGGCTGATCGGCACGCTGTACAAAGCCGCCTGCCTCGCGGAGCTCGACGCCCTGAAGCCCGGCAACGTCCACGCCTTCGCCCCCGGCCATCGTATGGTGGTGGCCGATTTTGTCACCAGCGCCGAGGTCTCGGCGCCGGCCCTGGCGCGAACCGGTGGAGGCATCGGCGCGCGCATCCGCGATGGGGTTGCCGCCACCATGGCGGCGGTGGGTCAGAACACCAATCTCGGCATCCTGCTCCTCTGCGCCCCCCTCGCCGCCGCGGCCGAGTGGGGGGTGAGCGTCGCGGCGGTGCTCGATACCCTCGACCGCGCGGATGCCGAGGCGGTCTTCGCGGCGATCCGGCTGGCCAATCCCGGCGGCCTCGGCCGGGCCGACCGACACGATGTCGCCGCCGCGGCCCCCGACTCGCTGCGCGACGCGATGGCGGAGGCCGCCGACCGCGACCGCATCGCCCGCGCCTACGGCACCGGCTTCACCGACGTGACGGCGATCGGCCTCCCGGCCCTCGCCGAGGCCCGGGCGCGGGGGCTCGACCCATCTTGGTGCACCACCGCCGTGCACCTCGCCTATCTGCGATCGGTCCCGGACAGCCACGTCGCCCGGAAGCACGGCCGCGCCATCGCCGAGGATCTTCGCCGGGAGGTTGAACAAACCCTGGCGGGGCTGGATCTCGCAGCGCGGCCGGTCGAGCCGCTGCTGTCTCTCGACGCGGCGCTGAAGGCGCGCGGCCTCAACCCGGGCACGAGCGCGGATTTCACCGTCGCGACCCTGTTCTGGGACACGCTGGCGGGGGCTGGCACCGCGCTGGCCTGAGCCGCGCAAGTTCCCGTGTTCCCTGGGGCGAAGGCAAAAAAAATTCGGTCGCGGCAGGGCCTTGCGCGGGTTGTGAGCCGCAGGGGCCCGCTGTAGGGTCCGCCGCGCTGTCCGGCCCAACCGGCTCGACCCGTCCGGCTCGGCCGGTGGTCGGGCGCCGATAACAAGGATGGCTTCCCGGCCGCGGCACTTGCCCGGCGCTGCGGCATTAGTTCGGAATCCAGGGAGAGACACCGAATGGCGAAGATCACCAAGGTTCAGGTCGGCGAAGCCCTCGTCGGCGACGGCAACGAGGTCGCCCACATCGATCTCATCATCGGACCGCGCGGTTCGCCGGCCGAGACGGCTTTCTGCAACGGCCTCGTGAACAACAAGCACGGCTTCACCAGCCTGCTCGCGGTCATCGCGCCGAACCTGCCGTGCAAGCCCAACACGCTGATGTTCAACAAGGTCACCATCAACGACGCCCGTCAGGCCGTCCAGATGTTCGGCCCGGCCCAGCACGGCGTTGCCAAGGCCGTGCAGGACGCGGTGGCCGAGGGCATCATCCCGGCGGACGAGGCCGACGACCTGTTCATCCTGGTCGGCGTGTTCATCCACTGGGAGGCGGCCGACGACGCCAAGATCCAGAAGTACAACTACGAGGCGACCAAGCTGTCGATCCAGCGCGCCGTCAACGGTGAGCCGAAGGCTTCGACCGTCACCGAGCAGCGCAACTCGGCGCAGCACCCCTTCGCCGCCAACGCTTAGATCGGGGACGGTCCTGGGCAGAGTGAGCCTCCGCCCGCACCGCGGGGCCTGCTCCAGCGACTGGCTTCGATCTTCTTAGGCCGATAGGGTGGCCCCGGACGGGACGGCGCAAGCCGTCCCGTTTTTCGTTCAGCCGCTGCTCGCGCGTGCTCGGCTGGAACATCGGCCGGGCATGGTCCCCGGTCCCTGCCGTCTTTCTCGTCGCGATGGCTTCGGCGATCCCGATCCTGCGACATCCCGGAAGACTGTCTCGGACGAGGCGCCGAGCACCTCCGGAACCCGCAAAGGATCGTGGCCTTCCAGCCCGTCTCCGCCTCATCGTGGACGGGTCCGCGGAATATTCAGGGTCGGCCCGGAAGCGGGTCGACGCGGGGGTCAATTCCTCCCTCGCCGGGGTGGCCCCTTGTTTCTCACGCCCGCATCCTAGACATGCCCGGCATCGGTCCGCCGCCCAGGGCGATGGTGGCCGAGAGTCACCGACGCGAACACCGCCCCGTCCGCAGACCCGCCCGGTCAGCCACGGTGAGGGTCTGCGGGATGCCGCCGGATCACCCCGAGCGGCAGCCCGGCAGTTCCACGGACAGGCAGCGGCTCACGCGCACAAATAGGAATATTATCGTGGCATAGATGCGCGGTTCAGCTCGCCGACAGCGTTGAGCGAGCGCGGTGTCGTGGCCGCGTGGTTTCCGAGATCAAGACGTATGAATTCCGCAGCCGAACCCCTCAATGACAAGCGATCTGAACGGTAATATCCCTCGCCTTCTCGGCGATGGCCGCGCCGTCCATGGGATCGGTCGTGCGAACGGTGATCGGCGGCTCGACGCCGTTCGCCTCGAGGAAGTTCAGGGCGATCATCGACTTGATCGCGAAATTCACGTTCTGCGGTACGTCGCCGGAGGCGAAGGCAATCTGCTTGGACTGGATCACCCCGATGACGTTCCCGTACTGGTCCAGCGCGGGACCTCCGCTGTTGCCCTGATGGACCGGCACGGAGATCTGGATCTTGCGCGTGTCGTCTCCGGAGCCGGCGGTCGCCGTCACGTTGCCGATGGTGAAGTTCCCGGTCGAGGCCAGGACGTCGCTCTGCGGATACCCGGAGACGGAGACGTTTTCACCCAGCCGCGCCCGGACCGACAGGGGCGGCACCGTTGCCTGCGGCGCGTCGGTCGTGAGGACCGCGAGATCGTTGGTCGCGTCGCTGGCGACGTAGCGTGCCTTCACGACGCCGCGGCCCGGCTGCCGCACGAGATACTCCGAGCATCCCTCGACCACGTGGTTGTTCGTCAGGATGTGCCCGCGCTCCGAGACGTAGACGACCACCGGGCGTTCCCGCGCCGCCGGTGCGGCGATCGAGCCGGCGATCACCCCGCCGAGCACGCCGCCCGCCAGTCCGCCAGTCCGCCAAAGAGGGCACCAGCACTTTGCGCCTGCGCAGGAGCCGGCGCCAAGCCGAAGACAAGCATCGCACCAATGGCGCACGCCATACCGACTAGGCGTTCTCTCTTGATCCATCCCTCTCCAAGACAGATACTGAAATCATCGAATACTGGAAGCAGCGTTTCGGCTCGACTCAGCTTGGACAGTCAATTTTTCCCGCTGCGCACACGTCATTCTACACATTGGAAGGTATCTGATTTCGGACATGATCGATGGAGGGTTACGTCAAGTCGCTCCGTGGTCGAGGTTCCAGGAAGCATGCCCGCCGCCGGCGCGCCACCGAGGAGGGGCGTCGTCCAGCGGTGGACCGGAACAGAGCGCCCAAGAAAAAGGGGCCGCCTCTCGGCGACCCCCTTCCTTCGTCCCGTCAGGTGGCTTGGACTTAGAAGTCCATGCCGCCCATGCCGCCGCCGCCGGGCATCGGGGGGGCGCCGCTGTCCTTCTTGGGCGCGTCGGCGACCATCGCCTCGGTGGTGACCAGCAGGCCGGCCACGGACGCCGCATCCTGCAGGGCGGTGCGCACGACCTTGGCCGGGTCGACGATGCCGGCCTGGATCATGTCGACGTACTCTTCGGTCTGGGCGTTGAAGCCGAAGGTCTCGGAGCCCGTGTTGTCGGTGATCTTGCCGACCACGATCGAGCCCTCGACGCCCGCGTTCTGGGCGATCTGGCGCAGCGGCGCCTCAAGGGCCTTAAGGACGATCTTGATGCCGGCCTGAACATCCGGGATCTCGGACTTCAGCTCGGCCACCGCCTTCTTGGCGCGCAGCAGTGCGGTGCCGCCGCCCGGGACGATGCCCTCCTCGACCGCCGCGCGGGTGGCGTTCAGCGCGTCGTCGACCCGGTCCTTCTTCTCTTTCACCTCGACCTCGGTCGCACCGCCGACCCGGATCACCGCGACGCCGCCCGCGAGCTTGGCCAAGCGCTCCTGAAGCTTCTCGCGGTCGTAGTCCGAGGTCGTCTCCTCGATCTGCGCCTTGATCTGCGAGATCCGCCCCTCGATGTCCGACTTCTCGCCGACGCCGTCGATGATCGTGGTGTTCTCCTTCTCGATGCGCACGCGCTTGGCGCGGCCGAGCATGGGCAGCGTCACGTTCTCGAGCTTGATGCCCAGATCCTCGGCGATCATCTGGCCCTTGGTCAGGATCGCGATGTCCTCCAGCATCGCCTTGCGGCGATCACCGAAGCCCGGCGCCTTGAC
>NZ_JAKSYM010000187.1 GCF_022829545.1 Methylobacterium sp. J-030 | reverse complement strand
GGGCCTTGTTTCGCTGGGCGTTCTATGCCGCCAACTGGTCGCGCGTCGTTGCCCGGGTTCCGGCCGACCTCCCGGTTCTGCCCGACCTCCTGCGCCGCGCCGGCTGCAAGCACGATGGGCGCCCCCACTGCCGCCTCAACGGCGCCGACGCGCAGCTTTGGGCGCTGACGGCCCACGACGCCCTCTGGATCATGCCCCGCCCGATGCATCGCCCCGCCCAGGCCGAGCGCGGCATCCCCATACCCGCCCCGCTGAAGCGCTACTGAGTATGCTCCGTGTCGACTCTCTCACGTGCGCGCCCGCCACCACCCCCTCCACGCACAACATTCAGACCATCAACACCGGTCTGAACCAGCAGAGCACAGCGCTCGGCGACAACTACACAC
>NZ_JAKSYM010000185.1 GCF_022829545.1 Methylobacterium sp. J-030 | reverse complement strand
GGGCGACGATGGCCCGGGTCAGCCCATCCTCGTCCGCCAGCACGGTCGGCACATAGCGCTGCGTGCCCCGATGCTGGCCGACGATCCGGCAGGCGTGACGGTCCGAGAGGCCGTACTTCTCTCGGATCCCGTCCACCGCCTGCCGGCGTCGCTCGGGGGCTACACGTTTCCCGAGGCGACGTCCGCCAGCACCTGACCCACCAAAGAAAGGTCCGCTACCAGCCGCCGCAACCGAGCGTTCTCCCGCTCCAGATCCCTCATCTTTCTGGCCTGATCGACTTGGAGGCCGCCGTACTCCTTGCGTCAGCGGTCGTAGCTCTGCTCGGAGATCTCCGCCTCCTGGCACGCCAGGGCCAGACTCTTGCCCTGGGCTGTCTGCACCTCGATCTGGCGCAGCTTCAGCACCACCTGCTCCGCGTTCGTCTTCTGACCTCGCCGCATGTCCAACTCCCTCGGTCCCGGCTGATCCTCTCAATCAGCCCGGTCCAAAGCCAGCCGGTCAGGTCAAAGTTCGCCAGCGTGCCTATGCCGCGCCGCCGGGCATGGTCGCCAGATGCGCCGAAGCGCACCATGCGGATCTTCGCACACCGCTCGGTAAGACCTCATGCGCCACACCTCGAATGCCATAGTGGCCGTTCTCGCGATCGGCCTCTCCACCGGCGCCGTTGCGCAGGGACGCACCGACACACGCACCGTCACCTGCGCGGCGCTGAGGGCCTTCGTCGCCCGGTCGGGGAACGCGGTGCTCGCGTCGAGCGACCTCGCTTATGAGACCGTCCACCGGGACAGCGGCGCCTGCGAGCAGGACGAGACCGGCGCGCCCGCCTACGAGCCGACGCTGGACGTGCCGGCCTGCTTTGCCGGCTGGCGGTGCAAGCAGCGCAACAGTGACAGCGGGCCGGTGTGATCGAAGGACGATCTGCAAGTCTGCTGAACCGCCGATCCCCGCACCACGACGCCTGAGAAAGTTCGACCGCTCGCGTGGTAGGCTGAAGCCGACGCCGGCGTCCTCGTGATCGCCAATAGTGGCGAGCGGGCAACTGTCGCGGCCGCCCTGCATCGTCTGATCCCAGACGGGTGGGGGGACGTCGCGTTCCCGGCTATCCAGCAGGGGGGATACGATCAGCGAGCACCGCGCCGATGGCGACTACAGACGATGAGACCGCGCGGCGCGAGAAGTTCGTCCACCACGTCCGGTACTTCGACGCTGCGACGCGCTATCCGGCACCCTACATCGGGTTCACCGGGGAGCCGGGCTACAAGTTCGAGCACCAGTGCCTGCCCTACGACGACTCCGGGTTTCTCAACCCTGGCGCCGCGACGCCACGCACGGACCCCGACGAGCTCCGCATCTTCGTAGTCGGCGACAGCACGATGCTGGCCGGCACGGAATGGCGGGAGACCGTTCCGGGCCGGATCCAAGGCCTATTGGGTGCGGCCTACTCCCAGCGGGTCAAGGTCTACAACTTCGGCGCGATCTCCTCGTGCACCGAGCAGATGTGCGCGCTGATCTGGACTAAGCTGCTCGATCTCGATCCTGACATGCTCGTCGTGGTCAGTGGTGGGACCGACGCCTTCCAGCCGCTCACGTTCGATCCGCGGCCCGGGTACCCCTTCAACGCCTTTCTCACCGAGTTCCTGTACACCCACTACTTCGATGAGCGGAACGACAAGTCCTGGCAGTCCAGCCTCGACTACGACGGCGTGGTCACGGCGGCCTTCGACCGGATGACGCGGATGCGGGAGGTTGTCGGCTACGGCACGCCGGCGTGGGAGGCAGAGATCGCCCGAAGCTACAAGGGTTCGCTGATCAAGCTCATCCGCGTGGCCCAGGCGGTCACGATCCCGGTGTTCTACTTCCTCGAGCCGATCGTCGTCCGCAAGCAAACGCTGGACGCGTCCGAGGAGGGCTTGGCCTCACCTGAAGCGCTCGCCTACCTCGCCCGCCAGTACGACCGCTTCGCGCAAGCGCTGGAGGAGCTGCGCACGCACAAGCTTCCGGGAAACCTCCGGCTGATCGACGCCAGCGACGTCCTGAATACCAAGGGTCCAGGATCGTTCTACGACATCGTGCATTACGATAGCCCCGGGCGGACGACCGTCGGCCAATACTTCGCCGACGAGCTTCTCCGGGATGTCCGCAAACGGGGCGATCGCAGGCTGACGCGCAGCAAGAGAGACTGGATGCAGGGCCTCATCGGCCGGTTGGCGCAACGGCCTCGGCAGCGGTGAACCGTCCCGGCACTCAGAACGGGAGCTGATCCGCCAGCCCCGGTGGCACCGTCCCGAAGATCGCCAGCGTGATCGGCTCTCCGCCATCGTCGTAGTCCGGATCCACGACCGTGCGGGTGAAGGCGGCTGCGCCGATGGCTCGGCCTCTGCTGACGCGTTCCTCGGCCACCCGGCAGGCCTCCTCGGGTGCCTTGCAATTGAGAAGGCTGCCGGGGGCAAGTTTACCCTTCGACAGGACGAATAACTGCACGCTATCGGCAGTAATGGGCTTTCAGGACATCACGAACTTTCCTCGATTTGTCAGATCAGGTTGTTAAAGCTGAAGAATGTCCCGGGCTTCGGGTGGGACTATGCCAAATTCGGCGATTGTTATTGGATCGCCCAGCTCCCCGAACTCGTCTGAGCTTCGCCGGCAGAACGCAACTGCGCCAGACGACTCGCCTCGGATCACACACCGCTCTGCTATGCGCCGAGCCTCATCTGCAGTGCGGCATGCTGTGATCCGATCTCAAGACCACTTTCCCGGTCCCGCCTCCTGAAACTGCCGGACAGCGAACTGCACGCTTCGGCCCATGGCCACCTCTCGTTCCGGACACAACCACAGGCTGACATATCCAGAACAAAAGGGGAACATATAATACCGGTGATGTCCTTGGCCTGTGGAGAAGTGTGGATAGCGTCGGCGCACTTGCGCACTATCATACGTAAAAGATGCCGAAACGGTATTCGCACAACATACCACAACGGTATTTTTGTCTCCTCGCCCCGCGCGACGGAGCCGCCCCGGTGCTCACCGCCTACTTTGCCTATCCTTAACACGCCCCGGCCGGCATCCAGGTCGCGAGCTGCCTGCTCGGCTCCCTCGGGATCTTCGCCTTCTGCTTCGCGCCGTGCGTGATCGCCGATCACAGCTCCGCCTACCGGGTGAGCCGCTGACATGGCCGCCCCTCTCGCTCACGGCACCCGCATCGACCGTCCCTCACGGACGGCTCCCTCGTCTTCGGCACCATACTCGGCCCGGCCTTCGGCAACGGCTTCGATCGCGCCGAGCTGAGGGGCGAGGGCGGCGTCCGGATCGTCTGCCTCCACGCCGACGAACTCGTGATCGAACCGGTCTTTGCGGACCTGCGCACGGCGGCGGTGGCGATGCGGGCGCTCGCTGTCCTCACGGCACCCGCGAATCCGGCGCGCCGGACGGGCGTGAGGGCATTCTGATGGCCGCCCGACAGCGCCAGAACTTCCCGAAAGCAGTCCGCATCCAGGCGTTGGAGCGCGCCGACGGCCGCTGCGAGGGCGAACTCCCCACGGGCGATCCCTGCCCCTGCGCGATCCCCACCGGCGGCCGGATCTTCGATCACGTCATCCCGGACGCCAACGGCGGCCGCCCGACGCTCGACAACTGCCGGGTGCTCTGCCTGCCCTGCGATCGTGCGAAGTATTCGGCTGACCGCCGAGCGATCGATAAGGCGCGCCGCTAGCCCTGCTGATCCTCTCGATCGCCGTCGCGCTCGTGCTCATCCCGGTGATCGACGCGGAACTCCGGCGGACGGTCGCCCGGAAAGCCGCGACGGACGCCACGGCCAACGACAACGAGCGGGTGCCGACTTGCGAGCCGGAAAGGCAGGTCGGATGAACGCATCCCCCCCACAATCTCAGCCGCGAGCAGGTGATCGCCCTCCTGGAGGAACGGGACACTTTGCGCGAAGACGTGCGCCAGCTGGAGGAAGCGCTCACGTCGATGATCGTGCTCCCGAAGGCGTGGCGACTGACGACGACCGAGGAGCGGGTTATCTGCGCCATCCGGGCCGTCGGCTTGAACGTCCTACACCGCGAGCGCGGACTTCTTGCGCTCTACGGCCTGTGGGACGAGGTGCCTGACCAGAAGAACATCAACGTGTGGATCTGCAAGATCCGGCAGAAGCTCCGGGAGGCGCAGGCTGAGATCACGATCGAAACGGTCTGGGGCCGGGGCTGGCGGATGACCGCCGAGAGCTGGGTTCGGTTCGACGCGTTCATTGCGGCCGACCGGCCTCGCTGGGGAACACCTTCGCGAGCGGTGGCGTGATGACCGCCCTCAAGCTATTCCGCCCGCGTGCCGAGGTGCATCTCTACCTCGATCCGATCTGGCGCGAGGCCGCCCGGACCGGAGGCTACAGCCGCCGTGAGATCCGGAAGTACACCGGTCCGGCCGGCTCCTACTTCGAGCAGTCCGCGCGCTGCCGCGTCTACGGCTGGCTGCCCGAGCGAATGCTGCTCACCGTGGACGAGTGCCACGCAGCCAAATTCACGGCGGCGCAGTGCCGGCAGGCCATCGATCTGCTGTCCGGCGTCACCTTCGCCGAGGTCCGGCAGTGGGCGCAGCGGACGGGCTTCAAGGTCC
>NZ_JAKSYM010000173.1 GCF_022829545.1 Methylobacterium sp. J-030 | reverse complement strand
CCAGACGTGGTTGCGGTGGAGCGTGCGCAGGCGCCGCCCGCCGGGCCTCTGGCGCTGGAGGGAGGGTAAGCGTCAGACGTGATTGCGGTGGAGCGGTGGTGGCGGTGTGCCCGGCCGCGCGGCCAGCCAGGGGCGGCAGCGGGGTCTCTGTCTGCGAGGGACCTTCAGCCCCGCGCGACGCCAGATGCCCTGATCCCGGGGTTCGCGAAGGAGGAACCCGGTCCGTGGCCACCTGCCACCCCGCTGCCTGCAGCAGCGCGGTGACGCGGCGGCAGCCGTAGCGTCCGTACTCGGACGCCGGGGCGACGATGGCCCGGGTCAGCCCATCCTCGTCCGCCAGCACGGTCGGCACATAGCGCTGCGTGCCCCGATGCTGGCCGACGATCCGGCAGGCGTGACGGTCCGAGAGGCCGTACTTCTCTCGGATCCCGTCCACCGCCT
>NZ_JAKSYM010000171.1 GCF_022829545.1 Methylobacterium sp. J-030 | reverse complement strand
AAGTTGTCGTTTTGGAAGTTGGTCTGCGGGTCCGGCGGGGCGTCGCTGACGAGGGACAGGTTCGTCTGCACGGTCGGGATCGGCTCGCAGTTGAAGCTCGGCACACAGCGCAGCAGATTCTTCCAATCCAGCATCGCCAGGGGCTGGCGCATCGCCTGCATCCGCTTCAACGTCTCCGGGTCGAGGGGGCTGCGGCGGGGGACGGTGTCGCCCTGGACCTGCTCGCGGCCTTCGGCGGCCACGCTGGTGACCTCGGCATAGACCGCCTTGTGTAGTTCGGCCGGCATGAAGTCGGCGCGCCGGATGAATCCGTCGCGGGCGAAGTCAGTCCTGTCCTGGGCGCGGACCAGATGAGCGAGCTGATGGCGACGGAAGCCCGCCATGGCATGAGCAAAGCGCACCCGCACTGTGTGCAGACCAACTTTGTTCAAGCGTTCAGAGCCAAGAATTGGGTTGTCGACGAATGACTTAGAGCCAGTCGCCAGCTGGGCCAGCCATAGGGGTGTCATCAATGTGCCGCGAAACATCTGCGCGATTGACATAGGTGCTGCCCACGGCTCGCTGCGCCGACCCATGCATTGCCGGCACCATAAGTACAGCGTCGAAGCAGGGCGAAATCGCGACACGAGATACCGCGTAGCGCCTGTTGAAACCTCACGATTGCGTCATGAGCATAGGCCTCTACCTCATCGACGACCTGGAAGCAGACCTATCTAGGGCGCGCGGTGGGTCACGCAGGCCGTAAAACGCCGCGGCGTTCCCTAAGCTGCCCGACACTGTTGGCGAAGTGAGCGTGGCCAGCCTGAGGGGCGTTGAGAAGGTTTCCAGTCCGGAGGCCGCCCATGTCGCTCCGTTCACACCCATCCCGGACGTGCTGCACGTCGGCCCGCGGGCAAGGGCGGCAGCTAACGCTGCACCCGCGCGCCGAGCACGAGGCGCTCGTGGCGGCCCGGGCCCGGCAAGCCGGCGAGACGAGGCATCTCTATGCCCAGCGGCGCGGTGTCGAAGGCACGATCGTCCAGGGCGTGCGCGCGCTCGGACTGCGCCGCTGCCGTTACCGCGGCTTGGCCAGGACCAGCCTGCAGAGCCTCGCCACCGCGGCCGCCCTTAACCTCGATCGACTCGCCGCATGGCTCGCTCGGCGCCGCCTCGCGACAACCCGCACCTCTCGTTTTGCTGCCCTCGCCGCGTAGCCGCTGACTTCGTCAACAGTGTCCTGCCCTTATGCGAACAATTGGTCGCGGTCGCTGGTGTCCGCCTATTGGACCGGGTCAAAGCCGTCTGAATGACCGAAACGGGCGCATCACCGCCATAGCAACGGCCTAGGGTACGTCTGCTTTCCGGAACAGCACGGTCACGCGTGAACGACTAAGTTGGGTCGAGGCTGTGTCAAAACTCAAGGGCATTGCGAGCCCGGAGAAGAAATGCCTTTGCATCGTTCGTAAGCGATCCCCGAAGCGGCTGTCGGGGGGCAACACGAGTTTCGCTCGGCCGGTGTCACGCGCCTTCGGGGAAAAATTGGCGACAGCGACCGATGACATCCGAGTTTTGACACAGCCTCGGTGAATAGGAGGCCGTCCGCTTTCCAGTGGGCCTGCTCCGAAGCAGACAGGCTGCTTACGGCCACAAGCAGTCGACCGCCGCCACTCGAAAGTAGCGGTCGCCCCATCCTAATCGCGGCTGCCGAGCCGGCGGTCCCCAGCAGCCTTCAGAGATCATCGGAAGCACCGGCCGGCGCCCACGTCAGGGTCCCATCGTCCGTCTCGGTAACGTGTCCCGCGCTCGGCTCGCCGGGACAAAGCTGGGCGAGCTTGAGAACATCGGCGAGCATGACGGCGCAGGCGGCGATGCCCCCTCGCGTCTCCTCAGTAAGAGCTTGCTCGCGGAAGGTCTTGAGCTCCAGTTCCTTCAAGTCGAAAGCGGCGTCGGCCAACAGCACCGTAGCGCCCGCCAACGGCGAGTCGGCGCGCAAACCGAGGTCGTACCGTTCGACGATGTCCCAAACCCATTCGGCGAAATCGTCGGCGTCGAGAGGTGTGTTGTCGTTCATCGGCGTAGCTCCGTCGCGCACGACGCCGGTCGCCGTGCCTAACCCTTTACGCGAGCGATCGCAGGGTAAAGCGGCTGAGCGGCCTAACGAGATCGGCGGGCGCGTGGACCGTCGCGGCAGGTTCTCAAACCGCATCACCGCGGCGGAAGAGGCCGCGCAATTGCTGATCCGAACACGAACGCGATGTGAGAGGCCGGCGTCGCCGAAGGGACAGAACGATGGAACTGGACCTCAACGGTAAGGTCGTCCTCGTCACCGGCGGCTCGAAGGGCATCGGGCTGGCCTGTGCCCGCGCCTTCTGTGCCGAGGGCGCCAAGGTCGGGATCGTCTCCCGCTCGCAGGCCAACCTCGACCGAGCGCGCGAAGTGCTTGGCGAAGTCGCGGGGTACGCCGCTGACCTTGGCGATCCAACCCAGGCGCTTGCCGCCCTCGACGCGCTGGAGGCCGAACTCGGCCCAGTCGACGTGCTGGTCAACAGCGCTGGCGCCGCCCGCCGGACGCCGCCCGACGAGTTGACCCCGGAGCACTGGCGCGCCGCCTTCGACGCCAAGCTGTTCACATCGTCAACATGTTCAATCCGGCGGTGAAGCGCATGGCAGCCCGGGGCAGGGGTGTGATCGTCAATATCTTCGGAAATGGGGGCAAGGTGGCGGCGCCGACCCATCTCGCGGGCGGGGGGCGGCCAACGCGGCGCTGATGCTGGCCACGGCCGGTCTGGCGCAAGCCTACACCGGCCGCGGAGTACGGGTGGTCGGCGTCAACCCCGGGCTGACGCGCACCGACCGGGTTGCGGAGGGCATGCAGGCCGAGGCGAGACTGCTCGGCATCGGCATCCACGAGGCGCAGGTTCAGGCTGAGGCGGGCATCCCACTGGGGCGCATGGCCCAGCCGGAGGAGGTGGCAGCGACGGTGGTGTTCCTGGCCTCGGCGCGGGCCAGCTACGTGACTGGTGTGACGGTGACAATGGACGGTGCCAAGGTCGCAACCGTGGTCTGAGCTATAGTGCGGGCTAATGCTCCGAGAGGAATTCGAGAACGGCCTTGTTGAACGGTTCCGGGTTCTCGCGGTTCATGGCGTGCGCGGCGTTCGGTATCACGATAGGCGCCGGGGCGGCGGCGTTGCAGCGGTGAGCGGCGGCGAAGGCCTCGGCGTAGCGCATCGGGCTGCGCTCGCCGGTGAGCGTTAGAACCGGGACGTCGAACTTCGAGATGTCGGCGCAGGTGATGTTGCCGCGCTCGCCGCTGTCCACACCAGTGCCCATGTTGTCGAGCAGGATCTGCCGCTGGGCCGGCGAGCGTTTGGCCCAGGTCCCGGGTCCGCCCAAGCCATCCGTGAACTCCTGGGCTGCCTTCTCGACGTTGCCGTCAGCTAGATTGCGGCGCAGCTCAGCGACCAGCTCCTTGGTCTCAGTGGCCATTTTCCTGCTCTCGAGCGTGTCGGGCAGCAGGCTCTCCATGCCGCTCGCATCCTCCAAGACCAGGGTTCTGATCAGTTCGGGATGCTCCTTGGCGACCATCAGCACGACGGCGCCCCCACGCGAGTGCCCGAGCAGGTGCACCTTGTCCAGCCCGAGCTGTTTGATCAGGGCCGCGACGTCGGTTGCGTGCTGGCTGACGGAGAAGTCATCGCCCTTGCCGTCCCATTTTTCAGGGTAGTAGTGGCGCAGGCTCATCGTGATAACACGGTACTTTCTCGCAAATTCCGGCACCTGCGCGTACCAGATTCGGTAGTCGTTCAAGGACCCGTGTACGAGGACGAGGGGCTCGCCGGACCCGGTCTCCTGGTAGGTGATCGGGTACCCATTCACCTCGACCCGCTGGGTACCTTCCGGTGAAAGCCAGTCTGGTTGAGCTTGTACAGCAAACAGGACGCCAAGTGCTAGCGCCAGAACTGGCAGAGATCTCACCATCGCCTCCCTGATCTACCTTTTCCGGGAAGTCTGGCGCAAACAGCCATGCTTGTCACTAAATCGGCTATTGGCACCGCTCGCGTGAGGGTGCCGTCCTGCATGTGAGGGTTTATCAGGTGTGATTGAGGACTTTGCCGGCTTCGGCCTTGACGAGCCGTTCAAGGGGCATGCGCATCAAGGTGGTGCCGGCATGCCTCGAAGCTTGTTAGGGCTTCTGGTGGACAGGTGACACTCCACTGCTCTGCCAAGCTTTGAGCGTAGCGCAACCTCGCCGCGCTCAACGGTCGGTCCGCCCCGGATTATACTTCGATATTTTGTCGCCCCCTTGATGAGCGCCATAAGAGTAAAAGTTTCGCTCCTCAGACCAGTTGTTTCGCTTGCGGAGGCCAAGCTGCGTAATACCGCAGTGAGCGGCCAACCTTTATAGGCGGGCCGGTCCGGCAATCCTCGTGTCATAGCCCTCGCACCTACTGTCGTAGTGGCGTATGCTGTTGCCCAACAGGAGAGCAATTATGTCGGGCTCAAAACGTGAATTGGAACGCTTGGAAAGTTTGCGTGATTAGGCCACAAACGTTCTAAAACAGAATGAGGCGATTGTTTATTGCCCCAAATGCGGTGAGCTTGAGATCAACAATCTCGATGAGGACGGAGTTGAATACT
Source organism: Methylobacterium sp. J-030 (assembly GCF_022829545.1). Taxonomy (GTDB): domain Bacteria; phylum Pseudomonadota; class Alphaproteobacteria; order Rhizobiales; family Beijerinckiaceae; genus Methylobacterium. Next base: position 39,929 of record NZ_JAKSYM010000171.1, on the reverse strand, counting down.
TATATTCTCAGGTCACAAACGACTTTAAGCGCGGCAAAATCGATGGAACTCTACAAGAAATTCGTGACGCAATTCATAGTCCAATTGAGAACGTTGATTGAGAATGCCCCAACCGCGCGCGCAGCACTTTTGGTGAGTAGGACATGTAGCGCCTGATATTGAACCCAGATTTGCCATTCTAACCGATGATCCGGTTTAGCGCCGGCGGTGCATGAAGCGGGCGTCATAAATCTCACTAAATCATCTTTCCTTCATATAGCCTTGTTGCGCCTCCCAGCGATCAAACGCGGCCAGTGCCTGCGCATTGATTCCACGGAGAATTTGGCGACCATCACCAGCGGCAAACGCTAGTTGAGTAAGATCCCGCTCAGCGAAAACCACCGACATGTGAATCCAATCGCCGGGCCTGATCGGCCGGCTCCTCACCCTGAAGCGACCGCTGAAACTTTGAAAGATCTCCCCAGTTTCGCTGTCGAAGCACTCTTCCCTGCGAGCCCATACCCGGTATTCGGTGAGGGGCGCCTTGCAGACATAAAGGCTTCGGCCGAAGACATCCTCTTGCTTTAACGCACGGTAATGAGCAGCAGGCACACCCTCGACCACGGTGACGTAACGCCCGTTGATCTCATTGCAGCGGGCGGCCAGCTTAGCTTCAGTGATGCCCCATAGCAAAACGTGAGTGTGCCACGAGACATGCCGGCGCTCGAAAGGGTCGCGCAACCGCAGGTTTGAGAAATAGGCGGCCTCGACCATGCCCACATAGCTGGTACCGTGGAGAACCTGATGAACCCAGCCCTTGACGCGGGCGATGTCGAACGCTGCAGCCGCCTTCCGGGGGACCGTGTGCTCGCGGTTGACGAGGGTAACGAGGAAGATCGGTTCACCCGCAGTAAGCCGAGCAGCGAAGCGTTTGAGGTGTTCTGCGAACGCCCCCGCGTAGCGCACGCGCGCCCACATGTTGTTAGCGGGCAGGAAGAGGGCTTGCCGTTGTTCGAGGGTAGCCTGCGTCGCTCTATCGAGCGACGGCCGGCTCTTGTAGCCGAGGTGCAGGTAATCGCGGCGCACCCAATGAGCCTCCATATGGGCAGCAACGAACGTGTTCCAGGTAGTGAAAGCGCTCAGGTTGACACGGTCGACAGGGGGCTGGGGGGTGGTAGGGGCTGTTTTGCTGCCTTGGCGTCTGGTTGGGGGTGACGGTGGGGTAGTGGGTGCGGTGGGCGATGTCGGGGTGCGAACGGCGGGGTCAGGTTGTATTACAAGGCGAGCACCAGCATTTTCATCATTCTGAATATCGTTTCGCAACGAAACAACCCTGAAATTTTTTAATATATTATAGCGCTTTACAATATTATGCGGGAGATATAAAAAAATCATCGCTATGCTCCGTGTTTTTACGATATTAATTTATCCGCGCTCAGCCAAATAGCTTCAAAATCTTGATCAAAGGCCCGCGACTATATTTACCTGAGCTCTCATTATATTGATATGTCCCGTTGGCACGGAACAAGCGGCAGAGGTTTGGGAAGCCGCTCAAACTGGCGAGATCACTGAGGCTGAAGACCCCCGTACATGCGTCGAAAAGCTGACAACGTGGTATAAAGCCACGATGCCATCCAAACTTCCCGGTCAAATTAGCAACGCAAAACGGGAAGTATAGTTGGTGAGGAAAAGCCGTCCCGCCTAAGCTTGAATCAGAGCTCAGGCAATAGTGGTAAAGACGAGAAGAAAATTGGCGTGTCGCTTCTTGCGGATTGCAAAGTGGCGGAGCCGGGCCAGCCATGCTGGCCGGCGCTTCAAGATTCAGCGATAGCTGACGAGGTCCTCGCAGCTCTCGATGCCGCGGCGTGCAATGCGCGGTTTGATGCTGCGGGCGACGATGATCGTAGTTCCTGTCAGCGTGCAACTTGTCGGGTCTTCGCCAGGAGCAACCACGCTGGCCGGGGCACTCCCCCGGTATCGTGTCGAGCGTGGTCGCCAGCATACGGCTGTCATGGCAATTGGACACGCCCAGCCTCAGGCAGATAGTTCGACAGGCTCACTATTCGGGCGTGCCACTTCCGAACACGACGAGATAGCGCGTCAGGCCCGCCTTGCTCCACTCCGTCGGGTTCGGGCCCGTCGCTGCGCTCCCTTCTCAATGGCAGGTTCGCGATGTCGAAGGCCGCGCGTGCCCACTGGAGCGCATCTGCGTCCTGAAGCTGCTTGAAAATAGTGAGGTGGCAGGCCGCCCAGACGCCGGCCGTCAACTACGCGCCTCATACCAATCCTCATCGATCAGGACCCATGGGCCCATGGGCGCCATCCGATGGACATGATGCGCCAGGGCCGGTCGATGAGGGTGTTCCAGGCGTGGCATCAGTGATCGAGGATGTCGGCGTAGGAGTTGAAGATCCGATTGCCGAGCCAGTTGTCGCGCATGAACTGCTACAGGTTCTCGACGGGGTTCAGTTCGGGGGAGCGAGCCGGCAGTGGCAAAAGGGTGATGTTGTCGTGCACGACGAGTTTCTTGGTCGTGGGCCACCCGGCCTGATCGAGCAGCAGCACGGTTGCGCGCCGGGCGCGACGGCTCGGGCGATCTCGGCCAGATGCAGCCCCATCGCCTCGGTGGTGCAGCGGGGCATAACCAAGGCGATTATGCCTTTGACAAACACAAACGGCTGAGATAGGTTGTCGGACAGAGGGTTAGGCCATGTCCGTCCTGTCTCAGCCGCACTTTCACGATGAGGTTGCCGCCGTCGCGCGGCTAGAGGCTATCGTGTGGCCGAATGGCCCCGTCTGCCCCCACTGCGGCAACGCCGATCCCAAGCGCGTCTACTCCATCAAGGGCAAGACGGCTCGCCCCGGCCTGCGCACCTGTGCCGAGTGCCGGAAGCAATTCACGGTCAAAGTCGGCACCGTGTTTGAGGACAGCAAGGTTCCGCTGCACAAGTGGTTTCAGGCCGCCCACCTTCTTGCGTCCAGCAAGAAGGGATTTAGCGCCCACCAGCTTCATTGCGTCCTAGAGGTCACGTATCGAACGGCTTGGTTCATGATGCACCGCCTGCGTGAGGCGATGCGTGAGGGCTCCCTTGCCCCAATGGGCGGCGTTGATGGCATGCCCGGCGCCTCTGGCACCGTCGAGGCTGACGAGACCTTCATCGGCCGTGAGCCCGGCGCCCCGAAGAAGCGCGCGTATCACCACAAAATGAAGGTGCTGTCCCTTCTCGACCGTGAGTCCGGTCAGGTCCGTTCCGTCGTGGTTGACGACATCAAGCCCGAGACGATCCGGCCGATTATTGAAGCCAACATCGTCAAGGAAGCGAGCCTCTACACCGACGAGTCCAGCATCTACACGAAGGTCGGCGCCACCTTTGCCGACCACCAGATGACCGCTCACGGCGCCAAGGAGTACGTCCGTGGCATCGTCCACACGAACACAATCGAGGGCTACTTCTCCGTGTTCAAGCGCGGCATGAAGGGCGTCTACCAGCACTGCGGGAAGCAGCACCTGCACCGCTACCTCGCCGAGTTCGATTTCCGATACAACCACCGGATTGCGTTAGGTATTCATGATCCTGAGCGGACAGAAAGGGCGCTCCGTGGTATCGTCGGGAAGCGCTTAACCTACCGGGACTCACTATGGCGGTGATTGCCGTCAAGCCCGCATTGATCGTCTGGGCACGGGAGCATCGGGGTCTCACGCGTAGTGAGGCCGCGGTGAAGCTTTCTATTCCGGAGCCGGATCTTTTGGCGCTTGAACAGGGCAAGAAACCGCTCAACCTGACCCAATTCAAAAAAATATCTGACCGGCTTCGCGTTCCGCGGGCGACTTTGTTGCGACAAACGCCGCCTAATATTCCGCCTATGCCGACTGATTTCCGCACGATTGATGGGCGCCGCCCTCGCATCGATTTCGATACACGTATAGCGATCAGCTACGCACAGACTATCAACGCCAATATATTGGAATTGGTTGAGGCAGGCGCGGCGCCGCCGACGCCTGTGCTAGCTCGCGTCAGCCTGACAGAGAACGCAAGCGAGGCAGGCGAGCGTGAGCGCGAGCGGCTCGGCATTTCTCCGGCCACCCAATTTGCGTGGCCGTTCAAAGATGCCGCCAACAACTGGCGTAGCGTTATCGAAAATCTCGGCGTATTCGTTCTTCTACAGAAGTTCGATCTAGAGGATTGTCGCGGATTTACAACGTATGAGAACCCAAATTCTCCGATCATCGTTCTCAACAAGAACGAGCCTCACGAGCCTGCAAGGATTTTCACTTTAGTACATGAATACTGTCACTTGCTCCTCCGGCAGCCTGGGTTATCCGATCATAACGATCGCAACCCAGTCGAGGCATTCTGCAATAGGTTCGCGGCAGGATTTCTTATGCCCCGAGCGGCCCTTCGGGCGGCCCTTCCGACTTGGCCCAACCAGCCTATAGAGTGGGAATTTGAAGACATCCGCAATTGGGCTAGGAGGTTCAAGGTAAGTCAGCAGGCATTCGCATTGCGGTTGGAGGAACTAAACTTAGCCCCCGCCGGATACTACGCTCGCTTTGTCGCGTCCCAACAAGAGATAACTTTGAGGGAGCAGTCCGGAGGCGATCACGTAGCCACTCAAATGAGCGAGATGGGCGCCCGCTACCTGCAAACAGTGATGAGCGCGACCGACGCTGGTCAGATTGGGCAGGTTGAAGCAACAGATATGTTGCAACTTTCTCCGCAGCATTTTGACCGCGTTCGGGAGCAAGTAGCGAGACGGTTTAGTCGCATAGGCGCGATCCCTAGTGTCGTATCTCATTGATACCGACGCAATTGTTCACGCCAGCCTTCGGCCAGATGCCGAGACCATCCTCTGTGGTATAGAGCATCAAATTGACTGCGATAAACTTAAAACTGTCGAGCAAGTGTTGGATGAATTAAGGAGATGGCCGGACCTTAGGTCAAGATTAGTCCGAAGGAAATCAAAGTTCGTTATTAAAAACCAATATGGCCCGGGGATCGCTGCAATTGCCGGCTCGATATCGGACGACTTTGAGTTTTTGTTCGACATGAGCGGCTCTCGCAATCCGGATCCGGCGGACCCTTGGCTCATTGCAGCCGCGAAGCATCATGGGTGGTGTGTCATCACAGATGAAAGGCAAGCCAGTACAAAGAAAATTCCCTACGTTTGTCGGCAGCAAAGCTTATTGGTTCGCTGCATCGACGGGCCGTCTTTCTTTGCGGAGGTTGGAATTGTCACGTAAGAAAGTCGAACCGGAAGAACAGTACGCTCGTTTTATCGAAGCCGCCAAAAAAGCGGGTGCGGATGGCGAGAGTTCCGCTGCCGATGCATTGATGGGACGATTGGCAAAGACGAAGCCTGCCCCGAAAACTAAACGCCGCCCACCAAGCGGCGAGCGGCGTTCGGATTGAGCCCGGCGTCCTGACCGCTAGACCAAGCCCCGTCATGGTCGGGGCTACGGGGATCGAACCCGCGTCTCCGGGTAGCTCTCGCCCGACACACTTTGTCGGGAAACTCGGTGAGGAACGCAGGATCAGTTGCGGGCTGGCAGCCGGCCATCTTCTTGTGACGGAAGCATGGGTGCCGGAGCGCTTAAAAGAGCCCCCGCGCTTTTTGCTCTGAGTGTTCCTCAGGCAGTCAACTCAAGCGAGCCAATCCAGTTCCGGCCGACTTCGTTGTGTTTGTCAAAGGCATAATCGCCATAACCAAGCCCGCCCCTTTGTCGAGGGTGGGGCAGATCGCGCCGAAGATATAGGCCGAGGCTGTGCGCTGGTCCTTGGGTGCCGTGGGGCGCGTGCCGCGTTTGGCCCAGTGCCGGGTGATCGTGTTCCTCTGGCCGACCCGAGCCTCGTCGGCGAACCAGACTTCTGTCGACTTGCCTCCGACGGCCTGCGCGTTCTCCGCCAAGCGGGCGGGGAAGCTTTTTTAAAATCCGGGATGGCGTCCGGGTCCTAGGCGTGGTGGCGCGGACGGGCCGAGAGCTTCCGATAGCCCATGCTCCGCAGCACCCGGCTCAGCGTCTGTTCGGACACCGAGACGCCGTGATCCTCAAACAGGATCTAGGCGAGATCGATCAGCCGCCAGCGCACCACCCCGTGGGCGGCTGGCATTGGCCCCTGCTCGACCAGCGCGCGCAGCGCCTCGCGCTGCGCGGCGTTCAGGCGCGGACGCGCAACCGGGTGCCTTGCCGCCGATCAGCCCGTCCGGACCGGACGCATTGAACGCCATGACCCAGTCCCACACCGTCTGAAGCCCGATTCCGCCGAACGCGGCGGCTTCCGTACGCGAGCCACCCGCATAGATCGCAGACAAAGCCAGCTGGCGACGGGTCTGAGCGGGATCGCATGCGCCCTTGGCCAGGATGCGCAAGGCTTCGGCGTCGAAGTCCGAGCGCAGCGGCACCGGAGCGGCCATGCCATCCTCCTCCGGCTCCAAACCCAAGGACAGAATCACCAACGGTCCGCCGCCGCTACCCCTCGTGAGTCCCACTCAACGAGGGTTGGTATAAATGCCGCCAGAGTGTCTTGACACTGCGTCCTCGTCAGAAGCTGCGGGTGCTTCCGCAACATGCCGGTGTGCAGCACGATAATGATGCCCGCCAGCGCCGCCCGATCTGAGGCAGGCGGCGGCCCAGTCTTTGACTTCTGAGGATCGGGCGGCAGAAGCAATACAACCACCGCCCGCAGGCCATCGAGAACACTAGCGTTTGTGGTCTCCTAATACGCTAACCGCGTCTATGTGCCAGTTTTTAGACCTCAAACAGAAGATTACGAAGCGCGACAATATCGGAACATAAAGATACCGTCAGAGCAAAAGCATCTTTCTGTTGAGTAGAATCAAGATTTTTCTTTGAAATTTTTTCTCCAACTAACATTGCTTTCAGCAGTATATCACCCAAATTGCTGTCAATAACTTCCCCGTCAATAGTTTCGTCAAGATCGTCGCTGATTGATTGGCCCTCGGTTAAAAGCTTATTTTGATCTTGAGTTCCGTCGGAACTACCAGAATTTGATTTAAGAAAATTGGTCCCATCAACTAATTTCTTATTATGCTCTAAATTGGGTTCATTATTCGGGAGCTCCGCCGGTAAATCAGGTTGGTTGCTCGAATTTGGATTGATCCAAACACCCCCAAGTGAATTTACGGAACTTCGACCCGACTGATCATCATCGGCAAGCGTGGCATTGTCCTGCCGTATTGCGGCCTTCTCCTTTAACAAATCGGCTACGATCTCATCGATATCTAACGATGCCGTGATTTGGGAAGGTCGATCTGCTAAATCTCGCGCATTGGAAGCGGTTTTCCACTTACCTGCAGCTTTATAAAGCAGCGTCGGGCCATGTGACAAAAGACGATGCCTCACCTCTTCATAAGTCAAATTCGAATCGAAATAGGGCTGCAGTGCCTCTGCATATCGTGTCGCACGGTCGCGAGTTACTAGTCCACTTTGATGAAATATGTATATAAACAGGTAATGAAGGAGAGAGTTTTCAACTTTAGCGGGATCAAATCCCGATTTGCGTCGATTATCGATCACCTCTTCCGTAAGAAATTTAATTTGATTCGGCCTTCCTATAAATTTCCTTGCGATGTAAAATCCTACGCACAAATATTCACGCAACCGGCGCTGATGGCCCGCGTTGAGATCTCGGCAAGCTAGGTGGCAGATCTGTGCCGCCATCATTGGCGTTTCTTCAGTTGCTGCCATAATTCGTAGTGGATGTAAAAACGATCCATTTACGACTGATTGCGACCCATACCTTTTTTCAAGCACTTCTGAGCGAAATTTTTCTAAGAGGGTCAGGTCCTGCGGATCGCCGCCAATCGCTACTTCTTCGAACTTGGGCGTTGAGCCTTTGGATTTGTAAACTCTATCGAGTCGAGGGTTAGTCATGGCTGTGCCTACCATCGCTGGCGAGATCGCCGAAGGTCGAGATTCGGTGAGTCGCAACGATCTATCAAGTAGCTTGCGCTTGTTGTCTGCATACAGGACTGATATACACGGCTTAATCGGATTGCTCGTAAGTGCTTGATATCAATGCACATGATAAAACGGGTGGCACAGTCCTTTCCTGGGCACCAATCGCTGAAATCGACGCTGATTTCATTGCGGTTTTCCCACTGTAAGTCCCACCGGCTCGTTGAGCTTCTAAAAGTGGGACACTACCTGAGCCCGAACAATCCAGGTCGATCAGGTGCATGGCACCGCCGGCGAGCCGCTTCTGCTCCGCTTTACGGGTGTAGTGCTCTGCCATCTTGGACGTCCTCCAACCAAACATCGCCATCAACTGCCGCTCGGTCGCGCCGTTCTCGGCCGCGAGGGTCGCGCCGGCCTTTCGAAGCCCGTGCGCCGAGCAGTGGGGCAGCGCAGCTTCCCGGCACCGATCCTTGAACCAGTTGCCGAATCCGTTCGACGTGAACGGTTGGCCGCGCTCGGTCACGAGGAACGTTAGGTTCTGATTCGGGCACGCCTCGATCGCCGCGCGCAAGATCGGCAGCATCGGCACCTCCAGCGTCATCGGCTTGGAGTTCCGGCCCTTGTGTTGCGTGTACCGGAGCCAGGCACCCTGCAGGTGCTGGCGACCGAACACGACAGCGTCGGACCGACGGCCGCCGGCGAACAATAGCAGGCACAGCGCGAGGTAGGCGCGACTGCCCGGCGGATGGCGTGCGATGTAGCGCAGCACCTCGTCGACGCTCCAGGTGTGGAAGCCCTCCGACGCGGTGGCGATGTAGGCCACGTCCCGCGCAGGGTTGTGCTGGACCAGGGCCACCTCCGGGTGGATCGCCCATTTGAATACGGCCCGGATCGCCTTGACCGTGTTGTTGGCTCCGTCCGGCACGTCGGCCTTACGGTCGCGCAGGATCCGAATCGCGGCTGGCGTCAGGCGGGCGAGGGGGAAGTCGGCGAACACAGTCTTGGCCCCGGGCTTCGTCGGCTCCTCGTAGGTGGCCTCGAGGAGCGCGCGGCGCCGCCGCTGGGTGACGGGGTCGAGACCCTTGAACTTGGTCGAGGCGAGGTACTGCTGGCACAGCCATCTCCAGCTGTCGGCCTGCGTCGCATGCCGATCGCGAGGTTTATCCTCGGGCGTGCCATCGAGTGCGGCCCGGTACGCCTCCATGAACAGCTCGGTCCACGGGAGGCCCTGGATCCGGACCTTCGGCCAGCCCTTACGGCGCAGGTAGACCCGCACATTCCCGTGCCGGTCCACGTCCTCGACGCAGTAGCGGGGAAGACGCCCCGGCATGTCGACCTCGATGCTCATACAGCGAGATCCCCCCAGGCGTCGGGCACCTTCGAAGCGGTCTCGTGGTCGCCGTCATCGGGCAACGCCAAGAACGCGGCGTCAAGACGGAGCCGATCCCAGACCGTGCGGGCGTTGATCCGCTTCGGCGGCGGCATGCGGCCATCCTTGACCATGATGTCGAACAACGAGGCCGAGACGCCGACGTAGGCGGCCGATTCAGTGCGCGACAGCCCGCGAGGCGGCAGCGAGACCGGCAGCACGTCGGCATGGTGGCGCTCGCGAGACATGGCGCTATCGGCCTCCCGCGGTGAGCGTGGGATCGGACCGGGCGAGCGCGGCGTAGGCGGCCCAGATCTGGCGGCGATCGTTGGCGGCCATCGCATTCAACGCGCGGTTCGCAGACTCCAGGGACGCCGGGTCGGTCTCGGACCGGGCGAGGAGGCGGCAGGGTTCGACCGCGCACGGACCTGCCAGCAGTCGAGCGGTCGCCCGGAGACCGCGAAGGCAGGCGCGGCGTTCGGCCTCGTCCAGATCCTTCCGGAATGGGCCCCAGCGATCGGCAGTGGGGATCATCGGGCGTCCCCTCGTGGACAAACCGGACAAAGCGGACAAAATCCGGAATATCCGACCCGTCCGAGTGGACCGGACATTTTGGACGGACAGGACACGAACACTAGAGAGTGTCCTGTCCGTCCGGGCCACGAACCGCATCACGGGACATTGGCGATGATCCAGTAGTGGTCGAATCCGCTCATCTCGCAGCACCCGATCAGCCCACTCTCGGTGGCCACCAGCACCGCTCGATCAAAGGCCTTCCGCTTGGCGTCGGACCTTTTGGCGTCGGTGTCGGATGCAGCCGCAGGGTAGCGGGCGACGAATTCAGCGCGGACCATCGCGGCCTCAGCGGCGACCTGCTCGGCCCCCTCGCTTCCGAACGGCCGAATGCGCTTGCCGCGGCTGGCGACCGTCGCCTCCAGGGCCGTGCGGAAGAGCTGCAGCTTCTTCGGCCATGGATTGCGAGCGGGCGGCGCTGGTGCGTTCCCGTGCTCCCGGTCCTGCCAGTTCACGACACAGGTCGTGACCGGCTCGCGATTGGAGGACTCGCCGATCTGCACCACGTCGAGGGTGTAGGGCGTCTCCATCCCGATCCGGCCACCGCGGAGCTTCCGGACGGCCATGCGGGTGTTGCTGACGTTGCCGGCCTCATCCCGGTTGGCGAGGAAGGCCAACACCGTGTCGGCGGCGCCCTCTTTGGCCGAGCTGCCTCGGGTGCCGGTCTCGCTTGTCTTGCCGAAGTGGTCGACGCCCATAACGAAGGCACCGGTCTCGCGGCTGAGCGCCTGCATGGCGTCCATCACCTTCTGGGTTTCGGCGGCACTGTTCTCGTCGTTGAATCCGGCTCCGGCAGCGATCGTGTCGATGATGATGAGGACGAGCGGCAGGTCGAATTCCTGGCGCAGACGGTCTCGAACTTCATTGCCGACGGTCAGCAGCGTCGCGAGGGCACTCCGCTCGACGAGACGAGGGCATTCTTCGATCCAGGCGAAGGGCAGGCGGTCGAGCGACGTCGGCTGGCCCGTCATCGCCCTCGCCTGTGTGAGCTTGCCTTCGATCAGGCCGCGCAGGCGGATCGGGATCTCGAAGGCGCCCTCCGGCGCGATGAAGAGGACGCCGCCCTGACGCTCCGTGCGGCGGTTGGCAAACTTGGTCAGCGTCATTACCGAAGCCGACAGGTCGAGCGCACCGAAAGTCTTGCCCGCCCCCCACTGTCCAGAAATCAGGCCCTTGCCGGTTTCCGGGACGAGATCCCGCACGAGCCATGGGCGATCAGCGTGAGGGTCAGCATCGCCGTGCCAGAGGATTTCAGGGATCTTCGGCGCTGAAGCGGTGGGTTGCCCTTCGAAAGGAGGAAACCGCCCGTCGTCGGGTTCGGCGTCCTGCTGTGCGCGTCGGAACGGGTGGACGATTGCCGAAGCATCGAGGTCGGGCTGCTTGGGCGCGTCCATCAGCGGTTCGCCTCCCGGATCGCATCATTTAGGTCCGAGCCGTGGCGGGGACGGCAGATCCGCACCTCGCGCCCAACCTCGGTCCAGCGGTTGCCGACTTCCTCAACGGCCTTCTCGCTGGCGGGTCCGGTCTCGGCGCAGATCGTCAGGGCCTCGATGCCGGACAGGACCGGGAAGGCCGCTATCCCGCCGACGCTGCCCATGGCCCACATCGGCACGAGGCCGAGCGCCATGCCGGCAAGCGCGGATTCGACGCCTTCGGCCAGGGCGAGGCCCATCGTTACCTCGGCGTCGGGGGTAAGCTTGATCGCCGCGCCATTGGCCCGGCCGAGCATCTTCCGGCCGACCTTCCGGCCGGTAACAGGGTCGAGGCGGGTGCGATGCAGGCCCACGACATCGTTCGTGATGATGTCCCGGTAGGCGCAGAGCATCATTGGGACGCGCTCGCCCTCCCACGGGCCTCCCGGGTGAAACCGGATCGCGTGCCCGCAGACGCCTTCAGGAAGGATGAGACCGCGCTCTTTGTTGAGGTACGGATCCTCTACGAGGGTCCCGCGCGGGTCGGCCCGCGCCTCATGCCAGATCCGCACGACGCGTTCGGCCTTGATCCGGGCTTCGGCCTCGCGGGCGACTCGCTGCTGCTCCTGGGCCCGTTCCTGACGGGCGAGCTCGCGCGAGTTCGGCTCTTGCCGACGCTCACGCTCCTCCCACCGGGGAAGGCCACACTGTGCGTCGATGAAGTCGCGCAGGGACAACGGATCGTCGCCCGCGAACGACGTGACGGTGTAGCCGTTGCGCTTGTCGGCTGCGGGCAGGATCCGAGCCGACATGTCGCCAGCGCCGTGCCCTGGGGCGCGGAACGAGACGCCGTCACTGATGACGCGCCCTCCCGGCAGGCAAGAGGCCGCATGGTGCAAGTTCAGCACGCGCGCCGGTCCTCCCATACGAGGCGGTCGGTGAGGGCGGCGAGGCAGTCGCCCTGGCGGAACGTGAGGTTGCCGTGCTGACGGGCGATGCCGTCGAGGAACCCGCGCTCCCGCGGCGTCAAGCGCCACGAGCGGCTCTGGCAGAAAGCGACCCGGGCGCGGTGCTGCTGTTCCTGCCGCGACGTGTAGGCCCGGCGCAACCGGTACGCATGGAACTCTGGGACGGTGGCGGCCGGGGTGCGGACGGGCGTCTTAGGTGTAAAAGTTTTTACGCCCTGAGCGATCGAAGGTGCAGGAATCGCGGCGGCGAGGTCGGTGAACCCAAGCCCTGCGCCGTCGAGGACGCGCCCGATCGCCCGCGCGGCGCCGAGGGCTTCACCATCCATCGGTGAGCCGAGGACGGGGATGAGCCGTTGAACCTTCGTGTGGATCGAGCGCGTCCGAGTCATGCCTTAGCGCCCCAAGTCTCGGGGACAGCGTAGGCCAGTGTCGCGACAGCAGCGGCGACGGAGGGACTGAAATCGAACTGAGACCGCAGTCGAGCAGTCTGGATTTCGATAGGATCGGGTGCTAAATCCGAGGTGTCGAAAGCGCCAGCAACGACATTCCCCGGAGCCCCCGAGCGCTTGCCCGCGCCGGGGGTTCCTTCGTTCCGAGACATGAGGCAATTGACCTCGTGGTGAGCGCGTCGGCCGCATCGACGCGGGAATGAGCGGCCCGCGGGGCTCGCCCGCGGATGGTGGAGTCAGGCGGCGACAGCGCCCAGCTTCTCGGCAATCCAAGTGGTCGGGACGCGGTACTTGCGAGGTCCGAACTTCACGCACGGGATCGTCTCGTCCCGAATGCCCCGCCGGACAGTTTTCTCGCTGAAGCCGATCGCTGCCGCGGTCTGCTTCACGTCGGCTGTCGTCTTGAGCAGCAGGCGCTTCAACTCATCCTGATTCATCACGGGCCTCCGACGCGGTAGAGCGGCGGACTTTCATGCACGCGCTACAGAAACGGAAACTAAGGGAAGTCGAGGCCCAGGTCTAGCCTTTCCTGCACTTTTCTTGTAACGGTATGTGGACACGATGGGGCCACGAATGACCGACGATGCCGACGCCACTCCCAAGAAGCGCATGGGCCGCCCGCCGAAGCCGGCTTCGGAAGTCAAGCGGCATGGCGTTGCTTTCCGGGTCAACGACCGGCTGCGGGAACAAATCCACAAGAGCGCTGAAGAAAATCAGCGGTCGGTAGCCGAGGAGGTGGAATATCGCCTCCAACTTTCGGCTGCGATTATTCCGTTGGTCGAGGAAATGTCCTCCGACAAGATTACGAAGGAGCTGTTTCGGACGATTTCCAAGACTTTGAAGAACGTTCGAATCATTGCGAAGCGCGCCAACCTCAATGAAATTGATACACGAGTGGCTTTGAAGCGAGCTTTCGACCATATCAGCGACATCTATTTTTGGACCGGTGGAGAAATCGCTTCGCCGCCCACAGATTACGCCGGAAGCATGGACCGGCATCCCCGAAAAAAACACGAGATGTCGCCGGCCTCGATTGGCTTCTCGGCGGCGTCCGAGATCATGATCTCAAATTCGATCTGGGACGAGTGCGTAGCAATAGACGACTTCAACGAAGCCATTGTCGACTACTGGTCCGGCGATGGCAAAACGTCCTTGAACGTGCAGCCTGTTTCGGCGCCGGAGCCTTCGGGGCGGTCCCTCGAAGAGATCTTGGCCGAAATAAACCCTCGCGACCGCAAGCCCAGCGCAGAAGGGGCGTAAAACGCCGTCACGCTCCAAATACAATAGGGTCACGATAGGACCCCTTCGTGTTCTACTCAGTTGCTGATCGAGCGATGGAGTAGACGAACATGCGCCCGGCCCGGTTCCCCACCTTAATCAAGCTGAAGTGCGAGCCAGAGCTGCAAGACGCTATCGAGGCCGCGGCCGAGCGCGACCATACGACAGTCTCTGAATTCCTGCGTCGCGAGCTACGAGCCATTGTGCGCGCAGCCTGATCGCGACCTGCCCCCGCCAGCCGGCCCCGCCGCCGCAATGCGGGTTGCCGCGTGATGAGCGGCCCCGGCGACCTGCCCGAGGGATTCGTGGTCGACGAGGCGCCCGCCTCGGCCAGCGAGAGCGAGGACCTGAACGTCAACGCGCTGCTGCGCGAGGTGGAGGCGATCCCTGAGCTGCAGTCGATGCACGAGAAGGTGGCTGCAAAGCATCGGAGCCTCACGCCTGGCAGCAGCGCCACCCGACCGCGGCGAAGGCCAGGAACGCCGGCTGCGGATTCGCGGGCTTGTAGAGAGCACTGGCGACGAGCGCAGAGACGGCGAGGAACACGACAACGGCGACGCCCCTCACCATGCGCCCCGCATTGGTCCAGCCGATCACACCCCGCGGCGGCGGCTCCTGCGGGTCATAGGTTTGGCCGCGATGGTCGGGCATCACATGAAGATGGCCCCTCATCTCGTGTTCGACAAACCGTCCGGCTTCAGGCGCTCAGCGCATGGCTCGACCGCCTTCACCACCCGCGCTGATTCTTGTGCGGTCTGATCGGTTGAGGTCGCCCGCTGCGGGCGTAGCCGCTACTTCCTGCGTCGACCGCTCCTGCTCTTCCGCTCGATCCGTTGGCGCTCGTGCACCTCTGCGGGAATGGCTGGGAAGGTCATGGACTCCGCACGCATATCTTCGAAGGTCGGCCGGGTCGTCGATGCGTTGGCACGCGAACCGTTCTCAGGATCTCCAGGCCGATCGGCGGCACGGATCAGGCGCGTCGTCGGCTCGAACGGCTCGCGGCACTCGCCGGTGACGTAGCCGGGCAGGTGCCTCACGCGTCGATGACGGCGACGCTCGGCAGCCTCGGCAGCCTCGGCAGCGGCGGTATCTGCCTGGGCCCTGCGGTCCCGTCGGGCCTGCACGGACATCCCTTCGGCGACGAGGCGTAGGTTGAATTGGCGCCGCAACAGGTGCGCGCGGGCCTCCCGGCCCTGGTCGGGGATCTTGGGCAATTCATGGTCCTCGGCAATCGGATCAGCGCCCCTCGAAATGCATGGGGGCGCGGTCACCGACCGTGATGCCAGCCCAGGTCGCGCCGGGTCAATATTCTTCTGCCAGCGGGCCGGCCGTGTCGGCCGCCTACGGCATCTCGGCCTTCAAATCCCGGATCTTGGCGGCTGATCGGGTGCGCTCGTCGGCGACGCGCTGCTGCAACCGCTGCTGGCGGCCGCGGCGCTTTTCCGCCTGGGCCGGCGTCAGCGGCTTGATCGGCTTAATGATCCCGGCCTCAAGTATCTCGCGCAGCGTCATACAATTATTTAGCCGCTGCCCGTGGTGCGGCAGACCGCCGCGGCGTGAAATTAAAATGGACGCTGGGCGTCGCGACTCGGTAAGCAGAACCCACGTGCCGTTGCGGCGCGGATCACCTCATATTTTAAAACTATCCATTTTCAGGCAGCGATTATGAACGAACTTAATCTTGATATTTCCAAGATGTGGGCGGATGTGCGAGCGAACCTACCGCGCGCCACTTATTTTGTCCTGCAGGCTTACACGGAATTTGGGGATCACGACCTTCTGGCCTCGATCGAGGACGCAGAGGATGAAGGTGGGTTCGCGATCCATGTCGGGCTGCCTGACCGACCGGATCACCGCTATGCGATCCTTCTCAGGAGCTTTGAGGCTGGCGTGGTCGCGCTCGCCGCCTTCCGCTCAACACACCCCCACGCTGGCCTGTGGCTGTCAACGCAGGAATTGCTGGCCGAAATCCAGGGCGCCGACCTGTGGCGCGGCGTCGTCGAGGCCCGGGCAAGCTGCGATCCGACCGATACCGACTGCGACTGGAACCTGCTCGCGGCCGCCGTCGCCACCAAGGCCGTCACCGGCGCGCCGATCACCGTACACCCGTCCGCCCATCCGGTGATCGCCGGTCTCGCGGCGCGGCTCTGAACCTCGATGATCGGAGCCACAGCCATGATGACGACCCTCGACAATGCCACCGTCGCTGAGATGCGGCAGAGCGCCCCCGACTTGTTCGCTCAAGTCGACGCCTTGCGCGCGGCAGGCAAACCGATCGCCCGTGTCGTTCTCGACGAGGACACCGGCGAGGTCTTTCTGAGTGAAGGACCGGACCAGCCTTACGTGAAGGCGAACGGGATAATCCGGGAGATGATGACCGGCATCCCTTGCCCTCACCCGGGCCGGCTCAACCCCTTGGCGTCCAAACGCGCTCTGGGGGATCCAGGCCGCAAGGCGCGCCACGACGCGAAAGCCCGATCGATGCTCGTCGATCTCGTCGAGTACTACGCGCCGAAGCTGGCCCGTGACCCACGGGCGGGCAAGGTCTTCGACATCATCGTTGCCAGCATTGAGCGGAACCGCTCCGTCCTCACCGGTCTGCTGAACAACTACGCGCGATGGGAGGTGATCGTCGAGAACACCATAGACCTGCTAGAAGGGATGCAGGCCGCTGGGCCGGTTCAGGCAGAGGACTGATCAGGCCCTGCGTAGGGCGCGGAAATCCTCAGGGCGACCCGCACATGCGCGACCTGCGGTGGCTCCGAGCCGCCGGCTGCGGCCTGACAATGACGGGTGGGGCCAGCTAGGGCCGCCCCCGCTCCGCAACCACCGCTTTGAGCGCGGCTACGACGGACCGGTCGTTGTCCTTCTGGACGATCGTCACCTTGATCCGATGGGGTGGCGGCCCATGCTGGCAGGTGTGGGCGATCTCGCCGGATGTCAGGTCCGTGCACCGAATGTAGCCCATCAGCATCGGACGCGGGGAAGCGACTCCCACGCCGCCACTGGTGCTGCCGTAATGCAGCCCGTCCAGGCACCGGAACGGCACGGTGCCCTGCTTCCAGTCGTTCCAGTGCCGGCGAACGGTGATGGGGGTTTCTGGATCCAGCATCACGGTCATGGCCTCCGCATTGTGTCTCGTACCTGGGCAACCTCTGGCAGTTCAGGCGTCCTGAGAAGGGCGCTCATCGCCTCGTGCGTTTCCATCCAGCGGTGCGCCGTGGCGAGCAGCGCCGGGCCGGCGGCGTCGAGGCCGTCACGTTCTACGCGGCGGTGATCTGCCTCAAGCCGCCGGTTGAGTCGGCACACCCGTAGCAGCAGGACCAGAAATCGAGCCGTATCGGGCCAGGATAGGCGCTCCACGGCCGCGGCGTGCCGGGAATGGTTTGCGAGTAGGGTCGGCATCAGGACCGCCGCGCGCGAGCAATGAGCACACTGCCAGCCACCGCCGACATGTCGATGGAAGTAGAGCCCGCCAACGCCACTACGTTGCCCCTGCCGCCCCACCGCAGCGGTTCGATGTCGATAGCCGTCGGATCGGCATTCAGGTCGGCCGCTGCCGCTGACGGGGTCTCTACCCGGGCCTCAGGTATCGCGATCTCGGGCGACTCACCCCCCGTCCCGGTCGCTGCCCCGCATCCACACCACCTGCGATCCGGTAGCGTTCTCCGGCGCGGCCAGCGTGGGTTCGGCGTCTCCGCCGTCCTCGTGATCGGCATCGCCATCCATGCGGTCGAGCACGGCGATGATGCGGTCCGCCGCGTCGAGGGCGATCTGCGCTGCCTCCTCCAGGCTGGCGCGGAGCGTGGCCCCGGCCAACGGCTCCAGGTTCTCGGAAGCCGCCGGTTTCGAACGCGGGGTGAAGGTGAGCACGTCGCCCATAGTGTTGTCTCGGGATGTGACGGGGTGCCCGGCTGGACCCGGCCGGAGCGGTACGCAGGGCTACGGAAGCAGGAGAGGGGCGCTTGTCAGCGCCCTTCAAACTCGGCCTGAGCGTGGGCCATCAGCGCGCCGGCCAATGCCGCGATCTCATCCGGATCGCCGTTCTCAATGGTCGGACCCGCGAGGACCGTCAGACGAGTTTCGCGCTCGTCCGGTGTCTTCGGCTGGCGCCGCTGCGCCGCCTTGCGGGCTTCATCCGCCACGTCGGCCAGCGCGTCGCCGAGCCACTGCATCAGCTTGCCGGCGGCGTTGTGCTGCTCGCCTGACTCTCGGGTGTGGCACCGCCCCGTCCAGGCCGTGGCGTAGGCCACATCTCCCACGACGTTCGCGATATCCCGGAGCGACCGCAGATCCTCCATCGAGCTGGAAGCGAAGTCGATCTGAGAGACGAGGCCGGTGCCGGTCGGCCGGCCCGCTCGGTTGCGGGTCGGGTCAGAGCAGCGAGGCGAGGCCGGTGAGCACAATGCCGCCGCCGATGATGGCGATGGCGGCCAGCAGTTCGCCGGCAATGTCCATGACCCGCAGGGCGCGTACCGTTGCGGTGTCGGGACGGTATGGCTCGACGGCCTGCCAGGGCTCGATCTCGCCCGGGATCGGCTCGTTCGGCAGGTTGAGGTAGCGGGCGTCGGCGGGAGTCCGGCGACGAGCGGAACGAGCTGCGGTCGTGCTGCGGACCGGAACGGGCTGGCTGAAATCGGGGATGCGGGCGTGCGTCATCGTTCGCGCTCCTAATGGGGCTCGTGGCGGTGGGTCGGGGGTGAAGGGGGGTGGGTCCCTATTCGGCGCCGATCAGCGTGGCGCGGTCAGGGGATCAGTGGGCGGCCATGTGGCGGGCCATCTTCGCGGCGCGCCACGCGGCGGTGAGGCAGACCGACATGGCCTCGCCCCAGGTGCCGCCGAACCGCTCCTGATGGGCGCGAGCGGCGGATGAGGCGGCCGACATGATGGCGCCGCGGTCGAACTGGCCGGCCTTGAACAGCGGCCGGCGGGTGGTGCGGACGGTGAGGTCGATGCGGGCCTTGGCCGAGAGCAGGCCGGCGGGGATCGCGGGGCAGCTGTCGCGGCCGGCGCGGTCGATGTGGGTCCAGGAGACGGTGCGGTACGGCATCGGTACACCACTTGCGGCGGCTTCGTTACACCTATAGTTAGGGGAAGCCTCCTAGGGCGTCAAGCCATATGTGTAATTAATCAGCTATAGGTGCAATATGGTGGTGACCGGGGAGCAACTTCGCGGTGCTCGGGCGATGGCGCGGATTGAACAGTCCGAGCTAGCGCAGAAGGCTGGGGTATCGGTCGATACGATCAAGCGCCTCGAAAGAACGGTTGGCCCGATCTCCGCGAACGTGAACACGATGGCGTCAATCGTTCAGGTGCTGGAAGCCGCCGGCCTGGAATTCATCCCTGAGAATGTCGGCGGCGAGGGTATCCGGTTCCGCAAGCGAAGGGACGGGACACGTGGCGGCCATCACCAGTTCGATGATGCCCAGCCCTAAAGGACGCCGCCTTCTCACCTGCTACCACGAGGGCGGTCATGCCCTGTCGCGCTGGTACTTCGGGTTTCACACCGAGCGGGTCTTCGTTCAGACGATCGAGGATCTTAGCGCCGGCAAGTGGAAGCAGGATGGTCGGGGCCGCCGCACGTATGCTGAGGGCTGTGTCGTCGGGCATGACATCTGCGAGATCCAGCCCATGCCGACCATGAGGGCGCACGGCAGTGCGGTCGTGCGGGATCATGCCCTACGGCGCGCCGCCGCCCTGATCCATGATTTCGCGGGTGCCTGCGCCGAGGCGCACTTCCGAGAGATCCCGATCGACGACTGCCTTGAGGGCGGTGGCGAGGGCGATACGCAGCACATGAACCTACTTCTAGACGCCTGGGGCTTTCACGGCGGCAATCGCTGGGCCCTCTTGGATGCGGCCCGAGACCAGGCAGAAGCGCTCGTCCAGTCGCCGATGGGCTCGACAGCGATCAAGGCCATTGCCGACAAGCTGATGGAGCGCGGTCATCTCTCCGGCGATCAGGTCGCCGCCCTGTGTCGGAAAGCCTACGGCGGACGGGAAAGCCGGTACGGAGCATGGATCAATCACGGACCGCCGACGCTGGAGCAGATCCGCGTCGGCTTCATCCCCTAGTCACACTTGGCCTTGGCTGAAGGCCAGCGCACGGCTGGACCGTTGAGGATCCGGCATGTTGCAACCTCCGTCCGGGTGGCGCATTCTTCCTGTGGTCGCGCGTGACCTGTACTCGCCCGAAGCACCCCAGAGCCAGAGCACCCATCGCCATTGCGGCACCGGGTCAGCGCCAGAGGGTCAAAGCGAGCCGCGACCTACTCCCCCCTCTCTTGCGTCCGCGCGCTTGTTCAGGCGTGCGCACCGCTATGGATTAGGCTATGCGCTCCCAATCCCTACGTGCATTCGTTGAGATCTTGCCGGACTGCTTTGTCCCCCGTGAACACCTAGCCCTTGACGCCAACGCGCTTGCGGGCGCGGCCGACATGCTCAAATCCGACCTGCGAAAGGCAATCGGCGGCATGGCGCCCCTGATGGGTGAAGACACCATCCTGAGGATCTGCCGTGAGGTGATGCCGGAGGACCGCGGACGGCCTAAGCGCCGCCGCGCCTAACGCTTTCGGCCGGGCGGCCATATCATCACGGCTCGGCGCCCTCGCGGATCCCGAGGGCAGCCATTCGCTCACGGCCGGCCGGCGCCAGGTGCCATGCATACCGGCCAGTCCGTCCAATTCCAGCCTAGACCGACCGACATTACCAACCGGCATCCCGATCCGGGACCGGGCTTCGGGCCGCTGTTGAGGGCCAACTAACGAGGCTTCGGCATCCTGCATCTCGAGCCACGTCGCGTATCGGCTCGGCTCACGCTGGTGAGATCGGACGCTCCCCCGCCTCGTGAGCAGATCGGGGCGGGGCCGAGCGGGCGATCGTTGGTCCGCTTCCTCTCTGACTGTTCACAACTCCAGCTCGGCCCTATGCGGTTGCGGGTTGCGGCATAGAACGGAGGGCTGGAGATTGAGCCTGGAGCCATGGCACTAGCACCAGCCGACATACGCCGGATTCGACGTGAAACCGCGGTGGTCGATGTGTTCTGCGGCGCGGGCGGCCTCTCGCTTGGGCTCCGAGATGCCGGCCTCACGATTGCCGCCGGGATTGATCTGGATCCAGCCTGCCGTTACCCCTTCGAACACAACATCGGCGCCAGCTTCCACGGTCGCGACATCATGGAAGTGTCCGCGACCGAGGTTTCAGCGATGTTCGGCGAAGCTCCTATCCGGGTGCTTGCCGGATGTGCCCCATGCCAGCCCTTTTCTGGCTACACGACGAAGCGGCGCGAGAGCGACGGACGATGGCGTCTGCTGCTTGAATTCCTTCGCTTCGTCGAGCTGGTGCGCCCTGAGATTATTACGCTGGAGAATGTGCCGCGACTGACGCTGCTGCCGCTCTGGGGCGAGTTCGTCCGCGCCCTTGAAGCCTTGGGCTACCATGTCGTCTGGAAGGTCGTGGATGCGGCTGACTTCGGCGTTCCACAGAACCGTCGCCGCGTCGTGCTCCTGGCGTCCCGCCTCGGCACGATCGAGATGCCCAAGGGGACAGAACAGCAGCATAGGACCGTGCGGGACGAGGTCTTCGACCGCCCGCCTGTCGAGGCGGGAGAGTGTGATCGCCAGGATCGGCTGCATCGCGCTCGCGGTCTTACGGCCATCAACTTGGAGCGGATCCGCATCGCAGAGCCGCATGGTACATGGAGGTGCTGGCCCGAGCACATGCGCGTAAAGTGCCATACCGAGCTGACTGGCCGAACCTACCCATCCGTCTACGGTCGCATGGCTTGGGACAAGCCGTCGCCCACGATCACCACGCAGTTCTATGGATTCGGCAACGGCCGCTTCGGCCATCCGGAACAGGATCGCGCGCTGACCT
The DNA here is from genome assembly GCF_022829545.1 of Methylobacterium sp. J-030. Taxonomy (GTDB): domain Bacteria; phylum Pseudomonadota; class Alphaproteobacteria; order Rhizobiales; family Beijerinckiaceae; genus Methylobacterium. The sequence continues at coordinate 18,108 of NZ_JAKSYM010000171.1, read as the reverse complement.
TACGCGAAGGCGCAATGCTGCAGTCGTTTCCGGCGAACTTCCAGTTCGTACCGCCAGGCAAGCCGATCGTGGCCCGCACGGTCGGTCGATTGATCGGCAACGCGGTCCCGCCGGCGCTGGGCCGAGCCGTAGGCAAAGCCATCATCGACCACATTAGATCGCAGGAGAACTGATCAGGGTAGCGGCGACTGCCCAACTGCTAGATAGCCGGACGCCTCTAGATAATCATCGACGTTCTCAAGTATAGCTTCTATGTAAGCCAGTGAGCGGACGCTGATCTCCAAAAGTGCCCTAGCGGAGTAGTTGCGGCCGATCTCATCGTATGTTTTTAGGCCGTGCGCGAGGTCGTTCCTAACGTCCTTGATCGTCAAGAGATCGGCTCCGTCTCTTGTACGAGACTCGTCCGTGTAATGGCTGAATCCATACGTGCCGGCGATCTTGCGAACAAGTCTGGCGTCTACGTTGCCTGAGAATTGATGGTCAGCATCTAGAGACATTGCGACAAAATCTATTGGAATGTCCTTGAGAAGCACATGGTCATCCGGATTTTTCTTGCGTCGGAATCCTTTCACGACCTCGCGTCGCAACGAGGGCGACAAACCCGCAAACCCTACCCGCTGACCGATCATCGTGTCGTGCACGCCGTCCAGGGCGCCTCGGGCTGACGCCTCGATCAGGTTGTAGAGGATCAGGAACGTCCCAGCTCGCAGGACGTGCAGCCGAGTGAGATCGACGGGCCGTCCGCCGCCGGCTTTCGTCTCGCGGTCGGCCTTGGCGACGACGGAGAGATAGCGGCGCACCTGTGAGCGGCGGCGCCGGAAGTCCTCTACGAAGGCGCGAGTCATCGGCCGAGAAGCCGATCGCGAACGTATTCGATCCGACCGGTTACCCGGTTGCGGTTGTTGGCAGCATCGGACGTCGTCAGTTCGCGGAATTCAGGTTTGCTCAGATGCGAAACAAGGTCCCAGGTGCCGGGTAGAGCCGGGTCCTTCTGCATAGCCAGCGCGATCCCGACGGCGATCGCCTCGAACCGCACCCGCGGCGTCGACTTCGCGCTCGGGCTCTTCCGAAAGCCGTTTGGTAGAATCTCGGATACGAAGCGTATCATGCCCTCCCATGCGGCTCGCAATCGAGCCTCAGTCGGACCGCCCGGACCCTCGGCGAGCATCGCGGCGTTCGCTCGCCTCGCATAATCGTCGACGAAAAGAGACACGACCTTGCCAGACTCCGTTTGGCCGAAGGTGGAATAGTCGTCCATGTATGCGAAGAAGCGGGCTGCCAACTCTTCCCGCTCAAAGCGCTTCTCAGCAGCTTCGGACAAGGGTGCAAGCGCCTTGAAGGCTTCCTGCCGAGCGACTTCTCGAACGAGGTCTACGAAGGGCCCGGGCATCCGGCCGCGTCTGCTTTCCATGTCGTTTAGTCGGACTGGGCCGGTGTTGATCCGGTCGAACATATCTCGACGCGTCTCCTCATCCGCCTTCTCGGTCAGCTCAATGAGGCGCAAAGTGATGCGGCCGAACCGACGCTGCCGCGATGCGAGCATGTCGCCAAACGTGAATCCGTTGAGGCCCGGAAGCTTCTCAAGGCCGTCGAGGACCAGTTCGCCAGTGAGGAATCGTGCCAGAGTCCGGATGCGCTGCGTGCCGTCGACTATCTCTAACCGTCCTTCGAGGTCGGGATCCTCGTTGCCCACGTCGGCCACGAACAGGTACGGCACGGGCAGGCCGATCAGCAGCGACTCGATGAACTTCGATTGCCGCTTGTCTTCCCAGACCAGATCGCGCTGATAGTCGGGGACAAAAATTTCGTTCTCGCCCGCCAGCTTGCCGGTCAGGTGCTTCTCGACCAGCACCTCGACCGGGTATTCCCGGACGGTGTAGTCGACGACCTGCTGCACGGTGCGGATCTGCCGCTCGGCCTCGTCGATCTCGTCCTTGGTCTTCACCGTTGATCTCCGCTGCCACCAAGCTGCCTGCCGAGGCCGTCGCACATGGACCGCCTTTCGCCGACCGACCGCTCACGGCTGATGGGGAACGTGCGCGGCAAGGACACTACCCCCGAGATGAGGGTCCGCAAGCTGGCGCACGCGCTCGGCTACCGGTTCAGGCTACATCGCCGCGATCTACGCGGCAGTCCGGATCTCGTGTTCCCCAGCCGGCGCAAGGCGATATTCGTGCACGGCTGCTTCTGGCATCGCCATCCTGGCTGTCGGAAGGCATCGACGCCCAAGACGCGCATCGAGTTCTGGCAGGCCAAGTTCGCCCGAAACGTCGAGCGCGATGCCCGCAACGAACGGGAGCTGCGCGCTGCCGGGTGGGACGTGCTGACGATCTGGGAATGCGAAACGCGCGACCCCGAGATCCTGTCGTCGACCCTGCGTACCTTCCTCGGCTCCGTAAGAAAGGACAGGTCGGCGGCAGATGCTTAGACGATCGAGGGCTGACGTGCCTGGTCGAGTCCCATGGCTCTTCGAGCGTCAGGAACAGTCCGCCGGACCACATCGTACATCGCCGCCATTCCGATCAGTGGATCCGCTCCGACGTCGGCTCGCGAAGCCAAATCCTCTAGGATAAGCCAGTTGACGAGTGCGTGGTCTTGGTCGAGGTCGATCCTAGTCATGTCGGGCGCCAAACATTCCTCGTTGAGGTGTTGCTCGGCACGCTCCGCGATCGTCGCGAGATCGGGCCGGCTCGCGGCTACCGGGACAATCGCTGCAGCTCCCGCGAGAAGATCTGCGATTTGGATGCCGGCATGCGTCTTCGATGAAGCGAAGCGGACGGGTCTCACCATGTTCCATGTCAATCTACTTCGCTTTCCGCCCAACTCCATGAATGCCTCGTCCGTACGGCCGATCATGTTGTCGAACGCATTGCTTAGATCCTTGATCGGCTTCGAGTCATCGCACACCACGTCGAGAAGCGGATACCGGCCGCCCCAATCGCGCAGATGGCTCGCGACCGCAGATATCGAAAGATCCAACACCCACTTGCCTGCCTTGGAGCGGCCGAGCGCGCGGGTCTCGTTTGCGATGACGACGTTGTAGCCCCTCGCGAAGCGTAGAATTTGACCGAGTAGCGGATCGGCACCGGCGCCGTCAGCACTACCGAATAGCGTCGGCGCCGCCGTGGGATCGAGCGTACGCATGAACGACTCGAACTCGGCGGCCGTGGCCTCCGCGGACGCGCCCTTTGCCAGCATCTGCATATAGAGATAGTTGGCGACGAATAGATGAAGCCCGTTCTCGTAGAAGAGAAGACTGTTCTTCGCGAGAACGGGTTCGTAGATGTATTCGAACAGCTTACACGCCAAACTCATCCGCTTATCGTAGATCGTTGCGATGTATCGCCCGTCCAATCTGTCAAGAACGAACGACAACAGCTCGCGTCCACGCGGCGACTTCATCAGCTTCCAGGCCTTGAGCTCCGGCATCTGAACCGGAAACCGCGTTCGAGCCTCCTTTAGAAGTTCGTCTGCCTCGTGCAGATCAAGGTCGTGCGATGCGTAGCTGAAGAACGGCTGTCCGGAGCCGAGCATGTCGTTGCCGCTGAATCCGGATTCGTCGCACGAGATCAGGCGGGGCAGAAGGGTGGAGGGCATGATGTCGGTCCGCGAGTGATCGCCGAGTGGCGTGGTTATCCCGCCGGCGCCGCAGTGGCGCTGCCGGGTTCGAATGAGCCTATGCCGAGCGTTTCCTCGACGAGGCGGGGGTTCTTCTCCAGCATCGCCAGCAGGACCAGCGCGGCGCCCTTCGGCTGCCTGCGGCCCTGCTCCCACTGCCGGACGGTATCGACCGGCACGCCGATGCTGCCGGCGAACACGGGCTGCGAGTTGCCGGTGCGTTTTCGGATCGCCGCTACGTCGACCGTCTTGGGCAGGTGGATGCGAAGTCCGTGATCCGGGGTTCCCGCATCGTGCCTTCGGATCTGCTCGAAACCTTCCATGAGATCGGTGAAGATCTCGCCAGTAACGTCAACCATGATAGACCACCAAAACAAAGAGTGCCGGCGTCGGCCGGCTCCAGGGTTCAGGTCGTCTCACTCGTTCTGCCGCTCGCGGCGAGCGTCCTTGACCGCTTTGATCTGTGCGTGGAGTGCCTTGATCTGAGCCGCCGTGAAGTTTGCCTGCTCGTTCTTCGCCAGGATCGCCATGAGGACGGCCGGCGAGTGATTGTCGAAGTACGCCACCAGGATACGGTAGCCGCCCGGTCCGCCCCACCGCACCTTGCGCAGGCCGCCCGAACCCTTGACGAGCGCCCCATCGCTCGGGTCGCGGGCAACCTGCAGCACCATGTCGTCACGGTCAGCCTCGGTCAGGCCGAGCCGCCCGCAGCGGGTCATGAAGGCCGTCGTCTCGTGGGTCTCGTGCAGCGGCGTCGTCATGGCCCCGATATAGGTCATCGACCGATATCGGTCAACGACCTATGGCGCGCTGCGTGATGATCGCCCGATAGCGCACATGGGCGTGATGCTACCCGGTGCCTACGCCGAACCCTCAGCTGTCGTCATCGCGGACGACGGCTGACCCGTATCTCTTCGACCACTGCCACAAGGCTCGGTCCAAGGTGCGCAGCGATGTCCCGGCCTCGAACGCGAGCGCGCGGCAGAAATGGAGGTAGGTGAGATAGAGCCTGAGGTCGATCCGATTGCCGAGCGCCCCGAGGGAGTCCAGCGCGCGCACGTCGATGATCGTATACCTCGCCGGGTCGATGGCCATCAGGACGGCGGAAGCGACCGGCAACTTCACTCCGGCGAGGCCACACAGCACCGATGCGGCCGCCCGATCCGTCTTCGCGGCGACGGCGAGCGCCAGCGCATCAGCGATCTCGACGTCGGTGTTCCAGCCGAGCCGCGAGCGGCCTCGTCCCTTGGTCTTCCAGCGGTGAATGGTCGTCAGGTTTGCGCGGGTGTGCTCGCCGGCTGCGATCGCCCGACCGGACGTCATCGCGGCGCTCTCGTCAGCGTACTGGTAGCGCGCCGCCAGATCCGGGATGTCCGCGATAGGAAAGCGGAGGGCGAAGGTGGGTGCGGGGCGAGGCATGGAGGCACAGGCAGGGTGAGACGCAGATCAGTCGCGCCACAGACTACTTCAGGAAGCCCTTCGCGCGGAGGTGATCGGTCAGGATGCGGCGGATGGCTTCGGCGCGAGACGGCTTCGGATCCGACTGCGCATCGCGCCACGCCTCGACCCCCGCGAGAAGCTCGTCAGACATGCGGACCCCCTGATGCGGTGTCACGCCCGTCGCCGGTCGTCCGCGCTTTTTCTGGGTATCAGGAATTGACATCCACATAACTTTTTGGGTATCAGAAAAGCGGGCCGCGCGGAAGAGGCAACTTCCGGCACGGCCCTCACCACCAACCGCATCTGGAGGATGCTGTTCATGGCTACCCACGCCTATAGCACGCGCACGCCCTTATTACCCGTTACCGACGCACCGCAGCGCTTATTACGAGAGGGGCCGAACCGACAGTTCGGCCCCGTGACCAACGCCATCGCCGCCATGCGCGCGGCCGATCCGGACGCCCGCGAGGCGCCGATCGACGGACGGCAGGCCGCGCTCGACGCCCTGCGGATCGAGGATCCCGAGGTCGAGCGCGTGCCAACTCTGCGCGCCCTGCGCCTCGCGCTGCTCGCCGCAATCGAGGGCGAGCTGCTGACGAACACCGGGAGGCGCGCATGACGTACGCCCATATCTCCGGCGGCGGTGTCGTCCACTTCCCGCCCTTCGGCAGTCTCAAGGACGCGGTGAGCACGATCGAGCCGCCCGCCCCCGACCTCCTGCCGGCCATCGCGGCGCTGATCCGTCCGACCGAGCTGATGTCGTTCTCGCAGCGCCTGCTGAAAGCCGCGAGCAAGCGGCGTCACAACGTGCGGTGGGAGAAGGTCAATCGCAGCCGCATCGTCCTGGCGCAGCTCTGCCTCGACCGGGCGCTCGGCGTGATGCCGGCACCGGTGGCGGACGACGCCGCGGACGCGGACCCCGAGGCCATGCGCGAGCTCGTCGTCGAGGCCTACGAGACCTTCGGCGCCAGCGTGGCCCGCGAGCTGGCCGCACGGATCGGCATCGCGTTCGACACGTGCGGCGAGGCGATCGAGCGCTTGGAGCGCCGCTCGTCCTGATCCGCCGGCCCGGCCGCGGGTCGCCTCATCGCCCTCGTGGCCGGGCCTCACCAGCGCCGCTCTTCAATCCCGAGGGGCGGCTTTTCGCCGTTCGATCCGGCGAGATCGCGTGAGCACCCCATGAACGACCCATCCCGAACATCGAAGCCTGTCCGGGGCGACCGGACGCCCAGCGAGCCGCCGGCACTACGCCGCGCGTCTTACCGAGGGGACGCACACGACGCCTGGGTGGGCTGGGCCGTCGACGTCTACGACCCGCTCGGCCGTCGTCGCATGACGCTGCCCTTCGCCGACGTGCCGCGCGAGGGCCGCTGAGCACTTCCGCGCCGGTGCGGCTCGTCCCGCCCGGTCCGCGTCGATCGACGGCCGCCGCAATCCGGCGGCCCGGCGCACGAGCCGCTCTCGTAGGGGAGCCGAGCGACCACCTCGGCCGTCCAGTCGCGCTTGGCGTCGACTAGACGTCGAGCGTCTTGCGGGCGAAGCTCTCGATGTAATCGACGAGCTTGTCCGAGGCGGCGCCGGCGGCATCGACGTCACGGCGCGCGACCGCCTCGCAGACGTCGGCGTGGAGGTTTGCGGCCAGCGGCAGATCGGCGGCCTGCTTGTAGTGCTGGTACCAGAAGCGCCGGGACAGGCCCGCCATGCTCTCCAGCGCGCGCACCGCGAACTCATTGCGCGAGGCCGTCGCGATCAGGTCGTTGAATTGACGGTCGAGGCGCATGAACGCCAGGTCGTCCGACGCCGTGGCCGCCTCGCGCATGTCCTGCGCGAGGCCGGCGAAGACCTCGCGCTCCTCCTTGGTGGACCGTTCCGCGGCGAGGCGGGCGATCAGGCGCTCCAGCACGCGGCGGGTCTCTAGCAAGCGCAGCTGGGTGCGTATGTTGATGTCGGAGACGAGGATGCCGCGCCTCGGCATGACCACGACGAGGCCGTCGCGGGCGAGACGCTGCAGGGCTTCCCGAATCGGGGTGCGGCCGATCCCGAGGCGCTGAACCAGGTTCTGCTCGCCGAGCACCATGCCGGGCGGGAGGACGAGCGTCGTGATCAGCTCCTCCAATTCTTGGTAGGCTCGGTCCGTGAGCGTCAGATCGGGTAGGTCTTCACGGTCAGCGGTCGCTTCGAGCGCCCCCTCGAAGGCCTTCCTCGCCCTCTTCTCGCCACGTGGTGCAGCACGGACCGACGTGGTCTTTCCGGTCACGAAGTTCATGGCCGACAACCCCCTTGCCCTGGCCGTTCCGCGCACCGCGGCACCGTGGATTTGCATGGTGCGAGGCCTATTCCTGCGCAAGGGCATACGCCTGATATATCTTGCGCCGATCAGAAGTATCCTGCATGAACATCCCGCACATACCAGAAATGCAGGGAGGCAGGAGATGGTAGGGCAAATCGCGATACCCGCCGGCGACGTGCTGCCGGAACGCGCTACGACCGGCACCCCCGCCCGCGTTGCGAGCGGGTCGAGCGCGGTGATCGCGGCGCGCCTCGAGCGCCTGCCGATGACCCAATTCCAGCGCAATATCTTTCTCATCATCGCGACGGCCTGGTTCTTCGACTCGATCGACCTCGGCTCGCTCACCTTTCTGCTCGGCTCGATCAAGACGGAGTTCGGGCTCTCGACGGCCCAGGCCGGGCTCCTGTCGAGCATGAGCTTCATCGGTATGTTCGCCGGCGCGGCGCTCTCCGGGATGCTCGCCGACCGCTTCGGCCGGAAGCTCGTCTTCCAGATCAGCATGATATTCTGGGGCTTGGGCAGCGCGTGGTGCGCCTACGCGCCTGACGCGACCATGCTCGGCTACGCCCGCCTGCTCCTCGGGTTCGGCATGGGCATGGAGTTCCCGGTGGCCCTGGCCATCGTGTCGGAGTTCCTGCCGACAAATAAGCGCGGCCGCTACCTCGCGGTCATGGAGGGCTTCTGGCCGCTCGGCTTCATCGCGGCGGGCTGCCTCAGCTACGTCCTGTTGAGCTACTTCGACTGGCGTGCCGTCTTCCTGGCGCAGGCCGTGCCGGCCCTGTTCCTGTTCGTGATCCGCTTCCTCGTGCCGGAGTCGCCGCGATGGCTCGCGGACCGCGGACGGCACGACGAGGCCGACCGCGTGATGGCGACCATCGAGACGAAGGTGGCCGCGCGCCTCGACGGCCGGGCGCTGTCCGAGCCGGAGGTCCTGCCCGAGCAGGCTCAGGGCGAGCGCCGCTTCTCGTTCCTTGAACTCTGGAGCCCGGGCTACGCCAGCCGCACGGTCATGATCTGGCTGACGTGGTTCTTCGCACTGCTGGGCTTCTACGGGCTCACCACCTGGCTTGGAGCTCTGCTGCAGGATGCGGGCTACAGCGTCGCCAAATCGGTGACCTACACGATCCTGATCTCGCTCGCGGGCGTGCCGGGCTTCATCGCCTCGGCCATCCTCGTCGAACGCTGGGGCCGCAAGCCGACCGCCGTCCTGATGCTGCTGGGTAGCGCCGTGGCAGCCTACCTGTACGGGCATTCCCCGAGCTTCGGCTGGCTCATCGCGTTCGGGCTGATGATGCAGTTCTTCCTGTTCGGCATGTGGTCGGTCCTTTACGCCTACACGCCCGAGCTCTACCCGACCCGTGCACGCGCGACCGGAGCCGGCTGCGCCTCGGCCGTCGGCCGCGTCGGCTCGCTGATCGGCCCCTACGTCATCGGGCTCATCCTGCCGACGCTCGGTCACGGCGGCGTGTTCGCCCTGGGCGCCGGCTCCTTCGTCATCGCCGCGGCGAGCGTGGGCATCCTCGGCATCGAGACGCGGGGCAGGTCCCTGGAAGCGATCTCACACTGACGGAAGGGGATGGGAACGCGAGGCGACCCGCATTCCCAACCTGTGATGACGTCTGCCCTCAACTGTTGACATCTGATATATCAATGATATTCACATGACGACGTGGGCCGAGCGAACACGTACTGGGTGGCACGCGGCGGGAGGAACGCCGTCTCGCGCTGTCCGTCGAGGATGAGCTGGATACCCGGCAAGCCAGTCCGCGAGGGCCGCTCGCCTCGCCAAAGATTACGTGGTCACACGGTGCAGTTTCTGCCGCCGCGCGACCAACTCATCTGTTGAGCAGCGCTTCGCCGACGATGGCCGACTGAACAGCTTCGCCGGAGCGATCGACACGACCGCCCAAAGAGCATTCGGATAGGGGAGAGGTGCAATGGAACTCGCGGTCACTAAGATGAGCGCGCGGCAGCGGAACTACCGGGCCAACTACCGGCAGCGCGTCGCCGGCTGGTACAACGGCTTCCTGCACATCGCGATCATCTACACCATCGGCCTGACGGCGCTGTACATCTACATCTCCAACATCAAGGCGCCGACATGGGCGGAACTCGCCACGGTGCCGGTCGTGTTCCTGTTCTGCAACTTCTTCGAGTGGTGGCTGCACCGCTATGTGATGCATCGGCCGCAGAGCAATCCGATCGGCCGGGCCGTCTACAACCGGCACACCCTCCAGCACCACCAGTTCTTCACCGATCACGAGATGCGCTTCGCCGACCATCGCGACTACCGGGTGACGTTCTTTCCGCCCTACGCGCTCGCGACCTTCACGCTGATGTCGATCCCCGGCGCGATCGTGCTCGGCAACGTGTTCACAGCCAACGTCGGCTGGCTGTTCATCACCACGACGACGAGCATCTACATGATCTACGAGTTCATGCACTTCTGCTGTCACGTCGAGGACAACTGGTTCGTCCGCAACATGCCGTTCATCAACACGAACCGCCGGCACCACACCGCGCACCATGACCAGTCGATCATGATGGAGCGGAACATGAACCTCACCTTCCCGATCATGGACTGGCTGTTCGGCACCTCGGACCTCAACCGCGGCCTCATCGGCACGCTCTTCAACGGCTACGACACGCGTCACGTGAGGACCGACATGCGCAAGACCGCCCGTACGCCCGGGGCCTCCGAGCCCGGCGCGATGCAGCCGGCCGAGTAAGCCCCCCGCTGCACGCGACGTGCGGCGCCCACGGGGGGGTGCCCCGACACTTGGAAGGTTCTCCATGAACATGATCGAACCGAACGTCGCCGCGCTGGCGTGGTTCGCCCTCTTCGCCGGCGTCGCCAGCGTCGGCTTCTACGTCCTTGCGGGCATGTTCCCGCTCGAGACACGCCCCGACCTGAGGGGTCGGCCGCTCGGCCTGCTGCTGCTGGCGGCCAACGTCCTCATGCTGCTGGCGCTGGTCGGTGGTGGTCTCGCCTACGGCGCTGCCAACCTGCGCTGGACGAGCCTCGTCATCGTGGGCGGCCTGGCCGTCCTGTTCGCCCCGGGCCTGTTCAACGTCTGGCCCCAGCGCTGGCGTGACGGCCTCGCCGGGCTCGCCATCGTGCTAGCCGGGCTCGGCGGCGCGCTCGGCCTGCTCCAGCAGGTCAGCTCCGTCTTCACCCTGTAAGAACAACCACCGGTCCGGGAGGAACGCGATGCCGTTTCCCATCAAGTTCGGCTTGTCCGTCGCCGTGGCCTTGGCCGCGCTCGCGGGGTGGTTCTACATGGGCCACCTCGATCAAGTCGGCCCACGCTGGGCGGTGGCGTTCCTCGGCCCGTTCATGGTGGTCAGCCTCTGGATCTTCCCCGAGGTGATGCGCAACCGCTCCGACGGCCGCACGCCGCGGCACCAGATGAGGGAGGCGCGCCCGTGAACAAGGTCTACGTGGGGGATCGCACCATCGATGGGATCGTCGTCACTGTCGACGGCGAGCCGCTCGAGGAAAAGACCGAGACGAAGTGCTATTCGCGCAACGGCTTCGAGTGGAGCTACGAGGGGCCGGAGCCGTCGCAGCTCGCGTACGCGCTGCTCGTCGACCACCTCTGCGACACGGCTGAAGCCGAGCGCCTCCAGCCGCAGTTCATGCGCAGCGTCGTGGCCAACTTCCAGAACGAGTGGGAGATGACAACGGCCGACATCGACCGCGTCCTGCAGCGCCTCCGTTAGGTAGACATGACGGGAAGCTCAGGCCGAGCGGCGCGCGGCCGGGTCTCGCTGCAGCGATGCGCGTAGATCGCGTCGGATCGGTCCGCCCGAGATTTGCTCCGGCTCTGGACCGTTGAGCCTGGAGAACCACTTCCCTGGCCAGAGTACGCCTTTACCTGCCGTGACGACCAGAGCGGCCAGGGGCGTCCGATCATCGGTCGTCCGCGATGCTCCGATAGCTGCGGCGATGACAAAGACGGAGGAACCGCCATGGTCCGTAGCCCCCTGTCCCGCAGCCTCGCCTGCCTGCTCTCCCTTTCCATACCCGGGATCGCCGCAGCTCAGGATAATCCGGCCGGCGACAGGCCACCCATCGCCGGCAGCGCGACACAAACCAGCGCTGAACCGGGCAGAAACGGCGAGAACGCCCCGCGAAGGCCCGAGGTCAAAGGCACGGCGGACGTCACGCCGGGAGTGGGAACGGTCGAGGGCGCAGACGGCAAGCCACCGATCCCGAACCGGCCGGGAAAGTAGCGGGCCCGGCGAGAAGCGGGCGCACCGGGCGGCCGATCGCGCCCGGGTGCCGTTCAGCCGATACCCCACGCCGTGAGCAGGTGGCATTGTTGGCTAAGATGCCGTCGCGACAGCTTTATCGGAATTCTAGCACGGTGAAAGGCTCGAGCTCGGCTCGGCGTACTGATGTTTGCCTCCGCGAGTTATTTGCAGAGATGGCCGTTACATATGGACCATTGTGCAACATCGGCCCCATCCATTCGATTGACGCTCCGTCCGCGTTCATGATCTGCTTTGCTTGATAAATAACAATACCTTCCGGGAGGTCATGATGAGCCAGGATCCTGCCTCGGTCAGTTCGCGGCGAAGCTTCCTCCGCGCTGCGGCAGTCGGGGCGGGAGCCGCTGCCGCGACCGCCGTCTCGCGGGCCGATGCCGCGACCCAGGAGAACGGGCGGCCGGCAACCCCGGAGCCAAAGGTCCCGGACGAGGTCGCCTCTCGCGCCACAGCCCCACTCCCGAACATCGACTTTCCGATGACCGGGGCGGACGTGTTCGCGCGCGCCTGCAAGGCCGAAGGCCTGGCCGCCCTGTTCTGCTGCCCCGGCAATTATGAAGTCATCCACGCTATCGCCGACCAGGGCATCCCCGCCTACTCGGGTCGCAACGAGGGCGCGATGGCCAGTGCCGCGGACGCCTTCATCCGGGTGACCGGCGAAGTCGCCGCCTGCTCCGGCACCGAGGGTCCGGGCTTCACCAACATGATCGGCGCCATCGCCGCCGCCAACTCCTGCCGCACGCCCATGCTCGTGCTCGCCAGCAACCGCGACCTGCGCGGCGAGGATTCCGAGCAGGGCATCCAGATGCTGTACCAGCAGCCGCTCACGGAGGGGATCAAGAAGTACGGCAAGCGCCTCATCCTGCCGTCCCGGGTCCACGAATACGCGGCCTACGCCTTCCGCCAGTTGCGCACGGGCATCCCGGGACCGGTGCACCTGGACTTCCCCAAGGAAGTCGCCGTCGCCCGGTTCCGGACGGCCCGGGACATCGCCTACAACGTGGAGAAGGATCGCTATCGCACCGAGAGCCGTCCCGGACCGGCCGCCGCCGACATCCGCAAGGCGGTGGCGCTGATCCAGCAGGCGCAACGGCCGATCATCGTGTCCTCAACCGGCGTGTTCTACAGCCGGGCCTGGGATGCCTTGCGCGCCTTCGCCGAACAGGCGCAGATCCCGGTCGTCGAGTCCGGCCCGGTGCGCGGGCAATTCCCCGACAACCACCCCCTGACCGCGAGCGATGCGCCGAGCGCGCTGCCCAGCGCAGACCTGGTGCTTCTCGTCGGCCAGTACTGCATGCCGACGGTGGGCGAGTACGCGTTCGGGCCGGACGCCAAGTACATCCGCATCGAGCCCGAGGGCGGGGACATCGGCCGCAACCTGCCGATCGACCTCGGCATCGTGAGCGACGAGCGCTTGGCGCTGGAGGCCCTGGCGGAGGCCTGCCCCAAGCTGGCCCACGACCCGTGGCTGAACGAGATTGCCACGGCCCGCAAGGCGTTCCTCGCGGAGAACGACCGGTACTACGGGCTCGGACGCAGCTACACCGATGCCGTCCACCCGGCGGTGATCGGCAAGGAATTGGCCGACTTCCTGTACCGCGGCGACATCCCGCCCGATCAGACGACCGTAGTCTCCGGCGGCTACGGCATCGCCCGCTACACCCGCCGCTGGCTCCAGGCCAACCGCGCCGGACAGATCTGCAATGGAGCCTACCAATACGGAGCGATCGGACCGGACGTCGGCTATGCCGTGGGCGTCGCCGCGGCCGTCCAGAGCGGCATCGGCCCGCAGGCAGCGCACAGGGGGCACCCGATCGTCTGCATCACGGGCGACGCCGGCTTCGGCTTCACCGGGATGGAGGTCGAGACCCTGGCGAAGTACCGGATGCCGGTGGTGATCATCGTCTACAACAACAATTCCTGGGGGACGTGGTACCCGGCTCGCAACGAGGCGAACCGCGCGCCCCTTCACCTGTTTCAGGAGAACCTGCGCTACGACCGGGTCGCCGAGGGCCTCGGCGGGCACGGCGAGTACGTGTGCACCCCCGAGGCGTTCCGTCCGGCCCTGGAACGCGCCTGGAAGGTGGCCGAGACCGAGAGCCGGCCGACCGTCATCAACTGCCAGGCCAAGAAGGACTTCTGGGTCAAGGAGGCCTACGAGCCCGGCTTCCTCGGCAAGGTCGAGCCGGGCGTGATGGCCTATTACCACTGACGCCGTGAGCACCAACCCCGCACAGCAGGCCGCTGCCGTCCTGTATCGCTATGCGGATCGCGGCGTGTTCTTGGAGTTCGAGGAGCGCGCCGGTCGCGACGGCGTCTGGACGGCCGAGTTCCGGTGGATGCTGCCGCGCCGGCTGCGCGTCGTCGCCGATCCGCGACAGGGCCGGCTGGCCTGCCCGGACCTGCTGCTCGACATCGAGGCGCGCTCGCCCCTGCGCGCGGCCATCGACGCGTTCCTAGAGGAGCGCCATGCCGAGGGCCTGCCGGAACATCGGCGCATCGATCCATCGCGCGCCAAGGTCACCCCTTCGCTGCGGGCACGGCGCCTCACCCTGGCGTTGCGCGTGGCGGACGATCGGGACTGGGCCTACGCGACCGGCAAGCTCGTCAATGTCGTGCACGAGTTGGTGTTGTTTCTGAACATGTACTGGACCGACTATGCGCATCGGTCCCTCGGAGCACCACAGGAATGAAGTGCTGGCCGCTCATGCTGCTCCTTGCCAGCCCGGCGGCTGCGCAGGACACGTCACCCTTCCCACCGGGTGAGAATGCCGCTCTGGTCAAGCAGACCTGCTCGGGCTGCCACGACGGCCGATTGGTGGTCAGCAAGCAGTACGACGACCAGAGCGCGCGTCGGTATTGGCGCGTGATGATGGGCACAGATCCGGAGTCGGACGACGCCCGCAAGGTCATCGCGTATCTCACGACGGTGCTGGGCGTCTCGGACGACGGCGGCCCAGACGCGATTCGATAGCAGCAGCCAACACAGCCGGAACCGAGCGCGTGCGGGACGATCAGCATCTCACCGCGTATTCATCGCCCGTTTCGCCTCTCTCACGGATACGCAAGCCCCTGCTGGCGGCGGCTCGGCCGATCGCGCTGAGTGTCGCGAGCTCACTCAGGGCGTCGCCCCTGAGGCTACGGCCTGCTGACGACCGCCTCGCCACACCTCGACGATCTGGGCGCTGTTGGCGATATCCTCGGAGGGATCTGCAGCCAGGACGACAAGATCGGCCCGGCGACCGACTTCCAAGCTGCCGCGATCGGCGAGATCGAGAAGGTCGGCCGCCCGCGACGTCGCGGTGATCAGGGCCTGCATGGGCGTGAAGCCCGCCTGGACCATCAATGCCAACTCGCGATGCTCCGCTACGCCTGGGACGCGTTCGGGCGCCGCGCCGCTATCGGTCCCGAAGCCGATCCGCACGCCGGCGTCGGAGAGGCGCTTCAGGTTGGCCAGGTTCATCGCCAGCGAGTCGCGGGCGGCCTGCGCCTTGGCGCTCGCGCGCGTCTCACGCTGCCAAGCAGGGTCGTCGAACCGAGCCTTGAGAGCGGGCGCGAGCGCGCCCCGAACAAAAGGCGTCTGCGCCCAGGCCGGTGCGTCAGCGTAGGCGAAGGTTGCCTCGTCCAGGGCAAGCGTCGCGATGTACCAAGTGTCGTGCGCCTTGAGCAACGCGATCATGTCCGCGTCGACCGGCTTGTCGCGCACGCCGTGCGCCAGCACGTCCACGCCGGCCTTGGTGACTGCCCGCGCATCCTCCAGGTCGTGCACGTGCGCGGCGACCCGCAGCCCGAGGCGGTGGGCCTCGTCGATCACGGCGGCGTAGACGGCCGGCTGCATCCTGGCCGGCACGGAGCCGCCGAAATCGTCGAGCCAGAGCTTTACCATGTCGGTGCCGCGCGCCTTCATCGCCCGGACCGCCTCGCGACCCTCCTCGGCGTCGGCAGGGCGAAAGAGCTGGTCGGCGCTCACGCGGATCATCGCCTGCGGTGGTCCCCCGTTGGGTACGCCGATGCCACGATCGACGCCGAACAGATCGGCGCCGGGGATCCGGCCCGCGTGCGCCTCGGCGCGGACCTCGGGCATGATCGCGCCGTTGAGCCCGAGCGCCATGACCGTGGTCACACCCCGGTCCGTGTAGGCCTTGAGCTGGGCAAGGATGTTCTCGCGCGTGTAGTTCTGGGCGCCGACATCGACGCCCTGCACGATGCCGACGTGGGAGTGGTCGGAGATCAGCCCCGGCATGATCGTGCGGCCGTGCAAATCCCGAATCTCGGCATCGGAGGGTACCGCGACCGCCGCGCGTGGTCCTGCAGCGACGATGCGGGCGCCATCGACGACCAGCACTGCGTCCTCGATCGGCTGAGCTGATCGACCATCGATCAGCCGAATGCCCGTGAAGACCAGCGGTTTCGCGACGGCGCCTCCGACGCAGAGAAGGCTCATGGCAGCCACCATAGCCGTCAGCAGCGCGTCCCGTCGCATCGCACACCCCTCCCCACCGAGTGCGGGACATTGTCGGTCGCTCTGGTTGGCGTGCGACCTTGGATCCCGCGTATGTTTCGACTGTGAATGTGAGAGCTTTCCGGGGCGATTGTCGAGATGCGCCGCTCAGCTCCAGCGTTGCCGGTCCGAAGTGAACGTCTCAGTGAGGGAGATCATGATGCGACGGCGTGAACTGCTCTTGGGGCTGACGGGTCTCGCCGCGACGTCGCCCGCATGGGCTCAACAGCTTGATTCTGCCCTCCGCCTAACCCTCGGGACCGCGACGCCGGGCGGTTCATTCCCGGCCTTCGGCCGCGCGCTCATTGCGGCGGTCCATGAGGTCGATCCGGGTGTGGTGATCGCGTCGAGGATTACGAAGGGCTCGACCGAGAACCTGACCCTGCTCAAGGCGGCCGAGCTCGACCTCGCGTTGGTGCAGGGCGAGTACGCCTACGAGGCCTTATCCGGCCAAAGTGCCAACGGCCTCAGCTTGAAGGTCGTGGCACCCATCGATGCCTCGCCCGGCCTGTTCGTGGTACCAGCCGAAAGTTCGATCCGGAGCGTGCAGGATCTGCACGGCCGTCCCGTCGCACTCGGCACGCGCGGCTCGGGCTTCACGATCATGGGACGAACCGTGCTGCAAGGCTCCGGCATCGATCCGGAGCACGACATCACGCCGATCCTCCTCGATGACGCTGGCGAGGGTGCCACACAGGTCCTCGACGGCCGAGCAGCCGCTTTGTGGGGCGCAAGCCTCGGCTGGCCCGGCTTCAAGACCCTCGCGGATGCGCCCGGCGGCGCCCGCTTCTTCGGCCCTGCACCCGAGGCGATCCCAAAGATCCTGGCCCTGCGCGCCTCAATGCGCCGCTTGACCGTCCCGGCTGGCTCCTTCCGCGGACAGGATGCACCCATCGAGACCGTCGGGTCTTGGAGTTTCATCCTGGCGCGCCCTGGCCTCGATGCTGCCGGTGTCACCCGGCTCGTGCACGCGATCGACCGAGGTCGAGAGACCTTGGCCCGGCTCTATCCTCAGGGCCGAGAGAGCGACCCCCGCAATCTCGTCTCGAACGTGCCGGCGGCTTGGCTGCACCCGGCGACGGCCGCATATCTGCGTGAGATCGGGGCCGATCCGCAGTGATCACCGAGCGTTGGCTTCCGAGCTGTCGGTTTTCGGGCTAAGCCGGCGTGGCCAAGCTCGGCGATCGAACCAGCTGGCCCGTGAGGAAGCCTGAGATGATCCGCTCCTTGTGCGTTGCTGTGGGCGTGCTCGCCCTGACGCTGCCGGCGGTGCGCGCCGACGAGATCAAAGCAGGCGAGGCACCTGCTTCCTCAGCAGCGTCACCTTCGTCCACCGCGACGCAGGTTTCCGAGATCGCGTTCGACTCGGTCCCGGACTTCCTCAAGCTGCCGCCGGACATCTTCTTCGGTGAGGTCGCCGGCATCGCCCTGAACTCGAAGGGCCACATCTTCATCCTGTCACGCGGGGCGACGCAGGGGCCCGCCTACGGCGCGGCTGCCACCCAGCTCTTGGAGTTCAATCCGGACGGCACCTTCGTCCGGGAGATCGGCCACGGCCTGTACGCCTGGTCCTTCGCCCACGTCGTGCGCGTCGACCACGAGGACAACATCTGGGTTCTGGACAAGGGCTCAGACATGGTGGTGAAGTTCACCCCTGAGGGCCGCGTCGCCATGGTCTGGGGCCGCAAGACCGAAGCCGCCGACGAGACTGCCGAACCCTGGAAGCATCCCATGCCGCCGCTGCCACCGGTGCAGGGCCAGTTCCGGCAGGTCACCGACGTGGCCTGGGACAAGGCAGGCAACGCCTACATCAGCGACGGCTACATCAACTCACGCGTGGCCAAGATCGACAAGGACGGCAACTGGGTCGACTCCTACGGCAGCTACGGCACCGAGCCGGGTCAGTTTCGCACCCTGCACTCGATCGCCTCGGACGCGAACGACAACATCTACATCGCCGACCGTGGCAACGCCCGCATCCAGGTGA
>NZ_JAKSYM010000377.1 GCF_022829545.1 Methylobacterium sp. J-030 | reverse complement strand
CTCGCCGGGCCTGCGCTACCTGGCGAACGAGGTCGACCTGACGCTGACCCGCAACGACGTGCCGTTCGCCGCCTCCGCCACCGGCCGCAACGGCATCGCCGCGGCCAACGCCGTCCAGGCCGCGGTTGCGGGCCGGCTGTTCCACGCCGCGGCAGGCGTCACCACCGCCGAGGCCGACATCGGCTTCCGGGCGCTGCCTGGTGACCTCCACGCCGGCACGGTGTCGGCGGCCTACGAGACGGTGTTCCTCGTCCGCGAGGCGGTGCTGGACCGGCTGCGCCGGGGCCAGCCCGGCACCGGGCTCGATTCCGGCAGCCTGCCATCCGCCTACACCGCCGACCTGCCGGGCCGGGCGCCGGTAGTGGCGAACGTGCCGGTGCGCACGCTCGACCCGCAGGTGTTCGGGCTGTGGGGCC
>NZ_JAKSYM010000157.1 GCF_022829545.1 Methylobacterium sp. J-030 | reverse complement strand
GATCGGCAACTTCCCCCGCTCGCCAGGAGCCGCCAGAGCGCCGTAGTCGTTCAGTCCGGCGAGGGAGGCGCCCAAGACGCTGAAGGCGCGGGACTTGCCGCCGCGCCGGCCCACGATGCCCCACAGCTCGTCTACGGGACGATCAGACTCGCGCTCTCGGCCCGTCAGGGCGGTGAAGATCGCCCGCTCGCCGTCAGTCAGCACCTCGCCCCTGGCCGATCCCGCCATCTTCGGGGAGATGCTGCCGGGCGACACCTGGGCGCCGTGGCGCGCCATCCTGATCGCGTCCAGGGGCGAGGTGCTGACTGACGGCGAGCGGGCGATCTTCACCGCCCTGACGGGCCGAGAGCGCGAGCCTGATCGTCCCGTAGACGAGCTGTGGGGCATCGTGGGCCGGCGCGGCGGCAAGTCCCGCGCCTTCAGCGTCTTGGGCGCCTACCTCGCCGGACTGATCGACTACGGCGCTCTGGCGGCTCCTGGCGAGCGGGTGAAGCTGCCGATCATGGCCTCGACCACGGTCCAGGCCGCCAAGGTGTTCTCCTACGTGCTGGGCGTGTTCACGCACTCGGCCGAGATGCAGGACATGGTCGACGGTGACCCGACCGTCGACACGATCCGGCTGCGGGCGGG
>NZ_JAKSYM010000155.1 GCF_022829545.1 Methylobacterium sp. J-030 | reverse complement strand
GCCTGTGCGGCGCCGTCAGGGTGTCTTCAATCGTGATCGGAGTCAGGGCCGGGATCCGCGCGTCCCCTCCCCCCTCTGCGGGGGAGGGTGACCCCCGAAGGAGGTCGGGAGAGGGGAGCGACGGTTCAGAATGAAACGCCGGCCTTCATGACGGTCGCGCCCCTTCCGGAAGCCGGGCTCCCCTCTCCCGACCCTCGCTTACGCGAGGCCCACCCTCCCCCGCAGAGGGGGAGGAATAAGGTAGCGCCTACTCGACCACGTTCTGCGGCTTGCCCGCCACGAACGCCTCGACGTTGTCGACGAGCTGATCGGCGAGGATCTGCATCGCCTCCTTGCTGGCCCAGGCGACGTGCGGGGTGACGATCAGGTTCGGCAGGTCGGCCTCGCACAGGATGTTGCCATCCTTGGGCGGCTCCTGCGCCACCACGTCGAACCCAGCACCCGCGATGGTGCCGTCCTTGAGCGCGGCGAGCAGGGCCGCCTCGTCCACAAGGCCGCCCCGGGCCGTGTTGATCAGGATGGCGCTCTTCTTCATCCGCTTGAGCTCGGCGGCGCCGATCATGCCCTTGGTGTCGGGGGTCAGCGGCACGTGCAGCGTGATGACGTCGGACTGGGTCAGGATCGTCTCGAAATCCACGAGCCCGTTCTGCGGAAACACGTCGTAGGCCAGCACCTTCATGCCCAGCGCCTCGGCGCGCTTGGCGATCGACTTGCCCAGCGCCCCGTAGCCGACGATGCCCAGCGTCGAGCCGGCGATGTCGTAGATCGGGTAATCGAAGTAGCAGAACTGCTTGGACTTCGCCCAATCACCGCGCTTGACCGAGTTGGCGTAGGGCACGATCGCCCGGCGCAGGGCGAACATCAGCCCGACCACGTGCTCCGGCACGGTGTTGAACGCGTAGTTGCGGATGTTGACGACCGTGATCCCCTGCGCTTTGGCCTGGGCCTTGTCGACCACGTCGGTCCCGGTGGCGGCCACCGCGATCAGCTTGAGATCGGGGAGCTGCTTCAGCGTCTCGGCCCGCATCGGGACCTTGTTGATCAGCGCGATCTCCGCCCCCTGGAGGCGGGAGACGATCTCCTCCGGCGTCCAGGTTGAGTCGTGCTCGACGTATTCGTGCGGGAAGTTGAACGGCCGGACCTTCGCGTCGAGGGACTCACGGTCCAGGAACACGATCTTCTTGGTCATAGGACCCCTCTCGGACGCGGGCGGTTTCCCCGATGATCTTGTTCTACCTCGCGCGTCGGGGCGGAGCCGGCAACCCGGCCCCGCCCCGATCGCGTGCGCGGCTCACGCCTTATGCAGCGGATTCTCGCGCAGATAGCTGGAGGCGGCGGCGACGCCGGAGCCCGGCGTGACCGTGATGCCGCAATCGAGCATGGCCATCTCGGCGCCCGCGATGGCGCCCAGCAGCGACAGCTCGTTCAGGTCGCCCAGGTGGCCGATGCGGAACACCTTGCCGGCGACTTTCGACAGGCCGGCCCCGAGGGACAGGTTGTAGCGATCGTAGGCGCGGCTGATCACCTTGGCGGCGTCGGCGCCCTCCGGCACCACGATCGCCGTGACCGTATCGGAGTTCCACTTCGGCTCCTTGGCGCAGGGCTTGAGGCCCCAGGCCGCCACGGCCTGGCGGGTCGCCTCGGCGAGCACGTGGTGGCGGTGGTAGATGTTCTCCAGCCCCTCCTCCTTCACGATCGCCAGGGCCTCGCGCAGGCCGTAGAGCAGCGGCAGGACCGGCGTGTAGGGGAAGTAGCCGGTGGCGTTGGCGGCGAGTTGGTCCTTCCAGGCGAAGTAGGCGTGGCCGAGCCGGTCGTTGCGGCCGGTCCCGCCCTCGGCGATCTTGAGCGCCTTCGGGCTGATGCAGATCAGGCCGAGGCCGGCGGGCAGCATGAAGCCCTTCTGCGAGCCCGCGATGGCGCAGTCGACCTTCCATTCGTCCATCTTGAACGGCAGCGAGCCGATCGACGAGATCCCGTCCACGAACAGCAGCGCCGGGTGGCCGGCGGCGTCGATCGCCTTGCGCACCGCGGCGATGTCGCTGGTGACGCCGGTGGCGGTCTCGTTGTGGACCACCATCACGGCCTTGATGGCGTGGTCCTTGTCGGCCCGGAGCGCCTCCTCGATCTTCTGCGGATCGGCGCCGGCACCCCATTCCTCGTCCTGGACGATCACGTCGAGGCCGAGACGCTGGGCCATGTCGACCCACAGGTGGCTGAACTGGCCGTAGCGGGACGTCAGCACCTTGTCGCCGCGGCAGAGCGTGTTGGACAGGGCCGATTCCCAGATGCCCGTGCCCGAGGACGGGAACAGGATCACCGTGCCGGCAGTCGAACCGAACACGATCTTGGCGTCCTGCAGCAGCGGCTTCACCAGCTCGGGAAAGCTCGGCGAGCGGTGATCCTCCGACGGCACGTGCATGGCGCGCAGGACGCGGTCGGGGATGTTGGTGGGGCCGGGGATGAAGAGGTGGTTGCGACCGGGGCGCCGGGTTGCGGCCATGATGTTTCCTCCGAATAATCTGTTGCGCGCGGGCTCGCGCCCGCGCCGGTTGTCCAAATAGCCTCGGGAGTCGGCCCGGCTGCGGTCGCGGCGCGTTCCGCGCGCCTTACGAACCCCTGCCATGGCCGTGAAGTGGGGGGGCGCTGCGGAGCGGCAGGCGGCCTCACGCCGCTCGCGTCGCGGCGCGCCCCCGCGCGCCGGTCGCCTCCGAATTGCCGTCCCGTCCAACGGCCCCGGGCCGTCCTCGCCGCCTCTCTGTTACGCCCGGCCGAGCCCCAACAGGCCGCCAGTCGCTGGTATTATGAGGCGGCGATGCTCGAAAGGAAAACCGGAAAAACTTCCGGAAGTTGGCAAAAAAATTTTTTGTGCGCCGCAGCGAAGCCGATCTTCGGTTGAGAAGCGTCGCCGCAGCGCACGCCTTGCGCGGATGACGCCCCGGGATCGCGTCATCAAACTGAGATGGGATCGCGCTCTGGATTCCGGCACCGTTCGCCGCCGGGAGAGGTAGCCGTGGCCGAGGTTGAGGAGATGCCGGTCCGGGTCCGGACGCTGTTCCTGTCCGATCTGCATCTCGGGACGCGCGGCTGCCAGGCCGGGCTGCTGCTGTCGTTCCTGCGGGATTACGACGCCGACACGATCTACCTCGTGGGCGACATCGTGGACGGCTGGCAGCTGCGGTCCGGCTGGTACTGGCCGCAGGAACACAACGACGTCGTCCAGAAGCTGCTGCGCAAGGTCCGCAAGGGCGCGAAGGTCGTCTACCTGCCGGGCAATCACGACGAGTTCCTGCGCGACTATGTCGGCATGAATTTCGGCGGCATCGAAGTGGCCGAGAGCGCGATCCACGAGGCGGCCGACGGGAAGCGCTACCTCGTGATCCACGGCGACCAGTTCGACATGGTGGTGCGCCATTCGCCCTGGCTCGCCCATCTCGGCGACGGGGCCTACACGATGGCGCTGACCCTCAACACAGTGCTCAACAAGGTGCGGCGGCGGGTCGGCCTGTCCTACTGGTCGCTCTCGGCCTGGGCGAAGCTGCGGGTGAAGAACGCGGTGAGCTTCATCGGCCGGTTCGAGACCATCCTGGCCGAGGAGGCCCGGCGGCAGGGGGCCGACGGGGTGATCTGTGGCCATATCCACCACGCGGCCGACCGGCCGATCGGCGATCTGCGCTACCTCAACACGGGCGACTGGGTGGAATCCTGCACCGGGATGGTGGAGCATTACGACGGCCGCATTGAGGTGCTGCACTACCCGAGCCTCCTGCGCGCCCGCGCCACGGAGACCGTGCCGCAACCGGTCCCGGGCCGGCGCGCGGTGGCGTGAGGGCACCACCCGTGAAGCTCTTGATCGCCAGCGACGCGTGGCATCCGCAGGTCAACGGCGTGGTGCGCTCCCTGGAGCAGATGGTCCGCCGCGCCCCCGAGCACGGTTTCGAGACAACCCTGCTGACGGCGGCGGATTTCCCCTCGCTGCCCATGCCGGGCTATCCGGAGATCCGCCTGGCCCATGCCGGGCGGTCGCGGGTGGCGGCGCGCTGGCGGGCGGAGCGGCCGACGCATGTCCACATCGCCACCGAGGGCCCGGTGGGATACGCGGCGCGGCGGTACTGCCGGTCGAACGGCCTGCCCTTCACCACGAGCTACCACACGCGCTTTCCCGAATACCTCGCGGCCCGCCTGCCGGTGCCGGAGGCCTTGTCCTACGCCTATCTGCGCCGCTTCCACGGGGCCGCCCGCGGCACGATGGTGAGCACCGCCTCGCTCCAGGGCGAGCTGGAGGCCCGCGGCTTCACCCACCTGATGCGCTGGACCCGCGGGGTCGACACCGAGCGGTTCCGCCCGGCCGCGCCCGGCGCGCCGTCGCCCGCCGAACTCGCCGATCTGCCGCGGCCGCTGTTCCTCTATGTCGGCCGGCTGGCGGTGGAGAAGAACATCGCGGCGTTCCTGAACCTCGACCTGCCCGGCACCAAGATCGTCGTCGGCGACGGGCCGGACCGGGGGCGGCTGCAGGGGCTGGCCCCGGGCGCGCGGTTCCTCGGCACCCGGACGGGGGCGGCGCTCGCGGCGATCTACGCGGCCTGCGACGCGTTCGTGTTCCCGAGCTTGACCGACACGTTCGGCATCGTGCTGCTGGAGGCCATGGCCTGCGGCCTGCCGGTGGCGGCCTTCCCGGTGCCCGGCCCGAACGACGTGATCGGGGGCACACGCGTGGGCGTCCTCGACCGGGACCTGCGCGCCGCCGCGCTCGCCGCCCTCGACCTGTCGCGGGCCGAGTGCCGGGCCGAAGCCCTGCGCCGGGGCTGGGACGTGAGCGCGCCCCAGTTCTTCAGCAACATCATCGAGGCGCATGGCGGCGAGCGCCTCGCCCGGAATGCCGCCTGAACGAGATTCCAAAGGGCTTGCCCTTTGGTGGGTCGTCAGGGCAAAGCCCTGACATTCATGATCCCAGGGGAGAGCCATGCCCGCCGCCCGGGCGACGGCGCGGCCGTTCGATCCCTCTCGCGCCACGACCTATCCCCCGGCGATCGGCTGCGACGAGGTGGGACGCGGGGCCTTGTGCGGCCCGGTCGTGGCGGCGGCGGTCTGGTTCGATCCGGCCGCGATCCCGCCCGCGTTGCTCGCCGCCCTCGACGACAGCAAACGCCTGCCCGAGCCCGAGCGGGAGCGGCTCGCGCCCCTGATCCGCGCCGAGGCCCGCGTCGCCGTTTCAGCCGGGTCCCGGGCGCTGATCGACCGCATCAACATCCGCGCCGCCACCCTCGACGCCATGGCGCGGGCGGTCGCCCGCCTGGGCATCGCGGCGCCCGTCCTGGTCGACGGCCGGGATGGACTGCCAGGATTGCCCAGCCGAGCGGTCGTCGGGGGCGACCGTCTGGTGCCGCAGATCGCCGCGGCCTCGATCGTCGCCAAGGTGTTTCGCGACACGCTGATGCGGCGCCTCGCCCTGCGCCACCCGGGCTATGGCTGGGAGCGCAACGTCGGCTACGGCACCGCTCTCCACCGGGCCGGCCTGACCAGCCTCGGCCGGAGCCCGCACCACCGCCTGAGCTTCACGCGCGGGTTCGATGGGGTTCCCCAAGGGCTCGCCCTTGGGCGGGTTTTCAGGGCAGAGCCCTGAACGTCGTCCCCAGGGCTCTGCCCTGGACCCGCGAAAGGTCTCGACCTTTCGAAACCGTCATTTTGCCGGTCGTCAGAACAGCGCCAGTTGCGCACCCGGCCGGCGGAAGGCCGCGCGGTTCAGCGCCATCCGGCCGAAGCCGTAGCCGAGCCGGGTTCCGGCGAGCCGGACCCGCTGACCGATCATCGCCGCGTAGGCGCCTTCGCCGCGGAAGCGGTGGCCGAACCGGGGATCGTTCTCGCGCCCGCCCCGGGCCTGGCGCAGGAGCGCGAAGGCGCGGTCCTTCCGCTGCGGATAGTGCTCGGCGAACCAGTCGGCCATCAAGTCGGCGACTTCGCCGGGCAGCCGCAGCAGGGCGTGGCCGATGCGGCTCGCACCGTGCGCCCGGGCATGGGCGAGGATCGCCTCGATCTCGTGGTCGGTCAGCCCCGGGATGATCGGCGAGACGTTGACCATCACGGGCACCCCCGCCTCGCTCAGGCGCGCCATCGCGGCGAGCCGCTTGTCCGGCCGGGGCGCGCGCGGATCGAGCCGCCGGGCGAGGACCGGATCCAGGGTCGGCAGCGAGATCGCGACGAGGACCAGATCGTCGGCGGCCATCGCGGACAGGATGTCGAGGTCGCGCAGCACGAGATCGGACTTCGTGGTGATGCCGACGGGATGCCGCGTGTCCCGCAGCACCTCCAGCACCGCGCGGGTGATGCGGTGCGTCCGCTCGACCGGCTGGTAGGGATCGGTGGCCGTGCCCAGCGCGATCGTCTCCGGGCTGTATCCCGGCGCCGCGAGTTCCCGCAGGAGCAGCCGGGCGGCGTCCGGCTTGGCGACGATCCGCGATTCGAAATCGAGCCCCGGCGATAGGCCGAGCCACGCATGGGTCGGACGCGCGTAGCAGTAGATGCAGCCGTGCTCGCAGCCGCGATACGGGTTGATCGAGCGGTCGAACGGGATGTCGGGCGACGTGTTGCGGGCGATGATCCGGGTCGACCGTTCCGATGAGACCTGCGTGCGTAGCGCCGCCGGCGCGTCGGCCGCCCAATCGGGATCGTGGAAGGCCTCTTGCCGGGCCGTCTCGAACCGGCCGGTGGGGTTGCAGGTCGCCCCCCGCCCGCGGCGCCCGGCCTCGGGCGGCGTGCTCGCGGCGAGCCGCCGCGCCGCGCCCGGTCTCGACGCGTCCCGCGGACCCGTCACGTCATGCGCCATGATGAGGCCTCCTGTTTCACGTGAAACATATAGCGAACATCACGTCGAAGAGCGCCTGTTTTTCGGGCAAATCCCGCGTCTCCGTGTCTCTCGGTAACGTCCCGACCGTCCGGACATGCGGGAATGGTTTACGGCGGCGCAAAATCGTCTATGCGCGCGGTCATGCTCTCTGCGGTGACCTATCTGGCCGAACCGGCCCATCCGGACGCGATCGATCGCCTCGCCGACACGCTGGGCGTGCTCGTCTCCGGCGTCGCCGGCGGGCTGATCGGCGATGCCGTGATCGTGTCCGGCTGCGCCAGCGAGGCGGTCGCGGCCGTCGCCGAGGCGACCGGCGCGACCCTCGTGGTCCACCCGGGCGGAAGTCCCTACGCGGCCGGCGCCGCCCTCGCCCGCCGGGATTGGGTCCTGTGCCTGGAGGCCGGGGACGTGCCCGCCGAGGGCTGGATCCGCACCCTCGACCGCTTCATCGGCACCGCCCGGCCGGAGACGGGTCTCGGTCGCCTGCGCCGCCCGGCTGCCGGCTGGGGCGCCCGTCTCGCCGGCCGGATCGAGACCCTGACCGGCGCCCAGAGGGCCAGGGCGGGCGATGTGGTTCGGCGCGAGGCGCTGCGGTGCGGGCCGGACTTCGCATCGCGCCTCAAGGTTCGCCCGTTGATCGCCCGTATCGACCGGGCGTGATCACCGCCAATCGACGGTTCGACTTGCCGTTTAGCGTATATTGTTCGCTCAACTCCTGGCGCGCCGGCAAGAAACTTGCTGAACTGGCAGATCTGGCGCGCCCCGTCCGGGCCGCCGCAGCAAGGATGAGCCGATGGATGCGTCGGGCCTGATGGGGCGGAAATCCGTCGACGCCATCATCGAGAGCGGCGAGGGCGAGCAGCAGCTCTCGAAATCGCTCGGCGCCCTGTCGATCACCGCGATGGGCATCGGCGCGATCATCGGTGCCGGCATCTTCGTGCTGACCGGCACGGCCGCCGCGCAATATGCCGGGCCGGGGATCATGCTGTCCTTCGTGCTGGGCGGCATCGCGTGCGCGTTCGTCGGCCTGTGCTACTCGGAGATGGCGGCGCTGATCCCGGTGGCGGGATCGAGCTACACCTACACCTACGCGACGCTGGGCGAGTTCTTCGCCTGGCTGATCGGCTGGGACCTGATCCTGGAATACGCCATGGGGGCGGCCACCGTCGCGGTGGGCTGGTCGGGCTACGTCACCAGCATCCTGAAGGATGTCGGCATCGTGATCCCGGCGCAATTCGCACACGCGCCCGGCACGGCGATCGACGGCGGCGGCACCGCCCTGTTCAACCTGCCGGCCGTGCTGATCGTGGCGCTGATCACGCTCCTGCTGATGCGCGGCACGAAGGAATCGGCGCGCTTCAACAACATCATGGTGGCGGTGAAGCTCACCGTGGTGGTGGCCTTCATCGCTCTGGGCTGGGGCCACGTGAACACGGCGAACTGGAGCCCCCTGATTCCGCCGAACGACGGCACCTTCGGACAGTACGGCTACAGCGGAATTCTGCGCGGCGCCGGCGTGGTGTTCTTCGCCTTCATCGGCTTCGACGCGGTCTCCACCGCCGCCCAGGAGGCCCGCCGGCCCCAGAAGGACATGCCGATCGGCATCCTGGGCTCGCTCGCGGTCTGCACGATCCTGTACGTGCTGGTGGCCGCGGTGCTGACCGGGCTGGTCCCCTACAAGGACCTGAACGTCCCCGACCCGATCGCCAAGGGCGTCGACGTGATCGGCATCGGCTGGTTCTCCATGCTGATCAAGCTCGGGGCGCTGACCGGGCTGACCACGGTGATCCTGGTGCTGCTCTATGGCCAGAGCCGGATCTTCTTCACCATGGCGCAGGACGGGCTGCTGCCGAAGACCTTCTCCCACGTCCACCCGACCTACCAGACGCCCTACCGCAGCCAGGCGCTGATCGGGGTCGCGGTGGCGCTGGTGGCGGCCCTGGTGCCGATCAACATCCTGGGCGAGATGGTGAGCATCGGGACGCTCGCGGCCTTCATCCTGGTCTGCGGCTCGGTGATCTACCTGCGCCGGACCAACCGCCACCTGAAGCGCCCGTTCAAGGCGCCCGCCGTCCCGATGGTGCCGATCCTCGGCATCCTGTTCTGCCTGCTGCTGATGGCCGGCCTGCCGCTCGACACGTGGCTGCGGCTGGTGATCTGGATGGCGATCGGGCTCGTGGTGTACTTCTTCTACGGGCGGAAGCACTCGGTGCTGCGCCGGAAGGAGGGGAACGCGGCGTAGCGCCGGTCCGACGGGATTCGGGGTCGAGCGGATCGCAGAACGCGGTGCAGGTCTGCTCCCCCCTCTGCGGGGGCGGGAAGGCGTCGCGCTTCACACCGAGAGGCTCGCCCCCCTGCGCAAGTGCTCGTCGAGCCGCGGCATGATCTCCACGAAGTTGCAGGGCCGGTGCCGGTAGTCGAGCTGCTGGGCCAGGATCCCGTCCCAGGCGTCCCGGCAGGCGCCGGGCGAGCCCGGCAGCACGAACACGTAGGTCGCCCGCGCGACCCCCGCGGTGGCGCGCGACTGCAGGGTCGAGGTGCCGATCTTCTCGTAGGAGATCCGGTGGAACACGGCGGAAAAGCCGTCCATGCGCTTCTCGAACAGCGGTTCCAGCGCCTCCGGGGTCACGTCACGTCCGGTGAAGCCGGTGCCGCCCGTGGTGAGCACCACGTCGACGCCCGGATCGCGCAGCCACGCCTCCACCTGCCCCCGGATCGCGGGAACCTCATCCGGCACGATCGACCGGGCGGCGAGCCGGTGGCCCGCATCGGTCAGTCGCTGGACCAGCGTGTCGCCGGAGCGGTCGTCCTCCGGGCGGCGGGTGTCCGACACGGTCAGCACCGCGATCGACAGGGGGAGGAATGCGCGGGGGGCAGGCTGATCGGCCATGGATCGGGTCTCCGGGACGGGCATCCGATATGGGCGCGCCGCTTCCGGTTGTCGCCCCCGGTCGCCGCCGCGAACGCGCCCCCTTGCGGCGGGACGCAAACTCGGCTGTGCTCCACCGATCCTCCGGAGATCGTCTCATGCACATGTACGGCAATTGGCGCTCGGCCGCCGCCTTCCGGGTGCGGATCGCCCTCAAGATGAAGGGGATCCCTTACGAGGAAACCTTCATCGACCTCGACGCGGGCGACCAGCACAAGCCGGAGTTCCGGACGATCAACCCACAGGGCGCGGTGCCCGCGCTCTTCGACGGCGACGGGCCGCCGCTCACCCAGTCGCTCGCGATCCTCGATTACCTGGAGGAGACGACGCGCGGCGTGCGCCTCCTGCCCGAGGAGCCCCGGGCCCGGGCGCGGGCGCGCTCCCTAGCGCAGGTGGTCGCCTGCGACACGCACCCGCTCTACGTGCCGCGGGTCCGCACCTTCCTGATGGAGCATTACGACCTGCCCCGGGAGCGGATGCTCGACTTCCTGCGCAACGCCTTCGAGAGCGGCCTGCGGACCCTCGAGACGCGACTCGCCAACGAGCCCGGGACCGGCCGGTTCTGCCAGGGCGACGCGGTGAGCCACGCCGACCTCTGCCTCGTGAGCCTCTGGGTCGGCACCGGCATCTTCGGTGTCGATACGGCAGCCTATCCGACGGTCGGGCGGATCGCCGCGGAATGCCTCGCCCTGCCGGCGGTGGCCGAGGCGCACCCCCTGCGTCAGCCCGGAGCCCCGCAGGCGTGACCCGGAAGCCGCGGTCCCGCCACGCGTGGCTTCGTCACGCGTGGCGTCCTTGCGCGCGCTCATGGCGCGCGCTCATGGCGTGCGCTTGGCGGGCGGATGTGGCAATCGGACACCCGTCTCGTGTAAGCAGGCCGGCGTTTTAATCCCGGTGCGGGAGCGGAAAGAGTGTCGATGGCATCGGTCGAGAACGAGTCGGGTCTGCATCGCGTCGTCGTGGTCGGCGGCGGCGCCGCCGGGCTCCAGCTTGTGACGAAGCTCGGCGACAAGCTCGGGCGGGGCAAGCGGGCCCATATCACGCTGGTGGACCGCGCCCGCACCCACATCTGGAAGCCACTGCTCCACGAAGTCGCGGCCGGCAGCCTCGACGTGGGCCACCACGCCGTCGACTACCTGCACCATGCCCACATGCACGGCTTCCGCTACCGGATCGGGCAGATGACCGGGCTCGACCGGACGGCGCGCACGATCCAGCTTGCGGCGAGCCACGACGCCGAGGGCCGCGAGGTTACGCCGGAGCGCGCGGTTCCCTACGACACGCTGGTGATGGCGGTGGGCTCCACCACCAACGATTTCGGCACCCCGGGCGTCGCCGAGCACGCCATCGCGCTGGATACCCAGGACCAGGCGGTGCGCTTCCACCAGCGCCTCGTCAACGCCTCCCTGCGGGCCCACACCCAGGCCGGCCCGGTCCGGCCCGGGCAGCTCCACGTCACGGTGATCGGTGCCGGCGCCACCGGCACCGAACTCGCCGCCGAGCTGCACCGGACCCTGCGGCACGTGGTCTCCACCGGCCTCGACAGGATCGATCCCGGCAAGGACATCCGCATCACCCTGGTGGAGGCGGCCGACCGGATCCTGCCGGCGGTGCCCCAGCGCCTCTCGGCCGAGGTGATGCAGCTCCTCGACAAGATCGGCGTCGACGTCCGCGTGAAGGCGCGGGTGACTGAGGTGCGGGCGGACGGCGTGCAGCTCGCCGACGGGACCTTCATTCCCTCGGAGCTGGTGGTCTGGGCGGCCGGCGTGAAGGCGCCGCCCTTCCTCCAGGGCATCGGCGGCCTGGAGACGACGCGGACCAACCAGCTCGTCGTGACCCCGACCCTGCAGACCACCCGCGATCCCGACATCTTCGCGCTCGGCGACTGCGCCTATCTGGTCGAGGCGGGCTCCGACACGCCGGTGCCGCCGCGCGCGCAGGCCGCGCACCAGCAGGCCAGCCACCTCGTCGGCCAGATCCGGGCCAGGATCGACGGCAAACCGCTCAAGCCCTTCAAGTACAAGGATTTCGGGTCGCTGGTCTCGCTTGGCGAATACTCAACGGTCGGCAGCTTGATGGGCTTCGTGCGCGGCAAGAACATGCTCATCGCCGGTCTGTTCGCCCGGATGATGTACCGCTCGCTGTACAAGATGCACGAGCAGGCGCTCCACGGCACCGCCAAGACCGCCCTCGACACCCTGGCGCGCGCCCTCACCCGCCGCACCGAGCCGCGGGTGAAGCTGCATTGAGCCCGACCGCGGCCGAACACCGCGCGCGATGACGGTCACGGTCTCAACGGGTCGAGACCTTTTGCGGGTGCAGGGCATAACCCGACGGTCGGGTATGTTTTCATATCGGTCATGAACTCAGGGTGACCGACGCGTCGCCACCGGCTTTGCGAGCGCAACACACCTTCAAAGGGCTGGGGCCACGCCCTTTGGGAACCCACGCGGCATCGACCGTATCAACCCCGCGCCCGGGCGCGGATCATGAAGTTGTCGTAGGTGTACTCGGCGACCTGAAACCAGAGGTACTCCTCGTTCCGGAAGGTGCGCATCGCCTCGTAGACCCGGCGAAAATCCCCGTTCTTGGCGGCGATCTCGCCGTAGACGTCGTTGGCGTTCTTGAGGGCGGCCTCCATCACCTCCTGGGGGAAGGGCCGAAGCAGCGCGCCCCCGGCGACCAGCCGGCGCAGAGCCTGGGGGTTGCGCGCGTCGTATCTGGCCTGCACCTCGGCCCCCACCTGGGCGGCGGCGGCCCGCAGGACGGCCTGATAGGATTTCGGCAGCGCCTTCCACGCCTCGGCGTTGAACCAGAAGTGCAGCATCGCGCCGCCCTCCCAGAAGCCCGGATAATGATAGACCGGCGCCACCTTCTGCAGCCCCAGGCGCTCGTCGTCGTAGGGACCGATCCACTCGGCGGCGTCGATTTTCTTTGACTCCAGGGCCGCGTAGATCTCGGCCCCCGGGATGGATTGCGGCTGGACGCCGAACTTGGTGAGCACCTGCCCACCCATGCCGTCGATCCGGAACTTGAGCCCCTGAAGATCGGCGAGGCTCTTGATCTCGCGCCGGAACCAGCCGCCCATCTGCGCGCCGGTGTTGCCCCCCGGAAGGCAGACGAGGCCGGCCTTCGCGAAAACCTCGGCGAACAGTTCGGCCGCGCCCCCGGCCTGCCACCACGCGGCCGCGCCCCGCGCGTTGAGGCCGAAGGGCACGGCGGTCGCGAGCGCGAAGGTCGGATCCTTGGCCATGCCGAGCGTCGCCGGCCCGTGGCCCATCTCGACGGTGCCGGCCGCGACGGCGTCCAGCAGCCCCTCCGCGGGCACCGGCTCGCCGGGACCCTGGACCCGGATCTGAAACCGGCCGTCCGTGGCCTCGGCGACGATCCGACCGAAGGTCTCGGAGGCGCCGAACAGGATGTCGAGAGTCTTGGCGTAGGCCGAGGACAGGCGCCAGCGCAGCTCGGGAGCGCCCTCGGCGAGCGCCGGGGCGGCCAGCGGCGCTGCGACGGCCGCCCCGAGGCCGGCGGCCAGGAGCGTGCGCCGCGTTCCGGCCTTGGGGGGGTGCGCGAGAGGGGTGTCGTCCAACGGCATCTCGTCCGAGCGTGTCCTGTCCGTCCGGCGCGGATTGGCCGGCCGCAGCTAGCATGTCCGCGCCGGTTTTCGAAAGCCGCGGGCGATGCGGGCAGTTCCGTCTCGGCTCGAAACCGGAGGTGGCCCGTGCTACGCGCCGGGGATGAAGACCTCGCCCTCCGTCACCCTGCACACCGTCTGCGGCCTGGAGGACCTCGCCGGCCACGGGTCGCGCGGCGTCAGCCACGTCCTTTCGCTCCTCGACCCCGGCACGCCGGAGCCGGAGGCCTTCGCGGCTTACGGCGACCACACCCGCACGACGCTGCACTTCCACGATTGCCTCGGCCCCGGCGACGGGCTCGTGCCGCCCGAGCCGGAGCATGTCGCCGCGATCCTCGCTTTCGGACGCGACCTCGACGGGGCGGCCCATCTGCTGGTGCATTGCCATTACGGCCTGTCGCGCTCGACCGCGGCGCTGCTGATGCTGCTCGCGCAGGCCGAACCGGAGACGTCTGCGGAGGCCCTGGTGGTGCGGCTCCACGCCCTGCGCGAGCCGGCCTGGCCGAACGCTCGGATGATCGGCTTCGCGGATGCCCAACTCGGCCGGGAGGGGCGGCTCAGCGAAGCGGTCCGGCAGCTCCACGCCTTGCAGTTGCAGGTGCGGCCGCACCTCGCCGAGCTGCTGCGCGGGCTGGGGCGAGGAGCGGAGGTAGACGCGGCCGAGGTGGACGCGGCCGAGGTGGACGCGGCGAAGGCCTGAGCACACCGGATCGATGGACGCTCCGCGCGGATCGAGTCCGACGAAGACCGGCATCGCCGCGCGGGCTTCCACCGGGGCGGCCTTGCCGTTCCGCCCGCCTCCGAACTTTCAGGCCGCCAGCGCGGCCACGTCCGGCCAGAAGACCCGCAGGATCGGGGTACCTCTGGAGGTGGGCACTTGCGACGCGCTGCGCTCCACGACGCCGCCGCCCAAACGACGATAGAAGCGCAACGCCGCTTCGTTGGCCTCGAACACCCAGAGGTGGATCCCTCGCATTTCTGCCTCCCTCTCGACGGAGCGCGCGACGGCCCTCATGAGATGCGCCCCGATATGCCGCCCGCGCATCTGCGGGACGACGTGCAGATTATCGATCAGACTGCCCCAGGCCGGATCGAGATCGCGATACACGCATCCGAAGCCGAGCGCGGTCGCATCCGCCGTCTCCGCGAGCAGTGTCGTCCTCCGAGGGTCGGGGTGTTGGAGACGATCCGACCACAACGAACGTCGCTCGTCTTCGATCGGCCCGGCGAGGTAGCTCGGATCCAGCAGGGTCGCATAGGCGTCGCGCCAACTGGCCGTGTGTATGGCCGCGATCGTCGCCGCGTCGCGCGGCACGGCGCATCGGATTGTGAGTCCACCGAGGTCCATGGTCGTATCGGAGCGTGGCGGAGGCCGGCGGTCAATGGCGGAATCGCAAGACCCGGCCCAAGCCAGGGAAACCTCGGATGGCCATCCAGCCCTCCGCATCCGCGGATGCCGGAGCGCAGCGCAGGCCTCGCCGGAACGCTCCTGATCGCTGCGCGATGCCAGGCGCCCGCCTTCGCGGCCCGCCGACCCGGTCACCTCAGGATGCGGGGGGCGGAGGGGATCGCCCGATGATGCCGCCACGGCGCGCTGGCCTGGTCCGTGCGGCTTGCCAACGCACATCTCCCGAGAGGGGGTCTCCGCCGGGGCGGACGGGCGCTCACTTCCCCGCCGGCGTGAAGCTTCCATCCTTCCACACGTACAGCACATACCCTTGTGCGGTGACGTCGCCCTTGGCGTCGAATCCGACCGTGCCGAGCACGAGGTCGAACCGCTCCGTGTGCAGCGCCTGCGCGATCGGCTTCGGGTCGACAGAATGCGCGAAGTTGCCGGCCGCCACCAGCGCCTGCAGGGCAGCGTAGCCGTAGACCGTCGAGCCGGTGGGGTCCACGCCCTCGGCCTTGAAGGCCTTCACCACGGCAGCGGCGGCGGGCTGGCGGCTCGGATCGAGGTAGAAGATCATCAGGACGCCGTTGCTCGCGGGCCCGGCGATCTTGGCGAAATCCGGCGTGGCGATCGCCGAGGTGCCGAACCATTGCGGCCGAAACCCCCGGTCGGCGGCGACCTTCACGAGGCGCCCCATCTCGGTGGCATCGCCGCCGTAATAGACCACGTCGATCCCCGCGCCCTTGAGCCGGTCGGCCAGGGCGGCATCGTCGGCGTCGCTCGGCGAGAACGAGAGCGACAGCGCCTCGTTGACGCCGATCCGGTTGAGGTTGTCCTTGGTGGCGGCGGCGAGCGCCCGGGACGCCGGGGTCTGGTCCTGGATCAGCGCGATCTTGCGGTCCCGGAATCGCTCGGCCAGCACGGCAGCCGACAGGCGGGCCTGATCGTCGTCGCGCCCGCAGACCCGGAACACGGTCGGCAGCCCCCGGTCGGTGAGCCGGGCCGCCACCGAGGCCGCTGTGATCATCACCACGCCGTTCTGGGCGTAGATGTCGGAAGCCGCGATCGAGGCGTTCGAGCAGACATGCCCGACGACGAGGCGCACGTTCCCGCGGACGAAGTGATTGGCGACCGCGGTCGCGGTGTTGGAGTCGCAGGCGTCGTCCTGCACGTCGAGGGTCACGGGCTGGCCGTCGAGGCCGCCCATGGCGTTGGCGTCGCGGGCCGCCGCCTCGACCCCGCGCAGCACCTGCTCGCCCACCGCCACGTAGGGCCCCGAGCGCGGCACCGCCACGCCGATCACCACGTCGGCCCGCGCCGGCACCGCCGGGAGGAGCGCGACACACAGGCTCAGGGATATCAGCGCGGGCCGGAATGGTCCGCTGGCGGGGACGACGCGTCCGATCTTCATCGGGCTCTTCTAGGCATCCTTGCGCGCGGCAACCACAGGTGGACGGCATCCGGCATCCGCGCCGCATTCCCGCACCGCACCCAATGCCCTTACGCGAGGACGCGCGGAAACGCGATTTTTTTCCGCGGTCCGCCGCCCCGTCCTCCCGCGTTTACTTCGCGTAGTAGTAGGCGGTGGCGACAGAGGAGAGCGGTCCCGTCACGCCGCTGAAGACGGTGAGCACTTTCGAGACCTCGGTGAACGGCGCGTTCGACACGTAGACGAGGTCGCGGTTGCGCATCCGGAACGCCTGGGACACGAACAGGCTGTTGGGATCGCGCATGTCGATCCGGTACACCACCGGGACCAGCGGCGTGGCGAGCAGCTTCGAGCCCGGGTTCAGCCGGCGCACCACGCTGGCCGGCTCGAACCGGAAGATGAAGGTGCCGGACGGGTCGGCGGCGAAGTCCGACAGGCCGCGCGCCTTGGCCAGCGCCTGCGCCAGGGTGATCCCG
>NZ_JAKSYM010000141.1 GCF_022829545.1 Methylobacterium sp. J-030 | reverse complement strand
GCGGGTTGTGTGGGTCAGGACGGTGGCCACGATGAAGGCGGCGGGCTGCGGCCACGGGCGCAGCACCCCCTCCGCCCAGGGGGGCGGGCGGGACCAGGCCGGACCGGGGCGCGGGGGACCGCGGGGCTCCGCGTTGCGGCCGGGACTGGCGCCCATGTCCGAGCCTCCGAGTAAGAGCGTGTCCCGGGACCGTGGATCATCGGCCGATCCCGGGATTCCGAAGGGCGTATCCCTTCGGCGGAGGCGGGGCAGGGCCCCACCATGGGCGAAGCCCGACAGCGGGGCTCTGCCCTGCACCCGCAAACGGTCCGAGACCTTTTGAGACCGGGCTTCGTCAGGGCCGTCCTAGCGTGGTGCGCCGCGGCGCGGCGATCAAGGGTCGGATCAGGCCGGCGCCTGCGTCGCCGGCATGGCTGTCACCCGACCGCCGAGACCGTCTGCCCGAACCGCGCCTCGATGGCCGAGGTCAGCCGGTCGAGCATCGTCTGGACCGGGATGTTGGAGGTGTCCACCGTGGCGGGCGCGCGGGCATAGAGCGGCTCCCGGCTCGCCAGCACGGCGCGCAGCTCCTGCATCGCCGAGGCGTGGTCGCCCGTGGTGGCGAGGTGGCCCTGCTCGCGCACGCGGCTCATGTGCTCCTCCGGCCGGGCGCGCAGCCAGATCGTGTAGAAGGCCTGGAGCAGCAGGTCGTAGGTCAGGGGCTCGGCCACGATGCCGCCGCTGGTCGCCAGGATCAGCGGGCCCGGATGCTCGGTGAGGCGGCGCAGGGCCGCCTGCTCCAGCCGCCGGTAGCCCTCCTGGCCGTAGATCGCGAAGATCTCCTGCACCGAGAGGGCGTTCTCCCGCTCGATCTCGGCGTTCAGCTCCACGAAGGTCCAGCCGAGCCGCTCGGCCGCGAGCTTGCCGAGCGTTGACTTGCCGGCGCCGCGCAGGCCGGTCAGGGCGACGCGCGGGCGGTCGCCCGCCTCGGGCCGGCTGCCGCCGGAGAGCGCCTGCTTGGCGGCAGCGACCTGCGCCGGACTCGCGTGGCCGAGGAGGTCGCGGATCAGCGGCCAGTCGGGCTGGGCGTCGTTGCCGGTGATCAGGTCGTCGAGCCGCACGCCCATGGCGTTGGCGACCCGCCGCAGCAGGATGATCGAGACGTTGCCCTGGCCGCCCTCCAGCTGCGCGATATAGCGCTCCGACAGACCGGAGGTCTGCGACAGGACCTTGCGCGAGAGCCCGCGCACGGTGCGCGCGTGCCTGACGCGGCGCCCGAGGTCCGTGAGGAAGTGCGATTCCTGTTCCACCACGCCGGTCATGGCGCAATCCGCTTTCCTGCCAGCTCGAAAGCAGAGTCCGTGCCCTGCATGCCCGCCGCTTCGAGGTCGGTCGCGCCCGGCGGTTCGGACAACGCTGCCCGAGCCCGCGCGCGACAACTCGCGTATCCCGCCCAAAGATTCTGTGTTGCGCCGCCCGTGTCCGGCCGCTGCGACCGGCCGACGGTCCGTGCCGCACCGGCCCAACCACGCTGCTGGCGTGGCGCCTATGTGTTGCGGAACGCCCCGATGGTCAAGGCGTGAGCATGATCCTTGTGTGGGCAGAGGCTCATTCCGGTGCGCATTCCAGGTTCACGCAGGTCCGGCGACCCTACTCGACCGGAAGCGCGGTGGCTTCCTGGACGGACGCACCGGCCGGCGCGCGCCGCGGCCCGGCCGCAGCCAGCATCTGGATGGTCGGGCGGCGCGGAGGGAGCGGTACCTCGATCGCCTCGGCGACGGGAGCCGACGCGGCGGCGGGCGTCATCGGGGCCGGCGCGGACGCCGGTTCGGCCTGAGGGGAGAGACGCAGTTCCGCGAGCTCGGCGGCGGCGGCGGAGGCTGCGCCGAAACCGGCGGGCCGCCGCGGCGGCAGCGGCACGTCCACGGTTTCGGCCCGCGCGGCCTGCTCCACCGGGGCTGCGGCGGCCGGCTCGACGGTCAGGCTGGCGAACTGGATCGTGCCCGTGAGGGCGGCGGGGCGGCGCGGGGGCAGGGGCACCTCCACGGTCTCGGTCGGCGCCGCGACCGAAGCGGCGGTTGGGGCGTAGGCCAGGGCCGGAGCCGCAGCAGCGTTCGCATCCGCGGCGCCGCCGCCGAACAGGCTCGCCAGGGCGCTCGCCGAGGCGGCGACCGGGGCCACCACCGAGGCGACCTCGGTCGAGATGCCCTGGCGCTTGGCGGCGTAATAGTAGCCGCGATTGTAGTAGTGATAGGCTTGGCTGAGATTGCCCTGGGCGGTGCGGTAGGCCCCCGCGAGATAGGCCACGCCGTAGCGGAGGTTCGTCGCCGGATCGAGGAGCCCCGCGGCGTCGCCGGTATAGCCGAGGCTGCGGGCCGTCGCGTGCTTGATCTGCATGAGACCCAGCGCACTGCCGCCCTTGGCGCGCGGGTTGTAGTTGCTCTCGCGCTTGACCACCGCGTGCACGAAGCTCGCCGGAACGCCGTTCGCCTTGGCCTGCTGCTCGATCAACGCGTCGATGTTGTCGTGCGCCTGCCCGAAGGCGGCGGCTGGCACGACCGCGAGGGAGGCGGCCAGGAGAAGGCGATGCATTCCGAGACCCGGTGCTGCTTGTTCTGTGGTCAAGCTAGGTCGCGGGCAAATGAGGCCGGAAAGCGGCCCCGCTTCGGCAAGCTGTGGGCGGGCGCGGCGCGGACGCGGCGTGTGCTCCGCCGGACACAGGCCCGATACATTCGCCGCGGGTGCGGCGCCGGACCGATCCGCGCGGCGGCGGAGGGGTCGTTCAAGGAAGGATGAACCGGTCGACGCCCTGCGCGAATCCATCCGCGTCGTTGCCGTCGGTGACGGCGCTGGCGGCGGCCTTCACGGATTGCTCGGCGTTGCCCATCGCCACCGAGAAGCCGCTGCGGGCGAACATCGGGCGATCGTTGCCGGCATCCCCGAAGGTCGCGATCCGCTCCGGCGGAATGCCGAGATGCGCGCTCATCCAGGCGACGAAGCGGCCCTTGTCGAGCCGGGGCGGGGTGACGTCGAGATAGTAGGGCTGCGAGCGGTGGATCGTGGCTCGGTCGGCGAGCGCCGCCCCGATCCGCGCCTCGCAATCCGCCAGATGGGCGTGGTCCCGGCTCACCCCGACGATCTTGGCGGCCGCCCCCATGAGGGTGCCGAGATCGGCCACGACCTCGGGCTCCGCGCCGATCGTGCGGCGCTCGAGGTCGGTGTAGGGCCCGTGCGGATCGCGCAGGCACCACGCCCCGCGCGCGAACACCCAGACGTCGAGCCCCGCGGCGAGCAGCCGGTCGAGGGCCTCCCGGGCGGCCGGTTCGGGGATCGTCCGCTCCTCGATGGTCGACAGGTCGGGCCGGACCACGCTGGCGCCGTTGAACGCCCCCATCGGCAGCTCGAGGCCGAGTTCGGCCACCAGCCCGCGCAGCCCGACCGGCGGCCGGGCCGAGGCGATGCTGAAGCCGATCCCGGCGGCGCGCAGCCGGCCCACGGCCGCGACCGTGGCGGCGGTGAGGCGCTTGTCGGCGGTCACCAGGGTGCCGTCGACGTCCGAGATCACCAGGGCGATGTTTGCGGCCTTGCCGGATTGCGCTGTCATCGGCCTGCTTCCCTCTCCTGAGCGAGGCGTGTAACCACCTGGTCCGCGATCAGCGCGGGCGGGTCGGCGATCCCCACGGTGATCGGGTGCTCGTCCGGGCCCGGGGCCTCCAGCGCGGCGAACTGGCTGTCGAGGAGGAGGGGCGACATGAAATGCCCGTGCCGCTCCGCGAGGCGGCGGGCGATCAGCGCCCTGTCCCCCGCCAGGTAGACGAGGCGCACCCGGCGGCTCCCGCGGGTCAGGCCCTCCCGGTAGGCCCGGCGCAGGGCCGAGCACACCACCACCGCCGACTCCCCGGCCTCGAGCCGCGCCTGGATCCAGGCCGCGATCCGCGCGAGCCACGGGGCGCGGTCCGCATCGTCGAGGGCGTGCCCCGCATGCATCTTCGCCACGTTCTCCGGCCCGTGGAAGCTGTCGCCGTCGATGAACGTCCAGCCGAGCCGCTCGGCGATCAGCGCCGCGACGGTGCTCTTCCCCGATCCCGAGACGCCCATCACGATGAGCACCTGCGCGTCCGGTGTCGCCGGTCCGGTCCCGTGCACAGCCATCCCCTGGGACATCATCCGGACCCCGTGGCACCGCGGCGTCCGCCCCGACGCCGTGCGTCATCAATAGGATCGCGGGTCGCGAAGGAAAGGCCGGGGACAACCCGTCGGCGGCGCGGCATCACCGGAACCGCCCGCCAGGCCGCACGTTCTCCCCGTGAAGTCGGAACATTTCAGGAACAGATTGACCATGTCCCAGTCGACCGCGAAGACTGCATCGAAGGCGGACGCGAAGTCCCAGGGCTCCGAAGCGAACCCGAAGACCGATCCGAAGGACGTCTCCAACCAGATCAAGGATCCCGACCAGTGGACCACCGGCGGCGAGCCGATGACCGGAGCCCAGGCCTCTTACCTCAAGACCCTGTCGGAGGAGGCGAAGGAGCCCAAGGCGTTCGATCCCGATCTCGACAAGGCCGAGGCCTCGAAGCGGATCGATGACCTTCGGCACAAGGCCGGGCACGCCTGATCGAGCCGGAACCGATCCGGACGCACCCGCGCGCGCGGGTGCGTCCGGAGAAAAATACCGAACGTTCACGCAAGACTATTCCGTTTCGAAGACTTCATTAAGACCGCAGCAATCGCCGGGTGGTTAGAACCGGCGACGGGCCGTGCCGCCGACCGGGGTGGCGGAACGCGGCGGAAGAGCGGTATCGACCATGCATGAGCCGGACTGCTGCGGCGCGGGCAAGAGGTCCGCACAAACCGAAATCTCCGGCGCCGGTGTGCGGCCGGCTGGCGTGGCGCGGTTCGCCCGCGACACGCGCGGCTCCACGGCGATCGAATACGCGCTGATCGGTTCCCTGATCTTCCTGGTCGCGGCCGGGAGCATCCGCGTCTACGCGAACCGGATGAGCGGCGTCTACAACCAGATCAGCACCGCGGTCGGGCAGGCCAACTGAGCGGGCTCACCGATCGTCGCGTCCTGTCGGCGGCGTTCGCAATCCCCGGGGCGCTGCGCGTCCGCTCAAGCAGGGGACGTCGCCGGGATCGATCCTGCAACCGCATCCGGCCCGACCCCGGCGCGACACGTTCTGCGCGAAATTGCGCCCGGTCCGTTCACCTGCCCCGAAAAAGCTGTGCTTAGCGAGGATGAAACGGCAACCTCAGTCGTCCCGGGCGGAGTGTGGCTCACCCGCTACGGACACCCGGGTCGCCATGAGTTAGGCACGGGTTCGGCACTACCGATGGACAACATCTGGATGCGAACACTTCCCCTCGCCCTGCTCGCCGCCGCGGCGATGTCGGGCTGCACGTACCTGCCTGCGGCGGGTCCGACGGCGAGCGCGATCCAGGCGGGGTCGGAGGTGGCCACCGCCGATGGCGGTCTGCTGGCCCGCTACGAGATCATCGACGTCACCCCCGCGGTGATCGAGGCCCTGCGCGGCCGCCCGCTCGACAGCCTGCTCGCCTCCTTCGGCGACCACCGCCCCTCCGCCGAGCCGGTCATCGGCATCGGCGACATGGTCT
>NZ_JAKSYM010000135.1 GCF_022829545.1 Methylobacterium sp. J-030 | reverse complement strand
GGCGCTGCGCTACCCCGTTGGCGCGGTCGACGGCACGCACGGCGACCGAACCACCGGCGCCGTGCAGCTCCTGCAGAAGAAGGCCGGCCTGCCCGTCACGGGCGAGCTCGACGACGACACGCTGGCCGCCCTCGACACGGCCGAGCCGCTGGCGGTGCCGACGCGTGACGCCAACCTCGCCCAGAGCCGCACGGTCCAGGGCGGGGCGATCGCGGCGGGCGGGGCCTCGTTCGTCACGGTCAGCGACATCGTCGGGCTGAAGGATCAGATCGACGACGCCAACGGGCACATCCAGGCCGGGACGGTGCTGGGCGTGGTGGTCGGCGCGCTGATCATCGCCGGCGCCCTCTACGGCCTCTACGCGCGCTGGGATGATGCCGGCCGGCCCGTGCCGGAGGTCCTGGCGCGCCGCTTCCCTAAGCTTTCCGGAGCGCGCACGTGATGTTCGACTTCTCCTGGACCGCCATCCTCATGGCGTTCGCGTCCCTGTTTTGGGCCGCGGTGTCGCCGGTGACGCTGAAGCTGCTGGCGGCGGCGCTCACGATCCTGGTGGGCGGCTGGATCGTCCTGCCTTCCCGCTCCCGCATCCTCGCGGTGGCGCTGGCTGTCGGCCTCGCTGCCTTCGCCGGGGCCTGGCAGGCGGCCGAGGCCGATGGCGCGCGGCGCATGCTCGTCCACGACCACGCCGTGGCGCTGCGGGCCGAGCGCGAGCGGGCCGACCTCGCCGAGGCGGTGACCCGCGATCTCGCCGAGCAGGCGACCCGCGACCTCGCGGCCGAGCAGGCCGACCACGCCAAGCTGAAGGACCTCACCGATGCGCTCGCCCATGATCCGCGCCGCGATGGCGCTTGCCTGCCTCGCGATTGGGCTCGGCGGCTGCGCCAGCTCTAGCATCGAGCCGCCCGCGATCGATCCGGCCGCGCCGGCCGACATCCGCGTGACGCTGCCGGCGCCGCCCGATGGCGTCGAGGCCTGCGTGCGCGCGAGCTTCCCGGACATCCCGGATCGATCGCTGACCCGGGCCGACGTCGTCCGGATCATCGGTCGGGCCAAGGTGCTCGACCGGCAAAAGCGTCGCTGCAGCGAGCGGGCACAGGCCTGGATCGACGCGGTCCAGCGCGACTTCGCCAAGCCCTGAGCGGCCCTCCAAGCCCGTGAAAGTTTCACGGGCTTCCAACCTCGATACGACCTCTCTCTCACACGCGAGCGGGGCATCGGCGCGCGACCGGAACACCGGCGCGCGGCTCTCCGGCCTTGGGGGCCAGGATCATGACGCAGAACCTCCAGCAGACTCAGCAGATGCAGCCGCCGCTCGGCAATCTGGAGGCGCGCCTGGAACGGCAGGAGACGCGCCTCGACGGTTTCGGTCTGATCCTGGACAATGTCGGAAAGGCCGTCGGCG
The DNA here is from genome assembly GCF_022829545.1 of Methylobacterium sp. J-030. GTDB lineage: Bacteria > Pseudomonadota > Alphaproteobacteria > Rhizobiales > Beijerinckiaceae > Methylobacterium. The sequence goes on along the minus strand of NZ_JAKSYM010000135.1, from coordinate 9,478 downwards.
CCCTGAGCGACAAGCTCGACCGCCGCAGCGCCACGCCCTGGGCGGTGATCTGGGGCGCGATGGGCACGTGCGTGACCGTCGCCGCGCTCATCGGCGGCTTGGCGTTCTACCCCCTGAAGGATGGACAGGCCGACTTGAAGAGTTCGCTCCTGCTGATCCAGGAGAAGGCCGACAAGCGGATCGAAGGCTTGGCCGCCAACCAGGTCACGCGGGCCGAGCACGAGGTCCACTGGCGCGGGCAGGACCGCGATTACGACTTCATGCGCGACCGGATCGGCCGGGTGGAGGCGCGAGCCGTGAAGGGCCTCGACGAGATGAAGGCGCGCATGGACCGCCTGGAGGACCGCGTCGTGTCCCGCAGCGAAGTGCTCGCCCGCAACGACGCGCAGGACCGGGTGACCGGCATGCTGCGCGGCGAGGTCGACGAACACATGCGCGCGTTCAACGAACGGCAGCAGCGCAGGATCGATGCGCTGGAAAGTGGGCCTCGACGGTAGCGCCGCTTCACATCCTGTTTCACACTTCAGGCGCCCTCGGCTTCGGCCGGGGGCGCCTTTCGTCGTTTCAGCCCCGGCGGCTCAGCCGCGCGGGGCTTTTCCGTTTGCGCTCGGTGGGCGAAATTTTGATACTCATACGGGCAGCGCGAGGGTTGTTATGAGGTTCGGCATCCGCTGTTTCTTGCGAGGTGAATGGGCAGCGCTCATCATCTACAACGGCAATCAGCGAATTCAACTTTCGGCCGGCAACCGCGTATGGTGGTGCAAGCCAGCGGCCGCATCGGCCTGGAAAATTGCCCCCTATCCCGCGGCGGGAATTTCTTTCGAGGACTACGATGAGGCGGAACAGATAGCTAAAACTCTGTTCAACGCTTAGCTTGCGTTCCGCATGGAATCACAGGCGTCTAAAATGGCCGAGTTACCGCGCGAACTGATTAGCGCCATCCAAAATATTCCAGATGACTGTCGAGGCGCGAAATATGCGTTTGCTGCTTATGAATTCATAAAATTCGTATCAAGTTTTGAAGTACGTGAATACATGTTTGCCGATTTTCCGATTGTTGAAGGCTGTCCATCTGAAAGACGGTTGGAATGGCTAGCGGCCTCTCTTTATATTCTAAGAAACGAAGCTGTCATGCCAGAGCTGTGCAGAAGGCTCAGGGAGCGAGAGATAAGATCAACGTACTTCGAAATCTCAGCGGCATGCTTCTGTCGTGAAATTGGCTTTTCTGTCATGCCGTCACCAGGCATACCAAAACGTGGATTGGACTACGACTTCACGATTGAAATTGAACCGCTCGTAAGCGATGGCCCTCTAGGCCGATCAGAGAAAATCAACGTCGAAGTTACCGAGCTGCAATCCGTAGCCTTCAACACGAAAAGGGTCGTCAGCTCGCTAAATGCCAAGCGACGCCATCTTCCTACCGGCTCAGCTAATATGATCTTCTGCAAAATTCCGTATCAATGGCCAGGGATAAGTCCGGACATCAGAACAGATTTGAACGATGTTTGTGAGAAATTTTTTCGCACTTCAAAACGTGTCAATGTAATCATGCTGATGAGAGAGACTTGGCAATCGTCATCCAACACTTATACAATTCATTACATTGGACAGAGTTCAAACAACGTCAGACACAAAGCGGAGCGGCTAAAAATTTGCCTGGATGAATATTTTCGCTTGCTACCAAAAACCAGAGAGGCGGCTTTTGCCTATCCTGCGAACGCTCACGACTATCCGCGGTTTCGGTTGCGAGATTTCACGGACTGGGTCGACACAATCATTCCTTGAGTCCTCACCCTACTTCGCTGGCCCGCCGCTCCGCCTCATACTCGGCCGCATGCCGCGTCTTCGCGGCGATCACCTCCTCGATCCAGGCGATGGCGGCCGCGTGCACCTGAATGGTTCGCATGCCGCCGAGCCCACATCAGCCGCCTTGCAAGCTCTCGGCAAAATCCTCCGGGATCTCGCCCCACTGGCCCAGGATCGTCACGCCCTCGAGTTCGCCGGTCTCGTCGTCGGCCACCACCTTCAGCGCGGCCGCGCCCGGCATCCGCTTGGCGAGGTTCTCGGCCTTCTTCAGCGCGCCGCTCTCCGTCGATGCCGGCTCTTGCCGGGCCGGCCGCAGCCGCTTCCGGTGCAGCTCGAACGGCTGCACCACGAACGCCGTCTTCATCGCCATCCTCACCTCGCTTCTGCGAAAGTCGGCGCAAGGTGATGGCGCCGTTCGCGTTTTCCCACGCTATCCACACCCGTCCACCGCGCTTTCGGTGAGGAAGCCCGAACCGATTGAACCACCGCGCCGCCCGGTGTTTTGTTCTTCGTCTGTTCTAACATGGCGAAGACGCGAGTGCACCTCAACCGGATCGACGCGCTGCTGGTGGACAGCCCCGACGCCGTCCGCGTGCCGCTGATCGGCCAGGCGCTGTGCGCCGGCTTCCCCTCGCCGGCCGACGACTTCGTCGAGGATGCGTTGGAGCTGCCGCGCTGGCTCGTGCCGAACCCGCCCGCCACCTTCCTGTGGCGCATCAGCGGATCCTCCATGGAGGGCGCCGGCATCTACGACCGCGACCTCGCCTGCGTCGATCGCAGCCTCAAGGCGGGGCACGGCAGCATCGTCGTGGCGGCGATCGACGGCCAGATGTCGTGCAAGCGCCTCGTCGTCGAGGGCAACGTCGCCCGGCTCGCCTTCTGCAACCCGGACCTGCCGGCCTTCGCGGTCGAGGAACTCGGCGAGGGCGTGATCTGGGGCGTGGTCCGCTTCTCGATCCGCTGGCACGTCGCCCGTGGGCAGGCGTCGTGAGCACGCCGGAGGCTCGCCTGCGCGACCGGATCGGCGGCGGCCGCGCCGTCGCGCTGATCGACGGCAACAGCTTCTACTGCTCGTGCGAGCGCGTGTTCGACCCGAAGCTCGCCACCGTCCCGGTGATCGTGCTCTCGAACAACGACGGCTGCGCCATCGCCCGGACAGCCGAGGCCAAGGCGCTCGGCATCCGCATGGGCGACCCGTACTTCAAGATCCGCGACCTATGCCGGGTGAAGGGCGTGCGCGTGTTCTCGTCGAACTACACCCTCTACGGCGACATGTCGGGGCGCACCAACGCGGTCTACCGCCAGTTCAGCCCGCAGGTGGAGATCTACTCGATCGACGAGAGCTTCCTGAACCTCACCGACGTGGCGCCGGGCCTGCGGGTCGAGCTCGCCCGGGACCTGCGCGCCACGGTGGGCGCCTGGACCGGGATCCCGACCTGCGTCGGCATCGGCCCGACCAAGACGCTGGCCAAGCTCGCCAACCACATCGCCAAGACGGTGCCGGTGTTGGAAGGCGTGTGCGACCTGACCGACCCGGCCGCCTACGCGCACTGGCTGTGTCGGATCGACGTGGCCGAGGTCTGGGGCATCGGCCGGGCCTCGCTCGCAAAGCTGGAGGCGATGGGGGTCGAGAGCGTGGCGGACCTGCGCGACCTCGACCCGCGTCCGGTGCGCAAGGGGCTGACCGTGGTGGGCGAGCGGATCATCCACGAGCTGCGTGGATTGGCCTGCCTGCCGCTGGAGCTGGTGCCGGCGCGACGCAAGGGCTGCGCGGTGACGCGCTCGTTCTCCGGCCGGATCACCGAGCGGGCGGTACTGGAGGAGGCGGTCGCCGCCCACGCGACGCGGCTCGGCGAGAAGCTGCGGCGGGAGGGGCTGGGCACCAACCACGTGACGGTGTTCTACCACACGAGCGAGCACGACCGGGGCGCGCCGATGCGCTCGGTCTCGACCACCGTCACCCTGCCGGAGCACACGTCTGACACGTTGGCGCTGATCAAGGCGGCGCGGCACGGAGTGGCGCGGACGTGGCGCGAGCCGGGGGACCGGCCGTGGCGGTACAGCAAGGCCGGGATCGTGACGAACGACCTCGTGCCGTTGTCGCACAGCCCGCGGGCGCTGATCGGCGCGCTCGATCGTGAGCGCTCGGGGCCGCTGATGGCGGCGATGGACGCGTGCAACGCGCGCTGGGGCCGAGGCGCGGTGGTGCCGGCGCGGGCGGGGCTGGTGAGCCGTCGGGAGTGGAACACGAAGTTCGAGATGCGCACGCCCCGCTACACGACGCAGGTGGGGGAGCTGCCGGTGGCGTATGCGTGAGGGCGGGTGATCGGCGTCCGTCACTTCCGTTTAGGGTGGCAAGCGGACCCCGGCCTTGCGTCCGAAAGCGGATGTTCGGCATCCGTTCCACGACAGCCGTTCCGGCATGCATCGGCGCTTCCCGAAAGCAGCCATCCGTTGGCCGTTCCGCAGTTCCGGTCAACGTTGGAGTGGTTCCCCTCAGTCAGACGGCTCTATGTGTTGCCCCCTCGGCCTTCGTGAACGAAGCGTCGAAACGGAGTGCTCGACCATGATCCTCGTCACAGGGGCCACCGGCTAACTTGGAAGCGCTGTCGTCTCGGGGCTGCTTGATCGTCTGCCGGCCGGAACGATTGCGGCCAGCGCTCACGACCCCGCCAAGGCGGCTGGCCTGGCCAAGCGTGGTGTGGACGTCCGCCGGGGCGATTTCGCCGCTCCGGACGGTCTGCCTACCGCGTTCGCTGGGGCTACTGGATCGGCCTGCGGTTCGCTGCTTCTACGACGATGTCCGCGAAATCCTCCGGCTTCTCGACAGAGATGAAGTGCCCTGATCTGCCGAGATTGATGATTTTAGGCGCCGGGACCGCGCGTTCTACCGCTGCCCGATCCTGCAAGCTCGACCAATCCATCTCCCCCCAGACGAGCGTAACCGGCACGCGTATCCTCGAATACGAAGCCTGAGCGGCTACGAAACTCGGCAGCGCCTTCATGACGCCGCGGGCGACAGCGGGATAGCCCTTTCGTTTACCGACACGATTAAATTCATCAAGCAGATCGGCTGGCCACGATTTTGGGTCATAGACGCCGCCGCTCATGATGCCGGCTAGGATCGGGCGATTTTCGAGGGCTGCGAACACCGGACCGATGATCGGTGCGCGGACGCTCTTCACGATGACCGAGGCCAACAGGTTCGCCCGTTCAAGGCCAGGCAGGTAGTCGTAGGTATTGAACGCTACGACGCGCGCGACGCCTTGCCCAAGGTCGGCTGCAATCGAGAGCGACAGGGTTGCCCCGATCGACTCGCCCACGAGGATCGGGCGGGTAAGTGCCAGGAGCGCCAATGCTTCCTTCATCTTGGCACGCAGGCTCGGTTCGTCGGGGATGGCGCCGTCACGGATGTCCGACCAACCGAAACCCGGGAGATCGAAGGCATAGACAGTGAAATGCGGCGCAATCCGCGGAACGACGAATTGGAACAAGTCGAGCTGCGTGCGCACGGTATGCATGAGGACGAGGTCCGGTCCAGATCCCGTCTTCACATATCGCAGGCGCTCTCCTGAGCTGAGCTCCACGAATTGTACTGCATCAGCTGTGAGCCATCGACTTGTATAGCTCAGGTGATTGGCGGTAGCGCTCATGATCGGCGACCTTCGAAATTTCATGCTTGGGATTACGGCTATGTTCGGAGATTGCGGATCATCGTGAGGGATTATCCATGCGCAAATCTCGTATTTCGATCGTCAAATGCTTGAGCTTGCGTTCTATATCATTGAGACGTCGATCTGTAATTTCGTCGGATGCCTCCGCTGCGGCTGCTTCCAAGTCGACTAATCGGTGCCAGAGCCGACGCCAGAAAGGCAGGGCGGGCTGAACGGTCATCGGGTTCTCCTGCAGGTGCGGCTCTATCGACAGCCGCAACATGGTGTATATGCACCATTCAGTCAAGGCGGTGTTTCCGGCGACACTTATTGCGGGACTCGGAACGGCGGGCATCAGAGATAGGATGTGGTCCACCTGCTGTGGGCGTTGATAACCGGCGACCAGCATGATGGAACGACGCCTAAGCGACTCAGGATCTCGCGGCGGCACAGGATAAAAGCATCTGAGCACATCACCGCGCCCGCTTGCCAATCGCCTTGGGGTGTCGGCAGCGCGGCGCCTTATCATCGAGGCCCGCTGCGGTTCCATCGCCATCATCCCCCGAAGTATGCCCGTTGTCATCACGCTATCGTCGATCCGGAGGCGGGGGCGCGGCCGCAGCCCATCGAGGGGGATTCAACCTATTCCTTTCGGAGACATCCCGGACTGCCGTTGACACCAAGATGCATATACACCATATTGGTCGCATGACGACGAAAGCCGGCCAGGGTAATGTCAGCGATATCCTATCGGAGATAAGCAGCAGCTGTGTGTTGTTGCGAACGCGGCTGATATCCCGTGTCATCACTGCCATTCATGATGAAGCGCTGGCGACATTAGGTATCGGTTCGGCACAGTTCGTTCTGCTTGCCGTCATAGGCAGCATAGCACCGGCGAGCCGAGCGGATATCGGGCGCTTCCATAGGCAGGATCGTTCCACCCTGTCCCGTAATCTCAAGGTTATCGTAGATGCGGGATGGGTCGAGGAGGATCTATCGCGCATCAAGGGTCGAACCCGTCCGCTAGTTCTCACCGAGGCAGGCAAGGCGCTCTTAAGCAAGGGCGCACCGGCTTGGCGGACGGCACAGGCAGAGTCGAAACGACTGCTCGGAGAGTCCGGAACGGTCGTTGTGACAGACATCGCCAATCGCATCCTAGGCGGAGCCTAGACTAGATTTCCCCGTATGGTGCATATACACCACAGAAGGAGTTCGACGATGACCCTAGTTTCCTCCGACCAAGCCGCAAAACCTGGCGAACACCGAGATCACCGCATCAGAACCTCGCTGGGTGAGGTTTATGCCCGTGAGTATGCAGGTCGCGGTCCGGCCTTCGTCATGATGCACGGCTTTCCTGATAATTTGCATATCTACGACGATTTGGTGCCCCATCTCACGGCTTCCGGCCGTCGTGTGGTGATCTTCGACTTCCTGGGCTTCGGCCAATCGGATAAGCCCGCTGGGGCGCAATACAGCTTTCGACAGCAGCTGGGCGATCTTGAAGCCGTAGTCGACCAACTCGGATTAGGACAGATCGTGCCTGTCGCGCACGACTCCTCCGGGGCCGCTGCGCTGAACTTCGCGATTGACCATCCCGATCGGACGGCGGGCCTTGTTGTGCTGAACGCGGCCTTTGCCGCTTCATCGGTCGCCCGGTGGCCCGAACTCATCACCCTGTTTGCGACGCCCGGCCTCGCGGCTCTCTCCGGCGCTCTCATCCAAAGCCCGGAGCAGTTTGGATGGGTCATCAACTTCCAGCGCGAGGCCTTCAAGCAGCACCTCGCGGACAAGCATAAGGCGCACTACGACACCTTCCTCGGACCCGTCATCGATAAGAACTTCCGCGAGGACGGTGCCGGGCCAGCCTTCGCGCAGATGACCGCGCAGTTCTTCGGCGAGCTGGAGCGCAACGCGACACGCATCCCAGAGCTTGGCAAGCTCGACATCCCAGTCAAGGTGATCTGGGGTCAGAACGACCCCTATCTGAACGCCGACCACGCCCGAGAGTACGCCTCTTATCTGAAGAGGTCCTCGCTTCATCTGCTTCCGGCCGGGCACTGGCTGCAACTTGATGAGCCAGCCCTCGTGGCGGCGGAGATGTTGTCGTGAAACATCCTGCCATCCAAACGACAGCTCGTCGCGTGGCAAGTCGTGGGCTCGGGCTATTCGCCATAATCGCCCTGATGGTTGTGCCAGATAGGTCTCATGCGCAAGGACAATCTACATCTGAACCTAGGCACCTAGCGGCGCCAAGCCCCGTTCCGACGACAAAGGTTCTCGCCATCGGCAGCTTCACCGAAACGGCCAAGACGGCGGACTGGCAGAGGATATTACCCGACGAAGTCAGGGCGACGGTGCTTGTGTACCTCGACGGGAAGATCGACCAATGGTTTGTGAAGCAGGATCAAAGCGGCGTCGTGTTCCTGATGAACGTCTCTGACGTAAACCAAGCGAAGATTATTCTAGAAAAACTCCCCTTCGGTCGGGCAAAGCTGATGGATTTTCGACTTATACCCCTCGGTCCGGTCAGCCCGCTTCGTGTGCTTTTGGGCGATCAGATCAAGTAGGTCCGGTTGCGGGGCTCTAGTCCTCGTCGGCCCATGCCGACGAGGCTAGAAGAGATCCGAACCGGAGCTTCGGAGAGCAGGCATATGCGGACGTTCCGCTGGCGACCCACCTTGGTCCGAACTGCCGTCGAGGCTTCTCTGAAGCGGTCGTTCGCCGGGCACCTGTCGACTTCAGATCGGGATGGCAAGCGGTCCCCCGCCCGGCGGCATCAGAGATCCTGAACGGAGGCTGGCGGCTGCATTAACTCGATCGTCGCGCCGTCAGGGCCAACAGCGTAGATCACCCGCGTTCCAGCCCGCGCACCGCTCGCGATCGGCTGCGGAATGCCTTGCGCCTTCCAACCGTAGGCGGCGATCCGCACCAGGAGCGCGTCGATGTCATCGACCACGAGGGCCAGGTGCGCGAAGCCCGGGTCGAACGGCTTGGCTGGCACGCTTGGTCGGTCCGAACCCTGATACTCCAGGAGTTCGATCGTCTGCCCCGCCAGCGAAACGATCGCCAAGCGCACCTTCGCCCCATGTGCTCCGGTCACCTGACCAAGGAACTCGCCCCCCATCTCGCCCGTCCGCACGAGCTGCGCGCCGAGCCCATCGACCCAGAAACGAAGGGCCTCGTCGAGGAAGGCGACCGCGAAGCCAACATGATCAGCGCGGCGCACGTGGATGCTCGTGTGTTCCGTCATACGAGCCGTCCTAATCGGCAAAGGGGTCTATCGTCTGCAACGGGTCGTGGCCGGGTCCCGGATATGTCCGCTTCGATGCATTCGCCATCCAGAAGCGGACAGGCTGAAATCCACCCAACCCAGTCGTCCGACGCTCCTTCTTGGGAGCCTGAGAGCGGACGTTCCCAGGTTCCGCAAAGGGTCGAAAGCGGCGAGGCCAACGCACGCGATCAGGCTGCGCAGTCGGGTTCGGATCGTGCCGAGGCTGAAGCGGTGGCCGCGGACCAGCGCGGGGCCTGCCGAGTCCCCCCCCTGACGGCGAGGCCGTCCGCCTCCAGGCGGGCGAGGGCTCGACTCGCGTGCAGGACTCGCTCCCGACCGGGCAGACCGGCGCGCTCGGCGATCTCGGTTTCGGTCGCCGGCTCCGGCGTGAGCGCGGCCAGCACGCGTGGGCGGATGTCCGGGCGGGGGCGAGCGCCGCTCTTGGTTGGCAGGGGCATCACCGATCGCGGCCCGGCGCATCCATCAGCCCAAGCCGAATGGCCAGCGCCAATACGACCGCGCCCGTCACCGCCTCGCCGCCTGCGATCCGATAGATGTTGGTTGCGCCGGGCACTGCCTCGATCCGAGGACCTGCCGCGCGCAGGGCTACCACGGCTTGGAGAATGCGATCTGCGAGCATGTCCGAGGCCTATTCAGCGCGCCCTGGGCCATCCCTCAAACCAGCAAGCACAGCGCGAACCAGCAGCTGTTCGTCGGTGAGCCAGTCGGCTTCGACATGCCACAGCTC
>NZ_JAKSYM010000129.1 GCF_022829545.1 Methylobacterium sp. J-030 | reverse complement strand
GGGTAGAGCGCTGGCTGTGCGGTCTCGGACGAAGGACGGGCGGGAGAGCTAGGGCTGGCAGCTGCGGCAGCTGACTGTCGAACGCGGGAGGTCGGAGCAGGGGGTGGCGCTCGCCGCGAGGATCGACCCGGGCTGGGGCGGCGGGGTCGAGCGCGGCTCGGAGAACGGGACCATCGCGACCTTGGAGGCGATGGGGCAGGCCCTGGCTGTGCGGGTTGCCGACCTGCTGGCCGCCCCGCCGCGGGGGGCGGCGCGACCGCAGCCGTTGCGCGCCGGCCGCCGGCCACGGGCAGAGTGACCGGTAGCCCGACGTGGCCCTGCCCCTCACGATCCGATCTCGAGGTGTGGGGCGACCCGCACCAGTAGGTCACGGGCGACCGTGACGGCGTCGCGCGTGTTCGGGGCGAGGTCGTCGCGCATCAGTTCGGGCGTGGTCAGGAGCCGCAGCAGGACGGTCGTGAGATCCGGTACCGCGGCGATCAGCTTCGCGTCGGCCAAGCGCTGGATCCCGGTGGCGATGTGCAGGCAAGATCC
>NZ_JAKSYM010000127.1 GCF_022829545.1 Methylobacterium sp. J-030 | reverse complement strand
CGCTCGACTGTGATCTGCTAAATATAGGGCGGATCCGTCAAATTGTCTAATATCCACAAGTATAGTCCGTGGGCGTTCCCAGGCATTCGCTGGCGTTCTATTCGTGATCAATGGCTTTGTGTTTGCGCATTGATAGACGCGGCGGTGTCCGGCCCTGAAGGCGCGGTAGAGACGGCACCGGAACAGTCCTGATCCGCCCGGCGTTCACCGCGCCCTACACCGGACAGGCTGGAGACCGCCATGAACGCCGTGAAGCCCCTCGCTCTCATCGCCCTGCTCGCCATCGGCGTGGCTGGCTGCGACGACAAGAAGGCCGAGAACAACACGCCCACGAAGGCGGACTCGTCCAAGATGGAGCCGCAGACCGATCAGTCGGCTCCGCCGAGCCAGAAGCCAAAGCAGTAGGGCGGGCAC
>NZ_JAKSYM010000126.1 GCF_022829545.1 Methylobacterium sp. J-030 | reverse complement strand
CTGCAAACCATTGGGCAGCCTCTTCCGGAGGTTCCGGGCCGCAACCGCACGGTGGATACCTGTCGTGCCACCGTGCTGAGCGAAGCGACCAAGGCCGGCATGAAGCAGGTCGAGGCGGTCTCGGCGGGCGCGGATCGGACTGACAAGAAGGGCGACTACTTCGCGCCGGTGCTGTTCCGCATCGCCTACGAGCGGCCGATGATGTACGAAGTGCGCCAGGCGGCGATGATCTGCGTCGTCAGCCGCAAGGGTGCGATCGTCGACGCCTATATGCCGGCTGATGCGTCGGTCATCACGCAATGGCCGGCCCTCAGCCGCGAGTGAGCTGACGGCGCCAGCTTACCGCGCCTGCTGAAGTCCCGCATCCTCCCGTCAGCCCGCCTGAGTCGTTCGCGACACCGTAAAGCATGCGGCGGGCTAGCATGCGACGATAGGCAATCGTGGACCAGTTCCCGGCGTTGGCCGGGCCGTCCCGTGAGGATCGGTGCGGCGGGACTGGAGAACGCAAGCGCCGGCTCGCGGCCCTCGATAATCGCCAACACGCGGGTCCAGTCCTAAGCACCCGCCGGACGCATCGTGGGCGTGCAAGGTTTCGCTAACCGACGGCCGTCACCGTCGTCGATATGTCTAAGCGAACGACACGAACCCTGAGAGGCGTTCTCTGGATCGCCGCCCTCGCACTGTGCTGCTTGTCGGCCGGGAAGCTGGTGGAAGCCAACCGCCCCGCGGAACGAACGATCGCACACCTTCCGTCTGCCGATCCCACGACCACCGGAGCCATCGACCAAGCCCCTCTCCGGTGGTGTGGGGCCGCTCCCTGGTGCCGCTGAGGTAATACTGGCAGCGCCATCTTCCCGCCTGCTCGGGCCTGCAGAATGGGTTCCAGCGGTGCATGGATCGGACAAGCCGGTGCGCTCTCGATACCGCCATCTCTCGTGATAGGCAGCCATCATGCGCACCACCCGCATCGCTCTCGGTTTTACCGCCAGTCTTCTCGCATGGAGCGTGGCCGCAGTTGCTGCGCCGGAGACCACGCGGGGCAACAAGGATCTGAAGACTTATTGCTCCGGTGATGCGGTGACTTTCTGCACCGGCAACGATCCGAACAGCCCGGAGATGGATGCCTGCTTCCAGAAGAACATGGACAAGATCTCGGAGAACTGCCGCCGCGCTATCACGGCCTACAAGGCTGGCGGTGGCAAGTAGGTCAGCGGTGCGCGGGCATGGGATGCGACGCACCAAATCCTCGACCCTGATGGCGTTAGGGCTTGGGCAGCTTCTCACGCTTGTGCTGCCCAGTCTCGCCCTGGCTGAGACAGCGCCCCTGAACGTGCCGATCCTGATGCATGGATCAATCGGCGATGACGCTTGCCCCGAGAAAGGACACGTCGTCGAAGTCGGATCAGCGCCGGACGGCTTTCTCCCAGTACAGAGCGGGCCGGGCGAAGCGCCGTTCCGCGAGATCGGACGCCTGCACGACGGTGACATGGTGGTGGTCTGCGAAAAACTCGGGCCGTGGCTCGGCGTCGTCTACGGTTCTGCGACGCTCGGCTGCCAAACGACGATCCTCGTACCCGTCGAGCAAACGTACACCGGTCCCTGTGACCACGGCTGGGTCATGGCCCGTAGTGTCAGCGTTGGCGGGAAGTGACAGTTGGTCTGGCCACTTCGGACGATATGCTCTGCGGCGTCAGCTCGTAGGTCACTCGTCGTTGGTTTCGGGGGCCTCGTAACAAAGGCAAGCGAACTCGACGAGGCCGGCTAGAATTCCAATCACGCAAACAGCTGCGATAGGCATTGATCGCTCCTGTTGAGCGCTGGCTTCACTGATGGAAGGGAATTGGGGACACATGTCCGCCCGCGCTAGGGTGCGTCCGCCCATTGCGCGAAAAAGCCCCGCGCGGCTGAGCCGGCGGGGCTGAGGAGGTCCGCAGTCTCAGGAACGAACTGGCGTGTGCTGAAGCAAAGCCTGTTCCGTGCCTGTGTCTAAATCGTCACTTCCCGCCACCGCTGCCGGTCGAGCCGACCCGCGAGGGCTGCCCCTCATTGCCGGCAACTGCGGAGTCCGTGGCGATACCATCGGCGGCACGGCCAGTTGGGGAATAAGTTGCTGCCGGCGCATCGCCGGTCGAACCGGGCTGGCGGGTGACCACGCCAGGTGCGCAGGGCGGGACGATAACGGTGGTGCTGTTCGGGGTCTCGAAGACGGCCTGCGCGTAAGCGGGTGTCGCGAACGCCGAGGCAATGACGGCGGCTAGAGCGAGCTTGTTCACGGTGATTCCCTGACGGTTTGGTGCGGCAGGAAACTCCGGAAGCAACTGACAACTAGGATTGCGCACAATCGATCCGGTGGGCGGGGGACGTCGGCAGACCGGTGTGTGCCCGCACACGCAGGATACAAACGGCAACGCACGCTTCTTCGACAGCGAAGGCCCAATCCGCGTTCCGCATCGGCGCGCCGTTCCGCATCAAAACATTATGTGTCCCGACCTCTCACCATCGTCAGATCTACCGCGGGACGCATCGCCAATGAGCTGCCGAGAAATAGCGGGCGACGATCAGCGACGCGACCCCGTGCGGAGCGTCTCGGGTGGCAGGTGGACATAGCTATGCGGTCAGTGTCTGCAGCCGGACCGTCTGACGAACACATCATGGGCCATATAGAGCCGTCGGTCAGAACGCGTTGATGGAGCCGGCCATTGACTTAAAATCGTAGCATGCTCGTATACAGCCAACGGGCTTGCACCGCATTACAGTGCTTCAGGCAGAGCGGGCTCGGGGTCATGGCCGAAACGATCATACCGCTACGCCTGCGAGATGAAGATCATTCTGCCCTCGCCCGCGTCGACGTCACCGCGGCGGGGATGCTCGCCCGAGGCCAGGCGGCGACCCTACAGGCGGCGAGGGTCGAGGTGATCCTGGCCGACCTGAGAGGTCACCGCGACCAGATGACGACCCTGCTCGCAGATCTACGCGCGCGGCGGCCGACCGAAGACCCGGGGATCGATACCGCGAACGCAAACCTCGTCACGGCGATCAATCAGGGTGTCGCGCAGATCGACCTGTTTATCGCACGTGCGCAGGTCCTAGAGGCGGAAGCTGCGAACTCCGACGCTAATGCCGGTAGCGCTCCGCCAGAACCATGAGAGACTGAGCCAGCTCCGTGAGGTTGGCCGAGGCGGATTCCACCTGCCGCGTGCCGGCCGCGGTCTGCTGGCTCGCCTGCCGGATGTTCTGGAGCGCGCCCATCACCTGCTCGATCCCGAGCTGCTGCTGGTTCGTGGAGGCCACGATCTGCTGGAAGGTCCGGACGTTCTCCTCCACCCGGGCGGTGATCTCCTCGATGGTCCGCTGCGTCGTGTCGGAGCGGGTCTTGCCGGCGGCGGCGCGCTTGACCGCCTCCTCGGTGAGCATCACCGACGTGTTGATGCCCCGCTGGATCTCGCGCCTCCCTGACCGAGACGCTGGCCACTCGCAACAAGGAGATGGCCGCTCTCGACGACCGGCTCGGGACGAACCGCCAGGAACTCTCGGCGGCCCAGGCCAAGCTCGCGGAAGCCCGGAGGGACTCTCGGACCAGGCACTGGGCATGACGGTGCATCCGGTTCCACCCCAGCCGGTGGCTCCGGCATCGGCTCCGAAAGCCGATTGAGTCGGATCGCGGTGACGACCTCCGTCCTACTCTCCGCGGCCCTGGCGGCTGTCCTGCTTGCGGTCGTACATGTCGTGACGCCGACCCTCCGATTCCTCGACGGCTCGCCACGAAGCGTCTGGCTTTCCGCCGCGGGCGGGGTCGCGGTGGCCTACGTGTTCGTCCACTTCCTCCCGGAACTGGCCGGTGGCGAGGCCAGCGTCGGCCGCATGGCCGGGGACACCTTCGGCGGCTTCTCGGAGCGCCACGTCTACCTGATCGCGCTCGCCGGCCTGATGGCGTGCTACGGGCTCGACCGGCTCGCCAAGGTCGGCCGCTCCCGCCGGGCGGGCATCCCAGTTACCGACTCTGTCGGCGCCTCGGTCGACGTCGGCACCGGGGCCGGGGTGTTCTGGATCCACATGGGGTCCTTCCGCCTCTACAACGGCCTCGTCGGCTATCTGCTCCTCCATCGCGAGGCGACGGGGCCCGCATCGCTGGCCTTCTTCACGGTGGCCATGGCGCTGCACTTCGTCGTCACCGACTACGGCCTGAACGAGGACCACAAGGCCGCCTACCGCAGGATCGGGCGCTGGGTCCTTGTCGTCGCCGTGCTCGCAGGTTTCGCCGTCGGCGCGGCCACGTTGGTCTCGGACGCGGCTATCGCCGCCTTGACGGCTTTTCTCGGCGGCGTGATCCTCAACGTCCTCAAGGACGAGGTCCCGAGCGAGCGCCAGAGCCGATTTTGGGCCTTCGTGCTCGGGGCCGCCGGATACTCCGCGTTGCTGCTTACGCTTTGAGCCGGTCTCCCCCGGGCGGGGCACGGCCCATGCAGGCATCGCCGGACACCGCCGAACCGAAGATGCGGCGAACCTCCCAACCACGGGGTAGAACATGAGGATCAGGGCTGGATACACCATCGGCTACGACACGTTCGGTCCGACGCCGATCATCTACCAGTTGAACGTCCACCCCTCCCGCGACCACGACCTGCTGACCTCGGATGCGATGCGGGCCGACCCGCCGGTACCGATGCGGGCCTACACGGATGGGTTCGGCAACAAATGCGTTCGCCTCGTCTCCCCGGGCGGGCGGATGACGATCTCGGCGGACTTCCTGATCGCCGACAGCGGCGAGCCCGACGCCTACGCGCCCGACGCCCGGCAGATCGCCGTCCAGGACTTGCCGGACGACGTGCTCGTCTATCTGCTAGGCTCGCGCTACTGTGACACCGATAAGCTCGCCGGCACGGCCTGGTCGTTGTTCGGTAACGCCGCCGAGGGGTGGGGACGGGTTCAGGCCATCGTCACCTGGGCGCACGAGCGCATCCGTTTCGACTACCAACTTGCCGACGCGACGCGCTCTGCCTTCGATGGGTACCACCAGCGGGTAGGCGTCTGCCGCGACTTCGCCCACCTCGCAGTGACGCTGTGCCGGTGCATGAACATCCCGGCGCGGTACTGCACCGGCTATCTCGGCGACATCGGGGTGCCGGTGGACCCCAACCCGATGGATTTCTCGGCGTGGTTCGAAGTTTATCTTGAAGGCCCCGAAGGTCTCCGCTGGTACACTTTCGACGCCCGCCATGACGCCAGACGGATCGGCCGCATCGTCATAGCCCGCGGGCGCGACGCGACGGACGTCGCCATCTCGACCAGCTTCGGTACGGCCCTGTTGGCGCGGTTCGACGTCCACACCGTCGAGGTCGCCGACGACTTCATTCTGCCGTCCCACGACTGACGGCAGAAGTTCCGGCCGCGCGGTAGTTCATTCCTAGAAGGGAAGGTTCTATGCGGACGGCCACCCTGTTTTTCGTGCGACGGACGCTGCCGTTCGTAGGGGCAATCCATGGCTGACATGGTCGCATTGAGAGCGGTTGACCCTACCGCCGTCGTCGAACGATGCCACCGCACCTTGGCTACGCTCGCCGACAACGACAACGAGCGGAAGGGCGTTAGCGCCGCGGCCTAGGCCGCGGTCCTTGGCCTACTCATCGCCTCGACGGCTGCCGTCGTGACTCGTCTTCGCTTCCTGTCCTGACCGGTCCCCTTCGGGCGGACCTTGGACGAAGGCCGGGAAGGAGGCTCGAACCCGCAGGTCCGGGCCTGCGTAATGCGGTGGTCAGTTGATGACTTCGACGATGCAGCCACTGCCACGCTCGACCAGGACAGTATGGCCGTTCACAACGGTGTAGCGTGTTCCGCGGGCACCATACTCCTCCGGGACGTCGTAGCAGCTCACGCCCGCCGACGGCAGAACGGTGCCGACGCGGACGTCGCCGTCGTACGCGTAGGAAGCCCGGCTTTCGCCGCGGACGTAGGTGCGGAAGCGCGGGCGGTCGTCGACGCCGAGGATACCGTCGACGGTGCCGGTGGCTGCGCCGATGGCGCCGCCGACGATGGCGCCGATGGGTCCGCCGGCCGCACGGCCGTCGTCGGCTCCCTCCTGCGCCCCACGCACCAGGCCCTGCGACTGTGCGGCGATGGGTATGGCCAACGCCAGGGCGGCGATGATGAGGGTCTTCGTTTTTAGGGTGGTTATCCCGTTCCCGCCATCGGCGACCGTCCTTTTGGATGGCCGCGGGCGCGGTGTCATGCCGGAAGCTCTTTCCGGTAGAACCAACCAATGGGAAGGGGATGCAGGCGGATTTAGGTCCGATCCGACTGACTGAGGCATGCATCACGATCTTGGCAGCCGCATCCCCTCCCGACGCATACGAGGCCTGAGTGCTTATTGCCCCAAGTCTGCTCAGTTCCTGGTTCATTAAGCGACCGGCATCCACTGGAACTCCCATGGTTCATACCGGCTACGACCCCGCCCTTGTGGCACTCTCCGTCGCCATTGCGGTGTTCGCCTCGTATACGGCGCTCGACCTCGGCGCCCGCGTCCGCGGGGCTTCGACCGGCCTGCGCTGGGCCTGGGTCGCCGCGGCCTCCGTTGCGATGGGGGGTGGGATCTGGGCGATGCACTTCGTCGGCATGCTCGCCTTCGAGATGGGAATGCCCGCAGCCTACGACCTCGGCATCACGGTCATCTCGCTCCTGATCGCCGTCATCGCCACGGGGGGGGCCTTCGCCTGGGTCAGCCGCAAGGAGGCCGGCCCTCGCGACGCCCTTGTCAGCGGCCCGCTGATGGGCGCCGGGGTCGCCGGAATGCATTATGCCGGGATGGCGGCGATGCGGGTGCCCGGCAACCTCGCCTACAGCCTGCCCGCCGTCGCGGCCTCCATCGGCATCGCGATCGTCGCGGCGACCGCGGCGCTGTGGCTGACTTTCCGGCAGAACGAGGTCTGGGAGAAGCTGGTCGCCGCGAGCGTGATGGGCTTGGCCGTCGCCGGGATGCACTACACCGGCATGGCCGCGGCGACCTTCACGACCGAGGATGCCTGGGCGCACGCCGCCCACGTCGGCGGCGTGGGTATGGGCCAGCAGCACCTCGCCCTGTACGTCGCGGGCGCGGCCTTCATCATCCTGTTCATGGCCATTGTCGCATCCTCGTTCGACCAGCAGCGGGTGCAACGCCATTTGCATGCCAGCGAGGGCCGCTTCCGGGCCGCCGCCGAGGCGGTCGGCGACATCATCTGGACCGCCGACGCGCGGGGCGCCATGACGGGCCCGCAGCTATACTGGCAGGTCTACACCGGTCAGTCCGAGGCCGAATGCAAGGGCGTGGGCTGGGCCGAGGCCGTACACCCCGACGATGTCGAGCCGACCAAGGCGGCGTGGCGTGAGGCTGTCGCGGCGAACAGGGGCTACGAGCTTCGGCACCGAGTCCGGAATCGGGACGGCGAATACCGCCTGTTCGCGGTCAAGGGACGGCCGGTGCGCAACCCTGACGGGACGATCCGCGAGTGGGTCGGCGTCCACGCCGACATCACCGAGCGCGAGGCGTACGAGACGGCGCTGGAGGCGGCCCGCGATGCCGCCGAGGAACACAGCCGCGCCAAGAGCCGGTTCCTGGCCAACATGAGCCATGAGCTGCGCACGCCGCTCTCGGCCGTGATCGGCTACTCCGAGATGCTGGAGGAGGAGGCCGAGGAGCTCGGCCAGGACAGCCTCCTCAAGGACCTCGGGAAGATCAAGTCGAACGCGCAGCACCTCCTCGGGCTGATCAACGACGTGCTCGACCTGTCGAAGGTCGAGGCCGAGAAGATGGAACTCTACCCTGAGGACATTGACGTCGCGGCCTTCGTCGCGGACGCTGCGGGCACCGTCGATGCGCTGGTCGCCAAGAAGGGCAACGTTCTCGTCTTGGACGTAGCCAATGACGTCGGCCGGGCGCGCACGGACGCGACCAAGCTGCGGCAGTGCGTATTCAACCTGTTGTCGAACGCGGCCAAGTTCACCGAGGGCGGCACCATCACGCTGAGTGCCGCCCGCGAGGTCGAAGCTGTCGGCGACTGGCTCCGGTTCACGGTGCAGGACACCGGTATTGGCATGAATCCCGAACAGGTCGGGCGGCTGTTCGAGCGGTTCACCCAAGCCGACGAGAGCACCACGCGCAACTATGGCGGTACCGGCCTCGGTCTGGCTCTGAGCCGCGCCTTCGCCCAGTTGCTCGGCGGCGACATCACGGTCGACAGCGTCGAGGGCCAGGGGACAAGCTTCACCCTGCGCGTCCCGGCAGCGGCTCCCGAGCAGGTTTTCGAAGCGGCACCGGCGGTTCCCGAGAACCAGGTGACGGTGGGCGACCTCGTGCTGGTCATCGACGACGAGGCTAACCAACGCGAGCTGATGACCCGGTTCCTCGAACGCCAACGCTTTGCCGTGCGCACGGCCAGCGACGGACGAACAGGCCTCGACCTCGCCAAGTCGCTCAAGCCACGTGCGATCCTACTCGACGTGATGATGCCGGAGATGGACGGCTGGTCGGTGCTGGCCGCCCTGAAGGCTGATCCGGAGACCGCCGCCATCCCCGTGGTCATGGTGAGTTTCGTCGCCGACGCGGCGCTGAGTGCCTCGCTCGGGGCGGTGGAGGCGGTACCCAAGCCGGTGGACTGGACGCGGCTCCGCACGATCCTGGACCAGTTCCGGGCGGTCGACGGCGACGTGCTCTTGGTCGACGACGACGCCGACATGCGCCACCGCCTCCGGACGGTGCTGGAGCGCAACGGCTGGAGCGTGCGCGAGGCCGGGAACGGCTGCGAGGCGCTCAACCAGGTCCGGCACGGCGTGCCACGCCTCGTGCTGCTCGATCTGACCATGCCGGTCATGGACGGGTTCTCGTTTCTCGACCGGCTCCGGGACCTGCCCGGCTGCGCCGAGGTCCCAGTGGTGGTGCTGAGTGCTCGGGACATCACGGTGGTGGAACGCGAGCGCTTGTCCGAGGCCGACCAAATCCTGCGCAAGGGCGACACCAGCCTGCAAGACATCGCCACCGAGCTGCGCAAGCTCGACAATCGTCAGACGGACGCCGGGGATGCGACCCCGACAGGGGCCTTGGCGGGAGTCCCATAGGCTCCAACCCGTAGTAGGGCATGTGATCCGACCCGCACGACGGCGGAGGTGCCGATCCCTCGGCCGGTGAAACGTCGGACGGTCGCGACGACAGGTTTGCCCGGAGGGGGATGGATGGAACACGGTTTGGCAACGGCCGTCCTCTGCATCGTGGGCGGCGGCATAGCCGCCCAGGTACTCGCAGCGCGCCTGCGCATCCCCGCCATCGTGCTGCTGCTCGCGCTCGGGTTCCTTGTCGGACCCGTGCTCGGCTTGCTGCACCCGTCCCGCGAATTCGGGGAAAACTTGCGCCCCTTGATCGGCTTGGCGGTGGCCATCGTGGTGTTCGAGGGTGGCCTCGCGCTCGATTACCGCGAACTCAGGGCCTCCGGGGAAGGTGTTCTCCGGCTCACCGCCTTCGCGCTGCCCATCAACTTTGTCCTCGGCACCCTCGCGGGGCCCCTCATCGGCAGGATGATGAGGGGCCCCGCGTCGGTGTTCGGCGCCATCCTCGTCGTCACCGGGCCGACCGTGATCCTGCCGCTGCTGCGCCACGCCCGCCTGAAGCGCCGGTCCGCCGCCTTCCTGAGTGGGAGGCCATCGTGAACGATCCGGTCGGGGCCATCCTCACGGCGGTCGTCATCAAGATCCTGGTGGGCGTGCCGCACGGTGCCGGCGAGACCCCGGCGGTTGCACTGGCGATCCACCTCGCCGAGGGCGTGCTGGTGGCGGGGGGGGCTCGGCGTTGGCTTCGCCCTATTGGTGGCCTGGGCGTTCCGGCGGGATCTCGTCCCGGAAACGCTCAAGACGCCGGTGCTGCTCGCGCTCACGCTCGTCGCCTACGTCGTCCCGAACCTGCTCATGCACGAGGCCGGGCTGATCGGCGCGACCGTGTTCGGGATCGCGCTGGCGAACCGCCACGTGCCGGACTTGGGCGAGTTGCGTCGGTTCAAGGAGGCGCTTGTTGTGCTGCTGGTATCGTGCCTGTTCATCGTACTCACCGCCGACCTCGACCTCGGCGTCCTCGGTAAGCTGTCCTTGCCCATCCTCGCTCTTACGGCCGCCGTCCTGTTCGCGGTCCGCCCGGCCGCCATCTGGCTCGCGACGCTGGGAAGCGACCTGTCGCGGCGGGAGCGGCTGTTCGTGGGCTGGATCGGCCCCCGCGGCATCGTCGCGGCCGCCGTCGCCGGTTTGGCCGGTCCCCGTCTGAGCGAGGCGGGCTACGCTGGCGGCGACCTGATCCAGCCCACCGTATTCGCAGTCATTGTGGCCACGGTCATCCTTCATGGCTTCTCGCTGGGACCGCTGGTCCGGCGACTGGGCCTGTCCACCGCGGCCGAGACCCAACGGCTCGCTGTCGTCGGCGCGTCCCCATGGGCGAGCGACATGGTCATCGCCCTGCATCGCGCGGGCGTGCCGGTGGTGCTGATCGACACCTATCCCGGCGCGCTCCAGTCCGCTCGTGCCGCGGGTGTGCCAACGCTGCAGGCCGAGCTCATGTCGCGGCATGCCGAGGAAGGTCTTGCCGACCACCCCCTGAACCATATGCTCGCTGCGACCCGGGACGAGCTCTACAACGCGCTGGTGTGCACTCGGTTGGCCCCGAGATCGGCCGCGAGCGCGTCTACCAACTCGCGCCGTCGGAGGACCACTTCCTGCACGAGGACACGGGCGTTAGCCGGGATACCCGCGGCAAGATTCTCGGTGATGGCAAATTCGACTTCGATGCCCTGACCGGGCGGCACGAGGCCGGCTGGCGATTCGAAGTCGTCCCCACAAACGCGGGGTCGCAGACCGACGCGGTCACCCTGCTGATCATCAAGACGGATGGGGCGGTCGAACTCCTCTCGGTCGACAACGAGTGTGCCACCCCCGACGAGGGTGACCGCATGCTTGCCTTCGCCGCGCCGAATATTCCTCGCCTCGACATGGCGGAAGAACCGTCTTCGGTGCACGCCTGACGAGCGCTATCCGAACGGCGTTCAAGCTCATAGGGTTCGCACTCGGGTCGGTTGGCGATTTCCAATGGCCCGCATGAAGTCGAACCTCGCTTAGTAGGTCAGCGTCGCCCGAAGGCCGACGACCGTGGCGTTCCGTATTCGCCGCCCGAGGTCGTCGCGCGGGTCAGGGATGTTGCCCCCTGGGTGGAAGACGTACTGCAGGTTCGGCTGCACTGTGACGCCCGGGGCGAGGACCGCTTGGTACGTCGCCTCGACCAAGGCCTCGAACCGTCGGCGTGGCATCGCGATGCCCGTCTCCAGAATGGTGTCGCGGTCTGCGCCCCGGACCGACGGCGAGATGCGCGCGTATGAAACCGCCACGCCCGCTGTGTCGTTCGACCGCCCAGGCAGCAGCCCGCGATAGCCGATGCCCGCGTCGAGGTAGAGGTCGATTAGGTTGCGGTCGCCCGGCGATGTCACTGCCCGCAGGAAGGCACTGGCGCCCTGGCCGCCATCGTCCGGCTCTCGGTAGATCGTCTGGTCGATGATCCCGTAGAGGCCGTCGTCGCCCCGGAACCTGCGGGCGACCCCGCTGGTCGAGGAGTCGGCGAGTGAGCGCCCGATGTCGTCGACCCGGAGGGAATCGAACCGACCGAAATGGTGCCAGCCCCCGAGCGTCACCGTCCCGGGCTCGTCCAGAACCTGGCCGGACCCGGCCCGTTCCTCGAAGTTGTACGCGTAGGCGGCCTCCGCGATCAGGAACGCCGGGTCGGACAGCCTGAAGTTCGTACCGGTGCGGTCACGCCGCTGCGGATCCGGGTCGTTCCACGCCCGCGCCGGACCGGCTGGGTCGCCGTCGAACAGACCGACCTGGAACGACAGGTTCGGGGTCGGGAGGTACTTGGCCCGGACCGCGGGCGCGCCGAATGGGTAGGCCGGGCCGCCGCTCGGCAGGTTGGTGCCGGCGATGGTCGGCCAGCCGAACGTCGAGTTGATGAACAGCGTCGCGGTCTGACTAACGAGGAACTCGGTGTCGGCCGCCACCTGCCCGAGCTTGACCGCCAGTTGCCCGTCGAGGATCTGCTGCTCGACCCAGAGTTCGTACAGGCGCGTGGACGGCAGCGCCTCCAGTTCGCTGACCACGGCCAGGTCGTTGACGGCGGCCCGGGACAGCCCGGCACCGTTGATCTGGTAGGCCTCGACCCGGAACGCTGCGCCGCGCCAGCCGGCGAAGCGGTCGAGGTCGGCGTCGAGCTGCATGTCGAGCCGCCCTAGGACCGTCGCAGTCCGGCGCGTGCCGCCGCTGGTGTCGCCGAGGATGTCGGTGATGGCATTGAAGCTGAGGACGACCCCGCGGTCGGAGAGGAAGCGACGCAGGCCGGTCGGGTCCGCCGCGTCGCCCAGGGTCGCCTGGATCGAGGTAGTAGCTACCGCCGACGGCTTGCCGGATACCTCGGGCTGGGCGACCGAGGTGCGCGGATCGCCGCCCGCGCCGGTGTTCGCGGACTGAGCGACCGCTACGATGGGTACGAAGCCCAGGGACAGGGCGACGGCGAAAGCGACATGGGACGCTCGCGCGTTCCTGGCGTGCCCCCGCCGCGCGAGTTCGGCCGAGGGGTTGGACATCTTGCCCACCGTTCGGAGGCGCCGTGTCGGTTCGATGTCCACCGGGGCGCCCATGCCGCTCGTCGGTCGCCCTCGATTCAGGTACGGGGGTCACCATACGGGCGGAGCACCACCGCTCAAAGTTTCCCGGGTCACGTCGGCCTGCTGTCACCGGGCTGATCATCGAATGGATCACCCATGAAGCCGTTGGACCCACCGGTGGACGCCAGCGCCGCGCTCTCGACCACGACGGGCATGGCAGGACCAACCTGGTCGGGCGAGCCCCTATGGGCCATGGCGTTCGACGCGGATGGGCGGGGGCGGTCCGTCGCGGCTGCAGAGGCGGCGAGGGACATCGACGCGTTCGGCGGTGGGTTCCTATGGCTGCACTACGACCTGGAAGCAGTGGATCTCGCGGGGCCGGCGGGCAGAGGCAGGTTCGGTCCCACCCGCCTCGCCACGGCAGTGTTCGCGCCCGACGAGCACCAGCGTGTCACGGTTGAGGCTGACCACGTAGGGGGCGTCGTCGCCGACCTCGCGCACCCGGGCGCGAAACCTGCCCCAGCGGGCAGGCTCCACTTCGTCATGGGACCGCGCAGCCTCGTCAGCGGCCGCCGCGGACCGGCGGAGAGCCCGGACGCCACCCGCGCCGCGGTCGAAGGCGGCGACACCGTCGCCTCGCCGACATTGCTCCTTGAGACTCTCGTCGGTCACGTCGTAGCGGCGATGGCCACTACCGGGCAAAGACTCTCCGACGCGCTCGACGGCATCGAGGATCACATCCTCGACGGACGGACTCGCAACGACCGCCGAAGGCTCGGGCCGGTCCGCCGCAACGCGGTGCGCCTGCATCGGCAGATCACCGGCCTTGCCGCCGTCTTCCACCGGCTGGAGGCGGACGGGGCCACGGACGACGTGCACGGGCCCGCAATCGCGGCGGCGGCCCGCTTGGCTCAACGCCTAGACGCTCTTGACCGCGACATGACCCTGCAGGCGGAGCGCGCACGGCTGTTGCAAGAGGAGGTGTCCGAACGCATCGCCGAGGCGACCAACCGGCAGCTCTACGTTCTGTCAGTGCTGTCGGCGCTGTTCCTGCCCCCGACCTTCGTAACCGGCCTGTTCGGCATGAACGTGAAGGGTCTTCCCTTGGGCGACGATCAGCACGGTTTCCTCGCCGTGTGCGGCCTCAGCCTGGCATCAGCCGTCCTGGCCTTCGTGGTAATCCGCCTGCTCGGCATCCGACCGCCGCGGGCTTGAGGGCTGCGGCGTTCACCAGCCCGGATGGCGTTGCCGGTCACACGGGTTATCTCAGATTCGATTTCTGGTGTCCCCGCGGGCGGATGTTTTACTCGGCGAAGCGTCCAATCGGACCAACATCAATTCTCGGAGCGGCGCTGATGTGAATGGCCTGACATGACAGCTGCCTCGATGGATGTCCGCTATAGAGGAGCTGCTGACGCTAATCGAATGACCGGAGTGGGCGCAATGCTGCCGCAAGAACGCAGCAGTTCGCCCATCTGGGCAAGCGCTATCATCGGCGAATATTCCCATTCGACCGCGATCAACTCAGTATTGCGTGCGGGCACGCGTATGAGAAGCGATCAGCGCCGAACAACCATGGGCGTGTCTCGACCAGTATGCCTCAGGCCACGCTCGTCTCTGCGAGGTCGCGGTAGGGGCGAAACTTACCCTTGTCGGTCCCGCAATCCGGGCATACCCAGTTCGCCGGTAGCGCGGCGAAGGTGGTCTCGGACCGTGGAGCGTCCGAGGCTTGTTCGCCCTCGTCATAGATGAAGTAGCACCCTCGACAGATGAAGCGGCTGGACGATTCGCCCGGGCCGCGCGGCGTTGTCTCGCTCCCTCGCGGCTCGATCGCCCCGCTCAGCGAGAGTGCATCGCCGAGGACCACCTTCCCGCCCGTCTTCGCCAGCAGGTAGACGCCGAGGTCCTTGTGCCCGAAGCTCGCACGCAGGGCGGGCGGGATGTCCCGGTCGCGCTGGCCGGTGCGCGGATTGACGTTCGTGGCCCCGCATCGCCCGTTGCGCCGATCGACAGTGAGCACGGCGTCACCCACCACGACGTCGTGGCCGACCCAGTCGAACTCCTCCCACGGCTCCAGCCCATCGACGTAGAAGTTCGCGCGGAACCGCAGCGGGTCGAGGCTGGTGCCCCACCGTCGCTCGAGATCCCGCACCGTGGCGAGGTTGATCAACGACAGCACGTTGTCCGGCTTGTCCATGAAATGCCCACCCCGGCTGCGCACCAGCCGCGGAAGGACATCGCCGGTCCCTGCGAGCCGCCCGAAAATCTCCTCCGCACGCGCGCGGCCCTCGGGCGTGTCGAGCGGCAGCGTGAGCTGCACGTCACCGTCGACCTCGACGGTCATCCGCATCGTCCCGAGGTCCAGTGCCGTCCTCGCCCGGGCCAGCCCCTCCTCCAGCATCAGCATCAGGAACAAGCCCTTCTTCGCCCATTTGGGGGCCTCGACGTCGACCGGCACATTCGGCCGCGTGAGGGCGAAGATCCTGTCGAACGGGAACGGGCGACCGGCCTCGAGTTCGACGCCGCGAAGCGGCTCGGCGCTCAGGCCTTTGACGGGGTAGCGATAGATGCCGGCGACGACGGCCATCCGGGTGGGGTCCTTTCTGGAGGGGCGACCCAACGATGGCCGGCGCGGCCGCACCGGGTGAAGGGCCAGTCCGCGCCGGAACGATGGGGCCGGACGGTCCGACACCCCGAAGGCCAGGGGGCGTCCCGCCGCCTCGGGTAGCAGCAGGTCGTCGACGAACGCGTGGTGACGGTCCAGCCGGTCATCAACGACGTCCGAGAGGCGCGCGATCCCCTCGGCGATCTGTTCAGGCGCCGTCCCACCGAAGCCCAGAATCACGCCCCGGCGCGACAGCGGGGAGTCCGTCGTGTCCCAGGCACCGGCCGAGCCTAAGCCATAGATCCCGATTCGGGCCCGCCGCGCCAGAGTCTCGAAGGTCAGGGTCGGCGGAACGCCGGGGGGGAGCCGCCAGAGGACGTGCAGGCCGCCCGACGTGCCGCCGACATCGACCTGCCCAAAATGACGGGCGAGCGCGTCCAGGAGTGCGTCGCGGGACAGCCGATAGGAGGCGCGCAGGCGCGCGAGGTGTGCGGCGTAGGCCCCGCCCGCCATGAAGGCACCGAGCGCGGCCTGCTCGAGCCAAGCCGTGCCGTTGTTGAGCAGCGCCTTCGCGGCCCGGAAGGCCGGGATGAGCCGCGGCGGGACCACCATATACCCGAGCCGCAAGCCCGCCCCGAGCGTCTTCGAGAAGCTGCCGACATGGATCGTGCAGTCCGGCGCAAGCGCGGCGACCGCCGGCAGTGGCGACCCTTCGTAGCGCAGATCCCCGACGCAATCGTTCTCCAGGACGATGCTTTCGTGCCGGCGCGCCCAGGCCGCCAGCACCTCGCGCCGCTCCAGCGACAAGACGGCCCCGGTCGGGAACTGGTGGGCGGGCGTGACGTGGACGATGTCTGCGACCACATCGGGCAAGTCCGCCGTCCGGAGCCCGTCCTGATCGACCAGTACGGCGATGACGTCCGCACCCGCGGCTTCGAAGGCAAAGACCGCGCCCTGCACCGACGGGCTCTCGACAAGGGCGGTCGCGCCCCGGCGCAGGAGGACGTGGGCGCACAGGCTCAGACCCTCCTGCGCGCCGTTGAGGATCAGAACCTGGTTGGGATCGGCCGCGATCGCCCGCGACGCGGCCAGATGGGCGCATAGAGCCGCCCGGAGACCGAATTCGCCGGCCGGGTCGCCGTAGCGTACGAGCTCTTGCGCGCCGCCCGACAGGCACGCCACCAGGTGCCGCCGCCACGCCCGCGTCGGAAAGAGGGAGGGGTTGGGCCGGCCGGGGAAAAAATCGAACGTCAGGCGCTGATGGTGTTCGCCGACGAGGTTCGGGGCGCGCGGGGCGGTTCCGATGCCCCCATTGCCGTGCACCGGAGGCGCGGCGCCCAAGCGGCCGGTCAAAAGGGGCGCGGCTGGTGAGCGGGCGTAGAGGCCGGAGGCGGGACGCGCCTCGGCCAAGGTCTCGAGCA
>NZ_JAKSYM010000118.1 GCF_022829545.1 Methylobacterium sp. J-030 | reverse complement strand
CTCAGCGAAGCCCTGGCAGCGAGCCCGGGCCGAGAGGAAGCCGACCGGCACGACGGTGCGGTCGGAGCGGATGTCGCGGAGGGCGGCGTTCCAGGAGATGGATCGGTTGGACATGCCCTGAATGCCCTTGCTCATTTCCTCAGTTTTGGTACCCTGTCACAAGGTTGATTGTGACGCAAGAGCTTTGTTGTGACCGCATCGCATTTTTCGATAACAGGGTCACAAGCTCGCATGGCGCGGGCAGGGCTGAAACTCAGCGTCCGTCAGGTAGCGGAGGCTGCCGACGTGTCACCCAACACGGTGACGCGTGCCGAGGCGGATCTGCCCGTTAACACTTCGACGCTGGCCGTGCTGCGGCGGGCCCTAGAGGCTAAGGGTGCTCGGTTCGGTTCGGATGGCAGTGTCGTTGCCCATGCCATTGGCCCGAAGGGGGCCGATCCCATCGATACCCGGGCCGAGGCGCGGGCGGCTGCCAAGGCCGCTGAAGATGCCGCAGAGGTGGCCGCAGCCGACGATTCCCTTTGGCAGGATGAGCGAAAGGCGTGATCCCTGCCTTCAACCTCTCGCGCGTCCTGCCGCCCTACATCGGGGCGGACGCGACGGACTACGACGGCAAGTCGCCTTTCGAGACGACTGCGGCTGAATTGGTCAACCGGTTCGCCACGAGCGACGAGCGCGCGCTGATCCTCGAAGGTTTTTTGGACTACCGCGACGAGTTGCGACGGGTCGGCATCGTTGATGGGTTCCAGTGGATCGCCGGCAGCTTCTGCGAGGAGGTCGAGACGATCCGTGGCCGTCCGCCGAACGATGTGGATGTCGTGACGTTCGGCCGGCGCCCCGTGCCTGAGGCCCAGTGGGTGGCGTTCTTCAATGCAAACCGTCAAGTGTTCAGCCCTGTCATCACGAAACAACGCTTCAAAGCAGACGCTTATTACGTTGATTTGGACAACGAACCTGATGTGATTGTTGATGACACGGTGTACTGGTCCGGCCTGTTCTCACATCAACGAAATAGTCATCTCTGGAAAGGTATGCTAAAGATCCCGCTCGCGTCGGACGATGCCGCTGCACGGGCACTGCTGTGAGGGCGGGTCATGGCTAAGCGATTGGAACTCGAAACACTCCGCGCGGATCTGGCTGCCGTCTCCAGCCTACTAGCCCGCCGCACGCCCGAGCGAGACCCGGTAGGGCATTTCCAATTCAGCCAGCGGCGCGAGATGCTGGAACAGCAAATCCGCGACCTAGGCGACGTCGAAGAACCGCTAGCAGAGGTCGGCTTGTTCTTCGCCGGGCGCCCCGTCATCGGATCCCGCGGCATCACGGCCGATTTCAGCACCAAGGCACTCGGCAGCTTCCAGTCCGTTGTGTCGGCACGCTACGCCGCGGACAGCGGACCGGTCGGTCAGCGTGGGCGTCTGCGCCACCGTGACCGGTCACAGCTCATCATCAAGGACGTTGTGCGCGGCTCGTTCGGCTTCGTGCTGGAGGAGGTTGAGAGCGGGGTCGATGGCGCGCCCAGCCTCAAACCCGCGCTTGATGATGCGGTCGGCATCATCTACAGCGCCGCCAAGGGCGGACAGGTGGAATTCAACGAGGCGACCGATGCCCAAGACCCGAAGGTGCTGGACTCGGTCAAGTCGTTCTTCGCTTTCCTGGATGACCAAGGTGCCTCCGTTCGTGTCGTAGAAGGCGAGCGCGATTTCACTATCAGCCGCGACGAGATCACCCGCGCACGCACCAGAACCGCCAATCTCGATGTGCTTGAGAACGACGAGGATTTCGTCGGCATCCTGTATCTGCTGCCGGAGGCCCGCCGCTTCGAGCTGCACGACCAACACGGCCAGCCGACGAAGAAGGGCCCGATCTCCCGGGAGTGCTTCGACACGCTGGTGACGCCGGAGGGGGCTGTGCGCGAAGGCATCGCCGGCAGCCTGCAACTTGCGACGCTGAAGGTTCGCCGGACGACAATGCGTAACGGCGAAACGCGGCTTTCCTACAAGCTGATCGCGACGCGGCCAGCAGAGGCCGAGGACGTGCAGACCCCCGTTGTAGGGGACTGACCCGGAGCCACCTCGACAGTCTCTGTCAGGCTCGCCGTCTTGAACGTATGCCCGCCCATCGAGGGAGACCACGGCCCGCAAGAGCCGTCGCCATCCTGGGCCAAATCTGGCGGTCCTGGAGGCTATCGACAGGCGATGGACGCGAGCCCATCTTGAGCGTGCCCCGTCGAGCTTCGCCATGTCCGAACCAAACCAAGCCCTGTTCGCCTCCGTCGCGATCGTCGTGTTCGCGCTCGGCATGGGCGGCCTGCACTGGCTTATGGTCGGTATCAACGAGCAGTTCGGATCAGGTATCGCGATAGGTGTCGCTCTTGGCGGCGGCTTGGTGTTCCTAGCGAGCCGGAAGGCCCGCGAGACCCCCTAGCTCAAACTGACCACCTCCGCGGACGGCCGCGTTCATCAGCTTCGACGCCACGTCCGATGAGATATCCTTGGCCCGCACGGATCGGCCGATCGCCGCGAAGGCCCGTTGGGCCCCAGCGCGGTCCGGTCCGACCTCCGTCAGGATCCTGGCCAGGTCGGCGTTGCGACGCTCCCGCAGCGCGTCCGTGAAACCTCCGGCCACCTTTTTAGCCGCGATTGAAGCCGCGTCCCCGACATCGAGGTTCAGAAGCGACCGGATCACCCCGGCCTTCCCCGTCGCGGCCCCACCGATCTCTCGATCCGCCGCGCTCTGCGCCGCGGCATCGGCCCGGTTCATCACCAAATCGCGCGTGCGGGCGAACGTGGTCTCGTTCCCGAGATCCGCGATCAGAGCCTCGGCCTGATCCTTGCCGATCACCTGCCCGAGCTTGGCCCGGTTGTACCCCTGGCTGAGCAGCCGCTGCGCCGCGTCGGCATCGTTGCGGGCCGTACCCATGATGTCGGCTAAAGCCGAGCGGGCACCCTCCTGCATCAGGTCGCGCTCGCCCTGCGTCATGCCCTTTAGCGTCTGAGCGATCTGCCCCGGCGTCGTGCCGCGCTCGAAGAGGCTCTGTCCTGCCTCAAAAGCGTCCTGCAAGGCCGAGTGGCTGGCGAAGGCCTGCCGCGCCTGCGCGTATTCCGGCACAACCGCATCGACACCGGACACCAAGAGGTTGCGCACGCCCCCGATCACGCGGGCCTCGTTGGCGTTGCCGCCTCGCTGGGCACTACTGGCCATGTCGTCGAGCGCCCGTTTCGTCAGATCCAGCCCGCGCACGGTCGGCTTGGTCGGGTCGAGCGGGATCCCCTCGTTCGCCGCCAGGGTCTCGGCCTTCTGCCAGGCCGCCTGCCCGGCCGGGGTGTTCAAGGCCGCGTCCACCCGTCCGTTCTGCGGCATGGGGCGGGTGTAGGCATCGAGGTACATAGGCTCGGCGGCTGCGCGCCGCTCGGCGATCAGGCGATCCATGGTGGACATCGCGTCCACCGGCTGCCCGAGAGCGCGGTCGGCTGCCTCGCCCGCACGCGTGGCCGCACCCTCCGCCCGGTCGGCAACGGCACCGCGGACGATCTGCTGCCCCTCGCCAGGGACGGCGGCCAGCGCGCCAGCCTGCCGCTGAAGGTTCGGTCCAAGATCGGCCAACATGCCAGCATCGCCCAGTTCCGTCAGTCGCGCCTGAGCCGTATCTGGCGTGAACCCGTCCGCTGCCAGAGCGCGGTTCAGCACACGTCCCTCCCCCGATGAGGCAGCGCGGTTGGCGACGACACCCGCGACCTTACCGGCTACGGCGCCGAGAGCTGGGGCCGCAAATCCGAGACCTAGCCCAAGCTCAGCGCCGTGTTCGATCTGCTTGGCATCGCCACCGCGCGCCGCAGTATCCGCCGCGCCGATCGCGCCGCCCGTCGCCATCGAGAGCCCTGCCCGCACCGGCAGCGTCGCCGAGCCCGCCCCGAACAAGGCAGGAGCGGCCATTAGGGCGGGCGCGGTGCCGCCGATGGCTCCGGCGACCTCGCCGGCCGTGGTTGCCACCGGGTGAGCCGCACGGGCGCTCGCGTCGTAATCCTCGATGCGCTGTAGCTCAGTCGTGTAGGGGTCTCCGCTGCCCAGGGACCGGATCCCGGCCGCGATGCGGTTGCTGACCCCGGTCAGGACAGGCCCGACGACGGGAACGCCGTCCAGGGCGCCGCTGGCCGCGGCGTAGGCCGCCTCGGGCGCGCTGGCGAACCTACCCATCGGCATATCGCGCGCCGCGGTCCCGGCCGGCGCATCCTCCCCGCCGAACACGAGGTCCGTCGCGGACTGCGGGCCGGCGGCGGGGAGCTTCGCCGGCTCGTCGAACTGGTCGAACGGGTTGGCGGCGGGGGCGCTCGCGGCCGTCGGCACGTCGAACTGGTCGAAAGGGTTTTCCATCAACGCCCCCCGAGAGCGGCGGCGGCCGAGCCTGCCCCATACTTCGCGTCGAAGGCCGCGCTGAGCGCCGGGTTCTGGCGTAGGTGAGCGATAGCTGCCGGGGGCACCGAGACGGCGCCAGACGCGCCCGCAGGCGCAGGCGCAGCGGGCGGGGACTGAGGCGGCGGTGCCGCCGTGCGCTTGACGGCCTCTTCCTGGGCCTGTCGCGCCCGCTGCATCGTCGTCAGTTCGAGGCCGAGCGGGTTCTTCTCGGCCCAGGTCGCGAGCTGATCATCAAACCCCGCATCGAGCCGACCGCCGTGCGTCGCGGCATACCCACGTGCCTGCTTCGCCACGTCGATCTGACGCTGCGCCAGCGCCTTGCCGAACTGGATGATCTGCCTGTTGCCCTCTGGAGAGTTCTCAAGGTTCGCGACAGTGCGGTTGATCGTAGCGACGTCGGCGTTCGACACCCCCGCCCCGAGAGAGCCGCCGAGCTTGTCCACGAGAGACTGCGTCGCGAGCTTCTGAAACAGCTCGTTCGGTGCGGCCGCATCGGCGTCCTTGATGCCGAACGCAGCGGCGGCGCGCTGCATCTGCGTGTAACCGGCCGAGCCGAAGCCTGAGCGGAAATTCGGGCTGTCGATCAGCTTCTCCATGTACCGCAGGGTGTTGAGCTGCCCGACCGCGCTGCGGCCGGCCGCCTGCATGTCGTTGAAGGTGTCGCCATAGGCGCCGCCGATCTTGGCGTCCTGCGCCCGTTCGCCCGGGTTCACGTTGATGGTCTGCCCGCCGAGGCTCTGCGGCTTGCCATCAGGCCCGATCACGAGGGGTGTCGTATCCTGGACCCCGTAGGATTGGCGCTCCTGCTGCGTCGCCGGACGGTAGCCCTGAGGCAGATCCGCAGGTGTCACATCGCGAGCGGAGCCAGTGTCCGGATCCGTGAGAACGAGACGCCCGTTCATCTGAACGAAGCCGGGCGTGCCGGATTTCTCCGGGGCTGTGTAGACCGCCTGCCGTGCGGCGGGGTCGTACAGGGTTGTCCCGGCGGCGACGGGCTTGAGTTCGGCCGGAGCCGCAAACAGCGGCTGCCCCGTCCTTTGGTCCACGAGATATTGGCCCTGGCCCACTGTCGTCGTCTGCGGCTTCACCGCGCCGGGAACGAGCTCAACCGATCCAGTGCGCTTGTTGAAGCGGTAGAGGCTATCGCCGACCGCCTGGATGCCGAAATCGTCGCCCGACTTGAACTGCGATGCGAGCGCGGCCTGCGCGATCGGCGCCGTGTACTTGTTGTTCAGCGCGCGGGCGAGCAACGCAGGGTCGAGGTTGCGCTGCGCCGCATTGATGCCCGGGAGGCCGATCGGACCGGTCGGGGCCGGCGGCGCGTAGCTCTGGCTCGCACCATAGCCGGCAGGCGCGGCCGGCTGTGGGGCTGCCGGGGGGGCCGGTGCAGGCGCCCTACCTCCGAGACCAGACTGAGGCGCACCCGGCGGGACGACGAACCCGGCATCCTGCGCGCCGCGGGCCGGCAGATCGGCTCGGGGGTCGGGGCCCGGGTCGGCCGAGGCCGTGAGCGATAGGGCGGGCGGCCGTGCCGGCGTCTGCGGCACGATCCCGTACACATCGGACGGATACATGCCCATGCGGCTCTCAAGGGCCTGTGTCTCCTGCCTGTTATTGGCGACTTGGACAGGACGCGGCGCAGGCTGCCTCATCGCGACCGCAGCCGGCGCAGCCTGCGGGCCTGCAACCGGCCCCGGGTCCACCCCGGCAACGCGGCTCAGGTACCCGCGCGTCATGTTGCGCCGAGCGGTGTATTCCTTCCCGCGCGGATCATCGTAGCCGGCGAATTTCCAGGCCTTGGCCAGGATGTCGTTGGCCTCCTCCGGGCTCTTGGCGTTCTGAAGCGCCAGGGTCGTGTTGGGATCCTCGGTCAGGAAAAACTTGGCTTGCGCAGTCACGGGATCCGGGGCGCCGGCCGTGAAGGCGCGCATGTTGTCGAGACGGTCACCGCGCCACGACAGGATACCGCCCGAGGTGCCGGGCTGGCCGCTCTGGCTCGGATCCGACCACGATCCGGTGATGTTGCTCGGGCTGTACCGGCTCTCCCGGTTCGCATAGGCCGCAGCAGCCGCAAGGCCGAACGGATTGGTCAGCCCACCATCCTTGAGGGCACCGACGAACTGGTTCTCGATCTCCTTGTTGCCGCCGCTCGGCAACGTCATGGGAGCCGAGCCGCCTGCGAACGACGGCAGCTTGGCGTTCATGGGCTGCACGGACTGGCCGAGCGCCGCGAGACCGCCACGAGGCGCCCCGCCGCCGTTCTGCGCCTTCAGCAGGCCCGTGAGGATGTCCGGCGCTTGCGCCTGATCGATCGCATCGACGATGTTGCCGCCGAGCTGCGAGAAACCGTTGTAATATTCGGAAAAGCTCATCAGCCGCTACCCCACCCGCCGCCGCCGAACGGCACATAACCGACCGCATTCGCGAGGGCGTTGCTGTTGCCGTTCGCGCCGTTGTTGTTCATCGCGTTGATGAGGAGCTGTTGCAGACCGCCCGGAGCGGCTTGAGCGCCCTGCCCAGATTGCCCTTGGCCGTAGCCGCCACCAGTGCCGCCACCCGACTGCGAGCCCTGACCGAGGAACGGCAGGGCGCCGCCCTGCTGGCCCTGCCCCTGACCCTGCTGACTCTGACCGAAGCCCATCGATCGCTGTGCCGGCTGCTGCTGCTGCGCGGGCTGGCCTTGCCCGAGGGCCGCCAGACCGCCGGCCTGCGGCTGCACGACCGGCATGGAGGTCGGCTGATACAGCCGCATGAAGTCCTGCAACGAGAGCTGGCCGTTACCGCCGGACATGCCGCTGCTCATGAAAAGAGGCTCCCACCGATCTTGCCGGCAAGCGGACTATTCAGAAGGCCCGTGAGCGTCCCGAGCAGGTTTCCGCCGGCCTGCGTCTGTGCCGCGGCCTGCTGGTTGTTCGCATCGACGTACTGCTTGGTGGCGTTGCCGATCGCAGAAGCTTCCTGATTGCCCAAATTCATCAAGTTGCTGCCAACCTGATTGTATGCGCCGTAGATCCCCGTGCCCTGGCCGACGTTGAGCGCGGAAGAGCCGGTGCCGAGATTGGCGTCCGCGGCGCCCAAGTTCGTGCCGAGGTTGGTCTGAGCCCCCAGGAGCGCGTTACCCTGACCCTGGTACAGCGAGCCGAGGGCATTGCCCTGCTGGCTGTAGATGTTGGCCTGCGCCGTGCCGAGACCGCGGTCGTTCTGCGCGAGCTGATCGCCGAGCCCCGTGTCGATGCCGGACAAGGCGTTGCCTTGCGCCATGCCGAGGCTGCCGAGCTGCGACCCGTAGGCCTGAGAGGCGTTGCCCTGGTTCGTCAGGCCGGCGGCGCGGCCCTGGATGCCGGTCTGATAGTAGTTGGCCCCGGCCTGCAGATTGTTGACGTACTGCTGGTAGGACTGATCGGCGAGCCCCGTGGCGGTCTTCAAGATGTCCGCAGTCGCGTTGCCGCCCGCGAGGCCGCCGCGAGCAGCTGCACTGCGCTGAACAGCCCCGAGAGCCTGGTCCTGCTGGTACTGATAGCCGGGAGCTGCCTGGAAATCCTGCGTCGCCTGAGCGGACCCCGCCGCACCATTCCCGCCGATCGCGTTCTGGAACCGCGTGAACGACCCCTGGGAGCCGTTAATCAGAGGGTCATAGGCAGCCGTCGCCTGCCCGAGATACCCCTGCGTCTGCGCATACTGGTTGCCCAGATCGGTCCGGGCTTGGCCGTAATTCGTGTTGATGTCGTCCCGGGCCTGCCCGTACTGTCCGGTCAGATCGTCCCTGGCCTGCCCATAGCCTTGGCCCAGGGATGACAGCGCCGAGCCGTAGTTGCCGATGCGATCACCGGCAACTACGGCTCTGCGCTGTCATCCCTGGGCCAAGGCTATGGGCAGGCCAGGGACGATCAGACCGGACAGTACGGGCAGGCTCGGGACGACATCAACACGAATTACGGCCAAGCCCGGACCGATCTGGGCAAGCAGGATGCGCAGACGCATGGTTATCTCGGGCAGGCGACGGCTGCATATGACCCTCTGATGAACGGCTCCCAGGGGGCGTTCACGCGGGGCCAGAACGCGATCGGCGGGTAAGGTGGGGCGGGGTCCGCTCAGGCGGCGCAGGAGTTCGAGGCAGCTAGGCGGAAAGGCGCGGTGTAGGGAAAGGGGGGAGGATAGAG
>NZ_JAKSYM010000376.1 GCF_022829545.1 Methylobacterium sp. J-030 | reverse complement strand
GCGGGACTGGGCCCTGCCCCAGTTCTACTTCCACGTCGTCAGTGCCTACGCGATCCTGCGGAGTAAGGGCGTCGCGATCGGCAAGGCCGACTACGTGCCGCACATGTTCGCGTATCTCCGGACCGGCACACCGGCCCGGCCATAGGCAGCCTCACCCGACCCTGCATCCTGCTGGCGGACGGCTCACGTCGTGGTTTCGAAAAGTCGAGACCTTTCGCGGGTCCAGGGCTCGCCCTTTGGAAACCCGGGCTCTCAGGCCATCCGGCCTTTGGCCTCCCGGCGGAAGCGGTGCAGCACGAACTCGGTGTAGCCGTTCGGCTGCTGGGCGCCTTCGAAGATCAGGGCCTGCGCGGCCCGGAAGGCCGGCCCGTCGAAGCCCGGGGCCATCGGCCGGTAGGCCGGGTCGCCCGCATTCTGTCGGTCGACCACGCCTGCCATCCGCCGCAGCGCCACCTCGACCTGATCACGATCCACGATCCCGTGGCGCAGCCAGTTGGCGATGTGCTGGCTGGAGATCCGCAGGGTGGCCCGGTCCTCCATCAGGCCGACCTCGTGGATGTCCGGCACCTTCGAGCAGCCGACGCCCTGGTCGATCCAGCGGACCACGTAGCCCAGGATCCCCTGGCAGTTGTTGTCGAGTTCCTCCCGCACCGC
Source organism: Methylobacterium sp. J-030 (assembly GCF_022829545.1). Classification (GTDB taxonomy): domain Bacteria; phylum Pseudomonadota; class Alphaproteobacteria; order Rhizobiales; family Beijerinckiaceae; genus Methylobacterium. The sequence goes on along the minus strand of NZ_JAKSYM010000376.1, from coordinate 80,410 downwards.
CTCCGGCGCGAAGGCGCCCTCGGCGAGCGGCAGGGTCAGCATGGCGTCCCGGGTGGCGGGCGTCCGGGTGCGGAGCTCCGCTTGGCGGGCGCGGACATCCACCTGATGGTAGTGGAGCGCGTGCAGCGTTGCGGCGGTCGGCGACGGGACCCAGGCGGTGTTGGCGCCGGCCTCCGGATGGGCGCCCTTGGCGTCGAGCATCGCCGCCATCCGGTCGGGGGCGGCCCACATGCCCTTTCCGATCTGCGCGTGGCCCGGCAGGCCGCAGGCGAGGCCGGCATCGACGTTGCCGTCCTCGTAGGCCTTGATCCAGGCGGTCGCCTTCATGGCGTCCTTGCGGACCACCGGGCCGGCCTCCAGCGCTGTGTGGATCTCGTCGCCGGTCCGGTCGAGGAAGCCGGTGTTGATGAAGAACAGCCGGTCGGCGGCGGCCGCGATCGCCGCCTTGAGGTTGAGGGTCGTGCGCCGCTCCTCGTCCATCACGCCGATCTTGAGGGTCCGCGGCGCGAGGCCGACCAGCGCCTCGACCCGGCCGAACAACTCCACCGCGAAGGCGACCTCCTCCGGCCCGTGCAGCTTCGGCTTGACCATGTAGGCCGAGCCGGTGCGGCTGTTGCGCCGGGCTCCGTCGAGGTCGTGCCGGGCGATCAGCGCGGTCACCGCCGCGTCGAGGATCGTCTCGGGGATCTCGGCGCCGTCGAGGGTCACGGCGTCGGTAACCATGTGGTGGCCGACGTGGCGGACCAGCATCAGCGAGCGCCCCGGCAGGGTCAGGCTGCCGCCATCGGGGGCCGTGTAGACGCGGTCCTCGGCGAGCCGACGCTCGATCGTGCGGCCGCCCTTGGACAGGCTGGCGACGAGGTCGCCGCGCATCAGGCCGAGCCAGCTCCGGTAGACCGCGACCTTATCCGCCGCATCCACGGCGGCGACCGAATCCTCCATGTCCATGATGGTCGAGAGGGCGGATTCCAGCACCACGTCGGCGATGCCGGCCGGGTCGGTGCGGCCGATCGGGCTCGACCGGTCGATGACGATCTCGATGTGCAGGCCGTTGTGGCGCAGCAGCAGCGCGGTCGGCGCCGCGGCGTTGCCGGTGAAGCCCGCGAAGGCGGCCGAGCCGGTCAGGCCGGCATTGCGACCCGCCCCCAGATCGACGGCGAGCCGGCCGCCCGCCACCGAAAAGCCCACGGCATCCGCCCAGGAGCCGACGCTGAGCGGCGCGGCGGCGTCGAGGAACGCCTTGGTCCTGGCCACCACGGCGGTGCCGCGGGCCGGGTTGAAGGCGGTGCCGGGGGCGAGGTCGCCGTCCTGCGGGATCGCGTCGGTGCCGTACAGGGCGTCGTAGAGGCTGCCCCAGCGGGCGTTGGCGGCGTTCAGCGCGTAGCGGGCGTTCGAGATCGGCACCACGAGCTGCGGGCCGGCGATCTCCGCGATCTCCGCGTCCACGTTCTCGGTGGTCACCCGGACGGTGCCGGGCTCTGGCTGGAGGTAGCCGATCCGGGTCAGGAACGCCGCGTAGGCGGCCGGGTCGTGAGGCTGGCCGCGATGGTCCCGGTGCCAGGAATCGATGTCGGCCTGGAGCCCGTCGCGCCGGTCGAGCAGCGCCCGGTTGCGCGGGGCGAGATCCCGCACGATCGCCTCGAACCCCGACCAGAAGGTTTCCGCCGAGACGCCCGTCCCGGGCAGCGCCTCCTCGGCCAGGAAGGTGCGGAGGTCCTCGGCGACGACGAGATTCGACATGGCGCTCTCCTGAGCATGGGCCGCGGCCGTCAGAAAAACTCGAACGGCGGCTGAAATTTTTTTGAGGTTCTTTGAGATAGGCTCCTTGGCACCTGCGAAAAAGGCAGCAAAACGGATTTGATTCTTTCCGCAGCGTTGAGAATGCACGATCACAGCGACTTGGAGATTTTCGCCCGCGTGGTCCGCACCGGCAGCCTGACGCAGGCCGGTTCGGAACTCGGCCTGTCGGTCGCGGTGGTGTCGAAGCGGCTGAAGCGGCTGGAGGAAAGGCTCGCCGTGCGCCTGCTGCACCGGATCACCCGGCGGGTCGCTCCGACCGATATTGGCACGGCGTTCTTCGAGCGGATCGCCCCGATTGTCGACGCGATCGCGGAGGCCGAGAGCCTCGTGTCCCAGAACGCCACCCGGGCCCGGGGGACCCTGCGGGTGACGGCGCCGAGCTCCTTCGGACGTCTGCACATCGTCCCGCACCTGCGGGCCTTCTTCGCCCTCCATCCCGACCTCGTGCTCAACCTGGAGCTGAGCGACGATTTCGAATCGATCGTGGAGCGCGGCTACGACCTCGCGATCCGGGTCGGCGCGCTGGAGAGTTCCGGGCTGACGGCGGTGCGGCTCGCGCCGGTGCGACGGGTCCTGTGCGCGCGGCCGAGCTACCTCGACGCGGTGGGCCGCCCGAAGATCCTGGACGACCTGCGCGGCCATGTCTGCCTCGCCACGGAGAACCAGAATCCCTGGCGGCTCGTCGGGCCGGAGGGGCCCTGCACGGTCAGTGCGTTGGGTCCTCTGCGGACCCATTCCAACGAGGTGGTGCGGGAGGCGGTGATCGGCGGCCTCGGGATCGCGCTGCGCTCGACCTGGGACGTCCACGCGGAACTGCGCGACGGGGCGCTGGAGGTGGTGCTACCGGCCTACGCGGCGGCGGCCTCGGCGGGGATCTTCGCGGTCTATCCGAGCCGGGCCTTCGTGCCGGCCAAGACCCGGGCGTTCATCACTTTTCTCAAGCAGGTCTACCGGTCGAGCAACGCCGGTGCGGCGGTGGGCGACAGCCCCGGCGCGTCCTGACGAAGTGCTGCGAAAGTCTTGGTTTCAAAAGGCCGAAGCCTTTTGCGGGTGCAGGGCAGCGTCCTGTTGTCGGGCCTCGCCCGATCGTCGGGCTCCGCCCCGACACCCCGCCAAAGGGCGTAGCCCTTTGGAAACCCGGGTCGCGGCCGGCCTAGTCGGCCATGGCGGCGGCGGCGGCTCCGAGCCCCCAGCGGACGAGGTCCTGGGCCTCGCGCTCCGATTTCGCCTCGGCATAGCAACGCAACTCCGGGGCGTTACCCGAGGCGCGGAAATGGATCGTCCGGCCGCTGTCGAGCCCGATCCGGACCCCGTCCTGCCGGTCGACATCCTGCGGCACGCCGACCGGCTTTAGAAAGGTGCTCCGAAAAGCTGCGTCGCCGAGCCGTTCGAGGAAGGCGCCGCTCCGCTCGGAGGGCGTGTTGGGCAGCCGGTCGCTCGCCATCTCGCCGGCGTCGAGCGAGGCCACGAGGTCCGCCAGCGACCTGCCGGCCGCCCGCGCCGCCGCGAGGGTGGCCAGGATCGGCAGCATCGCGTCCCGGGTCGACAGGGCGGGCAGCACCCGGCCGTCCCGGGTGACGTCCGATCCGAGCAGGAACCCGCCATTCGCCTCGAACCCGACGACGATCCCCGCCCCGGCGGCCTTCGCCTGCTCCATGCCCGCGATGACGAAGGGCGAGCCCACCCGGGTGCGCAGCACCTGCCGGAAGCCGCCCGCCTGTTCGAGCGCCGAGCCGGCCGTGACCGGAACCACGACCGTGTCGGCACCGAGGAACCGCGCGGTGATCAGCCCGAGCACGTCTCCCCGCACGATCCGCCCCGAGCCGTCGGCGATCAGGGGCCGGTCGGCGTCGCCGTCGGTGGTCACGAGGGCGTCGTAGGCGCCGGACGCCATGACGTCGGCGATCGTGGCGATGTCCTCCGGGCGATGCGCCTCGGTGTCGATCGGCACGAAGGTGTCGGACCGGCCGACCGGCGTCACCGCTGCGCCGAACCCGGCGAGCAGCTCGGCCAGCAGATCGCGGGCGACCGAGCTCTGCTGGTAGACCGCGACGCGCAGGCCCTGCAGGAGGTCGGGCGCGAAGGCCGCACCGTAGCGCTGGCGGTAGCGGGTGATGGCGTCGGGGTCGTACGAGGTCGAATCCGGCAAGGCGCCGACTGCCTCCATGTCGCCGACCGCCTCCATGTCGCCGAGCGCCTTCAGGATCGCCGCCTCGTCGGCCTTGGTGATCTCGCCCTCGGGCCGGTAGAATTTGAGGCCGTTGCGGTCCTCCGGGATGTGGCTGCCCGTCACCATGACCGCGCAGGCACCGCGCCGCATCGCTTCGAGGGCGAGCGCCGGCGTCGGGAGCGCGCCGCAGTCGATCGCCGTGAAGCCCATCGCCGCCGCGGCGCTCGCCACCGTCGCGGCGATGCCCGGGCTGCTGTCGCGCAGGTCGCGCCCGATCACCACTTCGCGGCGGTCCCCGCCTGTGGGGACGGATCGGAAGAACGCGCAGGCATAGGCGTAGCTCGGCCCGCCCACGAGATCCGTCACGAGGCCGCGCAGGCCGCTAGTCCCGAATTTTATGCTGCTCACGGCGATTCCAGAAGCCCAGACTGCGTTGATTTGGCGCGACTGATGCCGCGAATCACATCCGATCACAATGCGCAATGGCCAGCGCCGACCTCCGCAGTCGACCGCCGACGGTCTGATCAGCGAGGCCTAGATCCGGCGACCGGCGCAGTCCGGAGCGCGTTGCTGCGAACACACCGCATCGCCCGACGCGACATCCTTTCCGCTTTCGTGATGCTGCAGCGACGTCATCCGGATTGCCCTCCGTCGACGTGGATACCGGTCCGGTGCAGGAGAGTGCGTCGCAACAAGATCTCAGAGCTGCGCGAGATTGCAACGCGATCGGGCGCGGCTCAAGCATTTGATCGACGGACTTGGCGGATTCTTGCGTTTGGCCGCACCCGTCGATTGACGTTGCGAGCGGCTTATGGCCAAGCCCTCACACGGTGCAGCTTTTGAGAACGGTACGATGGCGGGAGACGACACGCTGGCGAAAGCCCTGGCCGATGTGCGGCAGCGGCGGGCTGATCTCCAGGCCGATTACGAGCGGATCACGACCGAGCTGAACAAGCTTCGGAGCGCCGAAAGGTCCCTGGCCGTCATCGTCGAGGGCGCAGCGCCCGAAGAGACGGGCGCGTTTCCCGGCTCCGAGACGCCGAACGAAACATCCGCCCGCCCCCGGCGGACCACTGGCCGCGGCAGCCGCGGACCCCGGACGAACTCAGCGAAGGGACGATTGAAGGCGCTCCTCGAAGAGACCGGGCCGCAGGGTTTGTCGCACGCCGAGATCGAGCAGCGGCTGCCCGACGTCGCATCGAATACATTGAATACGTATCTCAGTATGATGGTTACCGGGGGAGAGGCCGTACGCCGGGGCGACTTCTACGTGGCCGCCGCGCCCGCGTCTGGGGACGAGGCTGGCCCCGACGACGAGGCGGATGCGGATGAGGGGAGCGAATCGGGCGCTTAGAGCCGCGTGTGACCGCAATGCGATCACGACCGGCCCCGAGGTGTTGATTTGATGCGCTCGCGCGCGCCGAACCGGACTCCATGTCGACGCAGCGCGCCATAACGTCCGGTCGGCTCATCCTTCTCGGCTCGGCGCCCCATCGCGCGTCGGGGTCGTCAGGCCGTCAGGCCGGTCGGATCGGTGGCGCCCGCTTGCGTGCGCGGGTACCGCACGCGCTCGCGGAGGCGTAGCAGAAGGACGGCGAGGACGGACAGGAACAGCCCGATCCCGACGATGCCGATCCGGTCGACGAGGTGACCGTAGAGACCGCCGGTCACGCCATCGCGCCACGAGGCCACGGTCATGCCGGCGGTCGCCAGCAGGAGCAGCAGCGGAGCTTTGAACCACCACGGGATGGACGTGACAGGGTCCCGTCCGACGATGGGGGCGCTCGCATCCGCCTGGCTCTGGCGCCGCTCTGCGTGATCCCGCAAGCTCTGCTGCACCGGCCGGCCGCGATCCGGGTCCGCCGACCTGACGTCGTTCCGCCCGGCGGGCGCCGCTGCCCCCGCCCCGCTCCATCCTTCCGAGAGCGGCCCCGGAATCGCGGCTTCGGCGGCGATCATCAGCCGCGCCTCGTGCCGGCGCATGAACAGCCACAGCGCGACCGCCCCGAGCAGGACGAAGGCCAGCAATCCGAGGCCGACCGGTCCCATGACGTTCTCGATGGAACGACCGCAGAGATAGGCGCCGAACCCCATGATCGAGGCCCAGGCCACGCCGCCGAGGGCGTTGAAGATCATGAAGCGGCGAGCATCCAGCTTGTTCACACCGGCGAGCACCGCCGCGTAGGCTCGCAGCATCGCGGTGAAGCGGCCGAAGAAGACGATCTTCCCGCCGTGGCGGCGGAATAGGTACTGGCCGAGCTTGAGCCGGCCATGATCGAGGCCGATGAGGTGGCCCTTCCGAAGCAGCAACGGCAGGCCCCAGCGGCGGCCGACCCAGTAGCCGGCATTGTCACCCAGGATGGCGGCGATCGCCGCGATGCCCACGACCACGGCGATGTTGATGTTGCCGGTACTGCCGGCATAGGCCGCCGCCGTCAGCAGGACCGTCTCACCGGGCAGGGGTAGCCCGGCGCTCTCCAGCGTGACGATGATGAAGATGGCGAGGTAGCCATAGTGCGCGATCAAGTCGGTGATCGGCAGATCGTGCAAGAAAGCCACCGGCAGGTCCTAAGTTGGGAGCGCACGGACGGTTGGCTCCGGGAAGGTGGCGGTACTGAGGCGCGGGACGCATCGGCCCGATACGGTGCTGCCGTGTCCGAGTCTGACGGGCGCAGTGCCCATTCAATCGGAAGACTTCGTGAAGTCGCGATCAGCAGGGTGTGCAGGATCGCGCTTCATCGCACATGACCGAAGCTAAACCGCGCGGTCCGACGGAAGGTCGACGCGCAGTTCCCGCTTTCGACCCATGGCTCAACCAGCCTGCATCTTGCTGACAACATGCTTGATCAGGAACAGGCCGATGACCGTCGAGGTCAAACCAAACAAGATGACGTATAGGTAGTCAATCTGCAGGCCGGCGTAGGGGTAATAGGCCGAGCGAACCCACTCGGCGATCTGGAGAGCAGGATTGTATTTAATCCAATAATAAATCTGATCAGGCAGGTAGCTCGGCATGAACATCACGCCGCTCGAGACGTACAAGAGAATACTAAACAGCGCATAGCCGAGCAACCAGCCCGGGAAGAAGCCGATGATGGCAACGTTGATCGTTCCGACCCCGACACCGAGGATGATCGCTGCCAGGTACCCGCATACCGCGGTCAGGGGACTCGAAGGGATCGGATTGACACCCATCATGAACAGGACCGAACTGACGACGAGGAGGGCGAGGAAACCCGTCACAATCTCTACAAGTATGCGAGAAAAAATCAGGTCAAATAACTTGACTTGCGGATAATATGTCAGCGGCCGGTTCATGATGACAGATTTCATGACTTCGCGAGAGATGTATTGAAAGACGAGTACGGGTACCGCGCCGGTGGCGAAAAATAGGGCCCGATCGTCGCCCAGCGGCGCCGGGACCTTCTGAAAGGTGTAGATGGTGATGAGCATGAAGACGTGTACGCAGGGCCAGAGGACGACGACGGCGTAGCCCCAGATCGATCCTCCGAACCGGGTGCGCATATCGCGCAGGATCAGCGCGTGCAGGACGTGCAGATACGAGTCGAGCGGATTTCGCTGCGTATGAGCCTGTATGGCGACGGACATGGGACCAATCCTCGATTTGGGCGAGCCATCGCAAAAAAGATTGGCGAAACTGCGTTGCCGTGGACCTGGCGCGTCCTCGTGAGGATCGCCACTCTGGGCGATCCGGCTACCGAAAGCCGCACTCATGAGAGTGATCCGAGCGACCGGGAAGACCCTCACGAATCGGTGTCGGTGGACGAAATCAGGTGACTTCCTCCCCTCTCTGATACACCGCGGGCCGCTCTCGATCTGCGGCTTCGCCGGTGGCGCGGGCTCATCAGATCAGGGATAGAAGCCCGAGCGTCGCTCTGCCGCTACAATGCGCGTCGAGGTCTTGCATCGCCGAGCGATGCAAACCACTCCTTCAAGCCTCGCGGGGACGCGTAGAAGCGATGAGCTAGGCTGCAACACTGTGACGCCGCGACGCCGCGCTCGCGAGGGCCGCTTCGGCATCGACGAACGACGCCCCAGTCCCGAGTCGATCGGGACGTATGGCGGGCGCGGGTCGCCTCGCCCAGGCGGACGCTTATGAAACGTCTTCAATTCGGATCGCGCAATGGCCAGTTCAGAAGAGGTCCATGTCGGAAAGCACGGCTGTCTGTTCCTGTTGCAGGGGACCAACAATGTCAAATCGCAATATGTCAACTCTCCGGAGGCACAGTTCTTTCTGATTCATTGGCGGCTCATGATTTTGCAGCGGGAGAGACGTCTGCGCGCTCTCCGTATACCCTACAAACACATCATGATGCCCGAGAAGATCACGATTTATGACAATGATCTAAAAGATATTGACATCGACTGGCGCATGTCTCCGGGTTATCGGCTGTATCATAGGGATGAATACTACAAGGTCTTTCCACTTCGCCGCCTGCGGATCGATCAATACTTAAGACGCCGGGCCCGGTGGCGCGGAACGCTGATCGAGTTGATCGGACCGATGCGGAGCCGGCGAGACGAGCAGAACCTGTTCTACCGGACCGATAGCCATCTGTCGTTTGCCGGTCGAATCGTAGCCTACCGCGAGATCTGCCGGGCGATCAATGCCGAACCGGTCCGGGATTTCTGGGAGCGACCGACCACCTACCACGCCGGCTGGGCCGGGGATCTCGGCAGCGCTTTCGACCCGCCCCGCTATGAGGGTACCACGCTTCATCACATCCAGCGCGATGCAGTCCGCGTGTACGCAAGCCCGATCGTCAATCACATGGAGCGCCGTGGGCTCGACGGAACGCTCCACACAGGGGCGCACGTCATCTACCAGAATGCCCGGGCCACCGATCCCCGGCGCGTGGTCCTGTTCGGGGACAGCTACGCGAACTTCATGCCGATCGGGCTCACAATCATGCTGGCCGAGACATTCCGGGAACTGCATTTCATCTGGAGCACGCAGCTCGACTATGGCTACATCGAGCGCGTACGCCCTGATTTGGTCCTGACGGAGATGTCCGAGCGCTTCGTCTTTCGGCCCGCGGATGACGCCTGGAATTTGGAACGTTATGCGCAGCACCGCTATGCGGCTGAATTGGCGGACGCTCCGGCAGTAGCTCATACAGCTTGAATCCCGTCCGGCGGCGGTGTGCGCTCGGCGTACGGCCCGGGCGGAGACCCGGGCGGGAGCTGCGCTCCGGCAAAGGGGCCTTTGCGGCTGAGATACGAACTGGTAAGTCGCCGCGTCGATACCATTCCACCGGCATAGGCCAAGGCCGCGGGCCAGCGCGAGAGCCCTTCCCGGTGGAGTGCCCTTCCCGGCGTGGTGCCCTACTCCAACGCGCGGGCCTGCGTCACGAAGGGCACGGCCGTCCCGGATTGCGCTGTGATCGGGAATGGCGCTAGGCCTGAAGTCGCAGACCATGGCCGATCGCCAGCCCCCGCGACGCAGAGATGATTAGAGCCCAACGGTGCGCTTCTTCATTGATCACGACGATGGCCTATCGATCCGCGGCTGGATCGTGCCCGACAATCAACTCGCGATCAGTCGTGTGATCGTCTCCGTCGAGGGGCGTCGCGTCGCGGAGGTTGCGGCGAGCCTCAGTGATCCGACGTTCAAGAACAACGGCTGGCATGCGACGGGCCAATGTATCTTCGTCGTGACCGAAGTCGACGTTCCTGGCCTCGCAGGCCTGGAGCGGCTGGAATTGTACGACGCCGATACAAACGTGCTGGTTCACCGACGCGTCCCCACGGCCGATCTGCTACAACGCCGCATGTGCCTGATCAACACCGGAATTGCTCCGGAGACGGCGTTGCAGAACGTGCTGTTCCCTCATTTCGAGCGCAGCTACTTCGGCATGCATCGAATGTCGGATGAAATCCTGTCCAGCCTCTTCATGAATGCCGCGCATTCGGTCCTGTTGTCTGGTGCGGTGGTAATTCCGCGCTATGAGAACTTCATGACGCCGGATGTCATGCTCACGGCGCTTCTCATCCAAGATCCGTACATCGAGATGGCGACCCGCCTGCAATGGTTGCAGGCGCGCGCCGGCGACGCGGTCGATCCGACCCACAGCTGGCAACTCGGGCCGCTGGCCGAGGCCGCTGCCTTCATGGGCGACCACGATCTCGTCGACGCCAAGAGCCTCAAGCGCATCTTCCGCATGCTTCCGGAGCCGGCCTACCGGCTGCTCTACAATCCTCTCACCCGGCAATTGGGAACCCGCATGCCGGAGGACCGGCTGCATCCGGGCAATTCCATCGCTGCGATCGAAGTCCTGTCGCGGGTCGGGATCGTCGGACACAAGGCTCGCTTCGGCGCCTTCGCCCGGTCGCTCTTCGACCAGCTCGAACTCGACGTGCCGCTTCCGGACATGCCCAGCCCGCCCGACTCCGTGCGGGATCTGGCTCAGCAACTCCGTACCATCCGGGCCGTGGACGAGATGCTGGTCTTCGACATCGCGATATCCGACGCGGTCAAAGACATCGTCGACAAGCATTGGGACGCTTGAAGCGATACTCGACGGTGCCGCGCGCCCTGCTGTCGGTGCCCTTGCTCGGACGCGCTCCCTCGCGTCCGAGCCGACCCCCCATCGCCGAGGACGCGCTGCCGTGAGCCGGCGCTGGCGTTTCGGCGGCTCACGGGGCTCGGTCGATGACAGCCGCGCCCGATCGCATTGCAATCGCGCGTAGCTCTCAGCCTTTGTCGTGACGCGCGCTCTTGCGCCGAACCGGTGTCCGCTTCGGCGCAGACCGCTTCAATGCGTTGCCAACCGCGTCTCCGCTTCGTGGATCATGTAGCTATCGCGATCATTGATGTCGCGGATGATCGGGCACGTCTTGCAAGCTGGTGGCGGATTGGGGGAATTCACCGACCAGCGCAGCTCCTGATAGCGCGGGCCGTTCCAGATTTTTTCCAACCGTTACGGAAACGATCCCGATTGATCCGATCCTAAGCCTCGCTGTGTCATGGCAGAGGTCATGCGGTGCGCGGGCAATCGCATCCAGGAGGGCGGCGGGCGTACCGCGACGGGGAGGCAGCTCGATCGAGCCGACCGGGCTGACCGAACGGGCATGACGGCGGTCAAACGCTGAGACGGGGCCTTGATCACCAAACAGGAGGCTTACTCTTCCCCATCCCTGCCTTGCCCACCCCTTTCGGATCCGGCGCACAGGGTTTGAGGTTCAGTCGAACAAGACCTTGCGCGCAAACATGGTCGCCGCGAACAGCACGGCGGAGCCCGCGGCGATGAGGCTGATCATGAGGACTCTGCGCGGTTCCGTCGACGACTCGGCTCGGGCAGGCTCCGTGATCGGGCTGAAGAACGCAACCTGTTGCGTGGAAAGGATTCGCGCGCGTTCCGTAGCCTTGCGAACCTCTTCGAGATACGTCTCGGCTTCCCGCCGCTTCTGGCTTAAATCCTCGAAGCGCGTCAGCGCGTCGGAAAGGCGCCGCTTCTGCTCCGGATTTGCCGTTGCGGTCTGCTGCTCGATAAGTGCAATATTGTCATTCAGATCGCGTATCTTCTGTTTGAGATCGATGATCTGACGTGATTGCGATCCGAGATCGCGCTGTCCGACTGCAAGTTGAATGGACAGGTTGATGCGCTGGGACCTGAGTTCATCAAGGACCTTGAGATTGGCCTCGTTGGCCTTCTTGGCGTCCAAGACCCCGTCACGATTGCGCGCTTCGGTCAAGGCGAGGTTGATCTTGGCCAAGCGCTCGCCCGCGATCTTCAATTCACGGTCGCTTTCGACGAGGGCATCCTGGCGCGCGGCCCTGCTGAGGTCGTTCACCATCCGCTCCGCCTCCTTCATCACGGCCTTGGTGACCGCTAAGGATTCGTCGGGGTCAAACGCTTCGACCGACAAGGTGAGCACGCCGGTGGTCTGTTCGACATCGATGGAGACGCGTCGCTTCCAGTAGCGCAAGAATTTCTCGATCGACTTCTCCGGATCGAAGCGCGAGAACATATCGATGTCGTCTCGACCGTACCATTCGCGAAGCGGAAGCTGCGCCTGAAGGGCCTCCACCATCGGGCGGCTTCGCAGGTATTCGAGCGTGACCAATGTGTCTTGCGCCAGCATCTCCTTGGGTATGCCGGCGTTCGTACCGACCGAGTCCGGGGCTGCCTTGTCGGCGGTCCCGATCGTCGGGCGGATGACGAACTGAGTTTCGGTCACGTATCGATCCGAGGCGATCAACCCGTAATACACGGCCCCTGCCAGCGTCGGCAGCACGAAGCAGAGCGCGAACAGCACCGGCAGCCAATGGTCCTGCTTGACGTGGCTCTGATACGACCGAATGCCGGATTTCGTGTCGAGAAAGCCTGGGACGCGCGCGATCTGGCGCAGCGCGCCCGTGACGAGGTTCCGCTGCTCGTTTAACGCGACGGACTCGCCGTGAGACTTACGCGCGCCGTTGCTCATGGAGGACTCCGGTCGTGGCTTCGGGGACTTCACGGCGTAGATGGTCGGCGCCAGCATCGCGGAATGAACCCACCGGACGCAGTTGCAGCGAGAAGCGGCAAAACCATGTCGAACGACATTTGCCGGATCGCGATGTCGCCGTCCGGCAGCCGGAGGTCGCGGCGCGAACCTGCCGGTATTCCTGGTCACGCGCTCGGGTCGGCCGATGCGGTCCCGACGCGGTAAGGGGGCGGAGCGGCGCCATGGCCCGGCTGCGCCGCTCTCGACGGGGCGAGCCTATCGGCGGCGACGCCCGTTCGCGAAGAACCGCTGCAGGCGATGCGTGAGGCCACCCGAACCGCAATCATACGGCGTCAATCCCCGGTCGGATGCGCGGACGTCCGGTGGGATATCCTCGCGGGTCCACGTCGTCAGGCGCCTGACAACCCGCGCCGGGGCGCCGACGGCAACGCAGCCGGTCGGAATTGTCTTGGTGACGACGGCTCTTGATCCGACCACCGCATTGTCGGCGATCCGCGCTCCGGGATTGATCAAGACGTCGGAACCCAGCCAGACATGCGTGCCGATCGTCACGACGCTGCCGAACCTGTTGAGGCGCTTCAGGCTGACGTGATCAAAGATGGCATGCATATCATCGGTGTTGATCTTGACATTACTTGACCATAGATTGTCGTCTCCGACATAGATCAATCCACCGTTGCGGGCGTCCAGATTTGCGGCGTGAATGGCGAAGATATTTCCGGCCAGGACGATCATCGAGTCGTTCGTGCAGATGATCGTGCCGTTCGGCAGGCTGCTCTGGGCGCCGAGATAGATCGCTGACCCGACGCCCCCGATCAGAATTTGATTCGGCAGCGTGCAGTTCGAACTGACGATGACGATCGCATCCCGGGGCGGGTTCGGGCCGACAAAGGCGGGCGAAGGGATTCTGACCCCCGCCGGGGCAACGAGGATGTTGTTACCCGCATGCCACCAATCGGGCATGTCCTCCATCTGCACGGACAGGTTTTTCTGAAGCCCGATTTCCTCCGCCGCGTGCGGGAGCCTCACGCGCAGACGGGTGAGGATCTTGCCGTACGCGTCGGCCACCGACCGCGATGGCGTGGGCCCGATTCCGTTCTGCATCCACCCATTCTCTCAATCGCTGCTCCCGCATCCCTGTCGCGGCCGGATCGGCAAGCTCGAGCAGGTGATGTCAAACGAGCTGGCCCTAGTAGATTTCAACTTCATCCAGATGAAGGTAGCCGCGCTCCTGCAGCTGGAGTCGAACGTAGCGGGCGGATGGTCCTGCCAACATAACGCGCAGCGGACGGCCGTCCTTGCCACCGAACGTATAGCCCGCCTGATCGTGCACGAGGGTCCACGTTTCGCCGTCGACCGAGAGAAGAACCTGTAGCGTCCGGGCCCTTTCCCGGCCGCTATCCACCCGATTGTAGACTCTCACCTCGCGGAGCGGGCGGATTTCCTGGAGATCGACCTGCCACCACGGTCGCTCCTCCTCGCCGGTATGGAAGCCGAAATATCCGGAGATATGGCCGTTGACGCCTCCGCCCGGGCCACGCGCGGCTAGAAAATTGTCCGACCACTCGCTCCAGCTGCTCTGCGTGGCCGGCCTGTTGAGCGCGCGATTGCCGTCGTAGGTCGGGAGCGGTTGCGGCTCGCCTTTCTCGCGCCGGAAGAACGCATCTCCGTTCCCGTTCTCATCCAGGCTGAGCCAATGCATCAGGAGCCCGAATGGCGCCAGGAAATCCGTGATCTCGCTCAAGCTGCAGCCGCCCGTGTAGAGCGGCCTCAGGCTGGCTTCGACGAAGACGCCATCCACGAAGGGCAGGCTCGCGCGCGCCCCGCGCAGAACGTGCAGATCGGCACCTTGGGTGTCGATGACCCACAGGTTGGGAACGCGACCCGGACTGTGAACCTCGATCAGGCGATCGACGGTCGTCGTCTCCATCGTCTCGACGCCCGTGAAGGTCACGCCCGGGTACAGGCGGGCATGAAGGCCGAGGTTCAGGAAGCTCGATGACTGCCCGCCGTTGCTGGCGACGTTGAAGTTCACGGATGTCCCCTCGGCATCGGAGCAGACAGCCTTGATCGCGTGGTGACCGGGCATCGACTCGAGGTTCTGTCTCAGGATCTCGAAGACGCTCGAGATGGGCTCGACGTAGAAGCAGGGGCTGGCACCGGCCGCCTGATAGTCGAAGCGCTCCTGTCCCTCGCTGGCGCCGATATGCAGGATGCTTTCAACCGGCAGGAAGGCCGCATCCATCGCGGCGAGCTGATCGAGCATTTTGACATCCTCGTCTGAACCATGCGCGTCATGATGCGCTTCGCGCCACGCCGTGGAGGGTCCGCGTGTCGTTTTCTGGTGGGGCGCGCGTTCAGCGCGGTATCGATGTTCTCATCCGTGCGCGCTTTTCAAATAGTGGTGTGCCAGGATGGCTGCTTTTTTGATCTGAGATTGCTTGATGAGCGTCAAGTCTCGAAATTTCTTCTGACTGAACAGGCGGATGTAGATTTGTTCGTCAGTTTTTGCGTCGAAAACACCGATCAATGTGAGGGCGTCGCTTGCGTGCTGCACGATCGCGTCAGCGTTGACGGCCTCCGGATCGAGGCATGCATGCAGCCATTCTTTGAACGAGGCTTCATCGAAAGCTGTCATTCGTTAGCAATCACGCTTGATCATGTATGGTCTCTTCGATCCGGGGCGCCCCGTCCCAGGCTGCGATCGGCCGGCTATAACGCACACCATCCAGAAGCCGGAAGCCATTTCCGTATCCGAGTTTGGTCCGATCCGGGGCGCTGCCGCTCTGGGCTGGTGCGTCGATTCCGACTGCGGAATCGCGGCCCGACACACCATCGTCTCGCAGGACATTAGCCGGTCATCTGCTTGAGCTTCGCGCGAAGCATCGGTTGGAACCGGCGGATCGAGCGATCTTCGACCTCGTTCCGGTCGAGCAACTGCCATCGAAGATCCCGATCGGCCATCCGTGAAACGTTCGGCGCGTCCGCCCTCGGGTGGCGCATGCGCCTGTCAAACTCGGACCGCGTCTTGGCTTGATAGTGATTGAGTTGGATGCCGTCATACACGATCCGATCGGCTGAGCCGATCGTGCCCGGGGCGACGTCCGTAAAGTCCGACAGGGTTCTCCGACCCGTTCGCGTCTCGAGTTCGTGGATGTTGACCTGTCGGATCTGCGCGGTTCTGGCCAGCGTCTTGTAATGGGCTTGGTACTGCCAATCTGCCTCGGCGCACCGGACGAACGCCTCCGTAACGAGGTCGTAGCCAGGCTCGGTCAGGCCTGATGAGCCGAATGAGCGCCAGTTGATGTGAACAGCCGAGACGTCATCCGGGACCCGGGCGATGAAGGCCTGAACGGAGCCGTCGCGCCATGGAACGAGAAATTCGTCGATGTCGAAGAACGCGACCCAGGGTGTGCGAACGAACGGCAGCGCGGCCGCATAAGCCGCGATCTGCGGGGATCCGCCATGCGCTTCGGGTACCGCGTGGAGGGAGACGGCCTGCGTGCGCATCGCCGCGCGTCGAACGATTGCGCCCGTCTCATCCGCGCTGCCGTGATCGAACACGAGGATGCGCTCGAAGCCGATGGCGAGATGGAAGGCCAGCCACTCGGCGATGTAGGGGCCTTCGTCCCGCGCGACCGCGACCAGCGTGCATGCGTGCCTTCGTCGACCGCGCGCGAAGCGGGCGGTCGCACGAAGGCTGTTCGTCAACTGTTCAAGGCGGGCGCGTATCATCGTGCGCGTCTGATAGCGGTCTCGAAGGCAGCGCTGGCCATAAGTACCCGATAAGGACCCGACTCGCGTTCGCCGGTCTCTGGATCAACCCCTCGCGAGGGGCGGTGCCGACATCTGAGGCTCCTTAGCAACGTCGCCCTCCGCCAGCAACGCGCCTGCCCGTCTGGGTGTGGCTCCAACGGAGAGCCGTGCCCGCTCGCGTTGCCCACGGTACACGACACGAGACTGCGAAACCGCCAGTCGGCCCCCCCATCCAAACCTCTTAGTCTGAGGCGCCGGAGCGCAGCGCGGGCCTCGAAGGAGACCTCCAGCCAGCCGCGCGATCCCTGGAGCCCGCCTTGGAGTTCCGCTTCGCGTTCACCTCAAGATAAGGGGGTTGGGTGGGATCACCCGATCAATCTGCCACGGCGGGCTGTCGTGCACCGTGGGCAATGCGATCGGGCACGGCTCTAAATCTTTGTCTTGACGTGCTTTCTCGCGACGAACCGGGATCTTCTTCGGCGGAGGGCGCATGAGGGGCGTTGCGGCACAGCTTGCCTTCGTAATGCCACGCCGAGCCTGATAAGACCCGCCCCGGGCGTTCGACTGGCGTCTGGAGGTGCGGAGGCGCTCGTGCTGGATGCTTTGGAGCAGATGGGGATCGCAGGCTTTCCAGTAGAAAGCGTTCTCCACGTGGGCGCCAACGAGGGCCAGGAGCGCAACGACTACGCGGCGAGCGGGGCCAGCCCGATCCTGTACGTCGAGCCGGTCGACGGCGCCTTCGCGATCCTGGAGGCCAACCTGGCCGACCTGCCGTTCCACACGGCGATCCGGGCGGTCTGCGCCGAGCGGGTGGGCGAGGCGGTGCTGTTCAACGTCGCCAGCAACGGCGGCCAGTCCTCCAGCCTGTTCGCCCTGGGCGCGCATGCCGAGCACCACCCGGACATCGTCTACACGGGGGCGCAGCGCATGGTCACGACCACGGTCGACGCGGTCGTCGCCGCGCACAGCCCGGGGCGGGTGCCCAACCTGCTGGTGATCGACGCGCAGGGGGCGGACCTGCGTGTGCTGCAGGGCGCGCGCCAGAGCCTGCCTTCCGTGGACGGCGTCTACATCGAGGTCAGCGAGCAGCCCCTCTACGAAGGGGGCTGTACGCTCGAAGAGGTCACGGCCTTCCTCAAAGGGTTTGGCCTGCACCCGCGCTGGTTGCGCCTCGACGGGGTGGGGCATGGCGAGGCCTTTTACTGCCGTCGCAAGCCGGCTTACCCGATCCTGCCGCTCTTCAACGGTGTCGTGAGTGTCGGCAAGCCGGCAGCCCAGAGCAGTCTGAGCGAGTGGTCCTACTTCGACGTCGCGGATGGGCCGACCGGATGTCTCAACGGAGCGCCCACGGGGCGGCCGGGCATCCACACCGATATCGAGGACGCGCCGTGGTGGCAGGTCGATCTGGAGTCGGTATACGCCCTGAACGAGGTGCGCGTCTTCAATCGCATGGATGCCGCACGGGAGCGATCGCGGACGTTGCGGGTATCCCTCTCCGAGGATGGTGAGCATTGGCGTCTCGTGCACGATCAGGGCGGCTACACGTTTGGCGGCGCGGATGGGCGCCCGCTTCGGGTGCTGCTGGCGGGCGAGCGAGCGCGGTACGTGAAGTTGCAATTGGCCGAGCGGACGTACCTGCATCTCGACAAAGTCTTCGTCCTCTAGTGCCAGGCTCGGTTGCAACGCAATCGGGCCTGGCACGAGCGGCGGCGAGACCTGTTTCGATCCACCTGTGCCCAGCGTAGTACACGTAACGAGAGGCGGCCGTGCCCGAGCCGCCGCGAAGGGAGATACCATCGTGCGGATTGGCTTGGTCGCGCTCGTCCTGCTGGGGTTGACCTCCAGCGCTTCGGCTGCGTGCAGATGTGGTTGCATCAGGGGGCAGTACAAAGCCATCTGCCTGCCGACAGATCTGGTGGAGCCGATCTGTCAGGGGCTTTGCTCTGACGAAGTGCGGGAACTTCCGGTTACGGTCCCGCTGGCTGGCGGCCACCAAGAGATTACGCCTGTCGCGCCATCAGAGCCGACTGAAGCGAGGATCAAGATCGATCCCAAAACCGGCTTGGTGGACCAGGGCGGCAACTTCGATGCCGACACAAGGGGCTATCAGCTCGGGACCGCGGGGGTCCCCGGCGGCACCAGCAACCTCTCTTCCGGGACCGCTCCCGCCGCAGGGGGAGCATCCCGCTGAGGTGCGGTTGAAGGACCGCTCCCGCGAGGCGAGCGAGTCCAAGCGATCGACATGCACAAACCGCGTTATCAGACGCGCGACGGACGTTTCCCTGCAGCCGGGAAAAAAGCATGGACCTGGCACCATCGCCAGGAGCTCGTCGCCTGCGCGTGCGCCAGATTCATCGATCCGATATGCGCCCGTGATTCCCGGGAGGGGCTCGCTCAGGTGCTCGGCCGCGTGCGAAACCGCGATGGCCCTCTCGATGTGATCGCTCTACATCCGAGCGGCGTATCGCCTAACCACAAACCCGAGTGGCGGCGGCCGGCATCCTGCTACACACCGCCAGCCAAGCGAACGATCGTGTCGATGTACGTTCATCCTCCGCGAAGCGCCGGCTCCCGGCCGCGATGGGTATCGTCGATGCGCCGCCTTGATGACATATCGACAGCGTCGGCTAGATCGACGCGCTTCGAAAGGGCGATAGGAAAGGCATCAGGCCGACGAAGGTGTTTCGGACGCCCGATCTGCGACGGCGCGGGATTCCGGCGATCAGACGTGGTGGTCCTTCGTGATGCCTCCCCACAGCCGGATCGGACGGGGCGGTGATCCGCGCTCTATTCAAAGCCATCCTCTGATCATAACGGTTAAAGCCTTGTCGACCGGCGCCGGCATGCCGCTCGAGTGACCGATGGAGCGATAAGCATGGCGGACCGAGAGTCGGACGAGGAGCGCGCCACGCGCCGCAAAAAATTTCTGAATATGTTTCAATATTTCAGCTCCGACATTCGCTATCCCGCGCCGTACACGCAGTTCGCCGGCAAGCCCGGGAAACAAGTGGCGCAGAATGGATGGAGCTACGACGCGCTGGGCTACCGCAACGCAGTTCACGCGGACGCGCGTCCCGCCTCCGAGACCTTGCGCGTGTTTGTCGTCGGCGACAGCACGATGGTCGAGGGGCACACGATCGCCGATACCGTGCCCGGATTGTTGGAGCGGGCGCTGAAACAGACGCACGGTGCGGGCGCGCGCGTCTATAACTTCGGGGCAATCTCGGCCTGCCTCAATCAGATGACGGCCCTGATCACGATGCGGCTCGCCGACCTCCAGCCGGATGTCATTCTGGTAGTCGGTGGCGCGACCGATATCTTTCAGCCGTGGAGTTTCGACCCGCGTCCGGGTATCCCCTTCAATCACTTCGTCAGCGAATGCATCGCGGATTACCTGTTCGACCCGAAGCCGTCGGTGGCTGAGTCGGTCGAGTTTTCCTACGAGGACATGCAGGAGGAGATCTTCAACCGGCTGCACAACTTGCGGGCGCTGCTGCAGTGGCAAAGCGCGCCGTGGGAATGGGAGGTCGTGCGGCAATTCGAACTGGCGGCCAAGCGGCTCGCCCGCCTATCACGCGGCGTCGACGCGCCGATCCGGCTCATCTTCCAGCCCTCCGTGATACGGAAAACGGCTCTGGTCGGCTCCGAGCAGAAGGCGGCGTCCGACGATTTCCTGATGTTCCTCGAGCGGCAATACGATCGATTCGAGCGCGTGTTGCGCGAACTCTCCGAAGGTCCTTTGATCCGACCGGGCTTTGGCGTGCGTGACATGAGCCGCCTGTTCGCCGGGGACGAGCGCGAGGTCTTCACCGATATCGTTCACTACACGCTCGAAGGGCGTGAGCGCGTCGCGGAGGCGCTCGCGGCCGAGGTCGCCGCGGCTCTGGGGGCGACAGGATCGGGGGCAGATCCGGCGCTTCGATAGAGCATGGGCTGATGCGGCGACTTTGGTCGTTCGTGGCGATCAACAAGCGGAGATGGCACTCGAAAGCTGCTTGCGTGGGTGATCCGGCTTATCCGCGCCGCAGGAGGCGTAGGGCCCGGTCGCGCAAACTCGGGGGCCGCGCCCGCACGAGCGCCGCCGACACCTCGCGCGCGATACGCTCGGCAACGATTTGGCGCCCCGCGTCGTCATAGTGAACGATGTCGTTGAAGGTCGCCGCTTCCCGGTCGAGGAAGATGCTGCCGAGGTCAACCGCCGTGAAGGTGCGCCGGAATGGCCTTCGCTCGGCGAGCAGCGCGTAGAACGCCTCGAGGCGCCCGTACTGACGATCGAAGTAGGCCAGGAACTCGGCTGATGCGATGCCTCGCTCGGTCTCAGCGAGGTGGTTCTTGCGAATGATGGCGGGCTGCAGACCGGCGATGATCGGAATGGCGTGATCGTGCGACAGCTTTGCGAGCCGGTGCAGTGCGCGTTGATAGTAATGCACGACCGCCTCCTCCCACGCCGGGCTCTGCCAACCCGTTTGTGCACGCAAGCGCTCGCGCTCCTCGTAGATGAGCGTGACAAGCCCTTCGTAGCTCAGACCATCCTCGCGCGCTCCCGGTACGTGCGTGTCAAAAAAATGGTCGTAGAGTCGTTCGACGATGTAGGCATTGTAGGGGTGGCCGGGTCGCGGGTCGTAGGTCCATGCCTGAAATTGGTCGGTGCAGCCGCTCAGCACGACAATCGCGTCGGGTCGGTAGTCGATGAGTTGTGACCAAATCAGATGGACCATCTGTGTCGCACAGGACGACATCACTCCGAAGTTGTAGACTTTAGCATCTGGTAGGCCGTCGTTCCGCAGGATCTGTTCGAGGCGGGCCGGCAGAGTCTTGGCGAGGGCCCCGCCGTCGATCGTCGTGCTGTCGCCGACGACGAAGACCCGTGTCTCGCCGCGCGGCTTCTCGTGCGTGATGGCGGTGGCATTGAGGAAGCCTAGAGCATCGAAGGGAACGCCATAATGGGTCGCCCCGGGCTTGCCGGCGAACTGCGTGAATGGTCGCGGCAGACGCGTGTTCGAGTCGAGATGGCCGAAATGCAGCAGGAATTTGCGCCGTCTCTCTTGATCTGGCGTCTCGTCCGGGGGGTAGATCGGCTCCAGGCCTGGCGCGGTGAGCGCGGATAGCATCACCGGTTCGATCGCGGCGTAGCCGGCGGCGCTGAGACCGCCGTCGCCCGCAGCGAAGGCCTCCTGCACGCCGCCTGTCTCGCTTGAGAGCGTACCGTAGTAGTCGATGAAATGCGCGCCGAAATCGCGCGCGTGATCGCGCAGCCACGCGTCGACCGTGGTCGCGATAAATTCCGCCCCCGGCTGCCAGCGCGGCCGGGACGGCGGGATCGCGCCGACGAAGACTCTCACGTAACGGTCGCGTGCCTCGGTGAGCATCGCGGCGATCTCTCGTACGATCGCTTCGACCGAGGCGTCGCCGCGGACCAATTCGTTGAAGCCGACCAGGAGATGCAGGCCCTTGGCGCCGGAGGCGGTGATGTCGGAGCGGATCCGCAGCCTCATGTCGTGCACACCCTGTCCTGCGATCCCGCGGGCAAGACCAGTTGGCTCTTGAAACAGTTCGGGTCGGAGCACGGCCCACCGTGCGGTGATGTCATCTCCTACGAAGATTGTGGGGCAGAGCGGGTACATCGCGTCATCCGACCATGGACTCTTGTTCCATGAACCAGCGATGTAGGCTCGTCGAGGGGATCGAAGTGCTGCACAGCTGCCGGTGTGGCTGCGCTGTCACAGATCGGTGACGGCTCCTGTGCTTAGTCCGGTCATGTTATTGTCTCTGGTATAGGCATGCTCAAGTCTGCAATGATCGCCGCCACTCCGGCCTTCATATCAGTGTAGATGCCGCGCCAGCGGGTGCGGCGGATGAAGGCGAACTTCGACCTCATCGCAGACGTTCACCGGTGTCCCGCCGGACGAGACCGCCGCCGATCAGCCGCTTGAACGGGCTGGCGCGGCTGCCCGGAAGTGGCTGGCGGTGCGGGTCGGTGATGCCGACGTGCCGGTCGCGTTGGCGACGCACACGCGCGATGATGCCGACATCGATCACGGTTTTGGCTGCATGGCAGGGACGACAGAGGACTTGGCAGTTGTCGAGCGACGCGTCCTCGGTCAGGGCGGCTGGGATGATGTGGTCGTAGTGAAAGCGTCCGACCTGCAGGGTGCACGGGCAGCAGCTGCCGTCCGCGAGCACACCCTCGCAGCGCCCGCCGGCGCGTGCGAGGGCGGCGCGCTGGACCGCCTTGGTAAACTCCCGGCGCATCATCGCCGCGCCTCCGCGCTCGGCGTCTCTATCGGAAGCACCAAGTCCGCAGCGATCGCCCTGCGGTCCGCTGCCGTCTCAGCGAGGCGATAGGCGTGCAGCTCGGCGGCGCCCCGTTGCGCGCAGGCGGCGAGCCAGCCGAGGTAGCCGGGGTCGCCGGGCTCGCAAGCGCGGATCGCGACGAGGCTGGATTGCCCCTCGGCATCGCGGCGCACCGCGAGGACGACCGCCGCGTGATCCGCGACGAGATCGGGCTGATCGAGTCGGTGGACCACGACGACGTAACGGCGTCCCGAGGTGCCGCGCCAGACGCTGAGGGGGACCGGTGGAGTGCCGCGCAGACCTGCGCTGGAGCGCAGGCGTTCTTCGCGGACAGACGATCTGACGATCCGATCCGCCTTCAGGTCGCGCAGAGCCGCGGCCCAGGAGAGGGTACGCTTCGACATGGCCGTCTCAAGCCCCCGTATTCAAGTGGGCGATCGCGGCCGCCGGCTCGGCAGTCTGGCTTTGCTGAGCTAGGGTGCGGGTGGACCGATCCGAATGCAAACCATTGGATTCGGGACAGCGGGTGGAGAGAAGGTGAAACATGGGCAAGCGTCTGGCCTCGCGGCGGGACCTGCCCCGCCACCACCCCGGCCCCGCATGCGGCTGTCAGAGCCGGCGGGGCTATGAGAATGGGGGCAGTCTCTTCGGCGACAGCTAAGCTCGTTGGTCAGTCTCGGAGCTCGGTCCCGATCTCTTCTATTGTCCTGCTATCGATGCAGTAGGAGCCGCCGCGTAGGATGGAGCCTGCTGTTGATCAGGAGATTGGGGGTATCGGGCATCGATCAGGCGCTGCGGCAGTGTATTGATCGAATATCAATCCGATCTGAATTTGATTGAGCGTACGACTAACTATGAACCAGCTGCTCGCGTATAAATCGTTCATAGAAGGATAGATATTATCGAAAGTTTGCCTCTATTTACGTCGAGGTTGCTTCGTGTTGGGACTAGTAACGCTCCAATCCGCCGTGCAGTCCAGTCCTATTTTGCAAAGAAATCTGCTGAGGGCGCTTCGTCAAATCGAATACCGAGTCGGTTGCATCGGAGCGTGACTGATGTGGCGCGGCAGGTGTGCGGCGAGCTCAGTAGGGATGGGGTTGTGTCGCTCTGGATCCAGCTGCCTGTGCATGGGAGCGGAGCTTCGATTTCGCGCCGTCGCTCGAGGGGGCGTGCGATGGAATTGATCTACAGAGCCGGCGGCATTTTAAGTTGCAGTCCGGACGGCGATCCGGCATAGAGGCACGTGTTGCGCGCCGGACTACCTTGTAGGGCGAGGCGCACGAGGCCGGTCGACCTAGGAAGGTCGGCAGTCCGCAGGCACTATGAAGCAGCACGGGGCAATCGAGCCCTGAGCAGCATCGGTCAGGTACGCTCGATCTCGCAGGTCGAGCGCCGACTGATGGCTGCGCGCTGCCGTTTTTCCTTTCAGTCAGCCCCGGTCTCCATTGCTGCATGAGCTTTGGAGGCAATCATGACTCGAAGAGAAAACATCCCCATTCCATCCAAGACAGGGCTTCCCCCCTCGCCGGCTAACGCGATCGCGCTCGATGAGGCGCCGCGCGTTGCTGTTGGCCCAGGGTTAGAAGGGCGCTACGGGCTCGCGCCGCTCCGCATGCTCACGGAGAACCCGCACCGCGTGC
This sequence comes from Methylobacterium sp. J-030, assembly GCF_022829545.1. Classification (GTDB taxonomy): domain Bacteria; phylum Pseudomonadota; class Alphaproteobacteria; order Rhizobiales; family Beijerinckiaceae; genus Methylobacterium. The sequence continues at coordinate 56,281 of NZ_JAKSYM010000376.1, read as the reverse complement.
AGGTTCATTCGACGCGGCAGGTGAGCAAGCTGAGTCGTGGCATCGAGGTCACGGGGCAGCTGGCGCCGGCGATCATCGACGAGCACTACGTCATCCTCGCGGGGCATGCCCGCCTCGCTGCCGCCAAATCGCTCGGGTGCGCGAGCATGCCGGTGGTTCAGGTCTTCAACCTGACCGAGGCGCAGAAGCGCACCTTCCTCCTGAGCGACAACCGCATCGGTCTGGATGCCCGTCTCGACCGCAAAGCCCTGGCCGATCAAGTCCCCGAGCTGACACTGCTCTTCGAGGAGGCTGGGCTGACGCTCAACGACACCGGCTTCGAGATCGCCGAGCTCGATGCGCTCGTGATCGACTTCGAGGACGACGGAGGCGAGGTCGATGACACCCTTGATCCAGCCCTGGCGACGTCGGAAACACAGCTTCGTCGCGGCGACATCTTCGCCCTCGGGGCACATCGCCTCGCCATCGGCGATGCCCGCGATCCTGACCTCCTCGACCGCCTGATGGCGGGCGAGAAGGCAGAGGCTGCCTTCGTAGACCCACCCTATAACTTACCGGTCCGCTCGATCGGAGGGCGGGGTCAAGCCCGTCACGCCGAGTTCGCCTTCGCCTCGGGCGAGATGAGCCGCGCGGAGTTCGTAGCTTTTCTGGAAGCGGCTCTCGGCAACGCCGCTCGGGTTTCGAAGCCCGGAGCGGTGCACTTCGTCTCGATCGACTGGAAACATATTAGAGACCTGATCGAGGCCGGTGAGCGCGTTTACGGCGCATTTCTGAACTTGGTCACGTGGGTGAAGACCAATGCTGGACAAGGAGGCTTGTATCGCAGCCAGCACGAGATGATCGGGGTATTCCGAGTCGGGCAAGAGCCTCATCGTGACAACGTACAGATGGGACGGTTCGGTCGAAATCGTACCAACGTCTGGACATATGCTGGTGCCAACGGGTTCCGGGCCGGTCGCCTCGACGATATCGCGGACCATCCGACGGTCAAGCCTCTTACGCTCGTGGCCGATGCGCTCAAGGACGTCAGCGGACGTGACGCCATCGTGCTCGACACTTTCGTGGGCTCGGGCACCACGATCTTAGCCGGCGAGCGGATCGGGCGTCGGGTCCGGGCGATAGAGTACGAACCGCGCTATGCCCACGTGGCGATCCGACGCTTCGAGGCAGCCTCCGGCCGCGATGCGGTGCATATCGAGACCGGGTTGAGCCTCGCGCAACTGATGGAGCGGCGCTCCCGCGAGGAGCAGCAGAGCGCGAAGGTGGAACGGGCGTCCGCGCGGCCATCGGGAATGACCGGGCGGACCCCTGTGCGGGCGAGGGAGCGCTCGCGCTCGCCGACCTCGTAAGCGTGCGGCCGCCAGCCAGCGGCCGCAGGTCATCATGAAATAAGATAAGCCGCAAACTTGATTCTGAGGCTATTACTCCAGATCAGGTAACGATTGTTATCGTCTTGCCGCCGAGATCGGAAATAAATGTCAGCGGGTTTTCGCGCTTGACATCCCAGATGCGACGTATAAAACCGTAATGGTCACGCAGTCCTGTGATTTGGACTGTACTATAGCTGGGAATTAGGGGCCCGACTCTGTGGGCCACTCGTCATCGCTTCGTGCGGTGCGGCATTCCAGCACAATCCTCCCTTTCCTGATGGGAAAGGCTCGAATGTGCAGGAGTGTATTATGTCCTATGATGATCAGCCGCCAGCCGACTTCGGTCAGGCGAGCCCCTCCCCCCAAGCGACGGACCATGGGGAGCGCGTCGGGTACAAGCGGCCGCCCAAACACAGCCAATTTCGTAAAGGCCAAAGCGGCAATCCGAAGGGGAGGCCGAAAGGGAGCCTTAACATCTCGACGCTCAGCGGGATGGCCGCGGACCAATGGCTCGGAGAGACCGTAAAGATCGTCGAGCACGGACGTGAGTATCACGTCCCGCGCTTTGTCGCACTCCTGAGAGTGCAGGGCGATCTCGCACTCAAAGGTAACCTCAGGGCGATGCGTGACGTCTTCAATCTCCTCATGCGCTTAGCCTCTGACGAGCCTGCGGCTCGGACCAGCGCGGAGACCGCAGTCGAGGACGCGGCGATCCTGGGTCGCCATCTCCACTGTCAAAAAGCGTTGGAACGGGACCCCGGATCGGCGTGCAATTGGGACCCCTTCGCGAGCGGGGTCCCGTGCGGCTGAGCGGATCTGCTGTCCAGGTTGGACGCCGACCTCAGGCGCGGTTCTTGAAGCGCCAGCTTTCGTTGCCGGTCTCGACGATCTCACAGTGATGGGTGAGCCGGTCGAGCAACGCCGTGGTCATCTTGGCGTCGCCTGCGAACACGCTCGGCCACTCGCCGAAGGCGAGGTTGGTGGTCACCACGATCGAGGTGGTCTCGTAGAGCTTGCTGATCAGATGGAACAGCAACTGGCCGCCTGACTGCGCAAACGGCAGGTAGCCGAGTTCGTCCAGCACCACGAAGTCGAGCCGCATAAGATGGTCGGCGATGCGGCCCTGCCGGCCGGCACGCGCCTCGGCTTCGAGCCGGTTGACGAGGTCGACCACGTTGTAGAACCGGCCTCGCTTCCCATCCCGGATACACGCTCGCACGATAGCGATGGCCAAGTGCGTCTTGCCGGTGCCGGTGCCGCCGACCAGCACGACGTTGCGCTGGTGAGCCAGGAACTCGCCGCTGGCGAGGTCGCGCACCAGACCCTCGTTGATTGGGGTGCCGTCGAAGGCGAATTCGGCGATGTCCTTGGCCAGGGGCAGTTTGGCGATCGTCATCTGGTAGCGGATCGAGCGCGCCTGCTTCTCGCTGATCTCGGCCTGGAGCAGGTCGCCGACGACCTGTTGAGGCTCGTGAGTGCGCTTGAGCGCGACCTTGATGATCTCGTCGTAGGCGGCCTTCATCCCGAACAGCTTCAGCTCGCCCATGGTGGCGAGGATGTTCTGACGTTCCATCATGGGGCTCTCCTCAGGCTGTCGTAGCGGGCACAATCGGCGACTGGCTCATGGCGCAGCCGCAGGCTCTCAGGCGTCAGGATGGTGACCGGGACGGTGGGCTCGCGCTGACGGGCGAGGATGTTGAGGACGACGTCGGCCGAGTGCACGCCCTCACGCAACGCCTCGGCGCAGGCGGCCTCGACCGCACTCAGGCCGTCGCGCAGCACGGCGGTGAGGATCTCGACCATCTGCCGGTCACCATCGGCGCTGCCGGCGAGCATGCGTCGGATCCGGTCGAGGGCGGCCGGCAGCACCCAGTCCTTGAACGGCGCGCCGTTCCTGAGCGCACCGGGCTTGCGGGCGAGCACGGGGACGTAGTGCCAGGGATCGAACACCGTCTGGTTGCGACCGAAGCCACGGGCATGCTCGCCGACGATGCGCCCGTCCTGTCGGATCTCCACGCGCTCAGCATAGGCGCGCACCTCGACCGGCCGCCCGAGGGCGGAGGCTGTGACCGAGTACCGATTGTTGTCGAAGCGAACCAAACAGGTCGAGGACACGGCCGCCGGCACAGCGTGAAAGCCGTCGAAGCGGCCGGCATAAGGGACCAAGGCTGCCCGCTCGGCCTCAAAGGCCTGCCACACGGTCCGGTCGGGCTGCTCGGGATGCGGGTGGGCCTTGGCGTAGGCGATCACCCCGTCGAGCAGCAGGGCGTTCAGCTCGTCGTAGCTCCTCACCCGGATGCGCGGCGTGAACAGGCGCTCGCGCAACAATCCGACCTGGTTCTCGACCTGCCCCTTCTCCCAGCCCGAGGCCGGTGTGCAGGCCACCGGCTCGACGAGGTAGTGCGAGCACATCTGCAGGAAGCGGCGATTGTAGGCGCGCTCACGTCCGACGAAGATCGCGTCCACGGCGGTCTTCATGTTGTCGTAGATCCCGCGCTGGCAGACGCCGCGGAAGAAGGCGAACGCCCGGTCGTGGGCGTCGAACACCATCTCCTGGCTCTCGCGTGGGTAGGCCCGCACGAACGGCATGCGCGAGTGGCAGAGCCGGACGTGGGCGACCTTGATCTCCGTGGTCGTGCCGCCGATCAGCACCGTCTCGTGGCTCCAGTCGAACTGGTAGGCCTCGCCCGGCGCGAAGGAGAGCGGCACGAACGCCTGGGCTGTGACCGCGGTACGCTCACGCTTCCAGCCCTTGGCGTAGCGGCGCACCGCGTCGTAGCCGCCCTCGTAGCCGAGCCCGCGCAGGGCCTCGTAGATACGCATCAGCGTCAGTCGCTCACGCCGCGCCGTGCTGGCGTTCGCCAGGAGCATCCGGTCGAGCTCGCCCCGCCACGATCCAAGCTTTGGGGCAGGTTGAACGGCGCGGGTGTATTGGAACGCCGTCGCCTCGGAGCGGATGACCTTGCGCACGACCTTGCGTGAGACCCTCAGCTCCCGGCAGATCTGCTTGATCGGCTTCTGCTGCACGAAGTACGCGCGCCGGATCTTTGCGACCGTCTCCACGACCAACATCCCGCGCAAGCCTCCCGTTCGAGCCGGAAGGCAGTGTGGATGACTTGTCCTGGGGGTCCCGTTTGGACGCCGATCACCCCGAAAACGGGGTCCTTATTCCACGCCTAATCACAGCCGGCGTTGCTCGACCGCATCATCGTCTCTTGGGATACAGCGTCGACGCTGGGCGAGATGAGCGATTGGTCCGTCGGACAAGTGTGGGGCGTGCGCGAGCAGGACTTCTTCTTGCTCGATGTCGTCAGGAAGCGCTTCGAGTTCCATCAGCTGCGGCGCGCCGTGCTGGAGTTGCACGCGCGCTGGGACGCCGACGTGACCTTGATCGAGAAAACGGCGCTCGGACACGCGTTGTTGCAGGATCTTCGCCGCACGAGTCCGCTGCGGCCGATCCTGCTGCCGGCCCGCCTCGACAAGGTGGCGCGTTGTGAGGCGCAGTCGGCGCGCTTTGAGGAAGGGCGGGTGCACCTGCCCGCTGAGGCACCGTGGCTCGGCGCCTATGAGAGCGAGCTGTTGGCGTTCCCGAACGGGCGCCACGACGATCAGGTCGACGCGACGAGCTACGCCCTGCACTACCTCACGGATTGGCTGCGGCGGGTCCGGCCGCCTACCCGGCGAAGCCGCGAAAGCATGCGGGGCGTAAGAGGGCGATACGACGCCGAACCAGCGACTGTCGTCGGGGAGACGATCGCATCGGTCGGTGAGGGACACCGCGTGACGATCGAGGATGGTCGCCGCGTCATCCACGTCCCGGCCTCAACGCCCTTCCCGCCGCCTGACGCTCGAGCGGAGCCGAGCGGCCGGACGACTCGTCGTCCGTCACGCCGTCGCGATCGAGCGTGAGTGTCGGTCTCAGACGCGGACCGCCGGCAGCTCGCCTGCCGGCGCGTGATCACTGCGGCGTTGAAGAGAGGAATGCCGCTTTGGTGACGGCGGGGGGCGCCTATCACACCCGCCGCGATCGGCGGGGCGACGTTCAGCGTGTCGCGATCGCAATGGGCGGCTGAGGGGGCCCCGCTGACAGGTGGGTTAATAACTGGGTTTGCCGGATGCCAGCGACGCCTCGGCCGAGAGAACCTTCGGTTCCGCGCCGATCGCGCTGTAGATTCGCGACCACGACGGCCAGCCCGTGCCTGCGTGTCAGGAAGGATGCGCGAAGCCGTATCGAGGCGATCGGCGTAGAACCACCGCTGACGCCACCTCAATGCCGACCAGCAGCGCTCCGGCGAGCTCAGGGGCCTCCGACGGCAATCGCGGGACCGAGCGCAGAACCTGTCGGACCTCCTCAGCCGCATGCGCCGAGGTCACGACGCTGCGGGCCCCGATCACCTCTGCGACTACTGGCTGCGAGCGGCGGCCGAGGACGACACGCAAGATGATGTTCGCGTCGACGACGAGGATCGAGGACGGCGTTCGCGGTCCGGTCCTCGCCTCCTGTGGCATCACTCAATGCCCCGCTCCGCCAGCAATTGCTCGACTGCCGCCTCCTGTTCGGACGAGCGCCGCGCCGCTGCGGCTTCGATGTCCGCCAACACCTTGCTCATGTACTCACGCGAGAGCGTGTGGATCGGGGACAAAACCCCCACTGTCGCGGTGCCGTTCTTGATCGGGACCGCATGGGGCAAAGCCTGGATCGCACCGACTGACAGTCTCTTCAGGTCGCGCATACTGATGGCCGATGGCATGAGAAGCTCTACGGATCCTAACTGTAGGTGAGGCTGTGGGCATCAACGGAGAGATGGCCGTGGTGGGATTCCGCACTTGGTGCGTCCCTGATTGACAACGGTCCTCTCGCTCCCGTCGAATGAATTCGAGGTCGGCGCTTCGAGGAGGCCCCGCGGTAATCCTATGGAGCGTTTCGGCGAGAAGCATATCCTCAGCGAGGTCGGGCGGAACGCCCTCGAGGCTGGGCGGCAGTATCTGCGAGATGGCCGGGTCCTCGCCTACGAGCGGGACGATGAGGTCGTGTTCGGGCGGGTTCTCGGCACGGACCCCCGGCCCTACGAGCAGACGATCGACATCGGGGACGGGCGCGGCGGTGTCAGCATCGCGGGGGAATGCACGTGCCCAGTCGGCTTCAACTGCAAGCATGTCGCGGCCGTGCTCCTCTACGGCCTCCACGCGATGCCGCGCGTTCCTGGCCTCACGTCTGAGGAGCGCGTCGCTCGGCTCCTCACCGGGCCGTCGCCGCGCGCCGTCACCCCGGCCAACCAAAGTGCGATCGCAATACCGGGCTTGGCCGCGTGGCTGGATGATCTCGCCCGCGCTCAAGCCACAGCCGAGGAGAGCTACCCCGGCAGCATCGCGCAGCGCCTCATCTACCTTCTCAGCCCGATCCCGAGGGGCCAGGGTGTTGCGCGGCTCGGCGTCCGCCTCATCTCGGCGCGGTTGTTCAAGGACGGCCGATTTTCGCAGAGCAGCCGCCCATACGACGTGAGCGCGGTGTCTGGCACTCCTGCCAAGTTCCTGCGGCCTTCAGATCTGAGGATCGTTCGTGCGGCGACGTTGATCCGACGCGACTCCGGGAGCTACGGGGCGGGAGGCGCCATCAGCCTCGCCTGCGACGCGGGGGCGGCGATCCTCGCTGAGATCCTCGCAACCGGCCGAGCCCGCTGGTCGGATCTGGCCGGACCGGTTCTCGCGTCGGGACCGCCGCGATCGGGGCGGATCGTCTGGCAACCAGCGGGCGAGGCCGCCCTGGTGCCTCGGATCGAACTCGAGGGCCGAGGCCACGCGCTCGCCGCCACGCCGCCGGTCTATGTCGACTCCGAGGAGGGTGTAATCGGGGTCGTCGAGACGGGCTATCCGCCGCGGATCGCCGCGACGCTGCTGGCCGCGCCGGAGGTGCCCGGAACCGCAGTCGCGGCGTTCAACGCCGCCTTGACCCAGCGCGCGCCCAGCCTCACCGCTGCGGCGGCACCGGAACCCCAGCGGGAGCGTGTGACCGGCATTACGCCGATCCCGGTCCTGCGCCTGTTCGCCGCCGATCTGCCGCCAGAGAGGGCGTCACCCTACAGCTACTTCGGCTATGGCACACCGCCCGCGCCCGAGCGGATCGGGCTGGGCCGCCTCTCCTTCCGCTACGGTCCCGTGATCATTCCCCTTGGCGAAGCCCATCCCGTGGTCACGCGGCTCACGGCCGGACGCTTGGTCGAGATCCACCGCGACGCGGACGCGGAGCGTCGGGCCGTCGCCGACCTCTTGGCGAACGAGTTCGTCCCGCTGCCCGAGCGGCGCGCCCGGGTTCCCGACGCGCACGCGCGCGACTTCGTCCCGGACGGCGACGATCTCGCCTGGCTCGACGCGCAGTTCCACGTCCTGCCCCGGCTTCGGGCGGAGGGGTGGGAGATCGCGGTCGCCGACGACTTTCCAGGCCGGTTGCTGCGGGCGGGCGCCGGTTTCGAGGCTGAGATCCGCGAGGGGGCGGGCATCGACTGGCTCGAACTCCATCTTGGCACCTTGGTCGACGGCGAGCGGATCGACCTGATCGGTCCGATCGTCGCGATGATCACCGCGCCCGGCTTCGATCTCGCGATGATGGACACCTTGGCGGAGGATGACGAGGCCGCCTACCTGCCTCTGCGTGACGGACGCATCCTCGCCCTCCCGGCAACGCGGCTCAAACCGATCGTCGCGGCGATCCGCGATCTCGCGCTCGGCCGTGGGGCGGGAGATGGTTGCCTGCGCCTCGGCCGTGCGGCCGCCGTGGGGCTCGCGGAGTTCGAGGCAGCGCTGCCCGATACGATCTGGCGGGGCGGCGAGCGCGTGCGCGAGATGGGGCGCAGGCTCGGTGCGGCCGGCGGGATCCCGCCGGCTGTGCTGCCGCTCGACTTCCGCGCGACCCTGCGCCCCTATCAGCACGAGGGCGTCTCGTGGCTCACCTTCCTCGGCGAGCTCGGTTTCGGCGGCGTGCTCGCGGACGACATGGGTCTCGGCAAGACGGTGCAAGCCCTGGCACTGATCGCGGTCGAGAAGGCACAGGTTCGGCTCGCCGGCCCGGCCCTGGTGGTCGCGCCCACCAGCTTGATGGCGAACTGGCGCCGGGAGGCGGAGCGCTTCGCGCCGAGCTTGCGCGTCCTGACCCTCCACGGCCACGATCGCGCCGATCGATTCGGCGCGATCCCTGACAGCGACGTGGTGTTGACGACCTACCCGCTGATCGCCCGCGATCACGCCGTGCTGGCAGCGCGCACTTGGCCGCTGCTGCTGCTCGATGAGGCGCAGACGATCAAGAACCCGGATGCCGCGACGACGAAGCTGCTGCTCGGGATCGAGGCGGCCCACCGCGTGTGCATGACCGGTACCCCGCTGGAGAACAATCTCGACGAGCTGTGGTCCCTGTTCGCCTTCGCCTGCCCCGGTCTGCTGGGTGACCGCAAGAGCTTCGCTCGAGTCTGGCGCAACCCGATCGAGAAGCACGGCGACCGCGAGCGCAGCCAGGTGCTGGCCCGCCGCGTCAAGCCGTTCCTGCTGCGTCGGACCAAGGAAGCGGTCGCCCGCGAACTGCCGCCGAAGACCGAGATCGTCGAACGCATCGACCTGCACGGCGCGCAGCGCGACGTCTACGAGGCGATCCGGCTGTCCATGCATGCGCGCGTCCGCGCCGCGATCGCCGAGCGCGGCTGGGCACGCAGTCGGATCGTCATCCTCGATGCTCTGCTGAAGCTGCGCCAAGCGTGCTGCGATCCACGCCTTCTGAAGCCGGGCAGCGCGAATAGCTCGGACAGCGAGATCCCGCCGCCGAAGCGAAACACGGCGCGTAAGCCGGCGGCGCGGTTGGCCGGTGCCGGGTCGGCCAAGCTCGACCGCCTGGAGGAGATGCTGACAGAGCTGCTCGCGGAGGGGCGGCGCATCCTTGTCTTCTCGCAATTCACCTCGATGCTACGCCTGATCGAGGAACGGCTCACCGAGCGGGCAATCCGCTACGCGCTCCTGACAGGAGCAACCCGGGATCGAGAGGCGGCCATCCGGCTGTTCGAGGGAGGCTCTGTCAGCGTCTTCCTCGTCAGCCTGAAGGCCGGGGGGACCGGTCTCAACCTGACCGCGGCCGACACCGTGATCCTCTACGACCCCTGGTGGAACCCAGCCGTGGAAGATCAGGCGGTCGATCGGGCCCACCGGATCGGACAGACCAAGCCGGTCTTCGTGCACAAGCTCTTGGCGAGCGGAACCATCGAGGAGAAAATGGAGATCCTCAAGGAGCGCAAGAGCGCGCTGGCGCAGTCGCTCTTCGACCAGGACGGCGCGTCGATCCTCGCGATGACGCAGGCCGATCTCGAGCTTTTGCTGTCGCCTGAGTTCGCATGACGCTGCCTCTGGGGCGCACTTGCACAGGTGAGAACAGCGGGCTCAGCGAAAGGCCGTAACGATGGGCGACGAACGACACGGGCGAGCCGGGCTGCTGGCTCTCCCAGACGACAGAAATCGTCTTGATAGTGAACCCGCGATGTCGGTGGCGGACGCCGCGAAAGATCCCACCCCGCCCCTGTGCGGCGGTCAGGATCGGTTAAGATAGCCTTACCGATAGGCTTGCACCGATGACTTCGTGACCTGTGCCCCCTGCTCGGTCCAAAGGGGGGAGCAGTACGACAGGCGCGGAGGTTATAACCGCGCAAGTATCTGGGCTCTCTTCGCCGCAAGAGTATTCTGGGGGAGGCAATTCGCCACCGACCCTCGCGCTGGGCAGTTCAAGCCCAGTCGGTGATGACGAACTCGCCGAGGTCAAATCCGCGTATCAGCCGGTCAGATCCCCTCCACTCGCCATGAAGGATGCGCAGGACCAGTTCTTCATCACTGCAGTCTTACATATTCGGCGCGGTGTTGTGTTTCCATCACATATTCAGCGCGCAAAATCTTTTACGAGATACCTGCCTTGTGGGTGTGGAAGCATGCGCGCGCATATCTTTGGCGATAGTCACGGCAATTATCTTTTTGCCAGGACTGAGAACGCCGATCTCCATTGCATTCCTGGACGTACTATGCATCGCGTCGGTCGCGATGGCGCCGCGGATATGCTCCGGCAGACCCAGTTCGAACCGGATGATGTTATTATTTTCGTCTTCGGCGAAGTTGATGTTCGATGCCATATGCTGCGGATCGCCGCTTCGAAAGGTTTGTCCCTTCAGACTGAAGCCGATGATCTAGCGACGCGGTACGTCACGGCTCTCACCGATGCAACAAACCAATTCCGACATCGACCGAAGATCTGTGTGATGGGAATTGTTCCGCCTATCGATCCGTTGGTGCCGAATCCTATACTGCCCAACGTCGGCACGCTGGCCGAACGACTCGTTGCCTGGTTCCTGCTCGACAAGGCCCTAGAGGCACGGACGCATCAGGCCGGCTACACTTTCGTCCCGATTCCGCGGGTCTACCATTCGCGCGACGGATCGCTCAAGCGACGCTACAGCGACGGCCATGCTCATATTGCTAAGGACTGCACCGAAGCAGCTGCGCGTGCCGTTGAGAAGTCCCTCGGCATCTCTCTAGGATTCCGCCCGCTCCCAGTCTGGCGCAACATGCTGCGCGCGGCGACGCGCCAGCTCGCGATCCTCAACCGGGACTATGCTGTTCTGTGGACGCTCGGCGAAGCTAACGTGGACGGATAGTATTTTTTTAATTTCGTCATGCTTGATCTTAATTCGTCACGGTGAATAATGATTTTGAGCGCTCTCTTGACGGAGGACATGGGCTCGGAATTCAATAAAAGCCGCTCGCAGTTTATCGAGATGAGCCTCATTATGCGCGCGGAACGCTTCGCACCCACCATCGGGGATGTATTTCATCGCGTACATCGACGACATTGCCCGCATTTTGCTAGCGGCTAAAGCAAGATCTGCGGTCCACTCAATCTCGTGTTGGACAAGATAGATGCGTCTCGCGATTTCCTTAACCTGTAATCCAAGAGCGTTGCCTGCGCCCATGAGCGCAAACAGATCGATCATCGTGTCGAGGATAGGGATCGCCTTTTTGGCAGACATGCATCACTCCTCCCGGCTATCGATCGTTCACACTGCCTCGCCATATTTAACATACCAATCGTCGAACATGGAGAAGGCTGAAAATTTCCTCCGGTATCCCCATCGGCTGAGGACATCGTAGATGTCTTGCCGCCTGTCTGAATAATTATGCTCCACATTAAGGAGTTTAATATCGTATTCTGAAAAATCAAAGCTGTTCAAGACGTCGAATTCGCCCCCTTCTATGTCGACGCTCAGATAATCTATATTCTTGGGCGCTTTGGCTGATGCTAGAAAATCACTGAGTGATATGGTTTCGACGTCATAACGTGCGCCGCCTGTCCGATGTGAAGACTGAAAATCGGCATCTGCGAAGCTATCGAGGGTCGAGAGCTCTGTGACATCTGTTTCATGAAAGCTCAACGTTAAGCCGCTCTCTTTATAAACGCACTTATTTGATATGAAGCAAGAGCGGTTGGAGTAGAGTTTCTTGTGCCAAATTCGACCCGGCTCGGCGACTGCTCCTTGCCAACCATACATCTTCTCCAAGAGAAGCGTATTGCTCAATGTTTTGCCGTCGCAGATGCCAAATTCCACAAAATAACCATCACGCTTTTCTCTAGTTTCATATAAGACCCACAGATCCTGAAGAACTTGCGAGTTCGAGTAGGGTGCATATTTCGCAGCAAAAGAGAGAAAATTTAGTTCGTCCGAGTATAGATGAGGCCTGGTTTCCAGCTTTTCTCTGATACCAAGAAGCGACATAAAAGTGGTTAGGATTTCAGTTTCCATCTCTAGCTTGATCTCCCGCGAAAAAAACTAGCTACAATGAGCAGTTATGAAGATGTCCTCTGCTTAATCGCACAGAGAATACTTCAGATGAATTGTAGCAAGCATGAGTTATGTGTTGCAGAGGGCAATATGAGATCCGTTAATTAGATGAAGATATGCTATAACTCCCGCGACAAGACTTTCCTGGCTGCGTTGAGCAGTGCAAAATGTTGCGACGCTTGAGGTCCGCCGTTTGGTATTTGGCGGCCGATATCGGCTATCGCTCGGCGAAATTTTTTCTTGTCGAGTCCGAGTGGCCGTAAGCTTTTGATGACAGCATCCAAAACTATGTCGGCTGTTTTCGCGCGTTCATCCGCTGCCTGAGCGTCAGATTGAACCTGTTCGGAAAACAGGACTGCTTGCTTGAGGCGTGTGTTGTCCGCCTTTATATTTTGCTCCCGCGTCCGCAGCTCAAAAACCTCGCCTTCCAGTTTCCGGAGGGCCGCATCCTTTAACTCACACTCTTTGACCAGGAGCTGAAGGCTGATTTGATATCTGTATGCTTTCGCGAAAAGATCTTCGGAAAATTCTTGCGCTGTCGTGCCCCCCATTGTTTGTCCCTTTTCGTTTATGTGTTTCGGCGTCGTAGAAGCACCCCCGGTATGGTCCAGGGCCTGCGCACGGTCTTGGGCTGCGACAGCTTGGTTGGCGAAGGCGGTGGGCGTCAAGCCGCTTTAGGGTCCGACGAGGCGCGATCGTACAACTCTCGCAGAAACTGCTCTGCGTCGCCGATCGGTTCGGTGCCAGATTGTCGCCGTACTGGTGCAGCATCCGACGTAGCGTCTTTTAGAAAGCTTCGCAGCAGGCTTACGACAGGTTGCCGCGGAATGGACGTCCGCCGCGAAGGCGAACGGCCGCTCGTCGAGGCTGCGCCGCCACTTCCGCGCGCCAGCCAAATTCGCGCGTTTGAGCGGGACGATGAACTCGTGTTGAGGCAGGTTCTTAGCGCCGCTCCTGGTGTTACGAGCAGATGACTGAACGCGGAGACTTGCGCGTTCGTCGCGGCGGCCCTTTGAAGCCGGTGTCGACTCGTGGATCCGGGGGAAGGTCGACGCCGTGGCGCGTTCAGACCCATCGGCGTACAATCCCGCATTCCACGAAGTCCGAGCGCCGAACACCATCCGCATGAACCTGCTCCGCCTGATCCGAGCTTCATTAAAGCGCGGATCACTCCGCGCCCAGCGCAATCTCCCGGTCATGGGCGCTGCAGAGCCGCGAGGGCCGATCCTGTTCATGGGGGACTCGATTACCGGCCTCTGGGGCATGCATCGTACGGCACAGTTCATCGAGCATGCGTTCATAAATCGTGGCATCGGCGGTGAGATGTCGGGGCAGGTGCGGGCGCGGCTCGCGCCGGCGATCGCGGAGACGCAGCCTACAGGCGTGCACATCCTGTGTGGGATCAACGACATCGCCCATCGTGCAGCGTACGGCGAGGATATGGATCCCCGGGGCAACATCGCCGCCATGCTAGCCGAGGCACGGGCACGCGGCGTGCGGACCTGGGTAGGATCACTCACCCCTGCCGACTGGCTCATCTGGGGAGGCATCGATCCTCGGGATGAGATCACAGCTATGAACGCGTGGCTTTGCGATCACGCGGAGAGCATGGGCGCGATCTATGTCGACTATCACGCGGTGCTGGCGACGCCTTCGGGTAGCCTACTTCCGGAATATAGTGAGGACGGACTCCATCTCACCCCAGCGGGTTACGCGGTCATGGAGCCGGTGTTACTGGCAGCACTTCAAAAGCAACCTCATCCGCCCCCCTGGGGTACCCGTCCACCTCGGCGATCGTCTGGCTTTGGCTGAGTGCCTTGTCTCCGATCAGGTCTTGAGCGCAGATTGGGTCCTTGAAGGCGTCGCCAACTCTGAGCGTGTCCTTCTCCCTGATTATGGGGCCCCGTGCTCAGCTTGGGCACTCCCGGTGGGCGGGAACTGCAGCAGAAACGTTCGACGAGTGTTACGCCCATCCCGATCCTGCGCTTGTGGGCTGCCGATCTGCCGCGGAGTCGGCATCGCCCTCAACGATGGCGACGAACGCGAGGTGCGAAGTCAGCTATATCCCCCTGGGGCCTTCGCGGGTGATGAGATTTGGGACAGAGGGACCTCACCGCGACGCGAGTGCGTCCGAGTAACCAAAGCTTGCCAGATCTGTGTGCAGATGAGTCCACCCGTTTATGATGAAGTGAACTTATTGTTGTTTGAGGGGACCTGGAGCAGCGGGTCCCTATGAGGTAGCTGTCTCAGGTCAGCCTCGAACGAAAACGGTAAAGACGCCAGAAAATGATCTTGATCGGAAGGGAGGCCGCGCACGCACAGGAGTTGCGCTTGCTCGCTATGATCGTGGAGCTGCAGGCGCGGTATAAGGGCACGTTCGCGCGCGAGGATGGTCTCATCGCGGAGCGCGAGGCCGCCCGAGCGGTGGCGCGCTCCATGACCCGCGCTCGGGATGAGCTCCTTCAAAATTGCCGGGCGGCGCGGGCGCAGGAGTCCGCACACAGCGAGGAGATCGCAGGCTTACGCGCGGAGCTAGCTGAGACCAAGGCCGCCCTGCTCAATGCGCGCGATGGGGCGCTAGCTGAAGCCAACGCTCGCGCGGAAGCCACCCAGATTACGCTGACGGCCCTACTGGCGAGTATCAGCTGGTGCGGGTTGCGGCGGCGCAAGTTCCGGGCGCTGATCGCCGAAGCTGCCCGAACCATCCCGGATGAGGGCCCAGCGGCCGTCCAGCACCACATCCTGCTGAGCGAAGTGCGGAAGGTGCTGACCCTGAACGAGTAAGTAAGGCCGTGAGAATCCGTTCTGGGGCTTTGTTTGCTCATCGTGTCCATGCGGTCGGCTGTGCGCTAGTGCATAGACGCCGACGAACGCAACACGCGCTTGTCCGCTAACTTGCTGCGTTTACATTGAAAACTAACCTGCCTTATGTACGTTTTGTCGGTGTCAGAGCACTAGTTGTTGGCAAGACGGCCCGCCGGGCCATCGTAGTTGCCGACGAGCACGCTTAGAACACCTGCACTTGGTCGAGATGGAAGGCCGTGTGCTCCGTAAGTTGGAGACGTACATAGCGCGCGGGAACGCCATTGAGCATCACCCGCAGCGGTTTCGTGGTCGCGCCGCCGAAAGTCTGCCCGACTTGGTCGTGCACGAGGTCCCAGGTCTCGCCGTCTCGGGAGAGCAGCACCTGTAGCGTACGCGAGCGCTCACGTCCGGAATCCATGCGGTTAAAGATCCGCACCTCGTTCAGGGGTTGGGCGGCTTCCAGGTCGACCTGCCACCACGGCTTGTCCTCGAAGTCGGTGTGGAACCCGAACTGTCCCGTGAGCGCGCCGTTGACGGCCCCCCCGGGACCCTGGGCGGTATGGAAATACGACCACTCGCCGAAACTGCTCTGCGTCGCCGGCTTATTCAATGCCAGGTTGTCACTGTACGCCGGCAAAGGCGCCACCTCCCGTCGCGGCCGGGAGTAGAATGCTTCTCCATGACCCCAGCGATCCATCGACAGCCATCGGGGGGACAGATCGAAGGTCGCCAGGAAGTCGGTGATCTCCTGGTACGTACAGCCTCCCTCGTAGAGAGGCTGTTCGCTCACCTCGATGTAGACGCCGTCCACGGCCGGCAAGCTCTGGCGCGCACCCTGCAGAACCCGAAGATCCGCCCCTTGCGCGTCGATCACCAGAAGGTTCGGCACCCGCCCCCGGTTGTGCTCGGCGATGATCTGGTCGACCGTGGTCGTAACCATGCGCTGCGCACCCGTGTAGACGATGTCCGGGTGGTGCTCGGCATGCGCGCCCAAGGCGAACAGGCTCGAGGACTGTCCGCCGTTGCTGGCGACGTTGAACAGCACCGCCTCGCCCGCCCGCTCCGCGCAGACCGCCCGGATGGCCTTGTGGAACGGCATGTCGGCGAGGTTGGCTTGCAGGATCGCGAAGGCGCTGTCGACCGGCTCGACGTACAGGACCGGGCTGGCGCCGCTCGCCGCGTAGTCGTTGCGCTCCTGCCCCTCGTTCGCCCCGACGTGGAGGACGCTCTCGACCGGATGGCCAGCATGGCCCATCTGCACCAAAGCTTCCAGCATCTCGAAATCCAATCCTCGCTCGCGCGCAAGCCTGACAAATCCGGCTCGATCAGCAATTCTCGTGCGGGCGTAGGCGAGAACCGACTAATGCTTGCAATCACCGATTGTGCTCGGTGAGTGCTATTTGTTCCGAATAGGCCAAATTGGGCGAATCTGTCCAGGTTCCCCCTGGGTAGGTGCTCAGTAATCAACCGGTGAGGGGCCGAACGGTCAGGCGGCTTGTGCCGGAATTAACCCGTATGGTGGATACCGAGATCGCTCTCGTGTGAAGTCTTAACCCAATACCGAAAAGCCGCCCCCCATACCCTGCCGAGTTCTATAGGGAGGCGATCGATCGGGTCTGTGCGCCGAGACCTGATTGATCTGACCCGCCGTCTAAGGTCTCCGCGCAGGCGAAGCGTAAATGGGTAGCCGAGGCTGACTGCAGCGAAGGTCTGCAGGCAATTTTGTTTGGCGCCGCCGGGTCTGCAGGCTGCCTTCATCGAGTTACTGCGTTGACGTGAGGGCGGCATGGGTGTGTGTAAGACCGCTGTCAAGATCATAGCTGGGGTGAAAGCCGACCTCATCGCGCAGGCGAGCGACATCCGCTTCAATGCATGTCGGTTCGCTCTCCGAGAGTTGGCGAGCACCAAAATCGATTGAACCAGGTCGGCCGGTCAGCTGGCCGATTCGTTCCAGGATCGAACGAACCGGCACAGCTTTGCCCGAGCCGATATTGACCGAACCTGTGACCTTCGTGTCGATCAAAGCTGCGAAGGCCGCGGCTACGTCCATGACGTGGCTGAAGTCACGACGCTGGTGGCCTTGGCTGGTAGCAAAACGCTCGCCCGATGCGAGAAGACGAAATGCATCGCTTACCAGCCGTCCCGATTTCTCCCCTGGTCCGTACAGGAAGAACAGCCTTCCCCACGCGAAGGACAATCCGGTCTCTCTCGCGTAGGCCGCCAGAATGCGCTGGGTTCCATCCTTTGCGGCGCCGTACAGGGTGGCCGGGGCGCAACGGCCATCCTCGTGCAACCGCTCGGGACCCCAGGCATATTCAGCGCAGGTCCCCGCGACCACCGCGCGTGTACCGCCGGCCTCCCGAAAGGCGCGGATCAGCGCGAGCGTGCCGGCCACCCAGTCGAGGTTGGCCGGGGCGCGCCAGTACTGGCCTGGCTCGGCGTACCAAGCCAGGTGCAGCAGGTGGCTCGCCCCGATCGCCCTCATGGCGCTTCGCACCGCCTTCGCATCGAGCAGGTCGACCTGGTGGAAGGCTATGGCTCTGGACGGCGCTTGGCGACCGAGCGCATGCACCTCGTAGCCGCGCGCCTGGAGCGCCGGGATCGCGTGGGTGCCGACGAAGCCGGTCGCACCTGTGAGAACGATACGCCGCATGTTCGAACTCACGCGAGCGTGTCCCTGCCGGTCCAAGCTGGGTATGCGAGGTCGCGCTCGGTGATCACCGTCACCGGCTCTGGCCAGACCACGTCGAGAGCTGGGTCGTTCCACCGAATGCCGCGGGCCGCTTCGGCAACGTAGAGCCGGTCGATCATGTAGAGCACTTCCGTCTCGTCCTGGAGCGTCTGGAAGCCGTGCGCGAAGCCCGCCGGGATGTAGAGCGCCATCCGATTGTCGGCGGACAGCTCAACTCCGACGGATCGCAGATAGGTCGGCGAGCTCCAGCGCAGGTCGACGACCACGTCGTGTATCGCCCCCATCGTGCAGCGCACAAGCTTGGTCTCGGCGTGCGGCGCGATCGCGTAGTGCATACCCCGAACCGTGCCGCGCCTCAGGTTGAACGACACGCTTGACTGCTTGAAGCGACTCACCAACCCCTGCTCGGCTAGCGTGTCTTCGCACACCGTCCGGGCGAAGAAGCCGCGCTCGTCCGTGTGCGGGCGGAGGCCGATCCGGTAGGCCCCCGCGAGCAGCAACTCCTCGAAGATCACGTGATTCACTCTAGCGTGAGGCTTGGGATGGCGGTGACGAACCGCCCGCCCCAGGCGCGGATCCCGGCCATCTCCTGCGTGATCTCAGTCTTTAGGTTCCAGGGCAGGATCAGTACGAAGTCCGGTCGCAACTCCAACAGCGCCTCCGGCGAGATCACCGGGATCCGGCTGCCGGGCAGGAGCGTGCCCTGCTTGTGCGGCGAGCGGTCGGCCACTGCCTGGACGAGTTCCGGGCCGATTCCGCAATAGTTCAGGAAGGTATTGCCCTTAGCCGCCGCTCCATAGCCGCAGACCCGCTTGCCCGCCCGGCGCTGCCCGATCAAGAACTCCAGGCTTGCGCACTTGATCTCAATTACATCCTCGGCGAACCGCCCGTAGCCTCCGGCCGAGAATAGACCGCCGTCCCGCTCGTCAGCGAGCACCCGCGCCACCTCCGGTGTCTGCGCGTGCGGCCCCTCGGCGTGGCAGAAGAACACGCGCAGAGACCCGCCATGCGTCGGCAACTCCTCGACGTCGAACACACGCAATCCTGACCGCTCCAGGATGCCGGAGACCACACCCAGGGATAGGTAGGAGAAGTGCTCGTGGTAGATCGTGTCGAACTGCTTGTGCTCGATCATTCGCAGGAGGTGCGGGAACTCGAAGGTGCCAGCGCCGTCACGCTTCAGAAGCACCCGGAAACCGGCCACGAAATCAAGAATGTCGGGCACGTGTGCGAGCACGTTGTTGGCCGCCATCAAGTCGGCGCCGTGCCCCTCGGCGAGTAGCCGTTCGGCTGTGGTCTTGCCGAAGAATGCGACCTCGCTCGGTACACCTTTCTCCCGCGCCACGGCCGCGACGTTGGCCGCCGGCTCGACCCCCAGCACCGGCACGCCCCGGGCGGCAAAGTACTGCAACAGGTAGCCGTCGTTGCTGGCGACCTCCACCACCTTGCTGTGCGGCCCCAGGCCGAAGCGCTCGGTCATGGCGGCGACGTAGTGTTCCGCGTGGCGCAGCCAGCCAGCCGAGAAGCCCGAGAAGTAGGCATAATCAGAGAAGATGTGCTCCGGGCTTTCAAACGCCTCGAGCTGCACCAGCCAGCAACGCTCACAGACGTAGGCGTGGAGCGGGTAGACCATTTCTCCCTGCCCTGCCCTGTCGGGAGGCACGTAGGAATTGGCTAACGGCGACAGGCCGAGATCTGCCACGGTGCGCGCGAGGGGGGCGCTGCAGGCTCGGCAGCAGCGCCGGTTCACGGAGACCGGAGGGGTGCCCGTTTCGCTCATGCCAGATGGCCTCCCTGCGCCAGCGCCTCGTAGCGCGCGATCTGTTCGAGCGTCAGCGTGGCCGCGTCCGCTCCCTTCGCCTGCGCGCGGTACCACGCTCCAGTCCAGTCCAGCGCCTCCGCGAGCCGCAGCCGCCGATCCCAGCCGAGATGCGCGCGCGCCTTCGAGGCGTCGACCTTGAGGAAGGTCGCCTCGTGCGGGTGCGTGCCGCCGGCGAGCTGCCAAGTCGCCCCCTCACCCCAGCCCCCGGCAAGGCCCGCGACCACCTCGGAGACGGGCCAGCAATCCGCATCAGCTGGCCCGAAGTTCCATCCTTCCGCGTAGCGCGAGCCGGCTTCGCCACACAATGCCTCGGCCAAGCGCAGGTACCCCGAAAGCGGCTCCAAGACGTGCTGCCAGGGCCGTACGGCACTGGGCGCGCGGATCTCGACCGGCTCGCCTCGGTCGAAGGCGCGCACCACGTCAGGAACCAGGCGATCCAGCGACCAGTCACCGCCGCCGATGACGTTACCGGCCCGGGCACTCGCGATCTTCGCGGGGTGACCATTCTCGCCGAAGAACGAAGCGCGGTAGGCGCTGGTGACGAGCTCGGCGCAGCCCTTCGAGTTGGAATAGGGGTCGCGCCCGCCCATCGGCTCGTCCTCGCGATAGGCCCAGACCCACTCGCGGTTCTCGTAGGCCTTGTCGCTGGTGACGATTACCACTGCCCGCACCGAGGGGCAGCCGCGTACCGCCTCCAGCAAGTGGACCGTGCCCATGACGTTGCTGGCGTAGGTGCCCACCGGATCGATATACGAAGGTCGCACTAGCGCCTGGGCAGCGAGATGCAGGACGATTTCGGGCTGCGCCGCTGCCACGCACGCGGAAAGCCCGGCGAAATCCCGCACGTCGCCGATCTGGCTATCGATCCGGCCCGGCAAATCGGCCAGCGTGTACAGGCTCGGCTGGGTTTCGGGCGCCAGCGCGAAGCCGGTGACCCGGGCGCCGAGGCGAGCGAGCCACAGGCTCAACCAGGTGCCTTTGAAGCCGGTATGGCCGGTGATCAGCACCGCCCGACCGGCCCAGAAGCCAGGATCGGGATTCAGTGCGCGCGATGCGGTTGCGCCGGGCATGGGAGCCTTCACGCCCAGATTTTCCAGGGAGCAGCCTTGGCCGCCCAAAGCGCCTCGAGCTGGTTTTTGTCGCGGAGCGTATCCATCGCCTGCCAAAAGCCGTCATGCCGGTAAGCCTGGAGCTGGTCCTCGCGGGCCAGTCGCTCCAGAGGCTCGTTCTCCCATACTGTGGCATCGCCAGTGATGGTGTCGAGCACCCGTGGATCGAGAACGAAGAAGCCGCCGTTTATCACAGCGCCATCGCCAGCCGGCTTCTCGCGGAAGCTGCGGATCGCATCCCCTGAGAGCTCTAAGGCCCCAAACCGGCCGGGGGGGGCCACCGCAGTCAAAGTAGCCAACCGGCCATGGCCCTTGTGGAAGGCAGCGAGCGCGGTCAAGTCGACGTCGGAGACGCCGTCGCCATAAGTCATGAAGAATGGCTCGGTGCCAAGATACGGTCGAACGCGCTTGAGCCGGCCGCCGGTCATAGTCTCGGCTCCAGTCTCGATCAGCGAGACACTCCAGTCCTCGGCACCGCTGCGGTGGAACTCTACCGCGCCGGTGCCAGTCTCGACGGTGACATCGGAAAGATGCAGACGGTAATTGAGGAAGAATTCCTTGATCATGTAGCCGCGGTAGCCGAGGCAGATCACGAACTCGCGCACCCCATGGGCGGCGAACCCTTTCATGATGTGCCACAAAATCGGTTGACCGCCGATCTCAACCATCGGCTTCGGTCGCGCACCCGTCTCCTCAGACAGGCGCGTCCCAAGCCCGCCCGCCAAGATCACTGCCTTCATAAGCAACCTCACTTCGAACGACGAGCGCAGTGTTCACCCCACGCTACCGAACATCGGCACTGTCGCTCCTCGTCGATGAGCCCTATCCCCGATCCTGCTAGAGGCAAAGTCGTGGCTGCGATACCGGCTTCCAGGGCGGCTCGCCATTGCTATATCAATGATGGCAGGGGCTCCAAGAATTTGCTAATGGAACAGGCCTCACGGAGGAGTCCGGCTAGGATAGCCGGGCCGCCTTCAGGCCCTCGCGCTCCTGCTCTACGGCGTGGCCGATGTTCCTTTGCGCGTAATGCCGTGGCGTTTGAAGTGGCGAGACAGATTGCTCACCCTTACCTGCAGACCACGCTTGGCCGACCGGGCGCGCAACTCTCTCAGGAACAGCCCAGGCTGCGTCTTGTAGGTGTGGCGGACGAGATCGGCCTGTGCCTCGGTGGCGTGCGAGCGCTGGTCGCCGCGCCTCGGCTTGGCCTGCGTGCGCCCCTCCTGCAAAAGAGTTTCATGCCAGCTCACCGTGCTAGCCAGGCTGACCGCGAAGCACCGCGCTGCCTCCCGGCGTGAGGCTTCATCGTCGATCGTGGCCACCATACGTTCACGCAGGACGGCAGACAGAGCAGACGGCATCGGCTCTCCTCCTCGGAAAGCCACGCATCAATTCACATCCAGGTCGCCCCAAAATCCCAGCCGCCTCAGCGCGATCGGACAGCGCTCTAGCAACAGCTTCCACGAGCGCCTAATGAAATTCGCACGACATGAGTCCGACAGCGTTGCGTCCATATGGCCCATCTACCTCTGACACATGGCCTTTCGAACAGGAGCGAATTTGCCCACGCCGAAATGGGAGGTCTCACGCCCAATCGAATTCCAATTGCTGCATTAAGGCGAAGCTGGTGTGCCATCTCGTCGTCCGCGCGCTACTTACTTTCCCCCATGAGCGCCGATGACGGGCAGATACCGCGGCGCTGACCTTGCGTAGACGTCAGGCCGAGCAGCCGCGTCGCTGGCCCGCCAGATTGTACGCCGCGAAGGTACATCTATCTGAGGTTCAGCGCAAACCGCGCCGGGCACGCAGACCCGTAGCCCGGGTTGCGCGGCTTCCTGTTCGAGGTAATCAGCAGTTCAGCAGACGCTGGTGGATGGTAAAGCGACACGAGCTGTATTCAATCGCATCACCTGATCGTCAGCTGAATAGCACAGAAATCTACTCGGTTACACCAGTCGATTGATGCGAGATATCCACCAAGAACGAGGCAAAAATGACGACGACGCTGACGCAGGCCAATAATACGCCGGAAAGCAATGAGCAATCGAGGCCCGGTGAATGCACTGACAAGGAGAGCTTTGACATTATCAAGATTGTAGACGCCCAAATGATAGTCAGTACACAGGGGAACCTCGGCGTTCTTGAGGCATCGAAGCAAATCGGCTTCGCTGTGAAGCGGATTTATTTTTTAACCGATCTTCCGAAAGACGCGCAGAGAGGCGGGCACGCTCATAAAAGCCTCGTCCAATGCTTTGTTTGCCTTAAAGGAGAGGTCACATTAGAAATCTCGAAGAGTTCGAAAAAAGACTCGATCAAGCTTAAGGATTACAGAAAAGCTGTTATCGTACCCCCAGGATGCTGGCGTGATTTAAAGGACTTTACAGACGACTGTGTATTGCTCGTTTTGGCCAGCGAAGAATATGACGAGCACGATTACATTAGAAATTATGATCAATTTATTTTATGGCAAGCCAATAATGAGGGAAACAAGCCAATCGAATTTATCTCTCTGGACGGGAGCCGTGAAACTAACTATAAGACCAAAGAAGCTATTTCACGGGTAATTGAATCGGGTTTGTACGTCGGCGGACCAATCCTTGCGGATTTTGAGGCTCAGTTCGCAAGCTACTGCGAGTCTCCGTTCGCTGTTGGGGTAGCCAACGGTTTCGACGCATTGTCGCTCACACTGCGGGCGTGGGGGATCGGAAAGGGGGATGAAGTGATTGTGCCTGCGCATAGCTTCATCGCTTCCGCTTTTGCCGTCGAGTCAGTTGGCGCCACTCCGGTCCTCGTCGATGTAGACCCCGAAACTGCCTTGCTTGATACGAAGCTTGTGCATAAAGCAATAACCCCTAATACAAAGGCAGTGATGCCGGTTCATCTATATGGTCATCCGGTTGATATGGACGCAATTCAAGAAATCGCTGAGGAGTTCGGAGTATTTATTCTTGAAGATGCCGCCCAGGCCCATGGCGCATCGTACAAGAATAAGAAATGCGGATCGCTTGGTCATGCGGCAGCTTTCAGTTTCTATCCTACAAAAAATTTGGGATGTGTCGGCGATGGTGGTGCTGTCGTACTGCGAGACGAAAGCGTCGCCAACAGAATTAGATCCCTCGGAAACTATGGCGCATTCCGCAAGTACGATCATAGGTTGATCGGCCAGAACAGCAGACTTGATACGGTTCAAGCAGCTGTATTGTCAATGAAGCTGCGCAAGCTTGATGAAGAAAATAAAAAGCGGAGCCAGCTCGCTCAAATGTATCAAGAAGGTCTCTGCCGGCTAAGTCAGATCGTTCTTCCCACTCCGAAACCGTATGCTGAGCCCGTATGGCATGTATATGGAATCCGTATTGTGGAAGGCGACAGAGATGACTTGAGGGATTTTTTGGCCGCAAAAGGTATTGGTACAAATCAACATTATCCGGTGCCAATCCATTTGCAGCCAGCTTACGCGGGACGGTGGGTAAGGGGGGCGTTTCCAGTCGCAGAAGAAATATGCGCCCAAACTCTTAGCCTGCCTTTATCGATTAATCATTCGCATCATGAGATACAGCGCGTCATATCGTGCATCGTCGGCTATTTCGAATAACTGCTAACTAAGGAACAGTGCGAGATGTTCTGTAAAAGGCCGCGGAGACGCGCCTCAAATCCTAGAATTGATCAACGTAGCATTTTGCTGCTTCGAACGAGAGGCGGCCGGATCGACTGCCCATTCAACGTTGTTAGGAGAGATCCATTGCCCAGCAGATGGCGCCACCCCCGGGCGAGCTGTGCCTGCTCCGCACCGTTTCTGTCCAAGCGCGGCTTGCCGAGCGGGGCAATCCAGAGCCGCAGGTTGAACGATCAGGGAGCACTCCAGTGAACAGCCGTACTTGCACGCAAATGGGGCCGGCAGGTCGATCGACGATTTTAGCCGCTTGTGCAATCCCAAAGGGGAGCCTCGCTTGATATTACCAATTCGATCCCGAATCTCGGCGTGGTTAAGCAGAGAGCTTACCCTAATATTCGGGGCGGATGGACGCCAGACACTAGCGATACATTTGCGGTAATTGCATCTAGGACCTCCTCAGGGATTTGCTTTTTCAATTTGAGCCCGTCATGAATGGGGATCTTAGGTGTCTATAAAAGCATGTTAGAAGGTGCGGTCAATGTTTCCGACATTTAAGAAATATGTACCTATTAGGGTGCTCGCGATCTCTGATGGAGAAAACACGCCTTCTGCCGAGATTTGTTTAGAATTGCCGCTCAACTATCTTTCTTCGCAAGGCAAGATAAGTTACGAGATACGCGGTGAATTCAATCTCCCAGAAGGTGATTTTTGGCGCTGGTCCGATGTTGTGATGATACTCAGAGGCGCTACAGACCGAGTGGCCGATTTAGCTTTGCAGGCCTCCAATGCCGGGAAAACCGTCATCTATATTACCGACGATGATATACAAGGATTATTAGACGATTTGCCGGCTAATGACGAAATTAGACGGCATTATGAGTCAATCAATGCTCTTGAAAACATACGAAAGATGGTCGCGATATCGTCCAGGGTTCTAGTATATTCGGATCTTGTCAAAGATAGATTTTCTAAAATATCACGAAATGTCGAGATTGTATCGGCGGCCGCCGATTTCGAGCGCATTAAGTCGTTAAAATATTCTGCAGTGATCGATAAGAGCGACGACGAATTGCGCATAGGATATGCGGCAAGTGGTGCTCGTCAAGATGACCTCGATTTACTTGGCGACGCGCTTCCTTCCCTTTTAGAAAAATTTCCTAATCTGTATCTCGAGACGATCGATCATAGGATCGACCACATCGCCCATCATCCGCGCTATCGGACATTCGAAAAAGTCGACGGTCTCGAAAATTTCTACAAATTGCTACTTTCCAGGGACTGGGATGTTGGGATAGCGCCGCTCGCGGAGTCGAGATTCAGGAGGTCAAAGACTAATAATAAATACCGTACTTATGCTTCCGCCGGCATACCTGGTATTTATTCGAATCGTGTTCCGTATAGCAATACTGTCGTAAATGGCAAGTGTGGCCTGCTTGCTGGAGATGGTCGAGAAGAGTGGCAACAATGCCTCGAGCGTTTGCTATTGGATAGACACTTGAGCCGCAGGATAGCTCAAAATGCCGCGATGGACGTTGAGTCTCGCTACGGATTAAAAAATGTTGCAAGCTACTACTTTGACGTTTTTAAAGGCAGGCCACGACACTTCTTGTCACTTTATATCCATCGTGTCTCTAACGTATTTTTGCATCGGAGTCGGGCAAAGCTGACAAATTAATTCTTAAGTTTTGTGGTCTGACCGACGTCGCGAGTTAGCTTCTTGGGAGTAACTCTTAGAGGCTGTTATGGACCTGTTGCGAGTTGAGCGGCCTGTTTGATCATGAGGCAGACGAAGGCGACGAGGTGGAGGTCTGCCAGGGTGCTGGCATAGCGCTCGTAATCTTTGACGAGCCTGCGGAAGCGCGTGGCCCAGGCAAAGGAGCGCTCGACGACCCAGCGGCGTGGGAGCAGCACGAAGCCGCGCTTAGCCTCGGGCAGCTTCACCACCTCCAGTTCGATGCCGTGCGCGCGGGCTGCCGCGGCTGGCTTCTCGCCCGTGTAGCCCTGATCGACGAAGGCGACTTCGACGTTCTCGCCGGTGGCCGCCTGCACGGCCTTGGCCAGCCGACCGACCTGAGCCCGATCATCGGCATCGGCGGGCGTAACGTGCAGCGCCAGGAGGTGACCGAGCGTATCCACCGCGATGTGCAGCTTCGAGCCCTTCTTGCGCTTGGCCCCATCGTAGCCGGCTCGTTCGCCGCTCTCGGGCGAGGAGCGCAAGGTCCGGCTGTCGAACACGGCCGCGCTCGGCTCCGGCGCCCGACCCGCGGCCATGCGCAGCACCGCCCGCAGATCCTCGGCCAGTTGCTCTAAACAGCCGGCAGCCAGCCAACGCTGGGCCTGCTGATACACGGCAAACCAGGGCGGCAGGTCGTGGGGCATCAGCCGCCACGGGCAGCCGCTCCTGACGACGTAGCGCAGCCCGTTGAACACCGCGCGCAACGCGTGCTCGCGCTGACCGGCATCCTCACGCAGCAGCGTCAGGTAGGGCGCGACCAGCGCCCACTCCTCATCGGAAACATCGGACGGATACGGCTTGCGGGTCGGGCTCATCCATGCTCATCTGAGCATCAGCCCGACCCAGGTCCATAACAGCCTCTAGAGCGTTTTCGGTTTGGGCTGAGTCGGCGTGGCGGGGTTCACGCGGCAGGCGGTGGGTGATTCACTGCCCGCTTTGGACGCGGAGCGAAGCATGGGCCGCCCCTACAGCCTGGATCTGCGCGAGCGGGTCGTGACCTCGGCTGCGGCGACCTCGCGCCGTCAGGCGGCCGCCCGCTTCGGGGTCGGCAAGGCGACCGCGATCCGCTGGATGGCGGCGCTCGCGACGACGGGCAGCGTGGCCGCCCGCCCCCAGGGGCGTGCCCGCCGTTCCAAGCTCGACCCGCACGAGGCCTTCCTGCGCGCCCTGATCGACGAGCAGGACGACATCACTCTGGCGGAGATGCGTGCCCGATTGCGAGACGAGCACGGCCTCAGGGTTGGGGTGGGCACGCTGTGGGCCTTCCTCGACGCGCGCGACCTCACATACAAAAAAAGACGGCCCACGCCAGCGAGCAGGACCGCCCGGACGTGAAGGCTGCCCGGGAAGCGTGGTTCGAGAGCCAGCCCGACCTCGACCCCGCCCGGCTGGTGTTCCTCGACGAGACGTGGACGGCCACCAACATGGCCCGCACGCGCGGGCGCTGTGCCAGGGGCGAGCGTCTACGTTCGCCGATCCCGCACGGGCATTGGAAGACCACGACCCTGGTGGCGGGCCTGCGCCTGTCGGGCATCGCCGCGCCCTTCGTGCTCGACGGGCCGATCAACCGCGACGCCTTCCAGGCCTACGTCGATCGGGTCTTGGTGCCCGAGCTTACCCCCGGCGACGTCGTGGTCATGGACAACCTCGGCAGCCACAAGGGCCCGGCGGTGCGCGCAGCCATCGAGGCCGCGGGCGCGCGGCTGCTGTTCCTGCCGCCCTACAGCCCGGACTTCAACCCGATCGAGATGGCGTTCTCCAAGCTCAAAGCGGGGCTGCGCAAGGCCGCCGAGCGCACGCGCGAAGGGCTCTGGACTGCGATCGGGCGGCTCGTCGAAGCCGTCACGCCCGACGAGTGCGCTAACTTCTTCGCCGCCGCAGGGTACGACCCCGATTAAACCGAAAATGCTCTAGCACTACCTGGGCACTTTGAGGTCAGATGGCAGCCGGAAGTGGCGCCGGCAGTGCGGGCATCGTACGGGCGGGATGAGCACCACGAACAGTCGGCCGATGATGGCCTGACGCACGGCCCGCAAGCTCGGAGACGGCGGCGGTCCTCGGAAGCCAGCCACCTTTTTCCCCCCGACCCGCTCGTTCGGGCCGAGCAAGGCGCAGATGCTGCAGGTAGGCGCAGGCGATGCACGTCATCAGCGCGTGCCGGTGCAGGCCGGTCCAGGAGCGGCCCTCGAAGTGGTCGAGGCCGAGTTCCTCCTTGAGCTGCTGGTGGGCCTGCTCGCAGACCCAGCGCGCCTTGATCGTGCCGGCCAGGGCGCGCCGGGTCGTGCGGGGCGGCAGGTTGGATAGGTAGAACTTGCGCTCGCCCGAGGCGCGCCACTCGCCCACCAGCCAGACCTCGTCGCCTGGCAGATGGCGGTTGTTGGCCCAGACCAGGCCCTCGCCCACCCGCACGCGGACCATGGCGAACCGGGCCGAGAGCGCGCCCTTCGTGCCTTGCCCCCACGTCACGCGCCGCCAGGGCAGCGCGGCCAGAACCGCCTCGGCCTCCCGCGGCTCCTGATCCGGCACGAGTTTGCGCGCCCGCCCGCCCGGCTCCACCAGCCGCACGCCGGGATCGTAGACTTTCTGATTCTTGGCGATCCCTACCGCCCAGGCCAGTCCGCGCGCGTTGAGGCCATGCCGGAACACGGCGCTACAGCCATAGCCGGCATCGGCCAGCACCACACCGAAGCGGACGCCCTCGGCGCGCAGGCGGTCGAGTTCGCTCAGCGCGATCTCGCCTTTGCTCTGCGGCACGAGCGCCGCTTCGGGTACGCCCGACCTCTCACACCGCGTCGGGTCAGCGAGCCACTCCTCCGGCAGGAACAGGCGCAGGGCGACCGGCACGGGCACCTCGCCCCGCGCCACGGTGAGCGAGACGAGCGACTGGCAATTGGCCTTCTTGCCGAGCGCGCCACAGTACTGGCGCGCCACGCCCACCGAGTGCGTGCCCTTCTTCGGCAGGGCCGTGTCGTCGATCACCAGGCAGGCATCGGATCCGCCGACCAGCCGGTCCGCGGAGCGGGCCAGTTCTGTCCAAAGCGGGCTGTCGTCCCAGGCCGGGCTGGCGATGAAGTGTTGCAGTTGGTCGTGGCCCGGCAATCCGAGGCGAGCCGCCATCGGCTGCAGGCTCTTGCGATCACCGGGACCGAGCAGGCCGCGCAGGTACAGCGGCGCCCAGGTGCGCCGCGTCTTGCGCCCCATCGTAGCCAGAAACGGGGCCAGCCATACATCGAGGTCCGGCCCCGACGATCTCTCACCCATATCCGTCTCCCGCAGTGCTACCGCAGGATCAAAACGCCCACCGCCCCTCAAAGTGCCCAGGTAGTGCTAGGCTAAAGACGACGCCGGTCTGAGCTCAGCGCTCCGACTCCGACGGCCCAACATGAAATTCCCGGCGCTACCGGACGCCACAGTCTAGCGCTGCCCTTACGGCACGAATGAACAGCTCCGCGCGTACCTACCTTCGTTCGTGAAAACCTCAGCCTTACCCGTTGTCTAAAGACCTTTCGCAGCCTCACGGCCCTATGAACGTGTCTTCCAAGCCTAGACGAGTGAGTCGAAATGCCCCAGGCTCTACCCGTCACACTATATACCGCGACCATAAACCTAGAGCTGTGGGCGATCTCGGTGCGCTCAGCCGGGATGGTGCCGGCATCTGAGCGGGGTGCGAGCATCATAGCGCTTTCCCGAGCTGAGAACAATTGCTTTGGCTCGGCCTTCAATCTTGGTCCTCAATCGATCAAGGCACCCAGTGTCAGCAAAGTATAGATACCTTACCTTGACGAGCTTGCCATCTTTGTTCTCGATGCGTCTGTTTCACCCTGAAGACCTGCAGAGCCCGATCAATTTGCCTCGCTTGTGTGGTTCTCCGAGCCGGCATATCGCAAGTTGGCTTGGACGTCGAACGACTCTGATCTAAGAGTTGTGCCTTCTTCGATCGGTCCGATCAAAGGTAAGCACAGAGATCTGTTGCTATTAGAACTATACCGCCAAAAAGGGAGCCGTCGCATGGGAATGGCTGAAGGATATAAGATTGACCTGTGGATGTTTCATACCTACAAACGGCAACTATGTGGATTTGCGGAACAACTTGAGGAAATATCTGGTTTATTGCAGGGCAGTACCGACCGCCTGGTTATAATAAATGAAGATATAACGTCACAAATTTTAAGAAGCAAGATCAGCAAGCCCGAGTATTATGCAGCGTCGTCGATTCCTACCGCCTCCGAGATCGAGCGGGTGCTGGTGGCATACAAGACACATTACAAGGCGCTCGTGGATACTTGGAACGCACTCGATTCAGACGTAAGGACAGGACTGGAGTCCCCACCGGCTAACCTACCCAATCTCAAGTTTCCTAAAAAATGAGGCTCATCGCTGGGTTGAATTGTGCTTAGAGCGGTGCCCGTTCGGTTTGCAACGGGGATGAGGCTGAGCGGTTGGTTGGCTGAGGAGCTCGCCGATGCCATCAGCCCTGTCGATCGATCTGCGGGAGCGCGTTGTCGCGGCTTTGGCTGACGGCGCCTCCTGCCATGGAGCGGCGGCCCGTTTCGGGGTGAGCGTATCGAGCGCCAGCCGCTGGGCGGCGCGGGTCCGGCAGGAGGGGCAGATCGCCCCGCGTGCCCGGGGTGGCGATCAGCGCTCGCAGGCGATCGAGGCGCAGGCCGATCTGATCCTGTCGATCTACGAGGAAGGGCCGCAGCTCTTCCTTCACGAGTTGCGCGACGTCTTGGCTGCGTGGGGCGTGACCACCAGCACGAGCGGGCTGTCGCGGTTCTTCGCCCGCCACGGCATCACCCGGAAAAAGGGGCTCTCTACGCGGCTGAGCAGGAGCGGGCGGACGTGAAGGCGGCCCGCCAAGCCTGGTTCGACGCCATGCCCGACCTCGACCCCGACACGCTCGTCTTCCTCGACGAGACCGCGGCTGCCACCAACATGGCCCGCCGCTACGGCCGGGCGCCCCGCGGTGAGCGCTGCCGGCTCCTCGTGCCCCAGGGCCACTACAAGACCACCACCGTCACCGCCGCCCTGCGCACAACCGGACCGTGCGCGCTCAGCCTCATCGACGGCGCCACCAACGGCGCCCGCTTCCGCAGCTACGTCGCCGACCACCTCGTCCCGGTGCTGCGGCCCGGCGACACCGTGATCCTAGACAACCTGCAAGCCCACAAGGTCGCCGGCGTGCGCGAGGCCATCGAGGCGGTGGGCGCGCGGGTCCTGTACCTTCCGGCCTACAGCCCGGACCTCAACCCCATCGAGCAGATCTTTTCCAAGCTGAAGCACCTGCTGCAGAGCGCAGCCGCCCGCACCGTGTCCGACCTCTGGGCCACCATTGTTTGGTCCCGGCATTTCGTGGAGCGGGTTTGACCTGAAGCGGCTGGGCTCGGCGGACCATGCTTTGCAGATGGCCTCGTAGGGCGTGAGACCACGCAGGGTCTTCAGACGGCGGCCAAAGTTGTAGGCCTTGACGAAGTCGGCCAGGTGAGCGCGAAGTTGCTCGTGGCTGTCGTAGTGGTAGCGTTTGACCGTCGCGTCCTTAATCGTGCGGTTCATCCGCTCGACCTGACCGTTGGTCCAGGGGTGACGCGGCTTGGTCAGACGATGGTCGATATCGTTGCGGGCGCAGGCGGCCTCGAAGCTGTGGGCTCGAAAGGTCTCGCCGGCTGCAATCGCTTCCTTGATGATGGAGGCGGCTGAGGCGACGTTGCCGGGCGTGGTGAAGTGGGTGCCGTTGTCGGTGAGCACGGTGTGCACCTTGTATGGCACGGCCTCGATAAGATGGCGAAGGAAGTCGCCTGCAACCCGTCGCGTGGCTTTCTCATGGAGCTCAACGAAGGCGAACTTGGTCGTGCGGTCGATGGCCACGAGCAGGTAGAGCCGTCCTTCGGCCGTGTGGACTTCAGCCAGATCGATGTGGAAGTAGCCGAGCGGATAGGCCTTGAAGCGGGACCGCCTGGGCTTGTCGCCATCGACCTCCGGCAATCGGCTTATGCCGTGGCGCTGCAGGCAACGATGCAGCGATGAGCGGGTCAGGTGCGGGATCGTGGCCTGGAGCGCGTAGAGGCAGTCATCGAGCGGCAGGAGCGTGTGACGGCGAAAAGCAACCACGACCGCCTCGTCCTCGGGTGACAGCACCGTCGAACGCGGATCCTTCGGCCCCGTGCGCCGATCGGCGACAGAGTTCCGCTGCCGCCACTTGGCGACCGTCTTCGGGTTGATGCCGTAGCGCTTTGAGAGCGCCCTCAGGCTCGCTTGACTATGCTGGATCGCTCGACGGACTGCCTCCGTCGTTGTGGCGCTGCCGTGAAGAACCTGGCCCATAGCGCGTCCCTCCACTCCGGCGTGAAGAGTGCACCATCAAACCCTGGGATCAAACATCTAGACAGCGCTGAGCTAGGTGGCGCAGCTAAGTGTGAAGTGCAACACCCAGCGCGACTGGTGCGAAAACCAACGCCCGCCCCTCTAGATAGGTGAATATCGGTTCATGCGGGACGCCGGAGGCGAGCCGCCATCTGCACCGCCGTCCACACCGGGCCCTGCCGGCGCCTCTGAGTTGAGCACAACCTCTAAGGCCGTCGACGCCTAAACTCAGTCAATAAATGCCTGAGGAATTGCCGCAAAAAGCTTTTAAGCAGACGGCGTCATCTTAACCATCGTTATAATTTCCTCGTCAGTATCTGCTACTATAAAGCCCAGTCTCTTATACAACCTTATAGCTGAGCAATTCGACGGCTTAACTACTAAGTCGATCCTAGTTATTCCCGCGGACGCGGCACGATCAATCACCAATCTGGAGGCAGAAAATGCTACTCCTCGCCCTCGCCACGGCTCGGCAATTAAGAGACGCCCCAGTTCAGCCGCTCCAGCGCTCCAATCGATGTTATACAGACTAATCGTGCCCACGGGCTCGCCATCCGAGAGCTCTATTATCCAATTGAAGTCGTTCCCTTTGGCTCGTGCATTTGCCAGCCACGCAAGATGGGTTGCCTGACTTAAAATACTTTGATTTATGAACCAGCGTCGGTTTTCGGGCTTGTTCCTCAAAGCCACCACGAATTCGGCTTGAGATTCGTCGGAAGGTATTAATCTGCATCCAAATCCGGTAATCGTATCGTCAAAGATCTTAAAATCTCCGCTTTCCATAATAGATTCCTCAATTTTCATCGGATTTGGAATGAGAGACCCAAGTTCTCTGTAGGCACGTGACTATCTGCCTCAATTTCAACAGCCACGCTTAACCGCATATAGTCTTGATATGGTGGCATATATACTCCACATCATCTCTTGACATGCGAAGATGCAACGGTAGTGAAATTACTTGATTTGAGTATTCGGATGCATTGGGGCAATGCGCGACGGACTGGTCATACATTGAAAATTCTCGGTTGTCCCTATAATGGACGCCCGGAAAAATATTAGCGTTGTTCAGCGCCAATAAAACTTCATCCCGTCGTTCAACTCTCACTTGATACAAATGCCTGGAAGATTCGCATCCTGCTGTGATGGGGACTCGGCGAATGTTCGAGTAACTGCCGAGCAACTCATCGTACCATTGAGCTATTTGGCGTCTATACGCGTTATCATGGTCTAGGTACCTTAATTGAACTAAACCTATAGCTGCCATAATTGAATTTCCATGATCTTTATATCCCAGATCTGGAACGTCATAGTACCACTTATACGCTCCGGCTGAATTCGTTCGGGTGAAGGTGTCTTTATCAATGCCGAGCCATGACATTTGCCTCGCCGCCTTGTCATGCTCGGCGTCGTTAAAGCAGATCATGCCGGAGTCAGCCGTCGGCAGATTCTTAACTGCCTGAAAAGAATAAACTACAGCATCAGCATCTCTGCCAGGAACTACACCGCGAAAACGTGTCCCGGCCATGTGTGCGGCATCTAATATGAGGCGCAGCCGATGCTCAGCACAAATTTCCCGTATTTGTTCAAGCTCTCCGACATTCCCGCCCAAACCAACAAATACTATCGCTCGTGTTCTACAATTGATCGCCTTTCGAACAGACAGCGGGCAGAGACAGCCGTACTCGTCAACGTCAGCGAAACTTACCTTCAACCCTTCGTATAAGATCGCATGATTTGTGGATACGAAAGTGATTGGTGTGCTGATTATTTCGTCGCCTTCTTCCCAACCATAATGCTTTTTTAAAATTCTAACGGCGAGATGAAGTCCTGCTGTTGCGGAGTTTACGAAGTGAGCATGCGGTAATCCGGTATATTGCTTCCATGCCTCTTCAAATTTTACAGTCTTATACCCGAGTCCTGTCCAACCGACTTCGAGGCACTCGCGGATTTCGTTAAGGCATTCGTCGATGCGATAGGTCGGCACAAAAAGTTGAATCGCATTTCGTTCCATGTCGTCACGGCCTTTT
Organism: Methylobacterium sp. J-030; assembly: GCF_022829545.1. Classification (GTDB taxonomy): domain Bacteria; phylum Pseudomonadota; class Alphaproteobacteria; order Rhizobiales; family Beijerinckiaceae; genus Methylobacterium. The sequence continues at coordinate 21,895 of NZ_JAKSYM010000376.1, read as the reverse complement.
TGTTTATCGGCTCTACATTCTTGCAGAACCGCTTCTGCTTAGGTGTGTTCACCGCATAAAAACTTCAGATACTGCCCGGCTTATGCTGGTTAACACCTCAAGTCGAGACAATTACCAGTCATTGACAAGCCAAGGCGGGCGTACCTCCTATGCGATACGGAACTTAAGATTCTTCAGGACCTTCTAGCACCGGGGACACAGCGTTTCAACGGACGTATACGTCAGCTGATTTTCGCCGAGAACGCGCGCTTTTCTTGCCGTGCAAAAAATCTTTCAGGGTGATCCTAAATTTCCTGTGTCATAATTTACGCTGCTATTTCGCCAATTTTCGGCGCATTTGCGCGACTCGATGTTGCAATCTTGAGCAGTGCCTACGTAAGAAAGTTATTCCTGGTTAGGCTCGGCAGTCATCGTGAGGTTACACATTCGCACCGACGTTCGATGAAAATTTCGGGGGTGCTATCAGTTTTATGTCAAGGTTGCGTCGAAACAGAAACCCTGAAGTGCAAGGGACTCTAATTTGTCTGAAGATGCTCAATTCCGCCTTCGCCGGGAAAATGGAGAACGGGCACATCGAACCCGTTCGATGGAACCTTCGCATGGTCGAGCCGCACACGCCCTCTCCGATCTGGGGGCGTCGTGGTCCACAACTTGAGGAACGGGTGTCGGCCGCCGATGTGGATCTCCGACCGCTACATGGCCCGACAGAGTCGGTCCGCGGAGCGCCAGAATGGCTCGACGCAAAATGTCCCGCATACCTGACGCGATCCTGGACCAGCTGCTGGCCGGTGCTGATCCGAAATCGGCGTTCGAGGCCGATGGCCTGCTGGACGATCCGAAAAAGACTCTGGACGAGTGGGCGCTCAACGCTGAAATGGACCATCTTCTGGCGGGCGAGGACGCCGACAACAGCCGCAACGGCTACAGAAATGGTCTGGCGGTTCAACGGGCGGGTACAGCGTGAGGCGCTGGGCATCACGCTCTACAATCACGAAGACCTTGGACGCTGCTCTGCGGCTTCGATGTCGCCTACAACGGTCGCCGTCAGCGTGTCCCGACGGGCCGCTCACCTGAGTAGGTCCAGCGCGAGCGGCTGAAGGCGAAACACGAGCACCTACACCTCAACCACTCTCGGCGCGTATGCCGCCCCCCAGGTCCGAACGGCCATAAACATCCGCTCAACTGGTCCCGCCTCCATGTAGGCGCGGGTCTGATTGTCACGAATGAGCAAGTTGGCCTGGTCGCCTTGCCGAAACGAATCACTCTCCGTCCATTGCTGGGGTGTGTAGCCTCGGCCATCGGCTCCCACGATTAAGCAGGTCAGGCCCATCTGCAGCATCCGCCGTGTTAGCCCATTCGGACCACTTTCGGCGAAGAAGGCGTCAAGTTTGTCTTTGAAATTGTACGATCCAAGAATCTCAGAGGCATGAATGCGGCGAAGTGCGAACGCATTTGAGCGCAGATGCGGGTTGGGAAATGCAGGGAACAACCTGTTGATGTGACTCAGACTCTCATATGATCCCGTGGCTCCAACCATGCCGACTCCAGGCTGACAGAGATTGCTGACAAGTTTGCGCACCCAGTTCGGTGAGGCAATCTCGGTGTTAGTGTTAAGAAAGCATACAACTTCCTCAGTAATAGTATGTAGCGCATCCGCATAGGCGCCTAGATCGAAGCTCGTATCGTCGGTATCGATCGCCTTAAAACTCAAACCGTCGAAGGTCATTTCAGCGGAAGTCCGGGTGGACTCATCGGAAAAGCCTTTAAAAATAACATAGAGCGTATGTTCCATGCCCGCTGAGTGAGCGCGGTAGGACTGAGCGAACTGCTGGAATCGCTCGATGTAATCACTATTGACGCCGCGAGCTAGGTAGGCAACGGCAACACTGCAAGTATTCGTCATCGTCGCACCCTAAGCTTTAATTTGGTTCATCATCTAGGTGGATTCTCTTTTTTTGTAAAAATCTACTCGGCTTTTTAGTTATTTTCTGATCCTTACAGCTTGGCACGGCTCTTTGGCTTTACGGAGCGACCAACAACTCGGAGAAACGGAAAATATCAGGCGGAAAGGCGGCCACCTCGCTCCTAGCAGCGAGGTGGCCGCCATCGGCGGTGCAGCTGTCGGTAGGTGCTGAAGGTACGTGATTGCCAGACCAAAATAACAACTACGACAGAGGCACAGCCGCCGCAACTCGCTTGGTAGCCTGACCTCCTGTACATCGACGTCGGCACCGGCGCCTCGCCCGCCCCCGCCTTCGGATCGGGCACGCTCGCGCCGAAATACCAGTTTGACGGCGCGGTCGACGCGGCGAACGGCCAGTACACCTTCGACGCGCAGGGGATGGTCGGCTGTCTGAGCAACGGCTCGGCGGCCGTGCGCTGCAACTGCGTCTATGTCGGCTAGGCGGTATCCCTTCGATGAAAACCGCCTTGCGGAGGTGATGCACGGCCGTTGAGAACAGTGCGTATGGACAGCCATACGTACAGTGCACGGCGGTTTCAGCGCCTCGAAGTCGTCGAGACCGATCGGCGTCGGCGTTGGTCGGCGCCGACGCCGACCAGTCACCGCGGGCAGCCTTCGGCACGCTGATGGTCAGCGCGTTGGTCAGACCAGTGACCGGATCCGCGGTCCAGGTGATCGAACCGTCTGCGCTGTCGATCTCGGCGGCGGGCGCCCCGCCGAACTGGTCCGTCATCGTCACGGAGCCGGGAGCCGGTCAGGTTCAGTGCGGGCTTGAGCGGGACGACAAGCGACCAGTCTGCCGTGTCGATGAGGGTGACGGCCATGGATCAGACCTCGTGAAGCGCGAGCGTGCGGACGGGGGAGCGCGACGGCGCCCGGTGAGCTACTGACGAGTTCGGAGGTGCCGATGACCGACGAGACGAACCCTTGGACGACGCTGGGAACGCGCCGCCTCGTGGAGGACCGCTACTTCGCCTACGACACTGATACAGTCCGCCACCGCTCGGGACACGAGCACACGCACGTGGCGCTCCGCTCGCAGGTGGCCGGGATCGCGGTGCTGCCCATCGACGCCGAAGGCCGGACCCGCCTCGTGGGGCAGTACCGGTACGTGCTCAACCGCTTCACCTGGGAGCTGGTGCGCGGCTCGGGACCGCGAGGCTCGGACATGCTCGAGGCGGCGCAGCGTGAACTGTCCGAGGAGACTGGCCTTGGGGCTGAGCGCTGGCTCGAACTCTTCAGGCTGGACGCCTCGCCGGGCATCAGCAACGAAGTCGCAGCGTGCTTCGTCGCCTGGGGACTGACGAGCGTCGCATCGACCCCTGACCCGCAGGAGAGCCTGTCCTGCCGCTCAGTCCCCTTCGCTGAGGCGGTCGCGGCCGCACTGTCGGGCGCAATCACGGACTCACCGAGCGTGGCGCTCATACTGGCGCTGGCCGCCCGCGCGAGCGCGGGCACGGTGCCGGACGATCTCGCCCAGTTGCTTCGCGGTCCGGGCGGCTGAGATCAGGAAGCGGTGCCCTCCTCAGCGGTGCTGCCGCTCGACCACGGCGCGCCAGCGCCAGTTGGCGTTGGTCAACTTGTTGTTCGCCGCCGACTGCAGCGCGGCAATCAGGATGAGACCACGTATTGCCTCACTCAGGAATGCTCCCGGGCTGATCGGTCGTTGCCTCACACCGATGCTCCCGATGGCCGGGTCGTGGACGCCGGCATCCCTGGAGGGCCGAGCACCAAGCTGGTGGCGAGCTCGGTCCGCCAGAACTGCGGCGCCGCCCGCATTGCCCCGCACGCGACGGGGTCGAGCATCCAAAGGGATCTCCTGCAGGCGTGCGGGTGACACGTCCACGGGCGTGCAGCGCACGGCCGTACCTGCTGCGCGCCCGATCACCTCGTGAAGGCGAACCGCACGCCCGGCCCACGGATGCCACCCGTAGACGACGACACCGTCGTCGCCAGACCCGGTACTATGGGTCTTGTGCTTGAGAGGTTGTACGATCGGCAACGCATTCATTCGGCACTCGGCTATCTCACGCCCGAGCAAGCCGAGGGGACCACGAACTGATCTCCCTGTGTCCGCGAAATCAGGGGAGGATCACTTTGACGGCTGCCGTCGTCGTGGCTGTCGCCGGAGGGCCGCTGATGCTAGCCATCCACCTTATCGCCGCTCAAAGACACGCCTATGGCGGCCGGAGTGACCGGGAAAGTCGCAAAGCCGACGGTCGGGTCTCGGCCGACAGTCCCATGGCGGCTCACCACTTTGAGCCGAAGTTGCCACACGGCCGACGAACGGCCGCCTCGGAGAGGTACCGACCGCGATTCAGGCGCCCGGGTTGGCTGGTAGGCGGCCGGTCAGCTTTCCGGGTCGGCCGTCTTCAAATCAGATAAGCCGCTTCCGGCCAGGATCGGTTTTAAGCCTAGCGTTGGGCGCTTCAACATGGCAGGTCCCGCAGGGACGCCCCGAAAGGGTGTAGATACGGAACACCGATTGGGAGCCTCGAGGGCTCGACTCAGCGTCAAATCTTGTTGGACACCACACCGACTTATCCATCAGAAAACGGCTTAGTGATGCGCAAAATACAAGTTTTCACTGGAGGTCCTAATAATAGTTTCTTTTTGACTCCTGCGGCTTTCCAGGGGTTGAAGAGAGACTTGATAGATTACGTTTATTCTATTGACAAGGTGGACCCTTCTCGTACCTGCCTATTACCTATACCTGCCATCCATCCCAGCCGCTTGCGACCCGAGGGAAACGAAGCCGGCCTGGTTTTCAGGCTTATTGAGGAGGGTGCGCTGACTTACATGGCTGCACCAAACATGAAGCTCTGCCTGGATGCCGCAGGCGAAGGTTTCCCACTCGATCCAGTCGCCTTAAATCACAGCGCTGAGCGCATCGCATCGTATGGGCTAACAGCTGATCGCGTTTTATACCTGACGAGCGATCTTACAGCGGCGCAACGATACGCAACTTGGTGCAATAGCAACAAACAGAAACCCGCGTTTACACCTATTTCATTCGACGTCCAATTATATTATTACGCGGCCGAATTGTCCAAAGACCAGACTGCAATTCAAAGATTGTATTACCGCAGCCTTTTGCTTGCAAACAGTAAGGCGACCAGGCCCAAAAAATATTTATCGCTTAACCGTTTGTCCAGGCACACCCGGCTGGCGATCCCCCTGGCATTACTTTCGATGGGCGCCCTGAAGGACGGGCATCTCTCGTTTCATGGTAGAGTTGCCAAGGAAACCGAGCACAACACAACGGATTGGTCTGACGACGACGTGATCAAGGATTGGTTTCGATATCTCCGCTTCGACGACGCAACGATATCCCGCTTCCAGGAACTTGAGAGTTTGGCTCCAATCGTGCTCGATGGAGAAACGGATCAGCCGAAGATGGCGTACGGCGGATTCGATACTAGATATTACACCGAGTCATATTTCAGTATTGTTACAGAATCAACATTTGACAACGCTATGTCAGAACTAAGGATGACAGAGAAATCCTGGAAGCCAATTGCGCACTGTCACCCTTTTTTGATGGTCGCGAATGCTGGGACACTGCAGCAAATTCGCGCCAAGGGATTTATGACATTCCACCCATTTATTGATGAGAGTTACGACCTGATAGATGACCCAAGTGAAAGATTTCAACTCATTCGCAGCGAATTATCAAAATTATGCTCGCTCAGCCACGAACGACTAGCCGAGCTATATGCAGAATTATGGCCCCGGATATTACATAATTTTAGCCTGTTCCATTTTGGGGCCGGTGAATTGCTCTGCAATGAGAAGCTATTCGACATTGATGCGGCCCTGACTGCGATGAGATCTTTGAACCAGACGCCGAAAGTCGGCACACCCTCGCTGCGGCGGGGGGCGGACCAAGAACATTCGCTAATCGGGCTGGTCGAGCACGTCTGGCGAAGCGCGCGTCGCATTTTGGGCTGAAGCGAGATGTCATCGTACCTTAGCGTGTATTATAAATTTCTGCGCGAGCGCGTTCGGCCGTCTCAAGAACTCGCAGTCCGTCGCGACCCGCTTTGATCGCTTGTCCTGCAACCATCTCGCAGCCGTCGCACTCGCCGCATGTGTCCTTGCATAGACCTGAATGAGCATCGTCGCGTTCAATGCGACCGCGCTGGTCGCGGCCGTCGGCGACGTGAGGACCTTCGTCCGCGGGCGCGATCTGATGGCCTGGCTCGGCCTCGTGTGCAGATCGAGAAGCTGCGGCGCGAGCTGTACGGCACGCGCTCGGAGCGCACGGTGCGGCTCATCGACCAGATGAAACTCGAACTGGAAAAGCTGGAGGCGACCGCCACGGAACAGGCGGCCGCCGCCGAGGCTGCCCTGGCGCGCATGCTGGGAGCGGCCTACCGCCCCCAGCATGCGCGCGCAAACCGTTCCCGGCCCATCTCCCGCGCGGGCGGATCCTCATCTCAGTGCCGGAGCTCTGCCCCGGCTGCGGATCGGCGAAGCTGTCGAAGCTCGGTGAGGATATCACCGAGACGCTGGAGGTGATCTCGCCGACCTGGAAGGTGATCCAGACCGTGCGCGAGCGCTTCTCGTGCCGGGCCTGCGAGACGATCACGCAGCCGCCCGCACCCTTCCATGTCACGCCGAGCGGCTTTGCCTGGCCTCACCTCCTGGCGACGATCCTGTTCGAGAAGTTCGGCCAGCATCAACCGCTGAACCGCCAGAGCGAGCGCTTCGCTCGCGAAGGGATCGCGCTGTCGGTCTCGACGCTGGCCGATTAGGTCAGTGCCTGCGCGGCGGCGCTCGCGCCCCTGCATGCGCTGATCGCGGCGCATGTTCTGGCGGCCGGGCGGCTCCACGACGACGATACCACGGTGCCGATCCTGGCCAGGGGCCGGACGGTCACCGGCCGGATCCGGACCTATGTCCATGACGACCACTCCTTCGGCGGCCGGACCCGCCGGCAGCGCTGTTCTACGCCTCACGCGACCGGGCCGGAGAGCACCCTGAGGCTCATCTGCGCGGTTGCAGCGGGATCCTGCAGGCGGATGCCTACAGCAGCTACAACCGCCTCTACGATCCCACGCGCCCGCAAGGAATGATCCGCCCGGCATTCTGCTGGGCGCATGCCTGCCGCGGGTTCTTCGTGCCCGCTGACGTCGCGGCCAAGGCACGGCGGGGCAAGACAGCTGCGGCGATCTCACCGATCGCGCTGGAGGCGATCCTGCCGAGCGAAGAAAACCTGCTCTTCCAGCTGATTAACGGTTAGCCTGAGAGTGGGCCCGATGATCCTGACCAACAGCGCGCGAAGCCCTGTTGCGCCTGCGCACCAGATCGGATGTATGAGCACTTGTCAGATTGCTCCGGCGGCGAGCCGGCGCAGTTACCGAAGGCTCTTTCGTTGCCCGCGCTACGCCTGCCCAACGTACTAGAACCCTGTCGTTCAGGCACACACAACTGCCTGCTAATCGCTTACTCGTGCTGGTATCAGAAGCAAAGTACGTAGGCCAATCTTATGGAAAATTTTCCGCAAAGCTATTGTTCGTAAGGAGAAAAAGATGCTTTTTTGGAAATCGAAACGACCGTCAAGCAATAAAGAACACGGAGTTGGCAGGCCTTCAATCCTGACAAAGGCCGACGACAATTTAGCATCGAAGAATAGCGATGCCGATATGGAGCTGCCGCTGAAGGCGGCCGATTCGGATTTCGATGGGAGGTTTCGTGAGATTATCTCCGATCCAATAAATATTCTCATAGATCGAGTGCCAAAAGCCGGCTGTGTTTCCGGTGAATTGGTAATGTTACACAATGGCTTGCAAGTTCCAATAGGCAATTCGCATGCTTACGCCGGGGATTTCAGTCGTATCTTAATTTATAACAGGGGTGTGCATGAGCCGCTGGAGGAGTTTGTTTTTCAGGAAGTTCTAAAGCTTATGCCAAACGCACCAATTATGCTGGAATTAGGATCTTACTGGGCGCATTACTCAATGTGGCTAAAAATACGGAGGCAAAGCGCATGTTTGATCATGGTAGAGCCCGAAACAATTTACCTAGAGGTTGGACGTAGTAACTTTGCGCGGAATGACCTAGCTGGCGAATTTATCCAAGACTTCGTTGATGTTGGCCGATTCGAGGTCGACAAGTTTTTCCGCTCAAGGGCTTTCAAGTACCTAGATATACTGCACGTCGACATCCAGGGATTTGAAGAAGAAATGCTTGTGGGCGCAGAAGATACCTTAAAGAGACATTTGGTAGACCATATATTTATATCGACACACAGTCAGAAAAAACATCTGCATGTAGCCGATCAACTAAAGCGCTTAGGCTACAGATTGGAGATTTCCAGTGATTTTGACTCTCATTCAACATCGAATGACGGCTTTATATATGCGAGCAATCCCGCAAATCGGCCAACTTTTCCGAATTTCAGGCCACTTGGCCGCACCGAAATAGTGGCGAGCAGCTCAAAGGAAATCTTGAGGAACATGATCGCTGTCAATCAATATACTAATTCGTGAGCAATGGAAGCCGCATGAGGAATATAACAGGTTGCCTCGGACGCTCCGTATCCTACGCTCAACCAGTGGGCCGAAAGGTGCCGCTCAGGCAACTCTCACGTTCTGGACATAACCAGACCGTATGAATATGGATTGGGCGAACTCCGAGCGCTCACCCGTCAACGAAGCTACAGGTCGACTAAGGCACCTCATGTCGCTGCAACCCATCCTAGAAGCCGCCAGACTGATCAGAGAAGAAGCTGGACGATTGTCGGTTTTCGATCAGGATGAGCAGGAATTCATGGCCTGTGTAATGCGGAACCTTAATCGGTCCAATGCGCAGCTGTTCCAAGACGTTTGGGTACTCTTTGAGACGGGGTTCAAATCAGGCGGATATTTTGTAGAGTTCGGGGCATGCGATGGCGTCAGTCATAGCAATACACTCATGCTAGAAAAACTCTACGGATGGTCAGGGATACTTGCAGAGCCAGCACATGTTTGGATAAATGACTTGGTTTTTAATAGATCATGCCACATAGATAGGAGATGTGTGTTTAAGGAATCCGGCAAAAAGTTGATTTTCAATCAGGTTCCCGGTACTTATGCCACGCTTTCGACAATTGATGAATTCTCGGACCGTGATACTTGGGCCGAGGACCGGAAGTTGGGTAAGAGGTATGAGGTTGAGACGATATCTCTAGCAGATCTACTTCGTGCACATAACGCCCCTTATGACATCGATTATCTTAGCGTTGATACCGAAGGCAGCGAACTTGACATACTAAGCGTTTTTGATTTTACGATGTATAATATTAAATGCATTAGTGTAGAGCACAACAGGACTATTTATAGAGATGAAATATTCAAGTTTCTCGGCTCGAAGGGTTATAGACGCAAGTTCACCCGTTTGAGCAATTGGGACGACTGGTATATCAAATAGCGGTTTTCGTGATACGGGACTGATCTAAAGTCAAAATGTATCGGCTTCCGGTCCGGCCTCTCAAGATGACAGTAAGGTGCCCGTGGTGATCCAGTGTGCTTATTGCTGACCCGGTTCCCCTAATTGCGGATGGGCACCCCGCCGAGGCTGTAATCGCCGTCCGGCATACCGGCAGCCGCCACCGCATCCGGGACGCAGAAGAGGCCGGGAAGCGTCCGCGAGGCAGTGCGCAGCGCGCCCGGGTGCACGTGGATGAAATCGGCGATGATCTGCGCGCTCGGCGCATGCGCCAGAGCGACCCCGACCATCCCGGCTCCAGGCCCTGCAGCGGGCTCATCGCGTTGTAGACTAACCGATCGGCTGGCACCGCGGCCGGTCTGCACCCGGATGCCGGCCTCCCTCGCCAGAGTGGTCAGGAGAACTGCGCCTGGAAGCTATCAGGGCCAGTTCGACGCCAGTTGGACTGCGACCCTGCCGGGTATCGGCACGACCATGGTGACCCACAACCTCGATGTGCAGCCGGCCCGGCGCGTAGTCATCGCCGAGTGCACGACGGCGGATGCCGGCTACGCGGTCGGCGACTAGATCAGCAACGAGGGTGGCCTCGCCTCAACCTCTTCCAGCGCACCAATCCGGACGGGGCTCGCAACAACGTGCAACACTCTATCGATCGTGACCAACACCGGCGCGGCGTGCGCTGTAGCGCGGCGATCTGGATGAGATGTCGCGTTGCATCGCCTGAAATGCTCCCCGAAGTTGGGGGTTGCCTCATCGCTGCCTCCACCGCAGCTTGGCGGTGGAGGCAGCGATGAGGCGAGTGAGCATGGCAACGCGCGATGAACTGCTGGCTGCCGTGGCGCAGCGCTACCGCAGCAGCGCACGCACGGACAGGGCGCACATCCTCGACGAGTTTGCTGCGGTGACCGGCTATCATCGCAAGCACGCCATGCGGCTTCTGCGGACTTCCCCATCCCAGCCCGTGGCGGCGCGTCAGCGCCGCCGGCTGTACGACGAGGCGGTTCGTGCGGCGCTGATCCTGTTGTGGGAGGCCTCTGACCGGATCTGCGGCAAAAGACTGAAGGCTTTCATCCCGACGCTGGTGCCCGCGATGGAGCGGCACGGCCACCTCATCCTCGCACCTGAGATCTTGGCTGCCCTGCTGTCGATCAGTGCCGCGACGATCGGCCGGGCCCTGCGGCTGCAGCGTGAGGACACGTCATCGGGAGGCCGCCGGCGTGGGGCCGCCTCCGCCATCCGGCGCGCGATCCCGGTGCGGACCTTCGCCGACTGGGGTGACCCGCCACCCGGCTTAGCATTACAGTTGCGTTTTAGAGCGCTTTCGCTTGCTGTTTGTTGCGCTGGGCTTACGCCGTCGACGTCCCCTGTCGGCTGATGCGCGGCGTTTGATATGGAAATTTCGGGCAGCCGCCTGATGCGCCCGTCGCCAGAGCGACCATGCGATGACGTGAGCGGGCTGGATGCGCCGCTGCGCCAGCCGCACTACGATGCGGCGGATCTCCTGCACCGACCAGCGGATCAGCGCGCGGGCAGTCTCGGTCGCGCCCGTCTTTTTGGGGGCGGCGCGTTGGCGTGATGGCGGGTCACAGCCAGCAGGGCGAAGGCCATCATCACCAAGCTGACGTGCCGGTGCCAGCCGTGCCAGGAACGGGTCTCGTTGTGAGCGAGCCCAAGTTCGGTCTTGGCCGTTTCGAACGCATCCTCGATCGCCCAACGCTGGCCCTCGACCGCCGCCAGGGTCTCCAGGGCATAGTCTCGCACGACATCGCGCAGGGCGTCGGCATCCCAGCGTCCGCGACCGAGCACCGCTTTCTGACGCCAGGGCCCGGGATCGCCGGCAGCTTCCGCCCGCATCCAACCCGTCTTGCGTCGTTCCGCGCCGAGCAGTCCGTCGAGGAATGCTCCTGCCGAGGCCGCCACCCGCTCTTGCGTGAACAGCGGGCGCATGCGCCCCTTCACCTCCCGCAGCGAAGAGGCCCAGAGTTCCAGCGTCGCCTCGATCGAGGCTCCCGGCGTCCATGATGCGCGAATCATGGTGCCACAGAGAGTCAGAACCTCGCAAAAAAGCAACTGTAATGTTAGGGCCTCTAACAAAACCAGCGTTCGATGAAGCGCCAGACGATGAGGGCTGCGGTCAGGGTGGAGAAGGCGAGGTGGATGTCGGTCCGTCGCTCGTAGCGGATGGCGAGGCGGCGGAACTGGGCGAACCAGGCCAGCGTGCGCTCCACGACCCACCTGTGCCGGCCCAGACGTTGGCTGCTCTCGATGCCGCGACGGGCGATGCGGTGCTGGATGCGACGGCGGGTGAGAGCCTGACGACAGCGGCGGTGATCGTAGGCCTTGTCGGCGTGCAACCGGGACGGGCGTTTGCGCGGTCGTCCCCAGCACTGGCGGATCGGCGGCACAGCATCCACCACCGCCTCGAGCATCCGGCTGTCGTGCACGTTGGCGCCCGTCAGCTTCAGCGCGAGCGGGATACCCTTCCCATCGGTGAGGACGTGGCGTTTCGTGCCCGGCTTGCCCCGGTCGGTCGGGTTCGGGCCTGACGCCAGCCCCCCTTTATGGATGGCCCGCCCCTCACCGGGCTACGCTGCTAGGCTTGCAGGGTAGCCGAGATGAGGAAGGAAGCAGGACGATGACGATCGCGGTTCTTGGGATCGATCTGGGCAAGAACAGCTGCAGCCTCGTCGGGCTGGACGCGGCGGGGCGGGTCGTGCTGCGCCGACGCATGCGGCGCGAGGGGGTGATCGCCTTCGGCGCGAAGCTGCCGGGGTGCGTCGTGGCGATGGAGGCCTGCTGTGGCGCCCATCACATAGGCCGCGCCCTGGCCAAGCAAGGCCACACCATCCGATTGATGTCGCCGGAGTATGTGCGCCCCTACGTCAAGGCGCAGAAGAACGACGACCGCGACGCCGAGGCCATCGCCGAAGCGGCCACACGCCCGACGATGCGCTTCGTGGCACTCAAGTCCGAGGCGCAGCTCGACGTGCAGACTCTGCACCGGGTACGCGACCAGCTCGTAGGCGAGCGCACGGCGCTGACCAACCAGATCCGCTCCGTCCTGCTGGAGCGTGGCCACGTCGTGGCGCAGGGGCGCGCCAAGCTCACCGCTTGCCTGGCCGCGTTGCCGGACACGGACGCGGGCGCATCGCTCACACCGCGCATGCGAACCCTCATGGCCGAGGTGCGTGAACGCTGGCAGGATCTCGACCGGCGCATCGCCGCGCTCGACGCCGACCCCTTTATGAGGCCCAGGACGCGCGGATCTCCATCTTGGCCAACGGCTCGCCGGAAGGCCGGATACGTTTATGCAGACTGCACAGACCAGCGGATCCGAGCCACTTGCGGACGGGGCGGGCCATACGTTTTTGCAGCGATGGAGGGGCTGTCGAGGGAGGCGCGGCTGAAGTCGATGCCGTTCCGGCGTCCGAGCCGGTCGAGCAGCGTCTGTTGCAGGCGTTCCCAAACCCCGGCCTTCTGCCAATCGCGCAGGCGCCGCCAGCAGGTCATGCCGGAGCCACAGCCCATCTCGCGCGGAAGCAACTCCCACGGCGTGCCCGAGCGGAGCACGAACAGGATGCCCGTCAGCGCCGCGCGGTCAGATCTTCGCGGGCGACCGCCCTTCGGCTTGGCTGGCTCAGGCAGCAGCAGCGGTGCGATCTCAGCCCACAGGCCATCGGGAAGGAGGGGTCTCGCCATCTCATCTCAACGCGCCGCCATCGGTTTTGTTAGACGCTCTTAGTCGAGGCCGATCTGGTCGCGCATTCCGGCTCGAGCGCGAGCGGCGCCTTCGTGGAGACGCTGGTGCTGACCGGATGGTGGGCTACCGGCGCTTGGAAGGCGTGGCAGCGGCAAAGGAACTGGCCCGTCTCTACGCCACGGTGCGGCTATTCGTGAATGTGTTCCAGCCGTCCTTCAAGTTGGCGGATAAGGAACGCGATGGCACGCGGGTGCGCAAGCGTTACCATGCGCCGCGCGCACCCCGCGATCAGTTGATGGCCGACCCGCGCGCCTCAGCCGAAGTTCGGGCGAAGGTCGAGGCCGTGCGCAACGAGCTTGATCCGGTTCGCCTGCTGGCGGAGATCCGGGGTAAGCGCTGTCTGGGCGGCACCTTCCGGCAGGCGGTGTGAAGGCGACATACGGAGCGGAATGGGAGCTCCGTCATATGTCGATGTCAAGGCGTATGGCTATGTCGGAGCCGATCCGGCGCCTGGAGCTGTTCACCGGGGCGGCCCGACGGCGGACGTGGTCGGATGAGGAAAACGCCGCCATCGTCGCCGAGAGTGATGGGTGTCAACGGGCGCCGAAGTCTGGTTCTTCCGCATTTCGTGTGGCGCGGAATGCCAAGTCAGGTCGCGGTGAGGGCGCGCTGGCGTAACAGCGCGAAGCCCGCGCGGCCGAACATCGTGCGCTTGAGCATCTTCAGCCTGCCGATCTGCCCCTCCACCGGACTCGTCGACCAAGGCGTCGTGATCGCGCCGCGTAACGCGTCCCTGTCGCGCTCGAGGCCGGCGGCGAACTTTGCCAGCGGTGTCGCGGCGGCCGCCGCGAACCAAGCCTCCAGGCTCTCGCCCAAGCGCCGTCGCACGAGGTCGGTAAAGCGCGTCGCGACGGCCACGCTCTTCGCCAGATCGGGCGCCTCCAGCCGCAGGCGATCGAGGAAGCGGCGATCGTCCGCAACGAGTGTGTTCGGGTCCGCCTGCAGAAGCCACGCCCTCCAGTTGATCGACGGAGGCCGCCATCGCGGCGCGCTTGTCGAGGCCGGCGTGGCGTCCATCACGTCCGTGCTCGCGCGACGCCGCTTCATCGCCCAATCCCGCACCAACCGCGGACAGATGTCGGCCCCCGCGTGGATCAGCCCGCGAGCGAGCTCGGCGGCGTTGCGGCAGCCGGCCTGCCAGCGCGCCTCAAGATGATCGCGGTAAGGGTCGAGGATCGTCGGCACGGTGCGGCGTCGCCGCCAGGAAGGCGGCGCGTCGTGGCGCAGCCAGACCCGCACCGTCTTGCGATCGAGATCCAGAGCGCGAGCCATGCCGGCCACCGAGGCGCCGGCCTCGGACAGCCGTTTGAGCTCGGCGTACCAAGCCCGACGCTGCGCGTGCGTCGCCCGCTTCCGAACCTCGATCGCCGTCGGCGGCCGGGCGGCTTCCTTCGCAGCATGCGCTGCTTCGACTTCCTGATCGATGCGCGCACGAGCGACGGCGCGGATCACGCTATGATGATGGGCGACGATCGCGCGCAAGGCGACGCTGAGGTTACGCAGCAGGTGAAAACGATCGAGGGCGTGCTGGGCTTGCGGCGCGCCCACGCGGGCGCCCTCGGCGAAGACGTCAGCGCGGTCGCGAGCGATGACCTCGATGCCCGGATGGTCGCGCAGCCACGCGGCGACGCTCCCGGCGTCACGGTCGGGCAGGAGATCGAGGACGGTATGACGTTCGAGGTCGACGACCATAGTGCCGTAGCTGCGCCCGCGCCGCCAGGCCTACTCGTCGATGCCGACGATGCGGGGCTCGGGCTGCGTCGGCAGAGGCGCCGCACGCACGAGGCGCAGGAGGGTATCGCCACTTACCGGCATCGCGAGACGATGCGCCATACGGGCGGCGGGTGCACCACCGAGGGCGAGACCAAGTTGACGCTGGAGCACGCGCAGCCGCTCGGATCGGCGGGCGTGAGCGACGGCGACGTCACCGACGCTCTCGCTGAATGTCCGCCGCGGACAGGCTGGGTTCGCACAGCGGAAGCGTCGCAGCCGGAGGCGCAGGCGGACGGACCGGCCCTGCCAAGGCAAATCGGCGAGGGTGCGCTCGCAGTGACCGTGCTGGCGACCCGCGGACGATCGACAGCTGGGACAGCACGTCGGCCCCGGACGGGGTACGACGCGCTACAATGAGCGAGTCGGTCGCCGGCTCGATGCCGATGACACTGAGGCCATTGGGCACGAGGGGCAGGATACGGCGGGGCATGGCGTCCTCCGGAAAGCCGATCACCGGAGATGGGGCACGTCACGCTGGCCGGCACACTTCGCCAGACGAAATGCGGAAGAACCAGTATTCAACGCCCGCTGACAATGGGCCGGGCACCTCGATCAGCGCGGTGGCACGCCGGCATGGATTGAGCGCCTCGCAGCTGTTCACGTGGCGCCGCCTGGTGCGTCACGCTGGGTAGCACGACGGCGAGCGCCCATTGCAGTTCGTGCCGGCCGTTCTGAGTGTGGGCCCGCAGGAGCCGACGTCTGCCGAGCTGAGCCCGGAGATGGGAGAGCGATGCGGCGGCCACAGCATCGAAGTCGAGATCGCAGGCGCCACGGTCCGCATCACTCAGGGCACGAGCGCGGCTCAGACCGCGGCGGTGATCCAGGCGCTGAAGGCTTGCCCATATACATACTGGATCGGTAACTTCGACCCAGCTGTCAAAGCTGATGTCCATCTAATCAAGGTTCACGACAGTGCAGAAGTCGAGAAATTTTCATCAGGCAGAATTTTTACATCATTTAGGGACATCCGCGCGGTCGTTGCTTCACAATCCCGCATGGGCTGGCTGGACATCAATGATGTTGATAAATTGTCGAATAGATTAGACTAATACATTTCGCATCTTAGCGCTATCGAGAAAATAGCTAATCATTCGATGAAATATGAGGATATAGTGATAGATCTTGCAGCAATAATCTCACGGAACGCCAAGCATCTGGAAATCAATTTAACTGCTGATCAGGTGCATGACGTCAAAAGATTGGTTGATGGCTTAAGAAACCCCAACTCGGAAGGCGGCAAAATATTATATGACCCCATCACGTTGCTTCACCTATAACATATAGGCCCGACAGGTCGATCGATCGACGATCAGCCTCCTAAGCATACAATAGATTTCATCAACAAAAAGTGCGGTCAGTGGCTCCGTTAAAGGGATTACTTGTAAATTGCACGAAAAGGCTTGCATCGGCGGACCGTGCGGGCTTCTCAGACTCAGCGTTCTGGGGGGAAGTGTGCTAAACCTGTAGCTGTAAGTACCGCGAGCTCGGGCAAAGAAAAACCCGACACCGCGGACCGAGCGGGTTTGCTGAACAATCAGGCGAGGAGCGTCAGAATAGCGCGATCAACGCACGAATTCCGCTAGCTTGATCCTCGTAGCAGTGCCCGTTGCCGATCATCACGCCGTTCGCGTCCGTGATGTACCAACCGCTGTGAACGGGGCTGTCCGGCTTCTCGTGGAAGTCGATGTACGTGACCTTCAGCATGCGGCGGACCCTCGGTTTGCGTGTGAGGGGACAATCGGTCTGGGTGATCGGTCGTTCCGACAGCTGAGCTTGTGCGCGCGAAAAAGCCCGCCGCGGCGTACCGGGCGGGTTATTGTTCAGAAGCTCAAGCGAGCGCTACGGATTGTTCTTCTTCGAGTCCGCAAGGGCCTCGTTGAACGCGTCCTGCGCCATCCGCTCGAATTCCGCCCCGCTGACCTGATCCCAAGGCACGTCGCGCTTGCTGATAGAGCCGCCCTTTTTCGCCGACGCAGCCAAGCGGATTCCCGTTTTGGTCACGATGACCTGACCTTCGACGCCCTGTTGGGTCGCGGTGTCGTGCACCCGCTCTGCAACGTTACACAGCGCATCAGTATCCACGTTGGCCATAGGGTTCCTCCAAATTCGGGAGGCTCTAGGTAGTAAGCTTCAATTGGTATGCAACCCCAGCGAGTGTCGGAAAAAGCCTCGCGCGGCGGTGCCGGTGGGGCTGTGGATCGCGAACCGACTCAGGGGAAGGAGGCCGCTGAACCGCACCCCGTTTTGACCGGACAGGCGGCATAGCTCACGAAGGCATAGGCGTTGGCCTATGGGTAAGGCTATGTCATCCGATCCAACCATCCCGCCGGTGCATGGCGAGATCCTGACCGGCGTTCAGCGTCGACGGCGCTGGTCCACACCACCGAGAAGATCCGCCTCGTCGAGGAGAGCCAGCGGCCCGGCTCGTCCGTGTCGTTCGTCGCCCGTCGCTACGGCCTCTCGCCCAGCCTGCTGTTCTCGTGGAAGCGGCGCATGCTGGAGGGCGGCCATCAGGCCGTGCACGCCGACGAGGAGGTCGTTGGAACCAGCCGGGTTCGCGAACTGGAGCGGCGCGTGCGCGACCTCGAACGCCTGCTCGGGCGCAAGACTATGGAGGTCGAGATCCTGAAGGAGGCGCTCGACCTCGCGCGCACAAAAAAACCGACCTCGCCGCTCAGCTCCTGGGGCGACCGAGACGGGCGGTTCGCGGTGAAAGCAGTCGCCGACACGCTCGGTGTAGCCCGCTCCCACCTGGCCGAGCGCCTGAGTCAACCTGTTCGGCCGCGCGGCCTCTACCACAAGCCCGAGGATGCGCGTCTGCTGCCGACGATCCGCGCGATCGTCGATGCCCGCCCGAGCTACGGCTACCGCCGCGTCACCGCACTGGTGAACCGGGCCCTGCGCTCGCGCGGCGAAGCGAGCGTCAATGCCAAGCGGGTGCTGCGCATCCTGCAGGCGAACGGGCTCACCCTCGCGCCGCACACCGCCCGTCGTCCCGGCCGCACCCACGACGGCACCGTGGTGGCGTTGCGTTCGAACGTGCGCTGGTGCTCGGATCACCTCGAACTGCGCTGCCGGGACGACGCGGTCGTCCGCGTGCTGTTTGCTATCGACGCTTGCGACCGCGAGATCATGGCGTGGTCGGCGACCACGACAGGCGGTCTCGGCCGAGATGGTCTGCGACCTGATGATCGCTTGCTGTGAGCGCCGGTTCGGCGCGACGAAGACCCCGCACCCGGTCGAATGGCTGTCCGACAACGGCTCCGCTTACATCGCCAAGGAGACTACTCAGACGGCCGCAGCGCTCGGCCTACGGTTGCTGTTCACCCCGGTGCGTTCGCCGCAGAGCAACGGCATCGCAGAGGCGTTCGTGAAGACGCTCAAGCGCGACTATGCCCGCCTCGCCATCTTGGCCGACGCCGAGACCGTGATGCGGCTTCTGCCGGCTTGGTTCGAAGACTACAACACCTTCCACCCGCACTCCGGCCTGCGCATGCTCTCGCCCCGAGAGTACCTCAGCCGGACTGCCTAAACCCGCCCCGCTGCCTGTCCGGTCAAACAGGGTGCACTCCAGCCGCCGATCGCGAACTTCGGTGCTGCCTAGGTCGCGGACTCATAAGGCACGCAGCCAGACACGCAGGGCTGCGAGTTTGACGCTTGTCAGGAAGTTGTCGGGATCCTTGTCGTAGCGCGTGGCGACGGCTCGGAAGTGCTTGATCTTGCTGAAGAAGCGCTCAACCAGGTTGCGGTACTTGTACAGGAACGGGCTGAAGGCCAGCACCTGCTTGCGGTTGGGCATCGGCCTCACGTTTGCCCACGCCCCCTGCTCGGCCATCTGTGCTCGCAGCGCGTCACTGTCGTAGGCCCGGTCACCCAGCAGGATCTGACCTGCACCCAACCCGCCCAGCATGTCGGCCGCCGAACGCCCGTCATGCGCTTGGCCTTCCGTGATCTTGAGGGCCACGGGACGGCCCTCGGCATCCACCAGCGCGTGGATCTTGCTCGTCAGGCCGCCGCGCGAGCGACCCATGCCACCGGATCGGCCGTCTTTTTTTGGGCGCAGGCGGCGTGCTGGTGCACCCGCACGCTGGTGGCGTCGATCATCTGCAGGTCGCCCTCGTAAGCCTTTGACACGGCGTCCAGAAGCCGATCCCAGATGCCGCGCTTGCGCCAGCGTCGAAAGCGGTTGCCGCAGGTCGTATGCGGGCCGTAGCGCGCCGGGATGTCGGCCCAGGGTGCGCCCGTGCGCAGCCGCCAGAAGATGCCGTTGAGCACCCGCCGGTCATCCACGCGCTCCTTGCCGCGCACGTCCGTCGGCAACAGCGGCTCGATCACCGCCCACTCCGCATCCGTCAGGTCAAACCGCGCCATCCAAGTCCCTCCTGCTCAGAGGGCTAACAGCGCCGCACCTCAACCGTGCCAGCCGTTATGGGTTCGCGACCTAGAGCCGACAGCGGAAGCCGGTCAGGATGCCCTGGCCTGGATAGCAGTCGATAAAGAACCGCTGAAGACGGAGCCGTGCGGACAGTACCGACTAAAGCCTCGCGACGATGTTGAGCATTAATTCTGCTCCAAAGTTGCGATGCCGATGCCTGATGCGCCCATCCCGTTGCCGCCATAAACGCAATAGGTTCGCTTTGGCGTCTCACAAACGACGGGGTAGCACACGCTTTCGCCGTCCCAAGCCTCTGGTCCCGGCACCAGGCCCAAGCGCTCATCACAGCGCTCCCAGTGCACGCCATCTGCTGACCAGGCGAATCCCGAGCCATATCGCTTGTCGAGTGTATCGAAGGAGAAACGCATTTCGTAGGAACCGTCAAAGCGACGCGTCACGCGAGGTCTTCCAATCCGATACTCCCCATCGCCAGGCATCAGGCATACAGGGCCATCATCGCGCGACAGCGTAACGCCGTCGTGGCTGGTCGTAGTCCTGATATGGTAGCGAGGATACGATTTCCCATCGATAATTTGCCATCCGTGACCCACGGCATACCAGATGCGGAACGTCTCATCTTCCTGCAGAACCGTATGGATAGCGCAGATATGCGGCCTGTTCTCGCCGCGATCCATGATCGGCGTCACTCGCTTGCGCTGGAACGTGTTCCCGCCGTCCCGAGAAACTGCAAGTCCGGCAAACGCCAAGAATTTAATCTTTGACGCGTGCTGAAAACCAACGTAATACATCCAATACTCAGAATTTACCTCGATTATATCGCCCAATATGACCCCGTTGTCATCGAACATTCCAGGATCGCCGATATCTAAGACAGGTTCGCGACTCGCAGCGATAACATTGCACGGATCACTTTCATCGACGTCGACGTAACCAATGCGGCTGACACCCTGCGCGTCGCGGAATCCACCGTAGATCCTCATGCGCCCGTCTTGGCGAGCTACGGGTTGTGGCGTGAGGACGCCAGCGCTCTCCAAAGCCCAGGTCGCACGCATGCGCGGCCAGACTTGAATGCTTCCTCGCTTATGCCAATGCCCATTCACCGCGATTGCATCCCTCGAATCATTTCATCGCTCAATCGATGGTCATGTACGTCCGGTCAGGAAGAAAGCGCGACTTACGGATGCGACCAGCGCGGAGACCCAACGTTTCAATGAGCGCGATCGTCTCTCCAGGATAATCCGCATCGTTCAACTCATCGAAGGCAATGACACTGCCGCGGATAAGGCGATTCTTGATGTTTTGTAGGCATAGCTTCGTGGGCTCGTAGATCGCGAAGTCGAAGTATGCCAGCGCGACGATGGTCTGCGGATTTTCTTGGAAGTATTTCGGCACAGTTTCGGCAACGTCTCCCGGCCGGATGGAGCACTTCTTAACCTGGCTCGCCGCCCTGTTCTCGTGCTCATGGAAGTCCAAGACGGCTTCGAGATGCGACGTGTATGCGTCGCTGACCGAGTAGTTGCCTTGCCGGATGACGTCCGACGGCTTGTCGCGCTCGTTGAGGGTCTGATAGCCCTGGAACGTGTCGAACCCGACGATCCGCCGGCTGTGATTGTAGGGCTCGTGAATGGCGCGCAAGTTCTCGAACACTGCGAGTGCTTGCCCCCACCAGCAGCCGAACTCAATGATGGCGCCGGGGATATCGACAATCTCCCGGTAGAGTTCGTCCAGCAGTAGAATTTTAGCGAGGGGGCCGCTCCGCAGATACAGACCCAAATTGGTCAGCACCTGCTCAGGCGGCAGCGGTGAGTTGCCATACAGATCAAGGAGGCGTTGCCGGTTCTCTGCCACTGAACTCGGGGTCCGCGAGTGCGGCGAGAATGTTGCCGTCATGAAAGGCTCCAGCGGGCGACCTGCCTGCGCCCGCTGCACCCCGCACCGGACTTGCCGGCTCGCTATCGCATGGCAGCGCTCACCCGACAATTGGACGACAGGACAGAGCGCTGCGCACATGACGAGAGGCGCCTTGGCCGAGATAGGTGCAGGCACCAAAAAGCCGCCTCGGCCTGCGGCGGTCGCCTGCGCCGGATCGGCGAGGACGTAACGGAGAGCCTCGACTACGTGCAGGGCCTCTTCAAGGTGGTGCGGCACCTGCGCGAGGCCTTCTCCTGCCGGTCCTGCGAGACCGTGATGCAGGCTCCCGCGCCCTACCACGCCATCGCGCGCGGCCGTGCCGGCTCCGGGCTGCTCGCGCATATCGCCGTGGCGAAGTTCGACGATCACCTGCCCCTGTATCGACAGGCCGAGATCTATGCGCGGGACGGCGTCACGTTGCAGACCTCGACGCTGTCCGCCTGGATGGGCGCCACGGCCGCCCCGCTGTGTCCGCGGGTCGACCCCCTGCGCTCGGAGTGTAGCGCCGGGTCGTACGTCCTGCCCGGTGATGATACGACGGTTCCACTCCTTGCGCACGGGGCGGGGAAGACGAGAAGTTGCCGGCTCTGGGCGCATTTGCGCGTCGAGCGCCCCCTGCGCGGGGTGCTTCCGCCGGCTGCGTCGTTCTGCGCCTCTCCGG
>NZ_JAKSYM010000108.1 GCF_022829545.1 Methylobacterium sp. J-030 | reverse complement strand
AGCATACGGCTGAAGAGATCGTCGCCAAGCTTCGCCAAGTCGATGTCTTGGTCTCGCAGGGCCGCAAGGTCTCCGAAGCAATCCGATCCATCGAGGTGACGGAGGTCACGGACTATCGTTGGCGATCCGAGTACGGCGGCTCGAAGGGAGATCAGGTCAAGCGGTTGAAGTCTCTGGAACCTGAGAACCAGCGCCTCCGGCGGGCGATCTCGGACCTGACGCTGGAGACGCTCATCGTGAAGGAGGCGGCTTCGGGAAACTTCTGAGCCCGGCTCGCCGCCGGGCTTGTGTCGACCACGTCGTGGCCGAGCATGGCGTGTCGGAGCGGTTCGCTTGCCGCGTTCTCGGTCAGCACCGCTCGACACAGCGCAACCGCGCCGCGGTGGTCAAGGACGAGGCCGCACTGACCGCCGCCATTGTCGCACTGGTTCTGCGGTACGGGCGCTGCGGCTACCGTCGGATCACCGCGCTGCTCCGGCGCGATGGCTGGACGGTCAACGTGAAGCGGGTCGAACGGATCTGGCGGCGGGAGGGGCTCAAGGTTCCAGCCCGACAGCCAAAGCGCGCCCGCCTCTGGCTCAATGACGGCTCGTGTGCGCGCCTGCGGCCGGAGCGACCCGACCACGTCTGGTCCTACGACTTCGTCGAGCACCGGACGCATGGCGGTCGCAAGTACCGGCTGCTGAATGTCCTTGATGAGTTCACCCGTAAGTGCCTGGCGATCCGCGTATCTCGTACGCCGAAGGCGCACGACGTGATCGATGTCCTCTCGGATCTATTCAGCCTGCGCGGCGTGCTAGGCCATAGCCGCTTAGACAAGGGACCTGGGTTCATCGCTCGGTCTGTCCGGGACTGGATCGCTGCGGTCGGCTCAGAGACCGCCTACATCGAGCCGGGCAGTCCGTGGGAGGACGGGTACCGCGAGAGCTTCAACGCAAAGCTGCGGGACGAACTCCTCAACGGCGAGGTGTCCTACACCCTCAAGGAAGCCAGCGTCGTGATCGAGCAGTGGCGGAGGCACGACAACAGCATCCGGCCGCACTCATACCTCGGCTACTGCCCGCCTGCGCCGGAGGTCGTCATGTGGCCGACGGAACCGAGCGGCTCAGTGCCGTCCGCTCGGCCTGCCATCGTCACGCGACCGACGATGCACTAACTTTGAACCTGGACCACCGAATGGAGGCACGCCACGACGCCTCATCACGTTGGTGATGATGACTTTTCCCTCGTGGTGGGGATCCGAGATCGGGCTAACACGCTGTGGATTGAAAATATCGAAGCAAAGTGAGATGGCGCCCGGCGATATGCTAGCTAACTCACGAACTCCCTGCAATGCGGCACGCATCGCGCGGCGGTGAGATTAGCTCGCTGACGTCTTCGCGCGGTCGCCCCGGCGTCGGATACAACAGGCCATTGCGCACATGCCCGCATCAAAATTGTGTGTGGCAGACGCCAAACAGCGACAGAAGCATGGGGAGCCAAATGGGTCAGCCGTTTGTTCATGCTTGTCGAGCGCAACTTGCAATGCCAGAGTCGATTCCGATCGCCCGTCAAGCGCCCGGAAAGCCAAGCATTTGGATTGATGCACACTCCTGCGCTGGACTGGCATCCCTTGAGCAAAAGGCGCGGAAGGCAACAGTCTTCTCGAACGCAAGGTGCCTTGCGATTTAGCCCGCGTACCGGGTGCAAACACCATTTCGTCCGGCCGATCTCCGTAATCGGGGCAGATTGCGGGCCGATCTTGCGCGCGGGCCGAACTGGCGTGCAGAGCCCCAAAAAACATCTGGGACGAATACCCGTACTATGCCCCCTGGCAAAGGCGCATCAAGCAGGCGAAATCGAGCGGGACGCCCATTTCGTCCATCAGGCGTCGAGCCAGCGTGGAGGAATGGTTTGACTTGCTTCTCGCGATCCGTGATAGCCACACCGCTTGGCATCTGACAAGGTCGAGATTTTCAAGAATTTTCTTGGACCGCCCGGACCGATGAGTGACCGGAAGGTCGCCAGGTCAGATTGGATGTCAAGCGTAATAAAATCCAAATTTTTTGAGGCGTGACGGGTTCATCCAGATTGCACTAATTGAGTATTTATAATTTCGCAAAGTGGGTTTTTAATACATATTCGAATTCTCCCTTCTTGTGCCGCATACTAACTTCATTATACCACTTCATTATCACAGTTTAGACCCGTGGCTTTCGTGAGTAGTTGTGCAGGCCGTGGACGCGGTGCAAAAATCAATGTCGGTGAATGATGAGTCTTCGACAATCGAATCCATCCGCAGGTGAAGAGCAGAATGTTCAGCAGGCTGCGGCAAAAGGTGCGAGCTGGCTGTTAGCGGCGCGGTTCGCCGCAAAATCCATTGATGCCGTTGTATTGTTTATCTTGGCGCGGGTTCTCGAAGCTGCAGATTTTGGCTTGGTCGCACTCGCAATGGGTTTTATATTAGTCGCGGAGGCCATGCTTGAGCTGCCGGTTGGACTGGCTATTCTACGGCTGAAGATGATAGACCCTGCACATTTCGATACGGCGTTTACGCTCAGTATTTTACGAAGTATCGTATTTTTGATTATCTCGTACGTCTTGGCCTATCCGATTTCTTTATTAAGCTCCGACTCTAGAATTATCAATCTCATACTAATTTTATCGATCGCTCCAATCGTGAGGGGACTCGCAAGCCCCTATATGATCGTTTTTGTGAAGAATCTCGATTTTAGTCGCGAGTTTGCAGCTGAGATATGCGGGAAGATTTTCGGTGCGTTTATGTCTCTTTATGTTGCATATACCTTCCGCAGCTATTGGGCTATCGCGGCCGGGACTGTGACAACGCCTCTCGTGGGAACTATTTTATCGTATATCATGGCTCCATACCGTCCACGTTTGACGCTGGAAAAATGGCGTGCCTTTTCTCATTTTATCGGATGGGGAGCCATCACCCAGCTTTTCGTTGCGATCAGCTGGCAATGCGACCGGTTCTTTCTCGGCCATTTTGTAACGAAGGCCGATCTCGGCCAGTACGCACTGAGTTCGGATTTGGCGAATTTTCCAAATCAGTCGGTTATTGTTCCGATTATGCGCCCGTTGAATACAGTCATATACGGGCGGACGGATGACCTAGACGGGCTGCGCCGAGCCTATTTACAAGCTGTCTCGACGATCTGCACACTGGGTATTCCAGCATATGTCGGATTGTTCATCACTTCGGATCAAGTGGCGCGTCTGTTCCTCGGTCCCGAATGGGGACGAGTTGGTTATATTCTTGGTGTTATCGCGCTTTCGTTTCTCCCCGGCTTATTCACCCTGCCTTGGCCATCTGTGACGGTTGCGCTTGAGCGACCGAAGCTGATCACAATCGCAACGAGCATCGAATTCTTCGTAAAATTACCGGTCACTTGGTTTACAGTCAAAAACTACGGTGTTGAAGGCGCTATTTGGGCCCGTGTTTGCATGAATGTCTTCATTGCACTTATTGCATTCGTGTTTTTGAAACGTCTCATCAATTTATCATATCGCCAGCAACTTGAGGCGGCCATACGCCCAATTATTGCCAGTGCAGTCATGACGATCATGATTCTCCCTTTGCTTTTCTATATGCTTACGCTTGATACTGGTATAAAATTCGCACTTTGCTTAGCCTCGGTGATTGCGCTTGGCGGCGCGAGCTACACGCTCGTTCTGATGATGCTGTGGTACTTCTCCGGGTCGCCTCCAGGCGCTGAGCATTTAGTCGAAAGACTTTATAAAAAACTCCGCTTCAAAGTCTTTCGGACGGTGGAAGCGTGATAATATGATTATGACAGACGCGTTCTGTTGCTGTGCGTTGAGATGGGATGGCGAGACCGCTCCCTCCCGATAGCCTATGGGCGGAGATCGCACCGCTGCTGCCGCCTGAACCGGTTAAGCCGAAGGGCGGTCGCCCGCGAAGACCTGGCCGCGCGGCGCTGACGGGTATTCAGTTCGTGCTGCGCTCGGGCACGCCCTGGGAGTTGCTTCCACGCGAGATGGGCTGCGGTTCGGGGATGACCTGCCGGCGGCACTTGCGCGACTGGCATGAGGCCGGGGTGTGGGACCGCCTGCAAAAGGCCCTGCTCAACCGGCTCGGCCGCCAGAACGGGATCAACTTCAGTCAAGCCTCCCTCGACAGCGCCTCGATCGCTGCAAAAAGGGGGTCCGGCGACATGGCCTTGCTCCGCAAAAGTGGAGAGCTCTTTTCCTGAAGGAGGAGGGTTCCGATGGCAGACCGGAAGCAAACCTTTACGCCTGAGTTTCGCGCCGAGGCGACGCGGTTGGCGCAGACGAGCGGACGCCCCCGACGCAAGGCAAGGGCGCTTGGCGCGACGACGTCTTCGTCGAGCGGCTGTGGCGGTCGGGCAAGTACGTGAGGAGATTTACCTCCGGGCCTACGACACCGTAAGCACGGCGCGCGCCTCGATCGGCCGGCACCTCGCCGTCTACCATGGACGGAGGCCCCATTCGAGTCTCGACCGACGCACCCCCGACCAAACCTCCTTCGACAGGCTGCCGCATCCCGCGGCCGCCTGAACCCGGCAGGACGCCACTCATCCAGGCCCAGGTCACTGTTCAGACAAACCGAGCCACTTCTCAGTCCGCTTTACACCCGTCAACGCCGACGCTCACCAACGACACGCTGCCCTTCCCTTTCGCAACCACATTCGCATCCCGAGCGACTTTCTGGAATCGCAAACTGGATGGGCGGGCTTTCACGCTAAGGTGCAAACGTCTCGGTATTCAGCGTCCACTGGACTGTCCGCCCGCAAATTCACCAACGCCGAACAATACGTTATCTGTTGTCTCGCATCATTTTCTTGACCCTGGTCAAGATAGCAAATATCCACGCTACACAACCACTCATATAGTTGGTCCGAGATGCTGACGAGCCATTTTCAAAATAAGAGTAGCCTTGCACCGAAAGATTGGGATTTTGCAGATGGAGTCATCCTGACTGCAGGCGCAGTAATTGTTGCGATCATATCCTATTTATTCATACCAGCAATGCCCGATGACGCGTATATATACCTTCGCATTGCGGCCAACATAGGCTCTGGACAAGGGTGGCTATATAACGTCGGAGAACTTACTAATCCCGCGACCTCTCCGATTTATACTATCGTTCTCACTGTGGTTGGACTTGTCTTTGGATATTCTTCGGCGGCTCTCGCTGTTAGTTACGGTATTCCGCTCTACGCCCTGGTGGTGGCTCAATATGTGGCTTGGCGCCGGGACGGCCGGGTGGAAGCGATCGTCATCACAGCTGGCACGGCCTTCGGGGCACGGCTGCTGCAGTCGTTCGGGATGGAGACCAGTTTGCTGATGGCACTCGTCTCCTTCACCGCCCTCGCTTATCAACATAACGGCGACAGTTTCCGGACGGGAGTTTTCGCGGGACTGACAGCCCTGACGCGGCCCGAAGGCATCATCCTCATGGGCTTGATCGGGGCTTGCCACCTGATGTTGAGACGGCAAATCGCTTGGCGATCCGCACTCGTGACCGTAGCCTTCCTCTTATCCTGGGTCGTTATTTCTTGGTTGTATTTCGGGACGGTAGTTCCGCACACTGCGGAAGTGAAATCGCTGCAGCGTCGAATGAGTCCGTGGATCAATGAACCGGACTTCTTTCATGCGTTCATCCTCCAATCGCGGTGGCTTATATTCACGATCCCCTTGGTCGCGATCGGGCTATGGCTGACCGTCCGGCGGCTGTTCAGGAACGACACGTTTCCGGCACTGTGCGTCGGATTCGGCCTCGTCCAGGTGCTCGGCTATCAGCTCATGGATGCTCCAGGAGCCTATTTTTGGTATTTTGAGCCGGGCGATTTCGCCACCAACCTTGCGATCATGATGGCACTCGTGTGGTTCGGTGCCCTTGTCAGACGCAGGCTCTCGCTGCCGCAGACGGCGTATGTCGGCGCGATGTTCCTGATGATCCCATTCGTGAAGGAAATGAGCTTCGATCCGATCAAGCGATTTCCACCCAATGAGTATAGGCATTCCGGAGAATACAAAGCTGTCGCGGCTTGGCTGCGAGCTAACAGCCAGCCAGCAGACGCCTTTGCGGCGACGGAAATCGGATACCTCGGCTGGTACTCGAAACAGCCGGTTCTCGATATCAACGGTCTGGTCCATCGCCGCTCCCTGCCCGGACTGCGTCAGAGGAACCTCCATTGGTGGTGGGATGAGGGGGAGCGGCCGCGCTATGTCGTCGTTCATCGGCCGCCATGGGATGGCGAGCCGGGTCATACGGGCACATGGCCGGCCCAAATCAGTGCCGAATTCGCGTCCCAATATCACAAGGTCTTTGAGTACGAGGGTATGGAAGTGTTCGAACGGAACTCAGCCTCCTGAACGGGGATCGCCTCGAAGCTCCGATTGGCTTCCCGAATGCGTCGTGAGCGCTGGCTGGGGGCGGCACCGTCCGGCAGGCGGCGTGGAAGCGAGATACGGAGCGGATTGGGAGTTCCGTCACAGGCCGATGTCAGGGCGTATCCGTCTACGCCCCGGATCGCACGGCTGGACGACCGGTCTCGCATCGCTCCGGGTTTGCGGACGTGCTGCCGGTCAACGGCAATGCGGCCTGTAAAAGCTTGGCCAAAGGCGGCGCAGTAGTACACTTGGCCTACTGCTGGAGCCATGTGCGTCGGCAATTCTATGACTTTGCCGCTGCCTCACCGATCGCCGCGGAAGCGCTTGCCTGCATCGCCGCGCTCTACCGGATCGAGGCCGAAATCCGTGGGTGCCCGGCGGACGAGCGACGGGCGGCCCGTCGGGTACGAAGCCGGCCGGGGGTTGAGGCGCCGGAGTCGTGGCTGCGGGAGAAGCTCGGCCGCTTTGCCGCAAGAGCACCTTGGCCGAGGCGTTCCGCTACGCCCTGGGCCGCCGGGTGGGGCTGAGCCTGTTCCTCGATGATGGGCGTGCAGAGATCGACTTGGACACCGCCGCGCACGCGATCCGGCCTCTGGCTTCGAACCGGAAGAACGGCCCGTTTGCTGATTCGGACGGCGGGGGCGAGCACTGGGCGATGATTGCTTCCCTGAACGAGACCTGCACGTTCATCGGCATCAAGCCGCAGGCTTACTTGGCTGACGTCATCACTCGTATCATCGTCGAGGGCCATCCGCAGCGGCGCCTCTCGGTCGACCTTGCCTTCGGTGGCCCAAGCCTCGCATGCGGAAACCGTCGCGCTGCCCTACCTCGCTCAACCTGGGTCCGACGTACAGCGAAAGGTAGGTGCGGACCAAGTGAGAAGTGCCGCGCGGAGTGCGCTGATGCGATGATAGGCCCACATAAGCCGCGTGTGGCGCACCAATCCCTCGACGTTCAAGGGTCGCGCTGACGCTTAACCCTACAACGTTGCGCGGCGCTCGGTCGCCTCGCGAATGCATCTTACAACTTGAGGCGCTTGAAGACGCGTTCGGGGATGGATCGGATGACCTGCATGATCAGCCACCAGATCTTCCGGACGTAGATGACGTCTTTTTTCGCTTTCTCGGCGGCCGCGAAGATCGCGCCGCCGACCTCGCTGGGCTCGGCCGTGAGGATTGGCGGCAGCTTCATCCCCGCCGTCATGCGTGTGCGGACGAAGCCGGGGTTCACCGTCAAGACATGGATCGCCTCCGGTGCGAGCCGGTTGCGCAAGCCCGACAGAAATGCGGTGAATCCAGCCTTCGCGGCACCATAGACGTAATTCGAAGCGCGGCCTCGCAACCCCGCCACCGAGCTCACCCCTACGATCGTGCCGGAGCCCCGCGCGAGAAACCGCTCCGCAAGGAGGCTCAGCAGCAGGCTAGGCCCCTCGAAGTTCGTGCGCAGCACGCGCGTCGCATGGCTGAAATCGCGCTGCGCCAGCGTCTGGTCCCCGAGTTCCCCTATCACGCACACGACCGTGTCGGGTAGCGTCGGAAGGGCATCGAGGAAAGCTTGCAGTTGGTCGGTTTCCAGCACGTCGAGCCGATGCACTGACACTTGCGTGCCCGTGCGGGCCGCGATGTCATCCGCGTTGCGCCGGGCCTCCCCCACATCGCGCGCAGCCAGCAACACCCGCCAGCCAGCTCGGGCATAGCAGAGCGCCGTTTCGCGCCCAATGTCCGAAGTTCCACCTGCCAGGAGCAAGGTCTTGTGCGCGGGTTGCATCAGGTCAAGCTTCCGGAGAATGAGGCTGGCCGTGGGCTCATTGGATCCCGAGCCTCGCCGATTGGTATGAGGACACGCGCCCTCCTGCGCCTGTCGCGCGCCGCAGATCGCGCATGCGCGGGAGGTTTGGATAGCCGGCCTCAAACGTCGACCGCGATTGACGGGCATCCTTGGCGAGATAAAGCCGCCCTCCGGATGCGACAACTAGGGTGTCGAGCGCGTCCAGGAGCATGAACACTCCCGCGCTCATCGGCAGATCGAGTGTGAGGGTCAAGCCCTCCATCGGAAACGACAGCAGGCCCCGTCCGGCTCTGAGCTGCTTCAATACGGCCAGGAACGAGGCCGAGCCATGGCGGGAGACGCGTTCCAGAATCTCGCTCAGCACGGCCTGCGCCTGCGCGGTTGGGATCACGCATTGGTATTGCAGAAATCCGCGTCGACCGTAGATCCGGTTCCAGCCTCCGACGCCGTCGAGGGGGAAGAAGTAGGGATTCCATTCAACCAAGCGCGGCGTGCCCGCCTTCGCCGCGCCCAGACGGAAATACGCTTCGTTGAAGGCGGAAACTGAGAGGCGGTTGAGCGTCCAGCCGGGCAAATCGACTGGCACCGAAATTCGCCCGGGACGCGGCGGCGGAAAGGCATCGCCCGCCGAACCGGAAGCCGCGAGGTCCGCCCGCCCGGCATGTTCGGCGGCGAAGATCAGGGAACGCCCGAGCGAGGCACCGCGTGCAAGGCAATCGATCCATGCCACCGTGTAGGTTGTGTCACCCGTCCGCGACAAGGCCGCGATGGCTGCCGCGAGGTCCGGGGCCACGATGGTGGTCTGGCGTAGAAATCCGGTCTCGATGGGCTTGAGTACGAAGGTGGCATTCAAGATCGTGCCCGTGAGCCCCATACCTCCGATTGTGGCGTCCAGCAGTTCTGGGTTCTCGTCGCGCGCGCACGACAGGACGTCCCCATTCGGCAGTGCGAGGGTCAGGCCCTCCACGTGGTCGCCGAAGCCGCCGTCGCGGTGATGGTTCTTACCGTGTACGTCCGCGGCAATCATGCCGCCGATCGTCACGAACTTGGTACCCGGCACGACGGGCGGAAAGAAACCAAGCGGCACCACCACGGACATAAGCTCGGACAGGAGGAGTCCCGCCTCCACGGTGATCCGGCCACTCTGGCGGTCGAAGGCGCAAATGCGGTTCAGGCTGCGGGTGGACAGCGTGACCTTCTCCCCGACAGCGGCATCGCCGTACGCACGTCCGTTGCCGCGGGCGATGACCCCGGTTTGGCCGGAGATCCACCGGGTCAGGTCGGCAGGCGCCGTCAGCGTGACGAGACCGGACTGATGGCGTGGATAGCGCCCCCAACCCGAAAATTCCGCGCGACGGATCGCGATGCCCGGGACCGGAGCCAGACGCCCGTCGGTTGCTTCTATCATACGCGCCTCTCCGTAAAGACGAAGGTTCGATCGAGCGCAAACTTGGCCACATAGCCGATCGTGAGCCCGATCGCGGCGCCCGTGTACTTGGCGAAATCGGTTCGCCATAGACTCCAGAACGCGATTTCGAAGCCCCAGAACACCAACGTCGTGCCAACGCTGAAGGCGCCATACAGAGCCACCTTATAGATTTCCCGCGCGGGACTCGCATATCGCTCCGAGAAGACCCAGCGCTTGTCGAGTACGTATTTGAGGACGAATCCGGTCGCCGTGCCGGCCAGAATCGACAGAGTGAGGGGCACGACAGGGGTGATCCGGATCACCAGCTCCTGCGTCGCGAGGTTCGCGAAGGTGGCGACGAACGCGAACATCACGTAGCGCAGGAAGACGAGCATGGATGAGGGAACTTCAATTCGGACACGGGTCGGCGATTCTTTCGGGGCTCACATGCTCGCAAGCATAACGAGTCCGCAGATGACGGCCACGAGCTGACTCACCCGATCCGTGACGGCGAAGATGACGGGATCGTCATGCATGGCGCCCCGATGGGTCAGCAGGGACACACGGCTGACCCAGTACAGCAGAGGAACGCACAGCAACCACAGGCGGTCGGGATAACCGTAGAGAACTCTCACATCGTCGCTGTGGACGTAAAGGGCCAGCACCAAGACCGCGACATAACCGCTTGCGACCGCCATGATCTCGAGAAGCGGCAAGTCGTCGAGGCGATAGGCTCGCCCCACCGGGTCACCGCTGCCCGCCTGTTTCCGATCGGTGAGTTCCGAGCAGCGCTTCACCAGCGCGAGACTGAGGAAGAGGAAGATGGCGAAGGCGATGAGCCAGGGAGACAGCACCACCGATGCTGCTGCAGCTCCAGCCATGAGGCGGGCACCATAGAGACAGGCGAGTGTCACGACGTCCACCAGCAGCTTGCGCTTGAGCAGGAAAGAGTAGGCACAGGTCAGCGCATAATAGCCGGCCAGAACGGCGCAAAAGGCCGGTGGGAGGAACAAGGCGAGCGCGAGCGAGATCGACAGGAGTATCGGCACCAGGGCAATGCCCGCCACAAGCGGGACACGCCCCGAGGCAAACGGGCGCTGCCGCTTGCGAACATGGGCGCGGTCGCCCCTGAGATCGAGCAGGTCGTTGAGGATGTAGACGCTCGATGCGCACAGGCTAAAGCTCACGAAGGCGATGACCGACGCAATAAGGGGCCACCCGAGTTCGTGGGCCGCGAGGGCGGGCGCAAAGACGAGGATGTTCTTGAGCCACTGATGGGCGCGCAGACCCTTCAGATAGTCGCGCCAGCCGCGGGTTCGGGTACCGATCGGCATTGCGTGCGGCGCCCATTGACGCACCGCCGCCAGATGTCGCGACGAGGCATTTGCGATGTAGACACCGGATGCCTTCCGCCAGACGGCTTCGTCGACCGGCGCATCACCGATATAATCGAACTGTCCCTCGCCGAAGGCGTCGCACAGCACCTTTGCCTTCGATGCGCCGGCGAGATTGAGCCCGGGTTCCGAACCGAAGACCCCGTTGAACAGAGGAACATGCGCTGCCAGAGCCTCAACGTAGCGCTTGTCGGCTGCCGACGCCAGATACAGCGGACGTCCGGTAGCTTTTTCAGCTTTAAGGAAGGCCAGAACGTCTTCGTTCAGGGGCAAGGTCGCAATATCAATCAAGGCGAGTTCGGCAAGACGAGCCTTAAGAGCAGCCTTACCATCTTTAAGCGCCGTCATCGCCGACAAAGCTTTGCGCGGACGATGCGCAAGCAGTTCGAAATAAGATTCGAGCAACAAATCTGTTTTCAGTAACGTTCCGTCAACGTCCGCGACTAATGGGATACCACTTCGTTTTTCGTCCATGGCGGATGACGCGCTCACGATAATTTGTCCCCATACACCACAGGCATTGAAGGCTTCGCAGCGTCCGGCGTCTTACTAATTAATATCTCTGTTGGCAATACGGGATGATAGTTTAATATGCCTCAGTGGAGTACGTATGTTTGAGCCAGATGATTGGCCTCGTCTGCAGTCATGACGCTCACGAGGCACCCTCGGCACTCTGAGACCGCCAGCCACCCGCACGACTGGGCACCCTGCTGGAACCGCCAACGACGCAATTCGTGGCATGCCAATCACAACGTCAAAATCGCTTGACCATTCCTGGCAGCATGCGCCCTGACGGCGAGAGGGCGAACGTACAGGCCAGCAATCAGAGTTGGACAGAGGGTCCTTGATCGTCGGCTGCGCTGCTCCTGACCTGACCGGCTGACTTTGGACCGGGCTGACTGAGAGGATCAGCTGGGACCGAGGGCGTTGGACATGCGGCGAGGTCAGAAGACGAACGCGGAGCAGGTGGTGCTGAAGCTGCGCCAGATCGAGGTGCAGACAGCCCAGGGCAAGAGTTTGGCCCTGGCGTGCAAGGAGGCGGAGATCTCCGAGCAGAGCTACGACCGCTGACGCAAGGAGTACGGCGGCCTCCAAGTCGATCAGGCCAGAAAGATGAGGGATCTGGAGCGGGAGAACGCTCGGTTGCGGCGGCTGGTAGCGGACCTTTCTTTGTTGGGTCAGGTGCTGGCGGACGTCGCCTCGGGAAACGTGTAGCCCCCGAGCGACGCCGGCAGGCGGTGGACGGGATCCGAGAGAAGTACGGCCTCTCGGACCGTCACGCCTGCCGGATCGTCGGCCAGCATCGGGGCACGC
>NZ_JAKSYM010000097.1 GCF_022829545.1 Methylobacterium sp. J-030 | reverse complement strand
ATCCGAGCCAGCATGTCTGCGAGCGCAGCCGGACCGCCGATCTCAATGAGATCCTGGCCCTTGCGGATGAGCGCGGACCGGAAGGCGATGGCGGCCGGGGCCGTGGGCCCGTGGCGCTCGATGCCCTGGACCAGGGCGAGCACGCTGGCCGGTGTCGGCGGGTCGGGAAGGGCGGCGATCATGGCTGTGATCTTTTGATGGTGCCGACGGTGGTAGCCGAGACACCGGCCCGGCGCGCGATCTCGCGATCCGTAAGGCCCTGGCCGAGAAGGGCCATCGCGGCGCGACGCTTGTCGGCGGTAGTCCGATTGAAAAGGGGTCGCGGATCGCTACCCCCTGCGGCTGACTTTTCAGCCGTTGCGCCGCAAGGGGTTAGCGAGGGGTCGGCATCCAACTTCGAGACGATATAGATTAAATTCTACATCCGCCTCGTATGGACTGAATCGCTTGCTCAATCCCAGCTGTTTCGAACGCCTGTACCTTCATGTGATTTTTATTGTAAATTGTGATTGACGGTGCATCTTGGAGCGCTTCGCCAAATACAGGTGAAAGCTGCCCAGTTAAAACCCAACTTTTATCAGGCTCAAAGTAGTGAATTCTTACTTGGAAAACTTTAGAACCAAGTTCCAATGCGATTGATTGATCAGCATCATCGACTCGGTCGAGTAATTTCCCTTTATAACCATCTATCGTGATAGAATAGCTACGGTTAGATAAACTGCAAGTTACAAACATCGTTCCATAACTGCTTAACGCACGCCCATGCGCATTGCCAACCCCGTTTGAAAATGTCCCGCGCCATGCGGCATTGGACGATAGCGGGAACAGTATGGCGACTAACGTCAACAGCAGAATTTTTCTCATTTCTGAACGCTCTAAACGAGAAATCAGCCTATCATTACATGAAAGACACCGATAACAATATATAAAAAATCGTCGGCCCTTTCTCAAATCGATCTACAATATGCAATAGAATCTGCGGATTTTTATTGTAGATATTAACCGAGTAGTACAAACAATGAAAAGTATCGTATCTGTCATCGTGTTTCTCAGCACTGTTGCCCCTGCGTGTGCTGCATGTAAACCCCTATCTCCAGGCCAAGTCGTTACAGGCAGCGCATCAGGGGATACACCATTTGCCTGCTTCACTCTTTCGGCCTCCACAGGAAAAAAAATCACTATTAGCGTCAAATCTACAGCTAAGGACATAGCTTTTAATATCGATGGGGTCGTTGACAACCAAGACAAGCATACATTCATACCAAAAAAAGACACCTACAAGATTGATGTGTATCGGACCTTTAGAGGAGGACCAGAAAAATTCGAGTTATCTGCTAAATAAGGACGGTTTTTGGTGGCGGACGTGCATAACGAACCGACTCATTGCGTCGCCTCCGTCTAGGTTTTGAGTGCAGCCATCTCCCCGTCGGTCACCGCGACGGCTGAACACCACTGCACATGTGTCGGGATCGTCATCTCGTAGAACAGCACCCGGTAGGAGCCGAGAGCATTACGGCGCGTCTGACCGCCCGCAGCCAATCCGGTCGAGGGCGCGGCGCTCGGCCGAGGTTCTGCCGGGGTGAGGTAGGCGGTCGGGGTCGGGCTGGCGGGGCATGGCGGCTCCTTCAGGCAAAAGCTGCGACGGGTGAGAAGGGCATTCCTTCGCGCGTCTCGGCGGCAACGGGCCGGCCAACCAGCTCGAGCCAGCGCCCGAGCGTGCCGACGAGGTCGGCCGACTTGGCAGCGGGGTTGCTGGCGAGGATGGGCCGGGGCGGCAGGAAGGGCATGGGAGGAGCGGCGGGCGCGGCCGGCTCCGGCTGGGCATCCTGTGCCGGCTGCTCAACTTCGAAGCCTACCAGCGTCCCCAGACGGCTTTCCAGCCACGCCCGCAAGTCTGGCAGAGCCGCGGGGTCGTGGGCCCCCGTCCGCCACTTCTGGGCGCGGCCGACGCGCTGGTAGCGGAAGGGAGACGGAGTGCCGTCGAGCTTCATCCCGCCGTTCCGGGCCCGCCAGTCTCGGGCGGCGGCGGCCGTAGCCCACCGGGCCGGCCACGCCGCAGCCATGTCGGCGGGGCTGTCGAGCGCGACGCCTTCGCCGGGCGGTGCCACGGGCTGCCCGTCGACCGTCAGCCACTCCAGGAGGCCAACCCGGTCGGTAAGCCAGCGCCAGAGGTCTGAGGGGCGGTTCGGCAGCAGGTAGCCGGATGCCGGCTCAGCGCGGCCCTGCCGCTTGTACGCGAACACCGTCGCGACCTTGGCCCCAAAGCCTATAAGGGTATCCCTTATAGAGAAAAGGGCCATCGTCGCGACAGTGTTCTCACGGGCCGCCTTGCGCGTCGGGGCCAGGTCGGGGAATGCGGCCATGATGTCGGTCTCGCTCTCCAGGATCACGCCGGCAGGAGCCATGTCGGCCCAGCCCCCCGGTAGGGCATCTTTCCAGGCCACGGCCCGGTCGATGCTGACCGGCAGGGGCACATCCGTGATGATGTCGACGAAGGCCGGCGTCTCGGCCGTGCGGCGTAGCGGGCGGATCCGGCCAACGGCTTGGATCAACTGCGCCTCCGTGACCTGAGCCCGGAGAGCTTCCGCCACCGGGTCGGGGTGGCGCTCGGTTTCGACGCGGACCCCGGAGCCGTCGGCGAGGCGCACCCCGGCCTCGGCCTTCGGGTACCAGCAGCGGCCCTCGGCATCCGGCCGGATCCGCTCCGGCACGCGCCCCGAGACGACGCCGGCCATGCCTTCGGCGATCGGCGGGCCGGGCTGAAGCCGACCGATCGTGATGAGGCCGGCCGCGTCGCGCCAACGGTCGATGCCGGCGATACCGCCATAGTGACCGGTCTCGACGTTCGGCGGCAGGCCCAGCCCCTTCAGGATCTCGATCAGGCGTTTGGGGGCGATGACGGCGACGACGCCGGGCCACGCGAGCGCGGCGCGCAGGCGGATCAGCCTGAGCAGGTAGTGGACGATGCGCTTCGGTTCTGGCGGCTGCTGCCCCTCGACGATACCGAGCTTCGAGGCAGTGGTCGGGCTGCCGAGGATCTGGCGAGCCGTGACGTGCTCGCTCCACCGGGCGGTGATGTCGGCGCGGATCTCGACGCGCTGGCCGATCACGGGCTCAAGCAACGATGCCTCCGGCAACGTCGCGTCGATCGCCAACACGGGCGCCGACCACGACGACACTACCGCGTCGAGCGACCGGCGCTCCAGCACGCGCGCCTCGGCCTCGGGGTCATAGCGCAGGGATAGGCGGCCGGAGGCAGCCGCGTCGCCGGCCAGGAAGTCGCGCAGCTCGGCCCAGCTGCCGGCGAGCAGCCGGATTTCCGCGTTGTGCTGACCGACCACGGCGACGCTCGCCTTGCGGGCCTTCGGCTGCATCCCCGGCAGGATGTTGGGCTCCCGTTTCCGGTCCCACTCCATCTTGTAGGCGCTGGCTGCGAGCGCCCGGGTTACACCGTGGCGCGCCAAGAGTTCGCGTTGCAGCGGTCCTTCCTCCGGGTGTGCGCGCAGGGCACGCAACAGGTTGCCGCGGGCGCTGGTGAGGTCGTTGGCGAAGTTCGTGAACACCTTGAACCCGCCCGGCAGTTCGACGGACGCGCGCTCGATCGCGTCCAGCGTCATCCGGGCCGGCTTGTCCGGCAGGGCGCCGAGCACCACGCCCTCGTCGATCACGATGGCGTCGGGGCTTGGGATGAAGGCCGGCTTCTGGTGCCCGAGCAGGCTGTGCGGGACGAGCCAGACGGCGGCGTTGGCGTTGCGCTGCTGTTCCATGCCGCAGCGGTCGATGAAGGCGCATCGGTATTCCAGGCCGTCGACCTTCCGCTTGCACACGGCGGTCGCGACCGTGGCGCCGGCGTCCCGGGCATCCTGGGCGGCCTCCGGGTCGAGGCACATCTTCAGCCCCGGCGCGTCGGGGTCCTCGGCGTCGTATCCCCGGTAGATCCTCGCCTCGACACCCTCGGCGGCAAACCGCCCGGCAAGCTCTGTGAGCAGCTGATGGTTCGGGGCGGCGTAGACGGTCACGATGCCGGCCCGAGATGCCTCGGCCGTCTCGTGGATGGTGAGGGCCGATTTCCCGATCCCGGGCTCGACGCGGGCGGCCAAGGCTACGGGAGAGGGTTTTTCGGGCTCGACGGGTTTATTCGGCGCCTCGTCTGGAACCTTGCGGTTCTCCTCTTCCCAGGCTTCGTGTGCGCCTTTCCAGAGGGCGTGCGCACGCTCCCACGCTTTCAGCTCTGCACGCCATGCCGGGACATGTCGGCCGAAGAAGTCGGTGATGACGTTGCGGATCTCGCTCTCGGCTTCGCTGAGTGGCGCGCGTTGATCCGGGTAAGTGGGGTCGGCCGGCTCTTGGGCGGCACCGTCGTCCTTCGCCTGGACGCGCGCCCAGGTCTGCCCGACCACGCGGTGCAGGCGGTCCTGTGGGATGAGGAATTTACTTCCGCATCCTTCAGGATAGCGTCGGACCAGCGCCTCGAAGTCATCGGGCGACAATCCGTCGGCATAGGCGGCTTTGGCGGCGGCGAGAAGCTGGGGCCAGCGCTTCGGGACGTCGACCTCGGCCAGCAGCGCTTCGGCTTCGGAGCTGGTGCGCCCCGTCGACCCGGTTTCACCCTCAAACGAGGCGTTGGGGCGCGGCTTGGCCTTTGGCTTCGGGGCCGGGAATGCGGCCTCAAGTTCGTCCGCGGTCCAGAGTGGTCCGTCGAGGCTGATGATCCCGGTCTGCACGGCGATGCGGCCGCGGGCGACCTTCGCCTTGCCCGGGTAGTTCACTGTCCCCGGCACCCGGAACGGCTGAGTGACGACGCCGGTATCCGAGTCGCCTCCGGCTATGGCTTTGATACTCGCGCCGATGCGCGCGGCGCGGTCGGCGCGGATGGCCTGCTTGAGCAGGAACCACCGGTGTGTGTTCCCCGGCGAGGACTCGATGATCAGCGAGGGGACCGCATCGATGCGGCTGCCCTTGCCCTTGTCGGCATCGTCGTCGGCGACCGAGCCGAACGCGGCGATGGTGTCGGCGATGGTCCCGCGGCCCTTTTCGTTGCGCGCGCGTCGCCGGACGGTCCGCGTCTCGAAATAGACGTTGTGGCCGCCGTTCGACTGGCGCACGGCCTCGTCGATCATGTGCTCGGTCTCGCCGATCGCGAATTGGAACGCGAGGGTGCTTCCGCCCGATGGATGGACGACGACGAGCTGCAGCATGCCGGGATCGCCCATGCCCGCGGTGGCGGTCGCGACGTGGGCATTGATGCGCTCCACGAAGGTGCGCACCACCGTCCGATCGGCGACGAGGGGAGCCTGC
Organism: Methylobacterium sp. J-030; assembly: GCF_022829545.1. Taxonomy (GTDB): domain Bacteria; phylum Pseudomonadota; class Alphaproteobacteria; order Rhizobiales; family Beijerinckiaceae; genus Methylobacterium. The sequence goes on along the minus strand of NZ_JAKSYM010000097.1, from coordinate 4,312 downwards.
GCGTTCACGCAGCGCTGCCCTGGTCGAAGGTTGCGCCGAGGCGCGTGGCGGCGTCACGAGCGAGCGCCACGGCGTCGCTAAGCGAAGCGGCCGCGCCGACAGAGCCAACGGAGTCGCCGGAGGCCGACCAATGGTCGACGCGCCAGCGGTCGCCGGCCCGCTTGTCCAGCCAGATTGAGATTTCGCCTTGGCGGCGCCGGCTCGGCACCGATCGATCCAGCACGACCGCGAGCGGCCCGCTGAGCACCGAGACCGGGATGCCATGGTGCCGGGCGGAGTAGGCCCGCGCGTCCCGGAGCGCGTGCTCCTTGTCCGGTGTGCGCTCCAGAGCGACGTAGCGGCCGCTCGCGGTCGTGCTGGATCGATCGGTGCCGAGCCGGCGCCGCCGGGGCGAAATCTCGATCTGGCTGGACAAGCGGGCCGGCGACCGCTGGCGCGTCGACCATTGGTCGGCCTCCGGTGACTCCGTCGGCTCTGTCGGCGCGGCCGCCTCGCTTAGCGACGCCGTGGCGCTGGCTCGTGACGCCGCCGCGCGCCTCGGCGCGACCTTCGACGACCCGTCCCCGCATTTCGGAGGTACAGCATGACGGCGCACGCCTTCCCGTCAGAAACCGACCTGCGCCTCGCCCTGCGTGAGAACGGCTACCACCCGGTGCCGGTCTCGAGCCCGAGCATGAACGTCGCGTCGGCCGGCAAGCGCCCCGTCATGCCGGCTTGGGAGCGTAGATGCCTCGATGCGTCCCCGGATGAAATCCGACAGTGGGGCACCCGCTACCCTGACAGCACCAACACCGGCTTGCTGTGCGGCCGGCTGGCGGGCGTCGACATCGACGTGAGAGTGTCGGAACTGGCCGCGTCGATCGCCGACCGGGCGCGCGCCATGCTCGGGCATACCCCGCTGGTGCGGATCGGCCGCGAGCCCAAGCTGTTGCTCGGCTACCGGCTCGCGATCCCCCTCAAGAAGATCCAGACCCCGGCCCTGTTCTTCACCGACGACCCGAAGGAGAAGGAAACCAAGGTCGAAGTGATGCTGTCCGGTCAGCATTTCGTCAGCTTCGGCATCCATCCCGAGACCGCTGCGCCCTACCGCTGGCCGGATGCCTCGCCGCTGACGGTCCCGTTCGCAGAGCTGCCGGAGATCACAGAGGACGGTCTCCGCGACTTCGTTGCCGTCGCCGAGGAGATGATACGGGCAGCAGGCGCAGCCACACGGCGCGAGCAGAGGCAGAAGACCCAAACCGAGGCGCGCCAGGAAAAGAAGGGGCGGAAGGTCGGCGGCTTCGGGCTGCACGAGAAGCCCGACCGCGAGACCGTCGCCGACGCGCTCCGCAGCATCCCGAACGACTTCGACTATGACGGATGGATCCGCATCGGGTACGCGCTCTATCACGGGCTCGGCGAGGCGGGGCGCGACCTCTGGGAAAGCTGGTCCGCCACGTCCCCGAAGGACGACGCAGCCCACACCGCGGGGAAATATTCGGCCTTCGCGCAGGGCCGCAGCATCACCATCGCCACCCTGTTCTGGCACGCCTCCGAGAACGGATGGAAGCGCCCAGGCGCGGGACGATCCGGCGCCCCGAAGAAGGATCGGGCCGAGCGCCGCGCCAGCGCGGACCCGGAGGCCGCGCCGAGCGAGGAGGACGACGGACGGCCCATCGTTCGCTTCGTCGCCGGCAAGGTGCCCGAGGCGGTCGACCGCATGGAGCACCTGCTGTTGAAGGCCGGGGTGGAGATCTACTCCCGGGCCGGCGCCCTGGTGCGGCCCGTCATCGACGAGGTGCCGGCCGCGAAGGGGCGGATGACCACAGTGGCGCGGATGAGCCCGCTGGTGGCCGTCAGCCTCGCCGACATGGCCGCCCGCATCATGCGGGTGCAACGGTTCGACTGGCGCGCCGAAGACTGGCTGGACATCAACCCGCCAAGCGAAATGACCCTGACGCTGCTGTCCCGCGAGGGGCAATGGCGCGTCCCACCGGTCGCCGGCATCATCACCACGCCGACGTTGCGGCCGGACGGGTCGCTGCTGACCGCGGCCGGCTACGATCCGGCGACCCGGCTCTATCTCGCCCACGATCCCGGCTTCACCATGCCGGACCTGATGGAGCGGCCGGACAAGGCAGAGGCGGCCGCAGCCCTCGCCTTCATCGAGGCGCTACTGGTTGGCTTTCCGTTCGTCGGGCCGGTCGACCGCGCGGTGGCCCTGTCAGGGATCCTGACGGCGCTGGTGCGCGGCGTGCTGCCGACGGCGCCGCTCCACGCCATCCGGGCGCACAGCCCCGGCACGGGCAAGAGCTTCCTGGTGGACCTCGCCGCCGTCATCGCCACCGGCCGGCGCTGCCCGGTGATCGCCGCCGGCAAGACCGAAGAGGAAACCGAGAAGCGCCTGGGCGCCCTGCTGCGTGACGCGGTGCCGGTCGTGTCGATCGACAACGTGAATGGCGAGTTGGGCGGGGACATGCTGTGTCAGCTCACGGAACGCCCACTTGTGCGGGTGCGGATCCTCGGCAAGAGCGAGGCACCCGAACTGGAATGCCGGTCGACCACTTTCGCCACCGGCAACAACCTTGTGCTTGCGGGCGACATGACCCGCCGCGCCGTGCTCTGCTCGCTTGATGCCGAAATGGACCGCCCCGAACTGCGGGACTTCAGCTTCAACCCGCTCGACCGCGTGATGGCGGACCGGGGCGCCTACGTCGCCGCCGCGCTCACCGTGATCCGCGCCTATCAGGTCGCCGGCTCCCCGGCCGTCTGCGGCCCGCTTGGCTCCTACGAGGACTGGTCAGCCATGGTGCGCTCACCGCTCGTCTGGCTCGGCCATGACGACCCGGTGGCAAGCATGGAGACCGCCCGCGAGGAAGACCCCGAGCTGTCCGCGATCCGCGAGCTGTTCGAACACTGGCGCGAGCACCTGACCCTCTCGGAGGGCTACACCACGAACGCCATCACCAAGGCCGCCTGCGCCAAAGCGCCCACCAGCAACTTCGACTTCAACGCCCAGGGATTCCTCCTGCCGGAATTCCGCGACTTGCTCCTGCGCCAAGCCGGCGAAGGCGGCGTCGTCAACAGTCGACGGTTCGGCAAGTGGCTGGCGCGGATCAAGGGGCGCGTCGTCGACGGACACCGGGTCGAGATGCGCGCCGACAGCAGCAACGGCAACCGGTTCTCGCTCTGCAAGGTCGGCACTGCTGCCCCAGCCAGCCGGCCAGCTGCTGTCATGGCGGAGTTCTGAACCATGCGCGCGCCGGGTTTAGGGGTTTCAGGGGTTTTAGGGGTTTGTTTCATCCCAACGCGAAGAACTGTCAGGATCGATTTGCACATGCAGGATGCGGGTGTGCCCGCACTCGCAAGCGCACACGTACATGACAGTTTGCGTGTAGCGGCCAAAACAAACCCCTTAAACCACTCAAACCCCTATCCGCCCCACGATGGGGGCGCCCGATGATCCCCGCCGCCGAAGCGTGGGGCCCATTCCGCCCCGACCTCGACCCGGCCGAACGCATCGCCCGCCTCCGCTGCCTGCGCGCCGTGGTTCACCTGTCGACCGGCCCGCGCGGGCAGGCGCTCACGGATCTGCTGCGGCGGGCCGAGCAGGATCCCGCGTTGTTGCCGCCCGCCCTGGCCGCGCTCTCCGGCCTCGACCCGCTCGACAAGCGCCGCGTGTGGGCGAGCTACGCCGCGCTGAACCGCCCCGCCGCCTGAAAGGATTCCCCGTGATCGCTGCCCTCCCCGATCCGCCGACATCAGCCAGCGTGCTCGCTCTGGTCCAGGGCATCGAGCGCCACGGGCCCACGGCCCCGGCCGCCATCGCCTTCCGGTCCGCGCTCATCCGCAAGGGCCAGGATCTCATTGAGATCGGCGGTCCGGCTGCGCTCGCAGACATGCTGGCTCGGATCTTTGCGGCCGACCCCGAGCGGGCAGATGCGCGCTTGGCTATCATCACCGCTGCGTGGGCCAACTTGGCAAAAACGCGGCCATGAGGCGTCGCCCGCGCAGCGCTTACCAGCGGATCCCTGCAGCTCTAGCCCATTCGCTTGGCTTGGCGCATCGCAGCCACGCGATGAGATCACTTAGCGCCAGCAGGGCGTCCATACGAGCGGTCGCTACGATGGGGGACTCCCCGGCCGTGTTGCGGGCCAGCGTGCCCGAGGCTTGGAGCGCGTCCCTCAACATGGTCTCCAGAGGTGCCGTGACGATGATGAGGTGGCGGAGATCCCTGACGGACTTCTCCGCCGTCTTCTGTAGAGGGTCTGCCATTCCCGGCCTCACCGCCTCGATCGCATCGATCCAGGGCCATAGGATCACAGCGAGCACG
>NZ_JAKSYM010000089.1 GCF_022829545.1 Methylobacterium sp. J-030 | reverse complement strand
AACCGGAAGCTCAAGGTCGGCGACCGCATCGTGGTGCCCTTCACCATCTGCTGCGGCGAGTGCCGGCAGTGCAAGTGGGGCAACTGGAGTTGCTGCGAGCGCACCAACCCGAACGGCAAGCTCCAGGCCGAGACCTACGGCTACCCCCTGGCCGGCCTGTTCGGCTTCTCGCACATCACCGGGGGGTTCGCCGGCGGCCAGGCCGAGTACCTGCGGGTGCCCTACGCCGACGTCGGCCCCATCGTGGTCCCCGAGGGTCTCAGTGACGAGCAGGTTCTGTTCCTCAGCGACATCTTCCCGACGGCCTACCAGGCCGCCGAGCACTGCGACATCGGCCCGGAGGACACCGTCGCCATCTGGGGCTGCGGCCCGGTCGGCGTGCTCGCGGTGAAGTGCTGCCTGATGCTGGGTGCAAAGCGCGTCATCGCCATCGACAGCGTCCCCGAGCGCCTCGCCCTGGCCCGCGAGGCCGGCGCCGAGACCATCGACCTGTCGACCGAGAACGTCCAAGACACGCTGATGGAGATGACCCATGGCCTGGGTCCGGATTCGGTCATCGAGGCGGTCGGCATGGAGTCGCACGGGGCCGACACCACCCTCCAGAAGGTGTCCTCCGCCATCATGGAGCACACCGTCAGCCTGGAGCGTCCCTTCGCCCTGAACCAGGCAATCCTGGCCTGCCGTCCGGGCGGAAACGTCTCGATGCCGGGCGTCTTCGCGGGGCCGGTCGGTCCCGTCGCCCTCGGCGTCCTGATGAACAAGGGCCTGACCCTGAAGACCGGCCAGACCCACATGGTCCGATACATGAAGCCGCTGATGGAGCGCATCCAGAACGGCGACATCGACCCGTCCTTCATCATCAGCCACCGCTCCACCAACCTGGAGGATGGCCCGGCGCTGTACGACATGTTCCGGGACAAGAAGGACAACTGCACCAAGGTCGTGTTCAAGCCGCACGGCTGAACACCCCCGACGGGGCCGGAGCACGTGCGCCAAGCACATCTGGCCCCAAACAACAATAATAAATGGAGGACAACCGATGCCGAACTATGCTTTCGATGAGGGCAACATCACCTGGCGGACGCTGGACTGGCTCCCGCACATCGCGTTCTTCGTCTACAAGGTCGACGAGGAGAACCGCATCGTCGACGTCGTGTTCAAGTTCGCGGCCAACCAGAAGGTGATGCTCCATCGGCACAAGTGCCCCTACGTCACCCTGGTGATGCAGGGCGAGCTTCGGTTCTACCGCGAGAACGGGGAGATGAAGGAGGTCCGTCCGACCGGAAGCTACGTCTCCGGTGCTGCCAACGGCGAGCCTCACATGGAGGGCGGCGGCGATGAGGACGCCATCGTGTTTTTTAGCAACCGCAACAT
>NZ_JAKSYM010000083.1 GCF_022829545.1 Methylobacterium sp. J-030 | reverse complement strand
ATCAGTTCTTGCCTGACAGCGCGCGGCAGAACCGATCGACATTTCTGATAGATTCTGTTAATTAATAGTTTATTCCCCTAATAATCGTTCAGAATTGTAGTGATCAGTTCTAAACAGCCTTCAAATCTCGTCATATGACTGATTTTTGACGTGTTGCGCGAGAAAACAACCCTTAATTGTACCCTAAATGGTGGGGATGGCGTTCGATACCTCGTCATTTAGAATTCCATCATTTGATAATTTTCGGACTTCTTGCACAGGTTGGATCACGCAATCCGAGGAAAGGCGACGTCTACCTATATCCACGTGGCAAAATCCTCTGATCCGCCGCCTTGCCGCAAGGGCATAGGGCAGCACAAAGAATAGCTCTCGGCATTCATCCGCTCTGCCGAACAGCCGCAGACGCTCACCGCATGGCTCGGCCGCCTCCACCGCCCGCGCGGATTCTCGCGCTGCCTGATCGGTCGAGGTCGACCGCCGCTCGTCGGCAGCCCTTCTTGGGTCCCGTTTTCCCCGATTCTCCCAGATCTAGAACCTGAGTATGCGTGGTGGTCGCGGATTTGACCCCTCCCCCTGATGGCAGCGTGCGCCGCGCCAGCCGCAGCCAGGCGGTCCATTCCCGGCTGGTGATGCGGACCTCATTGGTGTCATTCCGCCAGCCCGTGATCTGCCGCTCCTCGACGGTGAGCAGGCCGAACCGCGCGGCCTCGCGGATCGCATTCTTGACGGTCGTGCGGGACACGCCGGTCACGGCCGCCAGGTTTTCGTTCGGCAGCCGGCAATCACTGCTACGGGCTACCTCGGCTGCAACCAAGGCCAGAACGGCGACCTCTGCCTGCGTGAACCGGGCGGCGATACCCGGCGGCAGGCGGCCAGAGGCAGCCCAGCGGCGGCGGCGCTCCATGCCGGCGTCCGTGCGTGGCCGGTAGCCGGCGCCGGGCGTCCTGAACGTCGCTGATGCGGTTTGGGCCT
>NZ_JAKSYM010000071.1 GCF_022829545.1 Methylobacterium sp. J-030 | reverse complement strand
GCTGAACGAGTAGATGTGGAGGTTGTCGGTCGGCCTGCCCGGGCGGGATAAGTCGATTTGGGCCCCGTTCAGGTAGGCCCATTGGGCGAGCATGCGCCCGGTGAAGTCTGGCCTGTTGTCGACCCGCAGGCTCTTGGGTCGGCCCCGCAGCCGGACCAAGGCGTCCAAAGCCTCGGTCACTTGGAAGGCGCGAAAGTTCGCTCTCGGTGTGAGTGAGAGCGCCCCTCGCGTATGGCAATCGACGACGGTCAGGATCCGGAACGGGCGCCCGTCGAAGATGCGGTCGGACATGAAGTCCATCGCCCAGACCTCGTTCTACGTCGGCAAGTCGAGTACGCTCTCGGCTAGTTACGCCTCCGGCTCCGTGTTCGTCCTCTTCAAGGGCGAGGTCCTCCAGGCCCGCAACCTGCGTCAGGACGTGACCGACACGGGGCTCGCGATCCTCGCCACGGACGGCGACAGGCCCCGCAACTATGCCGTCGTCAAACAATCCCTGTCGGCCTGGTACACCTACTACGATCGGGCGATGGTCGCGGCCGATGCTGGCCTGCCCCCTGAAAAGTGGTCCTCCCTGAGGTATGGCTTTGCGCCATGTGGAGTTGACCCCGTTTGTGGTCCACGGCCTATGCAAGTTCTCGGGCTGTGACAGCTTGGTCGGCGAAGGCTCGGGGCGTCAAGCCGCCCAGGGCCGTGTGGGGTCGATCTTCGTTGTAGTGGCACCTCCATTCCTCGAT
>NZ_JAKSYM010000070.1 GCF_022829545.1 Methylobacterium sp. J-030 | reverse complement strand
GACTTGGCCGTAACAGTCGCCCACCCAGCCTTGCACGACGAGCCTCATCACGCGAACTCGAGCCCGTGCGATCCGGCGCTGTAGGGCGACGCCGGTCGCGGCGCAGATCAGGAGCGTGGGCAGTGAGCCGCCCCACAGGGCGCGGCGCTCATCACGTTGAGCCTATGCGACGCGCGCGACCTGCTCCGCGCGGGTCCGTTCTTCCAGGTTGTCGATGGCGGCGAGCTGCCCGCGCAGGGTGTCGAAGAGCTGCTTGCCTCTGCCTTCAGCCTCGATGCGCACCGCATCCGGTCGCGTCGCT
>NZ_JAKSYM010000067.1 GCF_022829545.1 Methylobacterium sp. J-030 | reverse complement strand
CGGTCACTAGGGGCGGGGGCCAAGAGCACTCGGTCGGGAGCCCCTGGACATGCCTCCGCGTGACGACGCGCCTGTCTTTGAGCCTAAGCTCCTAAGAGCGCACGAGACGGGCCATTTGATGGGGAGTCGGTCAGATACCTGAAATATAGGCTGACATCGATTCTCGGCGACGTGGGCTCCATGCAGCAGGCGCTGACGCGGAAGCTTGGAACCTGCGAGCCACTCTACGACCTGCCCGGCTGGTCTCTGACCGGTATGACGCTCAAGGACCAGCAGGTGGGTCCTCGCCCGTCTTTGGGCCTAATCTCCAAAGAGAGCAAGATATCGGTCATTTGATGGAGATTTGGTCGGATATCTGACATATGGGCTTATCTCAAGTCGCAGCGATGTGGGCCCCATGCAGCAGGCGCTGACGCGGAAGCTTGAGAGCTTCGAACCCTTGTCCGACCAAGCCCGC
>NZ_JAKSYM010000059.1 GCF_022829545.1 Methylobacterium sp. J-030 | reverse complement strand
AAGCCGGACATAGATGCGGCGCGGCGAGCGGGCGGATGATGAGGAGGGGGTGTCGGTGCAGGGATCTGGCACTGGCTCCCTGCGCACTCGGCGGAGGAGGGCGGCCAGCGCGGCAGGGAGGGGCGGGAGAGGGCAGCGACGGTGAAGAATGACGCGCTGGCCTTCATGAAGGCCACGTGTCGTCCGGAAGCCGGGCTCGCCTCGCCCAAGCCCCTTCGGGGGCCACCCTCCCCCGCAGAGGGGGGAGGGAGGGCGCGTGGCATCTCCGACTCAGGGGAACCTCGAAACGACCGGCGTCCTGGCAAGCCCGATCCGCGCCTGCGCGCCTTCGCCCGCGAGCAGCGGCGATCCTACACGCGCGCCGAGGACGCCGTCTGGCAGCAGGTGCGCGGCGGACGCTTCCACGGGCTGAAGTTTCGGCGGCAGGTTCCGATCCCGCCCTACATCGCGGATTTCCTCTGTGCCTCCGCGCGCCTGATCGTCGAGCTGGACGGCGAGCCGCACGAGACCGAGGCCCGGCGATTGCGGGATGCGAAACGGGATGCCTGGCTGAAGGGCCAGGGGTTTACCGTTCTGCGTTTTCCGAACGAGCTGGTGCTGAGCAATCTCGACGCTGTGCTCAATACGGTGAGAGCAGCCATCGCGGCGCAATCCGGACATGGCTCCTCCCTCCCCCCTCTGCGGGGGAGGGTGGCCCCCGAAGGGGGTCGGGCCGGGACGAAGTCCCGCGAGGGGGGAGCGACGGCGCAAGATGAGGCATTGCCTGTCCCGCCAGTCGTGCCATGTCCTGAACCCGCGTCCCCTCTCCCGACCCCTGCTGACGCAGGGGCCACCCTCCCCCGCAGAGGGGGGAGGGAGAGAAGCGGATCCAGCTGCCCCTCATTGCAAGACCACGGGAGCCCCCGCCCGTGAACATCTCCGAGCCGTTCATCCGGCGGCCGGTGGCGACCACGCTGCTCACGATCGGCGTGCTGCTCGCCGGGCTGTTCGCCTTCCTGAAGCTGCCGGTGGCGCCGCTGCCGCAGATCGACTTCCCCGTGATCCTCGTCCAGGCCCAGATGGCCGGGGCCTCCCCCGACACCATGGCCACCACCGTGGCGGCGCCGCTCGAACGCCGGCTCGGCGCCATCGCGGACGTCAACGAGATGACGTCGACCAACACGCTCGGCTCCACCCGGATCGTGCTTCTGTTCGGCCTCAACCGTGACATCGACGGCGCCGCCCGCGACGTCCAGGCCGCCATCAACGCGGCCCGCGCCGACCTGCCGACGGCGCTCCGCCAGAACCCGACCTACCGGAAGTTCAACCCCGCCGACACGCCGATCATCATCCTCGGCATGACCTCGGACACGCTGACCCGCGGCCAGGTCTACGATTCCGCCGCCACCGTGGTGCAGCAGAAGCTGTCGCAGCTGCCGGGCGTCGGCAACGTCGATATCGGCGGCTCGTCCCTGCCGGCCGTGCGGGTCGAGCTCGATCCCACGGCGCTGTTCAACTACGGCATCGGCCTCGAAGGCATCCGGGCGGCGCTCGCCTCCGCCAACGCCAACTCGCCCAAGGGCGAGATCGACGCCGGGGGCCGCCGCTACCAGCTCTACGCCAACGACCAGGGCAACAAGGCCTCCGATTACCGCGACATCATCGTGGCCTACCGCAACGGCGCCGCCGTGAAGCTCACCGATGTCGGTCAGGTGCTCGACGGGGTCGAGGACAAGCGCAACCTCGGCATCGTCAACGGCAAGGCCGGGGTGCTGCTGTTCGTCTACAAGCAGCCCGGCGCCAACGTGGTCGAGACCATCGCGGCCGTGAAGGAGGCCCTGCCGCAGATCACCGCGGCGCTGCCCGGCGGCATCGACATCAAGCTCACCGGCGACCGCAGCGCCACGATCCGCGCGTCCCTCTCGGCCACCGAGGAGACGCTGCTGGTGGCGGTCGGCCTCGTGATCCTCGTGGTGTTCGCCTTCCTGCGCTCCTGGCGCGCCACCCTGATCCCGGCGGTCGCCGTGCCGATCTCGATCGTCGGCACCTTCTCGGCGATGTACCTGCTGAATTACTCCCTCAACATCCTGTCGCTGACGGCGCTGATCATCGGCACGGGCTTCGTGGTCGACGACGCCATCGTGGTCTTGGAGAACGTCCAGCGGCATATCGAGGCGGGCAAGCCCCGGCTCCAGGCGGCGCTGATCGGCGCCCGGGAGGTCGGCTTCACGGTGATCTCGATGAGCCTGTCGCTCATCGCGGTGTTCCTGCCGATCCTGCTGATGGGCGGCCTCGTCGGCCGCATCTTCCAGGAATTTTCGGTGACCCTGTCGCTGTCGATCCTGATTTCCCTGGTTCTTTCGCTCACCACCACGCCGATGATGTGCGCCCGGCTGCTGCGGGCCGAGGGCCACGGCCCGGACGGCAGACCCGCGCCGGGCCGCCGGTCGAACTGGCTGATCCGGATCCTGGAGGGTGGCTTCACCCGGCTGCTCGGCGCCTACGCGCGGACGCTCGAAGTGGCGCTCGCCCATCCGCGGATCGTGCTGCTGAGCCTGCTCGCCACGGTCGGGCTCAACGTCTACCTCTACGTCATCGTCCCGAAGGGCTTCTTCCCCGAGCAGGATACCGGCCAGATGATGGGCGGCATCCAGGCCGACCAGCGCATCTCGTTCCAGTCCATGGAGCGGAAGCTCAAGCAGGCGACCGCGATCGTCGGCGCCGACCCGGCGGTGGCGAGCGTCGTCGGCTTCACGGGCGGGCGCGGCACCAATTCGGCCAACGTGTTCGTCGGCCTGAAGCCGCTCAACGAACGGGCGCCGATCTCCGAGGTGATGACGCGGCTGCGGCCGAAGCTCGCGCAGGTCGCGGGTGCGCGCCTCTACGTGTTCCCGCGCCAGGACCTGCAGATGGGCGGCCGCCAGAGCTTCGCCCAGTACCAGTACACCCTCCAGGGCGACACCCCCGAGGAGCTGTTCGCCGCCGCCCCGAAACTGGTGGCGGCGCTCCAGAAGGACCCGACCTTCGCGGACGTGACCTCCGACCAGCAGGAGGGCGGCCTGGAGAGCCGGGTGGTGATCGACCGCAACACGGCCTTCCGCTACGGCATCACGCCGAACAAGATCGACAACACCCTCTACGACGCCTTCGGCCAGCGGCAGGTCTCGACCATCTACAACCCGCTGAACCAGTACCACGTCGTGATGGAGATCGCCCCGCGCTACCTGGAGACGCCGGAGACGCTCAAGCAGATCTACGTCTCCACCTCCGGCGGGAACGCGGCGGGTTCCGCGACCACCAACGCGGTGGCCGGCACCGTGGCGGCGGCGGGCGGGGTCAACACCAACGCGGCGACCGGCACAAGCAGCCCGGGCAGCGCGTCGTCCGCTTCGACGACCAGTGCCGCCGCCGGCTCAGGGGCGGTCGGCAGCGCCTCCGGCGCCGCGGGCGCCGTCGCGGCTGCGGCGGCCCCTGCCAGCACCGCCGACACGGCGTCGAACGCCGCCGCCATCGCGTCGGATTCCGCCCGCAACGCCTCGTCCAACGCCATCGCGGCCTCGAAGGGCGGCGCCTCGTCGAGCGCCCCGGTCTCGGCCGCCAAGGAGACGATGGTCCCGCTCTCGGCCTTCGCGCGGATCGAACCGGGCAACGCCCCCACGCAGGTCAGCCACCAGGGCCTGTTCGTGGCGACCACGATCTCGTTCAACCTCGCCCCGGGCAAGAGCCTGTCGGACGCAACCGACGCCATCGATCGGGCGATGGCCGACCTGCACCTGCCGGCCACGATCCACGGCGAGTATGCGGGCGCGGCCAAGAACTACGTCGCCTCGGCCTCGCGCCAGCCGCTGCTGATCCTGGCCGCGATCCTGGCGGTCTACGCGGTGCTGGGGATCCTGTACGAGAGCTTCGTGCACCCGCTCACGATCCTCTCGACCCTGCCCTCGGCCGGCGTCGGCGCGGTGCTGGCCCTGCTGGTGACCGGGACCGACTTCACCATCATCGCGCTGATCGCGGTGTTCCTGCTGATCGGCATCGTGAAGAAGAACGCCATCATGATGATCGACGTGGCGATCGACGCGGAGCGGACCCGGGGCGCGAATCCGGTGGACGCGATCCGGGAGGCCTGTCTCCTGCGCTTCCGGCCGATCATGATGACCACCCTGGCGGCGATGCTCGGCGCCGTGCCGCTGATCCTGGCCAACGGCGAGGGCGCGGAGCTGCGCCGGCCGCTGGGCATCGCCATCGTGGGCGGGTTGATCGTGAGCCAGATCCTGACGCTCTACACCACCCCCGTCGTGTATCTCACCCTTGACCGATTGCGGCACAGGGTGCTCGACCGCCGCAGGCGCGCCGGACGGGGTGGAGAAGCGGCCCTGTCGGCCGGAGAATGATGGTTAAGGTTTCACGTGAAACATCGGCGGTCGCAGTGGCGCGCCCGGGTTCGTCCAACCCACCCCCTCATCCTGAGGTGCTGCGCAGCAGCCTCGAAGGAGGGCTCCAGGGATCGTGCGGCCGGCTGGAGGGCTCCTTCGAGGCCTCCGCTGCGCTCCGGCACCTCAGGATGAGGTTCAGGGTGGATGGTGCGCCTGCCGCCAATCGTGGGTTCGGTGTTCTCGCCGCGCTCCTCCTCGCCGCCCCCATGATGACTGGCTGCGTGGTCGGTCCGGACTATGCCCGGCCCTCCGTGGAGACGCCGCTCGGCTACCGGTACGGCGGTGTCCGGGAGGACAGCCCGGCCTATGTCGCGGCGCGCAAGAAGGGGTTCCGCGAGGCGCGGCCGAGCGATGCCGTCGAGCGCGGCGACTGGTGGCGGGTCTTCCGGGATCCGAATCTCGACCGGCTGATCCGCCTCGTCGATGTCGACAACCAGTCGCTCCGGCAGGCGGTGGCGAACTATCGGCAGGCCCGGGCGCTGGTCGCCTCCGCGCAGGCCGCCCTGTACCCGACGGTGATCGGTGCGCCGAGCATCACCCGCACCGGCAGCGGTGGCGGCAGCACCGGGACGGTACGCACCACCGCGTCACTGGTCGGCGAGGCAAGCTGGCAGCTCGACCTGTTCGGCGGCACCCGCCGGACCATCGAGAGCGAGGCGGCGCTCGCCCAATCCGACGCCGCCACGATCGCCCTGACCCGCCTGACCATCCAGGCCGAAGTGGCGGCCGATTATCTGACCGTCCGCTACGCCGATTCCCTTCAGAAGGTGCTCGACGAGAATGTCGAGAACTTCAAGAAGACCGCGGCGATCACCGAGAACCAGTACGCCGCGGGCGTCGCCGCCCGATCCGACGTGATCACGGCGCAGACCCAGGTCCAGACCATCGAGGCCCAGGCCATCGCGGTGCGGCTGACCCGGGTGCAGTACATGAACGCCATCGCGACCCTGATCGGGCGCCCGCCCTCCGAGGTCTCGATCCCGGTGGCCGGCATCGGCCGGAACCCGCCGCCCGTGCCGGTCGGGATCCCGGGCGACCTGCTGGAGCGGCGCCCGGACGTCGCCCAGGCCGAGCGCCTCGTCCAGGCGCAGAGCGAGCGCATCGGCGTGGCGGTGGCGGCCTTCTTCCCGACCGTGACGATCTCGGCCCAGGGCGGGGTCTCGGGGCTGACCCGCAACGGCCTGTTCTCGGCGGCCAACCAGTTCTGGTCGGTGGCGGCCTCGGGCAGCGAGGTGCTGTTCGACGGCGGCGCCCGCACGGCGGCCCTGCGCTCGGCCGAGGCCACCTACGACGCGCAGGTGGCCAATTACCGGCAGGTGGTGCTCGCCGCCTACGCGGAGGTCGAGAACCAGATGGCGGCCCTGCGCATCCTCGGCCAGCAGCAGACCGCGCAGGACAAGGCGGTCGAGCTGTCGCGCAAGGCGGTGGAGATCACGCTCAACGAGTACCGGGCCGGCACCCAGAACTTCACCACCGTGGTGACCGCGCAGGGGTTGCTGGTGACCAACGAGATCAACGCCCTGCAGGTGCGGCTCAGCCGCTTCACCGCGGCGGTGACGCTGATCCGGGCGCTCGGCGGCGGCTGGGATGTGCGGTCCCTGCCGAGCGATTCCGAGCTGAAGGGCCCGAGCCTGCCGATCGATCGGGGCGGTCAGGCGGTCCGCCCGGACGAGTAGGGCCCGGCAGATCCTGGGTTTCAGAAGGAACGCGTCCCTTTTGCGGGTGCAGGGCAGAGCCCTGCGGTACGTGTCCTCGCCCCCTCGAAGGGGGTGAGGACACGTTCGTCGGGGTTTCACCCCGACCCCCCACCGAAGGGCTGAGCCCTTTGGGATCCAAGCCCAGGGTGGCCGGAACGGACCCCCGGCGGGACGGGTTGTCCCGCCGATTTGCTGCACCGCAGACGGACGGGAGTCGGGGATGGCCGAGCAGACGACAGCCCTCAAGAACGACGCGGCCTGCGGCACCAAGCCGGCTCCGCCCTGCACGCTGGTGATCTTCGGCGCGGGCGGCGACCTGACCAAGCGCCTGCTGATGCCCTCGCTCTACAACCTCGCGGGCGCGGGGCTGCTGCCGGAGGGTTTTTCGATCCTCGGCGTCGACCACAGCGACGGGACCGACGAGTCGCTCCGCGACACGCTCACCAAGACCCTGGAGGCGTTCAGCAAGGACCCGACCTCGGAGTTCCACGCCGACCATATCGACCAGACGAGCTGGGGCTTCATCCGGGAGCGCCTGCACTACCTGAAGGGCGATTTCGAGAAGCCGGAGACGTTCGCCGCAATCAAGGCGAAGGTGACGGGCAACGCAGTGTTCTACTGTGCGGTGGCGGCGCGCTTCTTCGGGACGATCGTGGACGGCCTGGGCCAGGCTGGCCTGCTCAAGCAGGAGGGCGGATATTTCCGCCGCGTGGTGATCGAAAAACCGTTCGGCTCCGACCTCGCCTCGGCCCGGGAGCTGAACGCCCGCATCCTGAAACAGGGCGACGAGAGCCAGTTCTACCGAATCGACCACTTTCTGGGGAAGGAGACGGTGCAGTCGATCATGGCGTTCCGCTTCGCCAACGGGCTGCTGGAGCCGGTCTGGCGGCGCGAATACATCGACAGCGTGCAGATCACGGCGGCCGAGACGGTCGGCGTCGAGGAGCGCGGCGGGTTCTACGAGCCGACGGGCGCGCTGCGCGACATGGTGCCCAACCACATGTTCCAGCTCCTCTGCATGGTCGGCATGGAGCCGCCGAACTCGTTCGGCGCGGAGGCCGTGCGCACCGAGAAGGCCAAGCTCGCCGAGGCCGTGCGGCCGATCCCGCCGGAGGATGCGGTGCGCGGCCAGTACACGGCCGGCACCTCGGAGGGGCGCGACGTGCCGGCCTACCGGGACGAGCCGCATGTCGCCAGGGATTCGGTCACCGAGACCTACATCGCCCTCAAGCTCCACATCGAGAACTGGCGCTGGGCGGGCGTGCCCTTCTACATCCGCACCGGCAAGCGCATGACCGGGCGGCGCACCGAGATCGCGGTGCTGTTCAAGCCGGCTCCGTTCAAGATGTTCGAGGACACGCCGACTGCCGATCTCGGCCCCACCGTGATGCGGATCCTGATCGATCCCGACCACGGGGTGAGCACCGAATTCAACGTGAAGGTGCCTGGGCCGCAGATGAAGATCGGGCGGGTGCGCTCAGGCTTCCGCTACAAGGACTTCTTCGCCGACACGCCGAACGTGGGCTACGAGACGCTGCTGTACGATTGCATGACCGGCGACGCGACGCTGTTCCAGCGGGCCGACAACATCGAGGCCGGCTGGGCGACGGTGGACCCGCTGCTGAAGGGCTGGCCGCAGACGGATGTGAAATTTTATCCCGCGGGAAGCACAGGCCCCAAGGAGGCCGACGAACTCCTGGCCCGCGACGGCCGGCACTGGCTGGGGCTGGACGGGGAGACGGATTGAGCAGCCCAGCCTGAGCTCTCCGCTGGACGGCCACATGTTAGCCTCGCGGACCGATGCAGACGTCAGCGCCTGCTCGCGCTGGGAGGAGCACGCTTGGCGGGGCGACGGTCATATCCAACGTGGAAGACCCGCAGGGACGCTTTCCTTCGGGCTGCGCAGAGCCCGACAGACCATGACGATTGGTTTCTCCGTCAGGTGCGGAAGGGCACGAACTCGGCTGACGCCGGCCGGCTCATCGGCGCCGAGGAGGTCGAGGCTCGATTCGCAGCCACGCGCGCCGCGATACAAGATCGGCTCGACGCTCGGGACTGAGATGTTCCGGTCTCCCCGACCCGTCCCCTCATCCTGAGGTGCGAGCGCAGCGAGCCTCGAAGGAGGACTCCAGCCAGCCGCGCGATCTCTGGAGGGCTCCGTCGAGGCCTCCGCTGCGCTCCGGCCCCTCAGGATGAGGGGATGGATTGGATGTTCAGTCGCTACGAACGGTGTGTGGCCGACGCGAACCAGCCAGGCACTCGGTCCTCACCGCCGCTTGAACGGCAGCATCGCGGCCACCGCCAGCGCGTCGACTCGGTTGTTGAGCGGGTCGCTGGCGTGGCCCTTCACCCAGTGCCACGCCACCTCGTGGCACTCCCGCGCGGTGTCGATCCGGCGCCAGAGATCCTCGTTCTTCACGGGCTTCTTGTCGGCGGTGCGCCAGCCCCGCGCCTTCCAGTTGTGAATCCAGGCGGTGATGCCCTGGCGCAGGTACTGCGAGTCCGTGAACAGGTCGACCCGGCACGGACGCTTCAGCGCCTCCAGCGCCTCGATCGCCGCGAGGATCTCCATGCGGTTGTTCGTGGTGTGGGCCTCACCCCCCGATAGCTCCTTCCGGGTGTCGCCGAAAATGAGAATCGCGCCCCAGCCCCCCGGCCCGGGATTCCCCGAGCAGGCGCCGTCCGTGTAGATCTTGACCCGCGTCGGCTCGGCGGCGGGCTCGGCTCCCTCGGTGCTCATCCGGTCTCAGCCCTGCCGCCCGTAATCCCGCGCGTCCCGCACCTGCCGGTGGAAGGTGAGCCGGCGATCGAATTCCCGCGGATCCTTCGGCTTCACCAGGGCGCCGGGTGGCACGTTCAGCCAGTCGACCAGCCGGGTCAGCATGAACCGGAGCGCCGCCCCCCGGCACAGGATCGGCAGGGCCGCGACCTCGGCGGGTTCCAGCGGCCGCACGGCCTCGTAGCCGGCAAACAGGGCCGTCGCCATGTCGTGGTGGAAGGTGCCGTCGTGCGCGAAGCACCACGCGTTGAGGCAGACCGCGATGTCGTACGCGAAGGCGTCCGTGCAGGCGAAGTAGAAGTCGATCAGGCCCGACAGGGCATCGCCGATGAAGAACACGTTGTCGGTGAACAGATCCGCGTGGATCACGCCGCCCGGCAGGCCCCTCGGCCACTGTGCCTCCAGGACGGCGAGGTCGGCCCGGGTGCGCTCGGCGAGGCCGGGCTCGACCGAATCAGCCTCGGCCTCTCCTTGCGCGAAGAGCATCCGCCAGGACGACACTGAGAGGTTGTTGTCCCGCACCATCGAGAAATCGCGGCCGGCGGCGTGGAGCGCGGCCAGCGCCCGGCCGAGTTCCCGGCAATGCTCGACGCCCGGATTCTTGACCGAGACGCCCTCCAGAAAACTCACGATCGCGGCGGGCCGGCCGCAGAGTCGTCCGAGCGCCTGGCCGGTCCGGTCCCGCACCGGCTGCGGGCAGGCGAGGCCGCGGGCCGAGAGATGCTCCATCAGCCCGATGAAGAACGGCAGGTCGGCCTCCCGCACCCGCTTCTCGTAGAGGGTCAGGATGTAGGAGCCGTCGGTGGTATGGAGAAAGAAATTCGAGTTCTCGACGCCCTCGGCGATGCCCTTGTAGGAGAGCAGGCCGCCGATCGCGTAGGCCGACAGGAAGTCCGCGAGCGCCGCGTCGGATACCTCGGTGTAGACGGCCACGTGTTCGCGCTCGGGTTGGAATCGGTGGGATGGGTGAGCCGTCCCACCCGCGCCCTCATCCTGAGGTGCCGGAGCGCAGCGGAGGCCCCGACGGAGGGCTCTAGGGATCGCGACGCCGTCTGGAGGCCTCCTTCGAGGCCCGCTCACGGGGCACCTCAGGATGAGGTGGCGGGCGGGATAAGCCTGCTGAGACGTCCGGAAACCGCCTATTCGGCGGCCTCGCTGCGCAGCTCCCGCGGCAGCGGGAACACCATGTCCTCGATCACGGTCGAGACCGTGTCGACCAGCACGTCGTAGCGGGCCGCGAAGGCGTCGATGATCTCCTCCACCAGCACCTCGGGGGCCGAGGCGCCTGCCGTGAGGCCGAGCTTGCGGATGCCCTCGAAGGCCGGCCAGTCGATCTCCTCGGCCCGGAGCACCAGCCGGGTGATCGGGCAGCCGACCCGCTCGGCGACTTCGCGCAGGCGCTGCGAGTTCGAGGAGTTGGAGGAGCCGACAACGATCAGCGCGTCGACCAGCGGCGCCACCTGCTTCACCGCCTCCTGGCGGTTGGTGGTGGCGTAGCAGATGTCGTCCTTGTGCGGCCCGGTGATGGCCGGAAATTTCCGCTTCAGCGCCTCGACGATGTGGCGCGTGTCGTCCACCGACAGGGTCGTCTGGGTGACCCAGGCGAGGTTGTCGGGGTCTTCGGGGTTCAGGGCGGCGATCTGGTCGAGATCCTCCACCAGGGTGATCGAGCCCTTGGGCAATTGGCCCATCGTGCCCACCACCTCCGGATGGCCGGAATGGCCGACCAGCAGCACGTGGCGGCCGCGCTTGTGATGGATCTCGGCCTCGCGGTGGACCTTGGTGACCAGCGGGCAGGTGGCGTCGATCGTGGTGAGCCCGCGCGAATCGGCGTTGGCCGGCACGGTCTTGGCCACGCCGTGGGCGGAGAAGATCACCGGGGCGCCGCCGTCCGGCACCTCGTCGAGCTCGCGCACGAACACGGCGCCCTTCCGCTTCAGGCTCTCGACGACGTACTTGTTGTGGACGATCTCGTGGCGGACGTAGACGGGCGGCCCGTAGATCGCGAGCGCGCGCTCCACCACGTCGATGGCCCGCACCACCCCGGCGCAGAAGCCGCGTGGGGCGCAGAGCAGGATCTCCAGCGGCGGCTTGCCGGCGGTGCCCGGGACGGGCGCGAGGGGCGCGGTTTCGGCTGTCATGCGGGGGATGTGGCGAGGGCGGGGCTGTCCTGTCAACAGGCCAGGTCGTGGAACCGGGCCGCGCGACGGAGGCGGGACCCATCTGTAGCACGATTGCCGCGCGGTTTGGACCCGTACGCGCTCAGAGCCGCCGGAGGCCGGTCACCGCACCGTAGCTGTGGGCCTGGATCCGCTCCACCGCGCCGGCCAGGGGCTCCACCGCGACCGCCATGTGGTGGCCGTTGGCGTGGATCAGCGTCTCGGCATCGAGCATCAGCCCCACATGGCCGCGCCAGAACACGAGATCGCCCCGGCGCAGGCCCGCGACATCGAGGGGCAGCGCGCGCCCGAGGGCGCGCTCCTGCATGTCGGCGTCGCGCGGGCAGGGCAGGCCCGCGGCGTCGAGGCAGAGCTGTGCGAGGCCGGAACAGTCGAGGCCGAGGCTCGTCCGCCCGCCCCAGAGGTAGGGCGTCCCCACGAGGCGCGCGGCGGTGGCGGCGTAGTCCGGCGCGTGCTCCGCCACCGGGACACAGTGGCGGGCGAACACGTAGCCGCCGGGGGTTTCCAGGTAGGCGCCCGACTCCCCCGTCGCCACCAGCCGCGCCCCGAGGCTCAGATGGGCGAGGACCGGCCGCTTCAGGTCGGGCTCCGGATACAGGAAGGTGCGTACGGCCGTGACCCGGTGGGTCGGCTCCGGCCCGGCCAGGCCGAGGCTGTCGGCCGGCAGGTAGCCGACATAGCCGTCGCGGACGAGCTGCACAAAGGCGAAACCGTCCGCCGCATCGTAGAGGGTGACGGCCTCGCCGAGCAGCGCCTCGGTGTCGAGCCCGGCCCCGAGGGAGGGCTCGCGCCGCAGGGGGGCCGAGGCGGCCGTGACCCGGCGGGGGCTGCCCGCCACGAAGCGCGCGGCCTCGACCCGGCCGCGCAGGCGCGCGTCGGCGATGTCGGCGCGGGCGGGGGTGAGCCGGGGATCGAGGGTCTCGGTCATGGCGTGAGGCTATCACACCCGCCTTCACGATGGGTTGAGGGCCCGCCGCCGGACATCGAAGACCATTGCGTACGTCGGCCTGCGTTCCTATGTCGCGGACACTCTGCGACAGGACGTGATTCGGAGCCAACGTATTCGCGTCCTCGACGGCGCTGCGGCCCGCCCGTGCGGTGCGGTGGCAACCGCCCGTCAGGCATGCGCGCTCGACGCCGGTCGCATGGTTTTGATGCACTGCACAACCGGGCCGGAAGGCGCTATACCGGACCGATGAAGACTGCGAGTCGCCCCGTGAAGAAGACGCAGAAGAGCTTCGCCGACCTGCCGCCGATCCGGGTGCGCCGCGAGCCGCCGACGGTGAGCGAGGCCGTCGCGGCCGCCCAGGACCTCGCCGACGATGTCGAGCAGCAGGCCGAGATCGCCGCCGGCCTGATCGGTCTGCCGGTAGATGAAGTCCGCCCGCACGTCCTGGCGGCCAAGACGGCGAAGCCGGAGCGCGTGCCGGAGCGGATCCTGACCCAGGCGGGCCCGAGCCGGGCGCCGCGCACCGTCGTGGTCGAGCGGCGCACCCGACCGACCGTGGTGATCGAGCGCCGGGGCCGGCCCCTCGACCCGCGGCGCTGACGCCAGGGACGCCGCGTCAGGGCTCCGCCCCGACCACCCGCCAAGGGGCCTCGCCCTTCGGAAACCCCGGCCGCGCCGGCAGACGCGCGGCCGCGTCCCGAGAGACTCAATCGGCCGTCTGCACCGACCACGTCGCATGCCGGATCCCCGGCGCCCGGGCGAGGTCGTTGGTTACGGCGTCGAGTTCCTCCGCCTTCACGGCGCTCGCCGTCAGCGTCGCCACCACGTCGACCGCGCGCTCGCCGCGCTCCTCCACCGCGACGCTGCTGACCGGGTAGTTGGCCGCCTCCAGGCGCTCGACGAGAAGATCCTGCGCCGGCCCGGCCTCGCCGGGGGCGGTGGTCACCTGCACCTCGTAGGTCGCCTCGGTCGCCGATTCGCGGATCGGCGCGCGGTTGATGGCGTTCACCAGCGGCCGGAGCGCCGTGTTGCAGGCCAGCACCGTCACCATCACGAACACCGCCTCGAGCGGCAGGTCGGCGCCGCAGAACGCCCCGACGGCGGCCGAGCACCACAGGGTGGCGGCCGTGTTGAGGCCGCGGACGTTCATCCCCTCCTTCATGATCACGCCGGCGCCGAGGAAGCCGATGCCGGAGATCACGTACGCCACCGTGCGCACGCCCCCGTCCGGGCCGGTCAGCCGCATGCCGAGATCGACGAAGGCCGAGGCGCCCACCGCCACCAGCACCGCCGTACGCAGGCCCGCGGTGCGCTGCCGGTACTGCCGTTCGGCCCCGATGATCGTGCCGAGCACGAAGGCCACGAGCAGGCCGATCGCGGATTTCGCTTCTTCGGGGAGGGCGGCGTAGCTGGTCATCGGCGGTTCTTGAGAGCGAGGCGGTGACGAAACCGTGACATCACGGCCCGGTCCCGGCCCGAAAAGGGGGACGGAACCGGGATTGACGGCCCCACCGGGCAGCGGGCACACCGGCAGGAGCCTGAGGATCCCTTAAGAATTCGGGACCCGGCCGAGGAGACGTGCAGGATGCAGGACGGAGCCAAGGTGGCTGGCCCAGCGGCCCGCGCAGGATGCGGTTCCGCATGAGCGACGCGCTCACGGAAGACCGGCCCGGGACCATCCCGGACGCGGGCCTGCACGGGCGCGTCATGGCGCTCCGCGAGGGGCTGGAGCGCGGCCTGATCGGCAGCGCCGGCCTGGTCGAGCGCCTGCTGATCGGGCTCCTCACCGGCGGGCACCTGCTGATCGAGGGCGCGCCGGGTCTGGCCAAGACCCGCGCGGTCAAGCGCCTCGCCGACGGGCTCGACGGCTCCTTCGCGCGCATCCAGTGCACCCCGGACCTGATGCCGGCGGATCTGACCGGCACCACCGTCTGGCGGCAGGACAGCGGCACCTTCGCGTTCCTGCCCGGCCCCCTGTTCCACGCCCTCGTGCTGGTGGACGAGGTCAACCGCGCGCCGCCGAAGGTGCAGTCGGCGCTGCTCGAATCCATGGCCGAGGGGCAGGTGACGGTCTCGGGGGCGACGCACCGGCTCTCCGACCCGTTCATGGTCGTGGCGACCCAGAACCCGATCGAGCATGCCGGGACCTTCCCGCTGCCGGAGGCGCAGCTCGACCGCTTCCTCCTGCACGTCGTGGTCGAGATGCCCGACGCGGAGACCGAGCGGGCGATCCTCGACCTCGTGGAGGGCGAGATCACCCATCACATCGAGGCGATGCCGGTGCGCCTGTCGCTGGCCGACGTGCGCGCGGCCCGGGAGGCGGCGCTCGCCACCTACGTGTCGCCGGCCTTGAAGGACTATCTGGTCCGGCTGGTGGCGGCGACCCGCACCGACGCGGCGGCCCCGGACCTGCGCGCCATGATCGAGCATCCGGCCTCCCCGCGCGGCACCCTGGCGCTGATGATGGCCGGCAAGGCCCGGGCGTGGCTGCGCGGTCGCGATCATGTCGTGCCCGAGGACGTCACCGAACTCGCCCGCGACGCGCTCTCCCACCGGATCGGCTTGACCTGGCGGGCCGCCGCCGAGGGCAGGACCGCGCGGGGGCTCGTCGGCGAGCTGGTGCAGCGGGTGCGGGCGCTCTGACGGTGTTCGGGTTCGCGCGCCGCCGATCCCCTCCCCCCTCTGCGGGGGAGGGTGGCCCCCGAAGGGGGTCGGGAGAGGGGCAGCGCGACGGTGCAGAATTGAACGCCGGCCTTCATGACGGTCGCGTCGCTTCAGGAAGCCGGGTTCCCCCCTTGCGGGACTTTGTCCCGACCCGACCAGGCAT
>NZ_JAKSYM010000055.1 GCF_022829545.1 Methylobacterium sp. J-030 | reverse complement strand
TGGTCAGTGCAGTTCTCATCGGCGTATCTCCCTGTTGACCGCTGGCCGGTTGCAGGACCTGCCATGCGGCAACAAGGCAATCGCGCTTCCGTGAGCCCGTTCCTCGTCTACGGATCACATATGGACCTATCCGACCTTGAGCTCTGGGCATTCCTCGCGGTGGCGATCCCAGGCTTGTTTCTCGGGTTCATCAGCCATGCCGCCGGGAATGGCTTGGTGGCTCACAATCCCGCCGCGATCAGCGCGTCTGCTAGAGGCAATGGCGGGGGCGGCCCGCTGTGTTCAAGCCACCGGAAGTACCTGCGTTGCGCAACACCCTGCTGGCGCTGCTTGCCGTTCTCGTCGTGATGGCCGCCCACGCGGCCTATCGGCTGGTGAGCCTACCCTTCCGTCTCCTGCGCAGCCTGTTCCGGCACAAAGTTCGGCCGGCCCCGCTGACGGTCCGATAACCCCCCTTCGCTATCCTGCTGTTGGGCTGCGTTGCGTATCGGCCTGCCCGCTGGTGAGATCGGACGCTCCCCCGCCCCGTGAGCAGATCGGGGTGGGGCCGAGCGGACGGTACGAAGGAAAGCGCCTATGCCAGCCCAGCCAGAGCGGAAGCTGTCCGACGCGGAACTGGACCGGCTGGCGCGCGAGCTGTTCGCCGAGGTGCGGGCGCAGCATGCGGAGAAGCCGCAAGACAAGGCAGACTGTGACGCAACTGCCGATGTCGGTGTGGATCTGCTGGACTGGCTGCTGGACGGCGGTGATGGCGACGGCGGTGGCGATGGTCACGGCGGCGATTAAACCGCCAGCGCCTCAATCTTTGAAGATCCGGACCTCGCCCCCTGAAAGTTCATCGCGCTGGTCGGCGCACCACTGCTGTTCCCCGGCTTCCTTCACCTCGGCGTAGCGCCGCGCCAACTCGTCCTTGAAGGCGGCATTGGCCCGCTCTGGACCGAGGACCTTGGTTGCCACGTCTCGTGCAGTCTGGGAAATCCTCAGGGCGGTCGTCCCATCGATCGCGAAGTGCTTGCCGCAGAACGTGATGATGGCCGATTGCGCGCTGGACGCTCGGAGCAAGGCTAAAGCCTGTTCCTCCTGCGTCTGGGCATGACAGGGCAAGGCAGTGAGGCCGGCGACAAGGGCGAGGGCGACAGGGGCTCGGTAGCGCATAGCCACGTCTCCGGCGGCCGTGCCGCCCCGCTTTTGCCAGCGGGGCAACGACGCGGTGATCGTAGGTCGAATGCGGGCCGAGCGCGATGCGGCCGATCGAGCGCAGATGGGATCGATGTGATGCGCTCGATAGCGATAGGTCTGATGGTCGTGGCGCGGTGCAAGGGTTCGCTAACCGACAGCCTCCAGCGTTGCCGTCATGTCCAGGCGAACCCTTCGAACCCTGAAAGGCGCTCTTTGGATCGCCGTTCTAGCCCTCTGCTGCTTCTCGGCCGCCATGCTGGTGGAAGCGAATCGGCCCGCTAAACCAACGATCGCGCACCTGCCGTCCGCTGACCCCACAACGACAGGTGCGATCGACCGAACGCCGATCCGGTGGTGCGGGGCTGCTTCTTGGTGCCGCTGAACGCCAGCCGCACTCAACCTTGAGGATGCGATATGCGGGTCATGATCACTCTCACGCTTATGGCAACGCTTGACCTCACTGGGGCCGTCCATGCGCAAGGGTTGGACCGGGGCGCTCGGGAAGGGGTGGAGCGCGGAGAGGAAATCGCCGGTCCGCTCGGGGCACTCGTCGGTGGAGCAATCGGCGCAGCCGTGGGTACAGCCAATGGAATTTTGGGCGTTGATCGCCGGGAGCGCTTCCGCATCTACGCGCTGGGGGAACACCGCCCATCCGTGATACTCTCTGATCCAGTACGGGTTGGGACCGTGCTGCCGGAGGACGGGGTGGTCTACTACGATGTGCCGCGGGAGTTCGCGTTGCCCGAATACAGCTACACGATCATCAACGGCCATCCCGTGTTGGTCGAACCGAGGAGCCGGCGCATTGTGGAGGTGATTGAGTAGCCACAGACCAGATCGCAACTGGATCCGACCGCCTCAGGCCGATGCGACTGTAAAGCTGCGATTAGCTATTCCGCGCGATCCAGCGGAACGACGAGCTTGGCAGTATGTTCTGCCGACATGGAACACTATCGATCCACCCTGGCCACGACGGCGATCGCAGTTGCCGGCCTGCTTGTCGCCGCTCATGTGCTGCACCCGGGCAATTACGAGCGTTCTGATCGAAGAGCGCGGGTCGTCACGGTGGCTATCGATGCGCCATCAACGTCGACTGCTTGGACCGACCCACCTGGGAAACTACACGGCAGCGAACCCGCGTTGGTGATGGCCAACAGTAGGGCACTGCTGTCGCATCACCTGACGGTGACTCTGCCGTCAGGAGTGCGGTCGTCGCCGACATTGTCGGGCAAGCTTATGCCGCCGGCCCCTCAAGGGAAGGCTGCTGAAGGCGACCCGATCGGCGACCTAATCCGCGACCTGGATCTCAATCAGGCGAGCTGACGATCGAACTATCTTCGCCAGCAGACCCTCAGGCGTATGGCCCACCGAACAGGTCGCCCAGCGCCTTCCGCCGGAACAGCGTGCGCCACCGCCGCCTCCGATGCTCCGGCCGGTCGTGGATCATGTGGCACCGCTGGCAGAAGGCCGCGAGGTTGGCGCCCGCGTTGTTCGAGGTGCCGTGATCCCGGTGTGCGGCGGCCAGTACCACGCGGGTGCGACGGGCGCTGCCGAGGATGTCAGCTTCTGCAGCGATCCGGATCCGGCGCCCCCACCCGTCGCGCCACCGGGCGGCATCCGCATCCCACCAGCGCCCATCGCCCAGGTGGTAGACCATCCGCCCATGCGGCCGCCCGCAGCCCTCGCAGCAGCCTCTCGCCCGGCCGAACCGTATTACGGCTGAGAGCTGCGCCCAGTCGATGGGATAGATGAAGCGGTGCTCGGGCCGGATCGGCATGGTGGCGCACTGTGCCATCCGGCGTGAAAAAAGCGTAGCTTTAAGGGGCTCGCTCATCCGACGACGTAGGCCTGATGCGTGCCGCTCATCGTTGGGGTCTGCTTGCAACCATCTTCGGATGATAGGAACGTCTGCTAATTGGCAGCTACGACTGCCTTCCGCTCCGGCACCTTATCGATGACGATGAGCACAGAGGCGGTGAGTATGCTCTTGCCAGCTTCGTCGCGAACCTCGGCCCGGTACTGAGCAGCCGGCCGTGCCTTATGCTCGGACCCGAGCATGTCGGCCAACGTCTTGCGGACAACCTCCCGCACAGCAGCCTCGTCCGGCAACTCGTGGCCGACGTCATCTATGGCGACAATGCTGTCGAAGGTGTCGATGAAGTAGCGGGGCATCAGGCCCTCCGCGTCGCAGGCGGGAGCGCTCGCCTCACCCAGCCGCCGGCGCCTACGGTCGATCAGCCAA
>NZ_JAKSYM010000053.1 GCF_022829545.1 Methylobacterium sp. J-030 | reverse complement strand
AGTTCATCGGGGTCAAGCTCTCGGCCGGCTCCGTTTCGCCGGCACTGGCGTCTCGCGGCATAGGATACCCGGGCTGATGATGGACGATCCTGAGAAGATCTTTCTCGCTTCGCCGCAGTGGAAGGGCGCCGTCGCGGGCGCACGGGAAGGCATGGCCCTCAAGGGCTACACCGTGGACGACGACACGCTCGGCACGGTCGCCATGTCGGTCTTGATCCGGTTCATCGGGGCCGGCGGGTACGAGGAGGCGGCCGTACTGGAGACGATGGCCATGGTGTTGTCGGTTACCGCCAAGATGCGGGCGCAGACCAGCGCCGAAGTGCAGCACTGAGGGGGAGGACGACCATGGCAGACAACTGGATCGAGTCGTTCGCCGTCGCCCTCGGGTTCGACGTGAACACCGCCTCGCTCAACACGGCCAAGAAGTCGATCGCCGACTATGAGACCGCCGTGACGGCAGCCGAGAAGCGGATCGAGGATGCCCGGTGGGCGGGCGCCAAGACCGAGGAGGAGGTCGCCAAGCTCACCCGAGAGACGAATCTGAAGGAGGCGCGTGCGGCGCTCGCAGCTGCCCAGGACAAGGAGAAGGCTGAGAAGGAGCAGGCTCGCAAGCGCGAGGAGCGCCACAAGGAGTTCATCGCCGGTTTGAGCCGGGTAGCGTTGGCGGCCACTGCCATGGCGACCGCGGTAGGGTTTGCCGTTAACAAGGTCACGGGTGCCTTCGACAATCTCGGCTTCGTATCCGCGCGGACCGGCGCCTCGGTGCAGAGCCTTAAGGCGCTCGGCTATGCCTTCTCCCAAGTTGGCGGCACGTCGGAACAGGCTATCAGCGCAGTGGAGAGTTTTCAGAAAGCCTTACGCGAGAACAGCGGCGTCAAGAGCTACGTCCAGAGTCTGGGTGTGGACATGACGAAGGATCCCGCCGAGCAGATGCTCGACACCGTGCGCAAGTTGCAGAAGCACCCGTATGATGTTGGCTTCCGTGAAGCCGGACAAGCCGGCATCTCGGAGGAAAATTACAAGCTGATCACGCAGTACATTGATCAGCTCGACCGCTATCAGGCCGAGTACAACAGCCTGACCAAATCGCTGGGGGTCAACTCAGAGCAGGCAGCGGCGGCATCGCAGTCGTTCCAGCGCTCGCTGACCCGCCTCCAGGCCACGTCGGCAGCCCTCAGCGATCGGCTGATGACGAGCCTCGCGCCGGCCCTGGAGGCCATCGTCGCGCGGTTCAACAAGTTCATCGCGGACAACCCGGAGGTCGTGAACACGATCCTGCGCACCACGGCCGACGGGATCATCTGGATCACGGACAAGATTCAAGCCATGGTCGAGTGGTTCGCCAGCGATCACGGCAAGATGTTCATCGACCGTTGGAACGACTTCGCCGATCGGGTCGCCGCGATCGGTCACGCCTTCGAGACAGTCTGGGCGGTCCTGAAGAAGATCGACGAGTGGCTGCATCTGTCGAGCATCTACAGCTTCATCGACAAGCTGGGCACGTTGATCCTGTCCGGCCGGTTCGGGCTCGGTGGTGCGATCCAGGATGCGCTTGGCGTTGGACAGGGCGGCGGCAAGGGCGTCGGCTTTGATGAGCAGCGCGAGCGCGCCCCTGAGGATCGGCCGGGCATTTTCAGGAGAGCTGCCCGCGCGGTGAAGCGTACGTTCTCCGGCGGCTCGGCCGATGCCCATGGCGGCGACGGTGGCCTGGCGCCTGAGGATGACGGCACCATCACGACCCACGGCCATCGCTGGAAGCCCGGTGCCAACTCCGCGGGCGGCAAGGAGCGGGTCGCGTCGTGGCTGAAGTTCTTTCAGGGCCCCATCGCCGAGGGTGGCATGGGTGCCGACCTTGGGACAGCACGGGCCATGGTCGCGATGATGCAGGGTGAGTCGACCGCAAACCTCGACCCGACGATCAAGGGCGACCCCGATCCGAGCGGCCGACCGACGAGTTTCGGCACAGCGCAGTGGCACGCCGACCGGTTCACGCAACTCAAGGCGTTCGCGGCCCGGATGGGCGTCGATTGGACCGACGTGGGCGCGCAGCAGCAGTTTCTGAGGCACGAGTTCCTTCGTGGCCGCTATCAGGGCGTCTGGAATCGGATCAAGGCCGCGTCGACCGAGGAGGCTAAGCTCCGCGAGGGGATCGACGGCTACGAGAACCCCAAGTTCAAGCAGAAGGCATACGACTTCCGCCTGCCGAACCTGCACGCGCTTCGCCGCTCAGGGGCGGGTGTCGCGCCAGCCGAGGCTGCCAACTCCAAGATCGTTGTCCCACCAGCCGCGGGCGTTCGCGGCCTGCCAAGCATGAGCCCTGGCGGCTTTGACCCGAACCACATCGACCCGAAGAACCTGATGCAGCCCGCTCCGGTCGGCGCCAGCCCCGTGACGAACACCAGCACGTCGAGCAGCAGCCGGTCTCTGACCCAGCACAACAGCTTCAAGGTGGATATCACCGGCAGCCAGACGCCGCGGGAGCACGCGGACGCCTTCACCAAGTCGGCGGACGGGCTGTACGCGCTGGCACTGCGAAACGTGCAGACGGCGACGGTGTAGGGGCGTGGACGAGGTGCACGGTCTGGCGCTGCAGACTGCTCAGCGTGCAATCGCGATGCCGCTCGTAGCTCAGTGCTCCTCGCCGGTTCAGCCGTTGAGTTCATGTGCTTGACAGTTTCTTAACCAACGCTCGGCAGCATCGCGGTAAACTACCTTGGAAGCACGCCATGATCGGCCTTTCGTTCCGCCAGTCGGCCAAGCCTTCGCCTCGGCCGGATGTCGGTGGCGCAGAGCGACTTCAGCGCGCTGAGGAGCAGCGGCTACTCACAGCCGTAGAGCGGCTGGCTGCGGCCCAGGACCTGACTATCGCCGATCTGCCGGAGGGCCCGCTGCGGGATGTGTTCTCGCGGCTACTCACGCGTGCGCGCCGTGAGCGACATACCCATCTCGGCGCGCTGGCAACCGTAGCGCGGGAAGCCTCCGAAGCCGCGATCAATGTCGGTTGGACCACGCACGACGTCGGTCAGGTAGCCGACTCGGCACAGACTATCGCCAGCGCCACCGAGGAGATGGTCGCCTCCATCGCTCAGGTCGCCGACACCTCCGAGGCGGCTGGCAGCTCGGCGGAGGCTGCCCGCACCGCAATGCTTGCCTGCCTGGGTGAGCTACAGCAGGTCCGTCAGGCGATGCAGGCCATCGACGCGCGAACCTCTCAGATCAATGAGCGCCTGGATGTCCTACAAGGGGCAGTCGCGCAGATCGGCACCATGGCCGGAACAATCGCAAACATCTCCGGGCAAACTAACCTGCTCGCTCTGAACGCCACGATCGAGGCCGCCCGGGCAGGACAGGCTGGCAAAGGCTTTGCCGTCGTCGCTTCCGAAGTGAAGGCGCTTTCCGCCCAGACCGCCAAATCCACGGACGAGATCCGTACCTGGCTCGGGACACTGCAGTCCGAGATGGGTCAGATCGCGCATGCCGTGAGCGAGAGCCGCGCTGCTGTGATCGCCGGTTCGGTGGTTGTTGAGAGGCTCGGCGCCTGCGTCGCGGAGGCTGACGCCGGTATTCGTCAGACCAGCGACTTGAACCGCGCCTTGTCCGAGACTCTGGGTCAGCAGCGGCAGGCCACGCAGGAGATCGCACAGAACGTGCAGGGCATCGCCGAGAAGGCGACGAAGACCCGTGGGGAGATCGCGAGCATCACCGCGCGGCTCGTCGCGGCGGAGGCCACTGGAATGAAGGCGCTCGACGCAGCGAACGAGACTGCTCCGGCATATCAGCTCGTGCGGCTGCCGGGCGATGTCGGTGTATGGAAGCGGCGGCTGGCGAGCATACTGTTGGGCCAGGCTGCGCCGGACGCGTCCGCCGCTACCATGCGGAGCGAGTCGACGCCCGCGCTTGGCGTGCAGTTGAAGGGCACGGCTATCGAACAGCACCCGGCATTCACGCAGTTCGTTCGAGCGGAACAGCTGGCTCTCACTGAAGCGGCACGGATGATAGCAGCGTTGGCAAAGCGAGACTGGGACACTGGTACTCCGGCCTTTAGCACCGCGTCGGATGCGATGGCCGATATGCTGGCCGCAGCGGGTGACATGATCGCAGTCTCTTAGTTTCGTTCGAAAGTCCCATAAGTTCTTTCGTGAAGGCAGTAAGGCATCTCGCTCTAGCGGAAATAGCGATGCATATGCTCCTCGATTTCAGCATGCCGATCCTCGTCGTCGATGACTACCAGACGATGATCCGTGTCATCCGCAACTTGCTGAAGCAGATCGGCTTCAGTGAAATCGATGATGCATCTGATGGCACAACTGCGCTCGGTCGCCTCAAGGAGCGTAAATACGGGCTCGTCATCTCCGATTGGAATATGGAGCCGATGACTGGCTACGAGCTACTGCAGCATATACGCGCCGATGAAGCCCTGCGGTTTACCCCGTTCCTCATGATCACCGCGGAATCGAAGATTGAAAACGTCATCGCGGCGAAGAAGGCTGGCGTAAGCAACTACATCGTCAAGCCGTTCACGAGCGTGACGTTGAAGGCCAAGATCGAGGCTATTTGTCTGAGCGAGAGCGCAGCTCTTACTCGCAAGACCGGATGACGACGAACGCATAGACATCCCTTCCGGCCAATGGATCGGCGGGCATCAGTCCGTTGCCAACGAGTTCACCGGCTCCATCATTGACCTTGATGAGCTTGTAGCCATCGCTGTGGTACTAATGATGGCATCGGCGATGCTTCACTGCCGCTGGCGCAACGCCCGTTGCGGCTCGACTGGTGTCTGCACTAGATTGCCAAACATCTCCACGATTTTGCGCTCACTGGGTATCCCGACTGGTGGCCTACCTTCGCTGACGGCAGATTCGTCCCAATCGCAGCCAGGCGAGGCTTCCTCCTGCGGCTGAGCGTCCATCTCGACCGAGGATCTTACTCGTGTTTCGCGTTCCGAGCGCCCGTCATTCGGCCGTTCGCTGCAGAGAACTCGCGCGTCCGCAGCCGTTCGTGGTTTGCTGAAGATATATCCCTGCACCTCCGTGCAGCCCTCACGCCGGACCAGTTCGAGTTGCTCGACCGTCTCGACCCCTTCTGCGACGATGCCCATGCCCAGCCGTTCGCCGATGCTCACGACCGCCCGAATGATGGCGGCCGCATCCGGATCGGCGATGTCGCGGATGAAGGATCGATCTATCTTGATCTTGTCGAACGGAAATCGCCGCAGATAGCTCAGTGACGAGTAGCCCGTACCAAAATCGTCGAGCGCCAATCGCACACCGAGGGCGCGAAGCCGGTGCAACACCCCGACGGCCTGCTCTGGGTTCTGCACCAGTAGGCTCTCGGTCACTTCAAGTTTCAAGCGTCGTGCTGGGAAACCAGTCGCTGATAGGGCAGCCACGACAGCCTCCTCCAGCCCGCCGCGGAACTGCACCGCGGAGACGTTGACGCTCACGCGCACGGATGCGGGCCAGTTCAGCGCCTCGGTACACGCCTCACGCAGCGCCCAGGTGCCCAGCGGCACGATCAGCCCCGTATCCTCCGCCACGGGGATGAATTCGCCCGGCGGAATGAGGCCATGTACGGGATGCTGCCAACGCATCAAGGCTTCAAAGCTCACGATTGCCCCGGTCGTCACGTCAATGATCGGTTGGTAGACGAGGAAGAAGTCGCCCCGCCGGATCGCCTCCTTCATGTCGATCGCGAGCAGGCTGCGTGTGGCGGTGCGCGCGTGCGCCTCGGCCTCGTACATCCGGTAGGTGTTGCGGCTCGCGGCCTTCGCCTGGAACAGGGCCATGTCGGCGCGCTGGAACGCACCCTCGGCTTCAGTGCCGTCGTCGGATAGGAGCGCCACGCCGATGCTCACGCCGATATCGATCACGGTCCCATCGAGCAGTAGTGGCTCGTCCACGGCGGCTATGATGCGTTCACACGCCCCCCTCACGGCTGCATCACCGTCGATGTCGGAGAGGATCATCGCGAACTCGTCGCCGCCGAGCCGGGCGACCGTGTCTGTATCGCGCACCGCCGAGCGGATGCGCTCCGCTACCAGACGCAACACCCGATCTCCTGCGAGATGCCCGTGGGTGTCGTTGACGATCTTGAAGTGGTCGAGATCAAGTGCGAGCACGGCGTGACGGTTCGGCGCCAGCGCCGCCCGGGGCAGCACATCATCAAGACGTTCGCGGAAGAGATTGCGGTTCGGCAGGCCGGTGAGCGCATCATACAATGCCATGTGGGCGATGCGCGCCTCCGCTTCCTTGCGTCTAGAGATATCGATCAGCGTACCGACCAATCGCAGCGCCCGACCGTCCGGGGCGCGAGCGGCTACGCGGGCGCGGGCGAGCACCCATAGCGCCTCATCCCCTGCCTGACCCACTCGGTACTCGCATTCGAGCGTAGGTGTCTGCCCCCTCAGGTGCGCCCGCGTCGCGGTCATCACGCGCTCGCGATCGTCTGGGTGGATCGCCTCGATCCAACCCGACATGGTAGGCCGAGCGCGTTCACCCACGAGCCCAAGCCTATCGCGCCAGCGCTCGGACACCCATGTCGTCCCGTCGATCAGGTTCCAGTCGAACAGGCAGTCCTCGCCGCTATCGAGCGCCAGGGCCAGCCGCTCCTCGCTCAGACGTAAGCGGGCTTCGCTGGCTCGCGCGGCTCGCTCGCTCTCGCGGCGGCGCGTGATGTCCGTGTACGTGCGCACGTACCCGCCGTCCGGCAGCCGCACGACACGCACCTCCAGGCTCGTACCGTCAGGGCGTTCACGCTCGTACACGTCGGGCAGGCTGGCGAGATCGGCAGTGTCCAGTGCCGCGACCAGCGGAGCTGGACTAGTCTGAAACTCGCCACGCGCGACCTGGAACGCATTGATGGCACTGTATGGACTGCCGTCGTACAGCACGGTTGCGGGTAGATCGAGAAGTTCACGCGCACGCTGGTTGTGCAGACGCACTCGCATATCGGAACTATAGAGGACCAGACCCTGGTCCATGCTTTCCAAGGCAGTGCGCAGCAGTTCGTTGGCCTCCTGGAGGTGCGCCTGCACACATACGCTACCTTCCAACGTCTTCCGAGACATCGATCTTCTCCATCGGATCGATACGGAAACAACTTGGCCGCCTCGCCGCACGAAAACATATCTCTAGCGTTCTGATGAATACCTTTCAAAACTTGGATAATTTCAAGTAAACCCGGCACCAGCAGGCGGGCTGCGGCAACCCGTAGCAGGTCTCACGTAAATGCTGTTTCGCGAGTAGCGAACCCATCTCGATGCAGCGCGTCTAATCACATCAAGCTTGACGGTGACAACACCAGGGGTCAGTACAACTTTGTCAGCCTAGAAGCGCCGCTATCGAGGACCTATCAAGTATCGGTGCTAATCTTCCGTATCTCGGCACGCAGCGCGCGCTGAGGGAATGATAGCGTGGGGTAATCAAAAGACCCTACGATTCAAATTGGTCGCACAACCGCTCCACCGTTCATGGGTCGCAGACCGCGACTGGGTCAGGTTACCGGCGCTTCAGATCCGTCCACTGCGTGACGACCGACTCGTCAGCCGGCATGTATGCGTCGACGATTGCGCCCTTACGGCTGACGACGCAGATCATCGCCGCCTCGCGCACCTCGTACATCATCGGCCGCTCGTAGGTGATGCGGAACAGCACCGGCGCGAAGTAGTCGCCCTTCTTGTCGGTCCGATCCGCGCCCGCCGAGACCGCCTCGACCTGCTTCATGCCGGCCTTGGTCGCTTCGCTCAGCACGGTGGCACGACAGGTATCCACCGTGCGGTTGCGGCCCGGAACCTCCGGAAGAGGCTGCCCAATGGTTTGCAGAGCTGCAGAGGTGCCCTTCACCAAGCCGGTGCCTGGCACCATCGACAAGATAGTCTGCTCGCCAGCTGCAGACGAGGCCGACCCGATCGGCGAGATCTGCCAAGGCATCTGCCAGGTGGCCGCCGACGTATCCGGCGCGGCGGGCGCATCCTGGGCCAGGGTAGGCCCGGCTAGGGCGGAAATGAGGGTCGCACAGCAGATCAAGCGTAGGAGCATCACGGCTCTCCTTCTTCGCGGGGGTGAACTCGGAGCCGCGGCATCGAGCTAGTCCGTCGGCGCGAGGGCAAGTGGCATCGTCCAGGGGGAGGACGGCGCAGGGGAAGGTGACGGAGCGGCTGAACGATCGGCTCTCGATCGGTGCAGAGAGGCGTGTGCGACCGCGCCTGCATTGACCCACGTCCGAGCCGACGTCGGCAGGCTAAGGATGCCCGTCGCCGTCTCGGCATCGCGGTAGGGTATCCGTGCCCGGGAGATCGTGATTGCCGCTCGTGGCCTTCTGAGCGACCGTGCGTGCCTCGCGGGACCTGGGTTCAGGATCGGTTGGACCACAACCCCTACGTCACGGGGCGTCGTGACCGGGCTTGTTCGATCCACCACCAACTCCGCATGATCCGGTTCGAGCATCGCCGTGCGCCGGGGCGGCGGTGCGGTGGTTATTATCGGCGCTGGCCGAACGACGACCTCGGCCGCACGCCGCGTCTGCGCCGCTTGAGGTGGCAGGGTCGGCGCAGCGGTCGGATCTGCCGACAGGGTTCGGACCGGGATCGCGTCCGCGCGATCTCGCAACGGTTGCTGTACGTCCGGTTCGAGCGTCGCTGCCGCGTTCGGCGGGGCCGGCGGCGCGACGCCTCGGCGCTCAGCGCGCTCGTTCCACGCGGGCGGCTCTTCGTGCGTCAGGCGTGCCGCGTCGAGGGGCGCACGGCTGATCAACGGCAGATGCGGGTTGGCACGTGGCGGTAGGATCGCCGGTTGCGCAACCGTTTCCGCCGGGTTCGGGTCCAGGAAGGTGCGGGGTCCGTCGGCGATGGAGAAGGTACTTGGATCGTCCGCATGCGAGAGAGGCCCCGTCAGGTGTGGGACCTCTATCCAGCGCGGGAAGATAGATGGCGGTGGCGAATCCCTAGACGCCGCCGACGGACCCCGCACCTTCCTGGACCCGAACCCGGCGGAAACGGTTGCGCAACCGGCGATCCTACCGCCACGTGCCAACCCGCATCTGCCGTTGATCATCCGTGCGCCCCTCGACGCGGCACGC
Source organism: Methylobacterium sp. J-030 (assembly GCF_022829545.1). Taxonomy (GTDB): domain Bacteria; phylum Pseudomonadota; class Alphaproteobacteria; order Rhizobiales; family Beijerinckiaceae; genus Methylobacterium. The sequence continues at coordinate 61 of NZ_JAKSYM010000053.1, read as the reverse complement.
CTGACGCACGACGAGCCGCCCGCGTGGAACGAGCCCGCTGAGCGCCGAGGCGTCCCGCCCC